>CAZFIU010000001.1:0-14696 GCA_964519455.1 uncultured Syntrophobacterales bacterium
GGAATGACGTATTGGAGGGCCGGAAATGACGATGAGAATAACGATGAGAGACGCCGGAATGACGGTGGATGGCCGGCGCGGCTACCCCAGCACGACCTTGCTCTCGTCTTCCCGCACCTCGATGGCGTTCTGCACCAGCGCCGCGTAGCGGTACACCGCGTGGGCGAACTTGCTGTAGGGGATCGTCAGGAACAGCCCGGCCACCACCCCCAGGTGGATCACCAGCAGCGTCCCCATCATCGCGGTCTCCCGGAACACCAGCAGCAGCAGTCCCGTGAAGCTCGTCAGGAACAGCATCCAGAGGAAAGTCCGGTCCAGGGTGAGCATCTTCTCCTCGGCCGGGTCCAGGTCGCTCTTGGACTTGAGGTAAAGCAGCCCCACCGTGCCGATGCACATCATCACCCCGCCCACGGTGCCGAACACCACCGGCAGGCTCAGGTAGGGGTAGGGCGAATGCCAGTGGAGTATGTTGTGGTAGAAGGCCGCGATGCTGGTGGCGCAGAAGTCCAGCGCGAAGCCGTAGAACACCAGGTGGTGGTGCCACATGCGGCTCTTGGAGAACTTCTCGTCGGGGTAGTTGCAGCCGTCGCCGCCGCCCTTCATGTACTGCAGGCCGAACGCCTCCTTGACGGCGCGGGCGAAGGCGGGCACGTCGATCAGGTCCGAGATGCTGCCGCGGGTGCGCCGCCAGAAGCTCACGAACCCCGCCAGCAGCGCGAAGATCGCGTAGAAGAACATCACCATGGCCGGGAACACCATGGCGCCGTAGGGGATCACCGCGAAGAACGCGCCCTCGCCCTGGTGGGCGGAGAAGAGCGTGTCGCTGCCCTGGAACGCCAGGGTCAGCACGAAGGCCAGGACGATGCACACCGTGGTGACGAGTCCCACCAGGAAGGCGTTGTTCTTGTAGAAGCCCTTCAGCACCCGGGGCCAGGCGTAGTCCTCGTATGTGTCGGCGCGCAGCCGCGACAGCGCCTGGGGCACGTTCACCGCGAACTCGTGGGGCGGCGCGTACTGGCAGGCGTAGTAGCAGGCGCGACACTCGAAGCACAGGTTGGACATGTAGACCAGGTCCTTGGTGTCGAAGGTGCGGCGCCGCTCCATGGCCGGGAACACCGCGCAGAAGCCCGCGCAGTAGCGGCAGGCGTTGCAGATGGTCATGACCCGGTCGGCTTCCTTGAGATGCTCAGACGACGGCACGCGCGGCCTCCCTTCCTGCGATGCGGCCGAACACCGTACCGATGGTCATGCCGAATCCCGCCAGATACCCCTTGCCGAGGATGTTGCCGGACATCATCTCCCCGGCCGCGAAGATGTTGGGCGACGGTGTGTCCTCGCCGAACAGCACCTGGCATTCCTTGTTCACGGCGACGCCCATGTAGGTGAACGTGATCCCCGGCCGCAGCGGGTAGCCGTAGAACGGCGGGGTGTCGATGGGCCGCGCCCAGTGGCTCTTGGGCGGGTCCATGCCCTCGGTGGAGCAGTCGTCCAGGATCGTGGGGTCGAAGGTGCCGGCCTTGACCGTGGCGTTGAACGCGTTGACCGTCTCCTCCGCCTTGGCCGGGTTCAAGTCCAGCGACGCGGCCAGTTGCCGCACCGAGTCCGCCTGGAAAGGCGGAAAGACCGACGGCAGGAACAGGTCGATGGACTTGGCATCCACGATGCAGTAGGCCTCCTGCTCCGGCTGGCCGGCAATCAGGGTGCCCCAGATGGCGTAGCGCTTGGGCCAGAAGTCCTCGCCCTCGTCGTAGAATCGCTCCGCGTTCTTGTTGAGCACGACGCCGAAGGGGACGCAGTCGAGCCGAGTCACGATGCCGCCGTCGAACTTGGGCGCGCGCCCGTCCAGGGCGATGGCGTGGAAGCCCTTGGCCCGACCCGCCGGCTTCGCCCCCGCGTCGAACAACTGCCGCAACACCCGGCCCTTGTTGTAGGGCGTGCCGCGGATGATGAAGTTGTCCGCCGCGTCGCCCCAGTATTCCTTGAGCCACGGCACGTTGGCCTCGAAGCCGCCGGAGGCGCCGATGAAGGCCTTGGCCGCCACCTCCCGCGTCTGGCCGTTGTGCTCCACCACCGCGGAGCGGAACACCCCGTCCTCGATGTTCAGGTCCCGCACCTCGGTCTCGTACTCCGCCCGGATGCCCATCTTCTCGGCGGTATCGTAGTAGGCGTTCATCAGCGCCTTGCCGCCGCCGAGGAAGAAGGCGTTGGTGCGCGAAAGCTGCAGCGTGCCGCGCAACGACGGCTGCCACTTGATCCCGTGGGCAGACATCCATTCGCCCGCGTCCTGGGACTGGCGGATGCAGTAGCGCGCCAACTCCTCGTTGGTGTCGCCGCCGGTCACGCGCAGCAGGTCCTCGTAGAACTCGTCCTCCGGATACGTCCCCGTGAGGAACCCATCCTCGCCCTCGTGCATGTAGCGAAGGTTGCGCGTGTGCCGGCTGTTGCCGCCCCGAAACGCCTTCGGCGCCGCCTCCAGCACCAGCACGCTGGCGCCGCCATGTCGCGCCATGATGGCCGCGCACATCGCCGCGTTCCCCCCGCCCGCGATGAGCACGTCAACCTCGGGAACCCCTCCCGAACCGCTTCCGGTGGATGAAGAAGCCATGACGTAACGTGTTAGTGGACGCACCGGTTTCTGTCAATGCCAACACCGCGCCCGTCCGCGTCAGTCGGCATCGCCCCTCCGCCACTCCCGCCCCCGTCCGCCGTTTCCGCGAAACAAGCTGTGGCAAAAGTCGTGAGGCAGATGCCCCACTAATCGTCATTGATATGAAAATAGAGTCTTGTACCGTGAATTCAGCCAGTTACAGATGTCCGTCTTCATCACTCCCGGCCCTCCGATAAGTCATTCCCGCGGAAGCGGGAATCCAGGGGTGGTTGTGTGGTGGCCCGATTACCCCAGGCCCCACCCCGATACGTCATTCCCGCTTCCGCGGGAATGACGTATCGGGGTGTTGGTGGCAGTTCTCATCCGAGCGGAGGTTCTCATCCGAGCGGAGTCTTGCCACAGCCTGGGAAGCGGGAATCCAACCGAGGTCGCGTGGGGACCTCCAGTTTGACAACCCCGCACCTCGCTTGCCATGAAGTAGAGTCAACTTGCAGGAGGACTCCAGTGGAACTTGGCATCTATTTCCGTTCTTTCTTCACCAACCCGACGCGCCCGCTGCACGAGCAGATCGACGACGCCGTCGAGATCTGCCACGTCGCCCGCGACTGCGGCTTCGCCGCCATCACCATGCCCCAGCACTGGGTGTCGCACCCCACCATCTGGCCGCAGCCCTTCCCGATGCTGGCGCGGCTCGCGCCCGAAGTCGGCGAGATGCGGCTCCAGACCGGCATAGTGCTGCTGCCGCTCCACAACCCGCTCCAGGTGGCGGAAGACGTGGCCACCCTGGACCACATCGCCAAGGGCCGCTTCGTCCTGGGCGTCGGCCTCGGCTACCGCGACACCGAGCTCGAGGCCATCGGCTCCAACCGCAAGCAGCGGGTCTCACGCATGAGCGAGTCCATCGAGGTGATGAAGAAGCTGTGGACCGGCGAGGAGATCGACCACGAAGGCAAGTACTGGACCGTGCACGGCGCCAAGATGGGTTTCACGCCCATCCAGAAGCCCCATCCGCCCATCTGGATTGCCTGCCAGAGCGAAGGCGCGGTGCGCCGCTCCGCCCGCATCGCCGACGCCGCCTACCTGGCGCCCCAGGTGGGCTTCGATGACGTCGCCCATCTCATCTCCATCTACCGCGACGAGCGCAGCCTCACCGGCCAGGACGCCGGCCACATCACCATTTCCCGGGGCGTGGCCCTGGCCAAGGACAAGGAGACCGCCATCGCCGAGGCGCGGGAGTCCGCGGCGTCTTCCTACAAGATGTACAGCAGCTGGAACATGCAGGAAGACACCATGGTGAAGATCAACATCGCCTCCGACTCCGAGGTCAGCGCCTGGGCCGTGTCCGGCGATGGCGACGACTGCCTGCAGGACCTCGGCCGGCTGGCCGCGGACGGCGTCGAGTACGTGGGCATGACCCTCCTCAACATGCCCAAGGACCTCTCCGGCCGGAAGGAATACATCCAGGCCCTGGCGGAGAACGTGCTGCACCGGATGAAGTAGGCCGCGCCAGCGAGGACCCCCACGGCGCTGGAGGTCGAGCGCAAGTTCCTGGTCAGCGGTGACGAGTGGCGCAAGGCCGAAGGCGTCGTCTTGCGGCAGGGTTACCTCAGCACCCAGCCCGAGCGGACGGTCCGCGTCCGCATCGAGGGCGACAAGGCCACCCTCGCCATCAAGGGAATCACCCGCGGCCGAGCGGTTTAAGGCACCAGTCTTGAAAATCGGCGTCCGCGAGTTCGAATTTTCCCCCGCCTTCCGTTCAGTACCAGCACATGACAAGGCCCGGGATCTGTGGTGAGACGGTAGGTAAGGGGTTTGCTACACATCAACTATAGGTAGTAGAGAAGGGGGCAAGAACTCAGGGGGTTCGGCGGTTGGGTTTACAGTCGTGGCGGTGGACGAAAAACTTGTGGAAAGGGCGGAGAATGCCCCGGCCAATGTCCCGTTCGAAGACCTGTGTAAGCTGGCGGAACAACTTGGATGGGAAGAACGAAATAAGAAGGGGAGTCACCGTATCTTTATCCATCCGCAGGCGCAGGCCTTTAGAGATGCTTTCCCGCGCCCGCTTAATTTGCAGCGTTTGAAGAACGGCAAAGCGAAGCAGGAACAAGTCAAAGAGGTATTGAAACGGGCGAGGCACATGGGTTTAATTGAGTAAGAGGGGTGATTACGATGGACATTCATGAATTGCCGCCATATTCCTACACTTGGAAGACATGCGAGGATTCGGAGGGCTTTGAGGCGAAGTGTGTCGAGATGTCCGACCTTTCAGCCTACGGAGATACGCCAGCGGAAGCGCTTGAAGAGATCCAAGTCGCCGTCTGCGCTTGGCTAGAGGTTTTGACACAAGACAGCCTGCCTCTCCCAACACCCCTTCAACCTCCTTGGCAACTAGCACAAACCACAGATTCGGGCGGTCAACTGCTGACTTCTGGAAGTGGTCAACCTTTGGCCTCGCATTCTGTGCCAAGCTCCCACTCGAACTTGGAACGGACGGCAAAGACCATGGGTGCTGTTGCCTAGGAGAAGTATGCCGTCAAAACCGCCAGAGGTGCACGTCGCCGTCCTGTGCGATGATGTGAGACAAGAAGTCAATGGGAAACTAAGCCTGATGGGGCTTTTTACGGACTTCAATGTCTCCAACTATCAGCAGCCTTTGCCGAAGTTCACGGTCTTCGTACGACTAGGCTTCCATAGTCAGGGTCGTCGCACACTTAAACTGGAAGCGCGTTCGCACGAGGGTGACTTCGGGGTGGGCTTTCAGGGGCCGATTGAAGCGAACAATCAAACCGACGGTTACCAGCAGTACATCGCAGACGTGAACTTCGTTTTCGAGAATGTAAAGATCCCCCGCGAGGGCCTATACTCGGTTGACGTGTCGGTTGACGACCACGTAGTCGTTCAGATTCCATTCGTGGTAAAGACCGAAAAACCGCCGGTTACTCAGTAGTGGTGGTCTCACCTGACTCCAAACTGTGACGAGTACGAACTGAGTACCCACCTCGCACCAAGGCTGGCGCGACAACCGAGGATCCCATGGCGCTTGAGATCGAGCGCAAGTTCCTGGTCACCGGAGACGAATGGCGCAAAGCCGAAGGCGTCGTCATGCGCCAGGGCTACCTGAGCACCCACCCCGAGCGCACGGTCCGCGTCCGCATCGAGGGTGACAGGGCCACTCTCGCCGTCAAGGGAATCACCCGCGGTGCCACCCGTTCCGAGTACGAGTACGACATACCGTCCGAGGAAGCGGACGAGCTGTTGCGGCTCTGCGAGCCGCCGCTGATCGAGAAGGTCCGCCGCCGCCTGGAGCATGACGGCCTCGTCTGGGAAATCGACGAGTTCCTCGGCGAAAACCAGGGCCTTGTGGTCGCCGAGGTCGAGCTCGACCGCGAAGACCGCCCGTTCACCAAACCCCTGTGGGTAGGCGAGGAAGTCACCCACGACCCCCGTTTCTACAACGCCAACCTTGTGGCAAATCCCTTCACCAAGTGGCAAAATCCCGATTAGCGCTCGTGACACTGGAGCGCGCCGGGTCTTCCGAACACGGAGGGGTGGCCGAGCGATTTGAGGCACCGGTCTTGAAAATCGGCGTCCGCCTAAACAGTGGACCGCGAGTTCGAATCTCGCCCCCTCCGTCACCGCTTGGTCTGACGTGGCTACTATGAAAAAGAATACGACACTTCTAACGGAGAGAGAAATCGACGACGCCGTCGTTGCCGAGGCCGACGACGACGCGGCTTGGGAAAAAGCGGTCCGAGCCCGGAAAGCCAAGCCCACCAGCGTCCTATTGTCTGCGCCGGTAGCCACGCGAGCGGGGTTTTTCGCTCGCCTCCACCGGGAGAAGAGCGTGGACGTCTGGATCGAACGGATCATTCGAGACCGTCTTGATCTCGAAGAGGCCACGTTTGCCGACGTGAAGCGGGAGATAGCTGCTCGGTGAACAGTTTCCTAGGGGCGAGCCTGGTGGCCTGACTCAGACTATTCGGAGGTGTCTCATGATCCGCGGGTTCATCCTCATATCGGCTGTGCTGCTACTCCCTGCCCCTGTGCTCAGCGACCCATTGGTCGAGAGCATGGAGGTGGAAATCCAGATACAGGATATGAGCAGGGAGGTCTATGAATGGGCGCACAAGAGGGCCTGGGACGCAGTAAAAAAGACAACGCTTGGGCGGAAGTGGGAAGCAGCGGAGCAAAGGGCGAAGCGAGCATCCGACAAGGCATCAGGGATCATGGAAGAGTGGCATGAGGCAGAGAAGCAAAGAAGCGACTACATGTTAAAGTTTGGCCGCACTCGCGGATGGTCGAGGGTCAAGGCCGATCCCGTGTATCAGGAGTTGGACAAGCGGGCGAAGAACCTGCGGGCGAAGCATAAGGCAGCATCTGCCAAGCGACCAGCAGCGGAAAGCGAGCGCCTATACTCCAGGCTCAGGGAGATAGCCGAGATGTTCCGCAGGAAGCTGTACCTGGAAGAAATGGAGAAGCGGCTGAAGAAGCTCAGGATGGGCATTACCGAGGACACCTTCAAGAGGCTTGAGCGAGCATATCACTCCTACAGCGCGTAGGTGGGAAACCCGGGCGATTCAGTTCATGGACAACGAGAACTTCAAGCGGTGGATGATCGACGCCTCGTTCGAGATCGCCTACCGGCAGCAGCCTGCCCCAGCCCTTTGGCGAAACGCCTAAATCAAGTCCTCTACGCGCCGAAATCAGCCGCTATACGCGAAATTACTTGCGCATAGCATCGATTTCTGCGCATAGAAGCGCTTATCTTGCGCGTAGGATCGTATGCGCGAGTAGGGGTATCACTGTGGCCAAACGGGATTTTGAAGCCGATTTGAAAGCGATGGAGGAGGTTGTACAGCGCCATCCGGAAGGCATGACCGCCTCACAGATTCACGAGGCGCTGAGGTTCGCGCCGTCACGCCGAACCCTGCAGTCCCGCCTTAAGACCCTTGTCGACAGTGGTCGTCTTGTCATGGACAGTTCGGGTCGTTGGGCGCGCTACCGTGTGCCGCGTAGTGTTCCAATATCGGCACAGATCGTGGCGGGTTCACCTACGGCCACTGCGAGAGTCGAGGTCGTGCCGCCGCTATCTGATCCCGGCGTTGAAATTCGGAGCCTTGTCCGACGGCCGTTGTTGGCGCGTCATCCTGTCGGCTACGAGAGGGGTTTCCTCGACTCCTACCGGCCCAACCAGACGTCCTATCTCTCGCAGGCGGAGCGAGAACACCTCCGGCAAATCGGCACACCGAACCATGCCGAGCGGGCCGCGGGCACCTACGCCAGGAAGATTCTGGACAGGCTGTTGATCGACCTCTCCTGGAACTCAAGCCGCCTTGAGGGCAATACCTATTCACTGCTTGAGACCAAGCGTCTCATCGAGCGGGGCAGGGCGGCGGAAGGGAAGGAACAAGTCGAAACGCAAATGATCCTCAACCACAAGGACGCCATAGAGTTCCTAGTCGAAGGGGCGGAGGAGATCGGTTTCAATCGTCACACCATTCTCAACCTGCACGGATTGTTGGCGAACAACCTGTTGAGCGATCCGGATGCTGTCGGCCGGCTTCGGCAAGGCCCAGTCGGTATCGGCGGTTCGGTCTTTCATCCCCTTGAAGTGCCTCAGTTGATCGAAGAGTGTTTTGAGCAAGTCCTGGACACTGCGTCGGCGATCACCGATCCGTTCGAGCAATCCTTCTTCGTGCTCGTGCAACTCCCCTATCTCCAGCCGTTCGACGACGTCAACAAACGGGTGTCCCGGCTCGCCGCAAACATTCCCCTGCTCAAGGAAAACCTGTCGCCGCTGTCGTTTATCGACGTGCCGCGGGAGATTTATACGGAAGCCTTACTCGGTGTGTACGAGTTGAACCGAACCGAATTGCTTCGCGACGTGTTCCTGTTGGCTTGCGAGCGCTCGGCGGCCCGTTACGCCGCGGTGCGGCAGTCGCTGGGGGAGCCGGACCCGTTCCGCTTGCGGTACCGGGAGGAACTGCGCGAGATCGTCGGAACGGTTGTCCGCGCTGCCATGGACCAGGACCAAGCCAACTCCCACATCAACAACTGGACATTGGAGCACGTGGATCAGCAGAACCGCGAGCGGTTCCGTGAGATCGTCGAAAGAGAGCTCATGGGCCTGCACGAGGGCAACTTCGCACGCTATTGGATCAGGCCCTCCGAGTTCGCCGCTTGGCAGGCGGTTTGGAACAGGGTTGAAGGTTAGGAGGGCTTCAGACCTCCGGCTCCTGGTAAAGCCTCTTGGCGTTCCCGCTCAGAACGGCTTCCTTGTCTTCTTCGGACAAGTCCTCGCGCGCGAGCAGCTCGTCGATCTCGTGGCGGCACTTCGCGGCGTCGAAGACTTCGTGCGGGAAGTCGCTGCCGAAGAGAAAGCCGTCCCTGCCGGCGTTCTGCACGGCGAACCCGAGGCCGCCGTCGTCCACGTCGAAGCCGATGAAGATCCTGCCGTCCCGCATCTGCGTGCGGAAGTAGTCGCTGGCCTTCTCGCCGAGCTTGGGGCCGCCGAGGATTTCGCCGTCCAGGTCCACTTGCATGTGGCCTTCGTGATGGGAACGGTCGAGCCGGTCCAGGAAGAACGGCACCCAGGTGGATCCTCCTTCGAGAAAGCCGACGCGGAGCCCGGGAAACCGCTCGAAGACCCCGTGGGAGACCATGGCGGCGGCCTGGATCATGATGCCCATGGGATGCCCGATGGCGTGGACCGGGTAGTAGGTGCTGAAGGTGTCCATGCCCAGGTGGTGCAGGGCGCCCACGTGCACCGCCAGAGAGCAGTTGAGCTTCTCCGCCTCCTCGTAGATGGGCCAGTAGAGCTTCGCTCCGAGGTGGTTCTGCAAGCCCTCTCCGTTGGAGGGCAGCATGGCTCCGGTCATTCCCTGCTGCGTGACGGCGCGGCGCAGCTCCTCCACCGCGGCGTCCACGTCCTGGATCGGAATCAGCGCCACCCCCTTGAGCTTCGGGCTGTGGTTGAGGAAGGTGTCGTAGAGCCAGTTGTTGTAGGCGCGGCAGGCGGCGATGGCCCACTCCATCGAGACGAGCCGGCCCATGGCAAGACCCCAGGTGGGATAGAGCACCGACCAGTCGATCCCCGTCTGCTCCAGGAACTCCAGCCACTCCTTCGGACCGGGATTGCCGAACTCCTTCTGCCCGAAGGAGGGCTTCAGGTAGTGGAAGTGGAGGTGGTCGAGCACCGGGAAGGTCTGCCACGCCCGGCAACCCTTGGGCATGTACTTCACCAGCTCCTCGTTCCGGGCCAGCTCGTTCACGTGACCGTCGCCATCGATGACCTGCATGGAAAACCTCCCTTGACAGCCTTGCTGCAACTGTATACTGTTTTGTCGACAATCCTGTAGACCAGGGATTGTAGACTAGGGAAAGGCGTCTGCTCTGTCAAGCTCCCGAAACAACCTCGTGCAAAAGGCCCTGGACCACCTCACCGGGGAGATCCTGGCGGACCGCCTGCGGCCCAACCAGAGCATCCGCGAGCCGGAGGTCGCCGCGAAGCTGGGCATCAGCCGCTCGCCCGTCCGGGAGGCGCTGCGCATCCTCGAGCGGGACGGTCTCGTGGTCTACCGGCAGGGACGCGGCACTTTCGTGGCGGACGTGACCCCGGAAGACGCGGACGAGCTCTACCTCATCCACGGGCACCTCATGGGACTGGCCGTCAAGCTGGCTTGCCAGAAGATGACCGGGGAAGACGTCACCGAGTTGGAAACGCTGGTGGCAGGGCTGGGCGCGGCGGCGGCGGAGGATGACCGTCCCGGTTTCCTGGCGGTCCGAAGCCGCGTCGAGCGGTTCATCGCCAGCAAGTCGCTTTCGCCCCGACTGGCACGCCTGATCGAGACGATGGGCTTCCCCTGTGCGCGCTACCGGTCGTTTCACGTCTCGGTGCCCGGCTACATGGGCCACGTGGCCGAAGCGTATCGCGGCATCTGCATGGCGTTTCGCTCCAAGGACGAGGCCACCGCGGAACAGTTGCGCGTCGACATCATCGACCTGGGACGAAGCCTGTTGCAGCGCTACTTCTTCGAGCCCTTGGGACGCGGGCCGGAGACGCCGGGCGCCGGTTCGCCGCACGCGGAGCATGGCGCCGCCGCGGACGCGAAGGCGAGGGGGCGGGATGGATGAGGCCGCACGCTTCACCGCGCGCCGCATCCTGGTCTACGTCGAAGACCTGGAGGCCGCCGCCGACTACTACCGCGACGTGCTGGGTTTCGTCCGCACCGGAGGGGTGGCGGGCGTGAACCATGAGTTTTCCACCTCGGGGCCGCCGTTGGTCCTGCACGAAGGCGGCCGTGCGGCGCGCGAGCCGCGCGGCCGGGTGGGGTGCGTCCCCAGTTTCCAGGTGGCCGAGGGCATCACGGAGCTGATCGAGACCTACCGGGAACGGAGGGTCTCCATCGTTCACGACGTGCAGGAGGTCTCGCACGGGTGGATCGCCTTCATCGCGGACCTCGAAGGCAACGTGATCCAGATCTACCAGGCGAAGGAAAGCTAGACGGTCTCCATGTCTTCTCTTCTCCTTCAGATACCCGATGTTTGCTGGACCCGAGCGTTGCTGGACGGGAGCGTCAAGGTGGACGGTTTCCCCGTCGAGTGGGAGCCCGCGGTGTTCGACGCGCGGACCTCCAGGCGGTTGCGCGGCGAGGTGGAGGAACGGTACGCCGGCACCGAGCAGGTCATCCCCGACTTCCTCGTCCGGCTTTCCAAGGGGCAGGAAGAGACCCTGGTGGCTCTCCCGGTGTTCGTGACGCGGGGGATGATCCATCGGAAGCTCGTCATGCGGGCCGGGCTGACGCCGGGCGACCTGCGCGGCCGCCGGGTCGGCATGGGGCGGGTGCTCGGAGCCACCAGCGTGTTTCTCAGGGGCTTGCTGGCGGACGACTTCGGTGTCGAGCGCAAGGACGTGCGCTGGGTGGCGGCGGAGCCCATCGAGAGCGACGGGGCCATGGGCGGCGAGTGGTCCTACCTGTCGGAGCGGGGCCGGTTCAAGTCCTCGGAGCTGCTGCCCCGGCTCGGTTCCGGTGACCTGGACGCGGTGATCTACCCCGGGGGTGCCGGCGGGCACTGGTACAACTGGGTGGCGGCGGCGGGCGCGGGCAAGAGCCCGGACCCCTACGGCGACCTGGAGGCGATGGTGGCCAACAGCCCGGACCTCTGCTTCCCCATCGGCGACGCCCCGGCCCACGTCTCGTGGTTCAAGCGAACGGAGATCTATCCCCTCTATCACTTCCTGGGACTTCGGCGCGAGGTCGCCGAAGCGAACCGGGGCTTGTGCGAGGCCGTCGTGGACGCCTTCGACCGGGCCGCCCGCGAGGCCACCCGCTACATGAGCCCGGACGAACGGGATTCCTGCCAGCGTGAGCTGGAATTGCTGGGGGCCGACCCCAACCGGTGCCGCGCGACCCCGTTGCACGCGCGCACGGTGGAGGCGTGCATGGACTATCTGTCCGCTGACGGGCTGCTGCCGCGCCGGCCGTCCATGGCCGAGGTATTCCCGTTCAACTGACGCACTTGGGCGTGGAAGGAGAGAACACCATGAAGGTTTGGCTTTTCCTGCGTGTCGGGTATCCCAAGCGAAAGACCGGCGCCTACCTGATGGCGGGCTCCGATTACGACGAGACGCTCGGCCAGGAGATCTACGACGAGGTCATCGACTTCATCCCCCGCGCCGAGGAGTACGGCTTCGACGGGGTGTTCTTCCCCGAGCATCACAGCCGGGCCGCCAACGGCCTTTCCCCCTCGCCCAACCTGTTCGCCGCCGCGGCCACCATTCTGACGAAGGAAGTCAAGATCGGCCTCATGGGCAACTGCCTGCCGCTGCACCACCCGATACGACTGGGCGAGGAGTTGGCGATGCTCGACAACATGAGCCACGGCCGTCTCGTCGTGGGCATGACCCGGGGCGGCGACTTCTGGGCGTTCAACATCCCCTCCAAGGAGTCCAGGGAGCGCTTCCAGGAGGGTTGGGAGCTGATACTCCGGGCATGGCAGGCGGACGAGCCCTTCGAGCATCACGGCCGGTACTGGGACCTCGACTACATCGCGATGCTTCCGCGGCCCGTGCAGAAGCCCCACCCGGAGATGTGGATCGCGTCGTTCAGCGCGGAGAGCATCGAGTGGGCCGCGGCCAACCGCGTGCGCCTGGCCGCTTCGTGGTCGCCGGCGGAACAGATCAAGGAGAGCTTCGACTACTACCGGCGCTACGCGCGGGAGCACTGCGGCTGGACGCCGGGACCCGAGGACTGCGTGGTCTCGCGCGACATCTACGTCGCCCCCACCAACGAGCAGGCGCGCGAGGAAGCCGCGGACGAGTTGATCGGCGGGCCGGCGGTGGAGTTCGGCGGCGCCCCCGCCAAGTACCAGCGCAACGTCCAGGACGGTTACTTCACCCCACGCTCCACGGGCTACAAGAAGGGCGAGCACGTGGGCGTGATGGAGATCCGCGACTGGTCCTTCGAGGACTACCAGGAGTCGGGAATCTCCATCGTGGGAGACCCCGACTACGTCACCGAGCGGATCATCTCCCAGTGCGACTTGCTCGGCATCGACAAGATCATGATGCGCCCGGTGTTCGGCAAGATGAGGCTGAGCCAGGCGCGGGCGAGCATCGAGCTGATGGCCAGGGAAGTGATGCCCAACCTGAAGCGGCACATGCCGGTGGCCGAGGCGGCCGCCTCGGCTTCCCTCTGATGCCGGCCTTCCGGCCTCTGGAGGACGCGATGAGCAAGACGGAACCGTCCGGCGAACGAGAGAGTCAGGGGTCCGACTTCTACGAAGACGTCAAGCGTCAGCATCTCGCTCCGCTGTGGCGGCAGAGGCGCCGCCCCACCCACGGACGCGCGGTGCCGCACCTGTGGAAATGGTCCATGTTGCGGGCCGAGATGATGCGGGCGGCGGACGTGGTCAGCACCGAGGACATCGAGCGCCGGGTCCTCGGGCTGATGAACCCAGGGCTGGAGAAGGAGGGAATCTTCGCCACCACCCCCAATCTCGTGGGCGCCGTCCAGCTTATCCTCCCCGGGGAAGTGGCGGTGGCGCACCACCACACGCCGGCCGCGCTGCGCGTCATCCTGGAGTCGGAACGGGCCTACACCTGCACGGACGGCGAGCGCTGCTGGATGGAGCCGGGCGACGTGATCCTGACCCCCGCGTGGACCTACCACGATCACGGCAACGAGGGCGACAAGCCCGCGCTGTGGCTCGACGGCCTGGACGCCCCCTTGATCCAGGCCATGGATACGGTCTTCTTCGAACGCTATCCCGGGCAGACCCAGCAGCCCCAGCAGGAGCTTCACGAGGCGTCGGTGCGCCGCTTTCGCGTGGCGGGGATGCGGCCGGCGGGCTACTCCTGGGACAAGACCTATTCGCCGCTCACGAAGTATCCCTGGCGGGACATGGTCCAGGCGCTGAACGAGATGCCGGCCCCCGAGGCGAGTGAGTTCGACGACCTCCGGCTGGAGTATTTCAACCCCCACACCGGCGGGCCGGTGATGCCCACCATCGCCTGCTACGCCCAGCGGCTGCGGGGCGGGGTCCATACCAGCCGGCATCGCCACAGTTCCGTGGGCATCTTCTACGTGTTCCGCGGCTCCGGCCACACCGTGGTGGAAGACCAACGCCTTGAGTGGAGCGCCGGCGACATCTTCGTCATACCCGGATGGCACTGGCACGAGCACGTCAACGCCGCTTCCAGGGAAGACGCGATCCTTATTTCGTACACCGACGAGCCGCTGCTCAAGAGCCTGGGGATCCACCAGGAGGAGTCGGACGGGTCCTCGTAACCCCCTTGGGGACGGACGCCGGCAAGGGACGCCAAGGCAGGCCGCGATCGGGAGAAATCATCCATGGCAGGAACGATCATCGGACAGCCGCTTCCACGTGTTGAAGCGGCCGCCAAGGTCAGCGGGCAGTGCCGGTACGCGGCCGACGTGGTCCGGCCCGGCACCCTGTGGGGCAGGGTCCTGCGGAGCCCGATTCCCCACGCCCGCATCCTGAGGGTGGACGTGGAGAAGGCGCGGCGGCTGCCCGGGGTCAAGGCGGTGATCACCGCCGCGGACATGAACCCCAAGCTGGTGGGGGC
>CAZFIU010000001.1:14706-63981 GCA_964519455.1 uncultured Syntrophobacterales bacterium
TTACGTGGGCGAGGAGATCGCGGCCGTGGCCGCCGTGGACCGGGACGTGGCGGAAGAAGCCGTCGGCCTCATCGACGTGGAGTACGAACCGCTGCCCACGGTCTACGATCCCCTGGAAGCCATCGCGCCGGACGCGCCGCTGCTGCATCCCGACTACGCCGGCTACGAGGGGCCTCCCACCAAGGCGCCGGACCTGCGCAACGTACAGACCCTGGTGCGCGGCGCGAAGGGAGACATCGCGCGGGGCTTCGCCGAGGCCGATCACATCTTCGAGAACACGTTCCGCACCCAGCTCGTGCACCAGGGCTACATCGAGCCCTACGCCTGCACGGTGGAAACGGACTCGGCCGGACGCGTCGCCGTATGGGTCGCGAACCAGGCGATGTTCAAGCTGCGCCGCGTCCTGGCCGCGTACCTGGAGCTTCCCGAAGACGACATCACCATCCACCCCAGCAACATGGGAGGGTCCTTCGGCGCCAAGGACTTCCTGACCCACGTGCCGGCCGCGTACTACCTGTCGCGGGCCACGGGGAAGCCCGTGAAGTTCGTGAAGAGCTACACGGAAGAGCTGATGGCCGCGAGTCCGCGCCACCCGGCGGTGATCCGGCTGCGCACCGGCGTCATGAAGGACGGCACGCTGCGCGCCTGGGAAGGCAAGACGTACTACAACGGCGGGGCGTACGGCGCCTACAAGCCGAACCCGCAAGGCTCCATGAGCGGCGCCTACATGGTGGCGGGCTCGTACAACATCCCGCACACGCTCCTGGAGGGTTACTGCGTCTACACGAACCAGGTGCCGGGCGGCTACTTCCGCGCTCCGGGCGAGACCCAGACCCTGTTCGCCGTGGAAAACCACATGGACATGATGGCCCGCGAGCTGGGAATGGACCCGCTGGAGTTCCGCCTGCGCAACGCCCTCAAGGACGGAGACACGAGAAGCACCGGCGAATCGCTGCGGGACGCGCGCGCCGTGGACGTGCTGCGCCGGGTGGCGGAGATCTCCGGGTGGGGCGGCGCCCGCGAGCGCGCGGCCGGGCGGGTGTCCGGACGCGGAGTCGCGTTCGGCGACCGCCACGTGGGCCATGGCGAGTCGAGTTTCGAGTTGCGGCTGGAGCGGGACGGCGCTCTGAGACTGTTGAGCGGAGTGGGCGATCAAGGGGTCGGCGCCTATGTCATGCACCGGCAGGTGGTGGCGGAGACCTTCGCGGTGGACCCGGAGGACGTGCTCATCGAAGTGCGCGACACCTCCAGTGCTCCCTACGACCAGGGGATCAAGGGCGCCCGCGGCATGCACATCGAGGGTCAGGCCATCCTCGAATCCAGCCGCGCGTTGAAGGAGCGGCTGTGCGCGCTCGCGGCCGGGTACTGGAAGACCGGGCCGGAAGGGGTTTCCTGGAACGATGGCGCCGTGGTCCACGAGGGAAGTCCGGACAAGCGCCTGAGTCTCGAAGAGCTCGCGAAGCTGTCCGAGGAACCCATCACCGGGTACGGTCGTTTCGTGGGGCACAAGCCCGACGTCTACTCGTTTCAGGCGGTGGTGGCCGACGTGGACGTGGACCGGGACACGGGCGCGGTGGCGGTGGACCGGCTCTACTTCGTCTACGACGTGGCCAACATCATCAACCCCCTGATCCACCAGGGACAGATCGACGGGGGCGTGGTGCAGGGACTGGGCTACGCCCTGATGGAAGAGATCGTGCTCGACGACGGGAGGCCCACGACCGTGAGCCTCGGCGACTACAAGCTCCCTAACGTCCGGGACCTGCCGCCTCTCACCACTTCGCTGGTGCAGGCCTCCGAGGGACCGGGACCCTTCGGCACCAAGGCGGTGGCCGAGGCCGGCATCAGCATCATCGCGCCGGCCATCGTCAACGCCGTCTACGATGCCACCGGCGCCCGGATCACGGATTTGCCCGTGACCGCGGAGAAGGTCTTCAGGCACATGACCGAGGGCTCCTAGCGGGACCTCATGTTCGATGACAGACGAAGGTTCGCACAAGGCAGACAAACTCAAGGAGGCAAGACGATGTCCAACACGGCAAGCCGATACCTCATGGCGTTCGCAGTCCTTCTGTGGATCGGGGCTTTCGGATTCCAGGGTTTCGATAGCGCAAGCGCCGCCGACGATTCCTTTTACAAGGGGAAGACGCTTCGCCTGATCGTCGGTTATTCACCGGGCGGCGGAGCGGACGGGCAAGCCCGGATCGTCGCGCGCCACCTCGGGAAGTACCTCCCCGGCAAACCGAGGGTCATCGTGATCAACCGGCCCGGAGGGGGCTCCGTGCTCGCTGCCAACTACGCGTACAACATCGCGAAGAACGACGGCCTCACCATCGTCAGCCTGCCTGGGGGACTCAACTTCCTTCAACTGGCGAAAGCCGAGGGAGTGAAATACGACATGAGCAGGTTCGCCGCCGTGGGGGCGTGGTTCAGGTCGAACTGGGCACTCTTCCTGAGGGCGGACGCCTACAAGAGTCTCGATGCGGTCCGGAAGGCGAAGACGCCTCCCGTCATCGGCACGCAGGGCGGAGGCGCGCCCCACGACTTCTTCAACATCGCGTGGCAAAAGGCGCTGGGGCTCAAGTTCAAGGTCATCACGGGATACGAGAGCCGGCGGGCCGACGTGGCGCTGGAGCAGGGCGAAATCGACGGCCGCACCCAGACGGTGGCCGGTGTCATGAGGCGCAACCCGCACTGGCACAAGGACCGGATCATTCCCGCCCTGGTGCAGGCCGGACCCAAGAAGGACCAGCGCATCGCCGACGTGCCCACGGTCTATGACCTGAACCCCAATCCGGGAGTGTTCTACGAGACCGTCAACAACGCCCTGGGGCGGGTGAGCCTGCCTTACTTCGCCCCGCCGGGAACGCCGGAGGACCGCGTGAAGACGCTCCGGGCCGCATGGCGGGGAATGGTGAAGGACAAGGACTTCATTCGGGAGGCCGAGAGGTCGCGGCTCAAGGTGGAGCCGGCCGACGGCGCGCGCGTGGCGGAGATGCTCAACAGTGTCATTCGCGAAACGCCGGCCGACGTGATCGCCACCGTTCGTGAGGTCGTGGGCAGGAAGTAGTCACCGGTCGGAGTCACCGGTCGGGCGCGACGGCGCGGAGGACGCGCGTGCAGCACCACGGAGCATAAGGCATGGCAGAGTATCATTCCATCGGGTTGCCCTTGGCACGCGCGGAAGGGACGGCGAAAGTCACCGGCGGTACCGTGTTCACCTCGGACGTGCTGCGACCGGACGCGCTGTGGGGGAAGATCCTCCGCAGCCCTCACCCGCACGCCCGCATCCTTCACATCGACACGGACAGGGCCAGGCGTCTGCCGGGCGTGAGGGCCGTCATTACCGCCGGTGACGTCGACCCGAAGCTCACGGGGCGGACGCTGAAGGACTGCCCGGTCCTCGCACAAGACCGGGTGCGGTTCGTGGGCGACAAGGTCGCCGCCGTGGCGGCGGACGACAAGGACACCGCCGAGGAGGCGTTGAGCCTTGTGGAGGTGGAGTATGAAGAGCTGCCCGCCGTCTTCGACCCGCGGGAAGCGCTGGCGCCCGACTCCCCGTTGATCCATCCCGACTATCCCTCCTACCACGCCCCTTACACGAAGGCGGCGGATCTCCATAACGTGCAGTCGCGGGTGTACGCGGACAAGGGAGACCTGGAGCAGGGGTTCGCGGAGTCCGACAGGGTCTTCGAGCACACGTTCCGCACCCAGATGGTCCATCAGGGCTACATCGAGCCCTACGCCTGCATGGCGGAGATCGACGGCGAGGGGCGGATACGGGTATGGGCGTCGACCCAGTCTCCCTTCAGCGCGCGCAACCAGTTGGCCGACTACCTGGACGTTCCCAAGGACCGGATCGTGTTCAGTCCGGTCACCGTGGGCGGTTCCTTCGGCGGCAAGGACCACCTCATCGACATTCCGCTCGCCTACTACCTCGCCCGTGCCACGGGAAAGCCGGTGAAGATCGTGCGCACGTACACCGAGGAGCTCATGGCTTCCGCGCCGCGCCATCCCGCCGTGATCACGCTCCGGTCGGGGTTGAAGAGCGACGGCCGCCTGTGGGCGCGGGAGGGGCGGGTCATCTACAATGGCGGCGCCTACGGCGCCTTCAAGCCGAGTCCGCCGGCGCACATGAGCGGCTCCATCAACCAGGGCGGCGCGTACCGGGTCCCCCATACGCGGTTGGAAAGTCTCTGCGTCTACACCAACCAGGTTCCCGGCGGGTACATGCGCGCCTCCGGCGAGTTGCAGACCGTGTTCGCGGCGGAAAGCCACATGGACATGATCGCCCATGAGATGGGCATGGATCCGCTCGAGTTCCGCCTGCTCAACGGCATGGTGAACGGCGACTCCAACTACCTGGGCTTCGAGTATCTCGATATCCGGTGCCGCGAGGTGCTGCTCAAGGCCAAGCCCTTCTGGGAGCGGCCCAAGCTCGCCCCGCGGCGCCCCAGCGGCCTGACGGGAAGAGGCATCGCGCTCGCGTGCCGGCACGTGGGGCAGGGGGAATCGGGCGCGGAAATCGTGCTGCAAGCCGATGGCAGCGTGCGCACGTTGGTGGGCATCGTGGACCAGGGAACCGGAGTGCACACGATGCAGCAACAGGTGGTGGCGGAGATCCTGGGCATCGATCCGGAGCGCGTCGCGGTGGACGTCGGCGACACCAACCGCGCGCCCTACCACGACGGCATCAAGGGCCAGGGAGCGACGCACGTCACCGGCCAGGCCGTCGCCCGCGCGGCCCACGCGCTCATCGAGAACCTGCGCGACAAGGCGGCGTACGCATGGGACGTGGACCCCGAGTCGTTGTCATGGGAGAACGGCGAGGTCGTCCACAGGAACGACGGCCGGCGCATGGACATGCAGGAGATCGCCGCCCTCTCGCCGGAGGAGCCCGTCGTCGGCGAAGCCTACTACAAGGGGCTGGAGCGGCCCAGGCAGCACATCTTCCAAGCGGAGATCTGTGACGCCGAGGTGGACGCGGAGACCGGGGAAGTGGAGGTGCGACGCATGAGCACCTTCCACGACGTATCGGTGGTCATCAACCCGGTGAACCACCAGGGGCAGATCGAGGGAGGGATGATGCAGGGCCTGGGCATGGCCTGTTCCGAGGAGGTCGCCCTGGACGACGGCCGGGTGTCGACCCTCAGTCTCGGCGACTACAAGATGCCCAACATCAAGGACATCCCGGTCCACGAGACCACGCTGGTCGAGGGCGCCACCGACGGCCCCGGGCCTTTCAACGCCAAGCCCGCGGCCGAGCACTCGATCACGCCGGTGCCGCCGTCCGTGGCCAACGCGGTGTTCGACGCCACCGGGGTGCGCATCACCGAGCTTCCCATCACCGCGGAGAAGCTCCTGGCCGGCATGGCGAAGAGAGCTCAGCCCTAAGTTCCGGAACTTCGGGTTGGTGTCGCGTCCGGTCAGGTGAACCGCGGGCCGCGCCGGACCCTGTCCTCGTAGTAGGCCCAGACGCGTTCGAACAGCCCCGCGGGACGGTCGTTGCGGACCGCCTGCTCCTCCAGCTCGCGCGCGAACTCGGCCAGTTCGTCCTCCGCGTACGGCTTGGCGCCGCCGCCCAGACCCGCCAGGAGCTGGATCTTCGCCGCCTCCTCCATCATGATGGCCTTCACCGTGGCCTCTTCGAGAGACGCCCCCGCGACGGACGCCCCGTGGCCCTTCAACAGCACGGCCGCGTCGGTCCCCATGATCCGCGCCATCTCCTCGCCCCGGGCCCGCGTATTGACCAGGCCGGCCTTCCGGTAGAGCTTCGCGCCCGCGAACGGGAACCCGAACACGGTCCCCGGCAGGAAGGTCCCCTCCGCCGTCGCCAGCGCCGTCACGTAAAGAGAATGGGTATGGACGACCCCGTTCACCTCCGGCCGCGTCCGGTAAATGCATATGTGGATCCAGCTCTCGCCGTGCCACTTGCCTTTCCCTTCAAGGACCTTCCCGTCCAGGTCCACCACCAGCAGGTCCCCGTCCCTGACCAGACCGGGCGCGATGGCGCGAGAGATCAGGAACCGGTCCGTCCCCGGAATACGCACGCTCACGTGGCCGAACGGCACCGTGAGACCCGTCTCGTCGAGGATGAGGTTCGCCAGAACCAGTTGTTCTTCGAGTCCGGTAGCCATGCGGCGTAGAGTACCGATTCGGCCCAACCCGTTCAAGGCAAGCATTGGACGGCAAGATCCCTGACGGCAGGGCCTTGGCGGCAAGACCCGGACACGGACGCCATCGACGGTTCCCGCGCGGAGAATCTTGCCATGCCGGCAGGATTCTCCTATTCTTGAAGTCCCGGACGCGGCGCGAAAGGCGATGCGGATGCGGTACAATGGATGAAGCCCCACGTACTGCCTTTCTGCCTTTCAATCCGTTGTCCCTTACGGAGGGGTGGCCGAGCGGTTTAAGGCACCGGTCTTGAAAATCGGCGTCCGCCTAAACAGCGGACCGCGAGTTCGAATCTCGCCCCCTCCGCCAGCATCCGTTGGATTCCGTCTTCGCAAGACCCTGAAACTGGAGTGCTCTATGCGCAAGATGGGACTGGCCGGATGGATTCGCCGGTCGTTCAGGAGGAGCTGTGGCCATGAATCCCGATGAAATGTGTGCATCAGTTGGCCGGTCGCTGCCGGCACTCTTCGAATGCACGCCTGCCCGACGGGAGGGGATTCGCGTGCGGACACCTCTCTTGTACCCTGATGGCGGGATCGTGGACGTGTTCGTGGTGGAGAGAGACGGGCGGTACCACGTCTCGGATTATGGAGAGGCGTTGGGGTGGTTGCGCATGCAGTCGGTGAGCGCACGACGGTCGCCCAAGCAGCACAGGATGGTGGAGGACACTTGCCAGACCTTGGGCGTGGAGCTTCACCGGGGCCAGCTTACATTTCGGTCAGGTGGCGCCGATGTGGTTGGTGAAGCCGTCTTGCGTGTGGCACAGGCCGTGGTACGTGTCGCTGACCTATGGTTCACGTTGCGTACGCGCGCGGTGGAAACGGTGGCCGACTGGCTGATGGAGAATGAATTGTCCTTCGACCGTGCCGTGAACTGCCAAGGGAGATCGGGAAGAAGCTGGACGATCGACTACCAGACCCGCACCAATGACCGGACCTCTTTTGTCTTCTTGCTGAGCACCGGTTCACGTGGGGCAGCGCGTCGGATTGCCGAACATGTCTTGGCGGGATGTGTGGATCTTAGTCACCTGAGGGTGAGTCAGCCGCATGTGGCGTTCGTTTCGCTTTTCGACGACACGGAAGACGTGTGGAGGGAGGAGGACTTCAGCTTGGTGGAGCAGCAGTCCGTCGTCGCCCGTTGGTCTCGCCCCGACGAATTCGAACGGATTCTCTTGGCGGCATAGTTCGTGGCCTCCTTCACCGAATCAACCGTCGAAGAAGCCGCTCTTTCGTGGTTCGCGTGAGTCCCACGGCTGGAGGGTGCCCACGGTCCCGAATCGCCCCTCAAGCACCGGAGGCGGAGCGTTCCGAATATGGACAGGTGGTCCTGGAACAGCGATTGAAGGATTCCCTGGGCCGGCGCATTCTCCGCAAGCACGGCTACCCGCCCGACAAGCAGGAGAAGGCGACCCGGACGGTGCTGGAGCAGGCCGAGGTGCTGTCCGCGGGCTGGGCAGCTTCTTAGCGACCGCTACATCAAGGAGAGGAACGTGAATGTCAGTGAGTTGATCGACCTGCTGCAACAGTTTCCGGCCGGTTTGCGAGTGGTCGTGAACGGATACGAAGAGGGCTATGATGACCTCTCACCGGAACAGATCTCTGTCGCGAAGATCAGCCTGAACACGGGGAAACACTGTTGGGAGGGAAGGCATGGAGAGCCGCCTGATCTGACCAAAGGGAACCCCGAGTCCGCCGATGTCGTTGAAGCCTTGGTTCTCCAGAGGTCTTCACACTGACGCTGAAGAAGTCGCCACGCTTGAGGTTCTTTCAATTGGCCGCCTTCTAACCTTTCAAATAGCCGATTTCAAACTTGCAATCAGCCGCACTCTAAAGAGCTTCCGACACTGCTCGCCCTATCGGGAAACAGGGCGACGCCATGAATAGTGTGAATCGGGGTGGTGGGACACGATCAATGTCTTGTTTTTGGAAATATTACCGGGTATATTACCGGCAGATATTGGAGGGTTCTCGTGAGCAAGACGTCCCAGAGACGCGCCATAGATAGATACCGTGAGCGTTTAGCCGAACGTGGCATGGCCCGTTTCGAGGTTCTCGGGCGCAAGACTGACCGCGAACTGATCCGGTCGCTTGCCAAGCGCTTGGCGGAAGAGGGGCCGGAGTCGGATCGCCTTCGGATCTCTATCAGTCGTTCCATTGAGGGTGAAGCGCTACGGAAAGGTGGAATCCTTCGGGCGTTGCGACGCTCCCCGCTGGTTGGGGCCGATGTCATTCCACCTCGTCCCTTCGAGACCGGTCGCAAGGTTGATCTTTGACCCGATATCTTCTCGATACCAACATCCTCAGCAACGTCACCAAGCCGGAGCCATCCGAGTCGCTGCTGGCATGGATGGCAGAGCAGGACGACGAAGACCTCTTCATTTCATCGCTTACCATCGGTGAAATCTGGCGTGGCGTGCTGCAGACGCCCGCCGGCCGCAAACGCGATGACCTTGAGGCTTGGTTCGCCGGTCCGGAGGGACCGCCCGCCCTATTCGCCGGGCGCGTACTCCCCTTTGACCAGAGGGCGGGCATTGTCTGGGCAAGACTCATGGCGGAGGGCCGAGCGAGAGGCCGGCCCCGTAGCGCCCTCGACACCATTATCGCCGCCACGGCGGAGGCAAACGACTGTGTCGTGGTCACCGACAACGAAAAGGACTTCGCTGATGTCGAGATCCTCAACCCGCTTCGTCACGTGTCAAACTGAGACATTTGATCCAGCCAGGGAGAACAGGCGCCATGTCCAAGACTCGCGAAAAATTCGCGACCAAGGTCGATACCGAAATACTCTCATACTCTCCGCCGTCCGCGCGATCGCTGTGCAGGAGGGCCGTCAGCTTCAGGCTCTCGTGGATGAGGCGCTGGCCGACCTGATCGAGAAACGAAGACAGGCCGGGCCCCGGCCGCAGGTCATGGCCGCCCATCTCGCCAGTCATGACAAGTACGGCGAGCTCTACAAGAAGCTCGCTCGATGAGCCACTGCCTCACGCTGGCCGATGTCCTTGCCGGTCACGCGGACCAGATTCGCCGGAGAAAACCTCGATGAACATCAAATCCAGACCCTGCGACGGACTGCACGGGTCGATTCGCATCATTTCGTCGAAGTATCATTTCACGCGGGCGATGATCATGGGGTCGCTGGCACACGGGCGGACCACGATCATGGACCCCTCCGGCGCCTTCGTCGGCAAGATGACCTCGACCACCGAGAACATTGCAGCGTTCGGTCCGACCATCGAGTTCACCGAGGATACCTGCGTCATTGACGGCGGCGACTATCATACCCCCGGGGACGTGATCGATGTCGATGACTCCGGCACCACGCTTCAGTTCCTGCTGGGGGTCGCGGCGGCAACTCCGGGGTGGACGGTGTTCACGGGCAACCCGTCCCTGCGCAGACGACCCATCAAGTCGTTGCTGGACAGTCTGTCCGCCCTGGGCGTCCATTGTCATTCGGCCCAAGGCGACGGGACGGCGCCCATCATCGTCCAGGGCGGCGGCTTCGCCGGCGGAGAAACGGAGATCTCCGGCTTTATTTCCCAGTGGCTGTCGGGGGTCCTGATCTGCGCGCCGCTCAGTCGCGACGGGGTGACCGTCCGGGTCACGGATACGTTGCGGGAGAAGCCGTACATCGACATGACGCTGCAGATGCTCGACACGTTCGGGATCGAATATGATGCCGGCGGCGCCCCCGAGGTCTATGTGGTCCCCGGCGGACAAGCCTACAAACCCGCGAGCCTGACCATTCCCGGCGACTTCTGTGTTGCCTCGGTGGCCATGGTGGCAGCCGCCATTACACCAGGCTCGGACATTACGCTCCACAATCTCGACATGACCAGCATTCACCCGGAGAAGAGGATCGTCGACATCATGCTTGAAATGGGCGCCGACCTCACCATCGACGCGGCGGCCAAGACGATCCGGGTCCGGGGCTCGAAACCGATGCACGGCATCGAGGTCGACGTGACCCACTCGCCTGACCTGGTGCCCATTCTGTCGGTGTTGGGTTGTTTCGCCGAAGGCACGACCCGGATCGTCAACGGCGAGCACGTCCGTTACAAGGAGAGCGATCGGATCGCCTCGATGATGGAGCTGACCAAGATCGGCGCCCGTATCGAGGAACGACGTGACGGGCTCGATATCGCGGGCATCGACGGCTATCGCGGTTCGGCGACGCTCGATGCCTACCTTGATCACCGGGTGGCGACGGCGTTGTCGGTGGCGGGCCTGCGGGGGGACCGGGAGATTACCGTAACCAGGGCCGAGAATTTCATCATGTCTTATCCGGATTTCGTCGACGACATGAACGGGCTGGGGGCATCGCTGAGCATCGAGGAGGGGTGAGGAGGCTGTCCGGGAGCCGTCCGACCCGGCCGGACCCGGACTCCGGGGCCTCACAGGCGGCCGAGGTCGAAGAGGCGCCGGTCCATGATGTCCCGCAACGCATCGCCCAGGAAATTGAACGCGAGGATCGCGAGGAATATCGCGACACCCGGGAAGATGCTCATCCACCACAGTGTCCAGTGCTGCATGCCGGTCGCGATCATCACTCCCCAGCTCGGCGTGGGCGGCTGGGCGCCGAGGCCGAGGAAGTTCAGGGCGGACTCGATCAGCAGCGCGCTCGACGCAATCACCGCCGAAAAGACGATCACGTTGCCGGCGGCGTTGGGCCATATGTGCTTCAACGCGATCCGGGTACCGCTGGCGCCCACGGCGCGGGCGGCTTCCACGAACTCCATCGACTTGAGACTCAGGACCTCGCCGCGCACGAGCCGGGCGAACATGCCCAGTTTCGCCAGCGCGATGGCGAGGATGGTGTAGAAGAGATTCGGCCCGAGTGCCGCCACGATGGCCAGCGCCAGGATCAGGGGCGGAATGGCCAACAGGGCGTCGATCACCCGCATGATCAAGGCGTCCCAGAACCTGCCCAGATACGCCGCGACAAAACCGAGCACCGCCCCCGCCACCAGCGACAGGACAACCGCGCCGGCGACCACTTGCAGCGTGACCCGCGCGCCGAAGATGATGCGGCTGGCGATGTCGCGGCCGAGTTCGTCGGTCCCCAGCCAGTGGGTGGTGCTCGGCGGGCTCAGTATTTTTTCGACGTCGACGTGTTGCGGATCGAAGGGAGACAACAGCGGCGCGAAGAACGCCATCAACACGAGGCCGAGAAAGAGGACCGTCCCCACGGCGCCCTGCCGGTGCCTGAGCAGATCGCGCACCAGGCGGGGTTCCGCGCCACCGCTACGCGCCGATGGCTTGTCGGCCGAGCCGGTTGCCATGCCTGACGGGGGCGTCTCTTGTACCTGACGTGTCTGGCTCACGACCCTGGGTCTCCCACTACACGATCAGGAGCTGCCTGATTCTCGGATCGACGTACGCGTACAGTATGTCGGTGATCAGGTTCACGAATATGACCAGCAGGACCACCAGGAAGATGCCGCTTTGAACCACCGGGAAATCCCGGGTGGACACCGCCGCGACGATGAGGCTCCCCAGCCCCGGTGTCGAGAAAATCGTCTCGGTCACGATGGCCCCGCCCAGCATATTTCCGAGTTGCAGACCCACCAGCGTCAGGACGGGAATGAGCGCATTGCGCAGGATGTGCTTCCGCACGATGGCCGACCAGGGCAGGCCCTTGGCGTGGGCGGTGCGGACGTAGTCCTGCGACAGCACCTGCAAGACGCTGGCGCGTGTCTGGCGCACGATCAACGGGGCGACGTGCAGGCCGATGGTCAAGGCGGGCAGGATCATGAGCTTCAGGTTTTCGACGGGTGATTCCGTGAAAGGGACGTACCCCGAGGGCGGCAGCAGGTTGAAAGCGATGGCGAACAGGAGGATCAGCAGGACCCCAAGCCAGAAGTAGGGGACGCCGAGGGCAACGGCCGAGAACATTCCGATGACGGCGTCGACGGGGGTGCCGCGTCGAAGCGCGGCCAGTACGCCGGCGGGGATGCCGATGACCAGGGCAATGATCAGGGCCAGGGCGCTCAACTCCAGCGAGACCGGCAAGCGGTCCACCAGCATGGCCCAGACACGTTCGTTGCTGTGAAGCGATCGGCCCAGGTCGCCGCTCAAGGTCTTGGTCAGCCAATCCAGATATTGGACGAACATCGGCCGATCGAACCCGTATTGCTGGCGCGCGATCTCGCGCTGTTCCGGGGTGGCGAACTCTCCCAGGACGGTCAGGGTGGGGTCGCCCGGAATCACGTTGATGACGAAGAAGACGAAGAACGAAACCAGGAGGACCACCGGGACGGTCTGTCCGATTCGCTTCGCAATGAACAGAAGCATCAGATGCGCTCAGGCCTGACGCCCCGCCCGTTCTTGGGGTCGTTGTTGCGGATTCGAGCTTCGGAACGGCTACTTGGCCGTCCAAGCCTCGGCGAACACCCAGGCACCGCCCACCGTGCGTTTCAGGTTCTTCACCGCGGTCCGCTCAACCTGAGTCGACTCCATGAAGAACAGGAAGCCGTAGAGCGCATTGTCGACCAGGTAGGCCTGGATCTCGCGGTAGAGCCCCTTTCTCACCGATTGATCGGTCTGCCGGGCGGCGTTGTCGATCATGTCGAACAGCTTCTCGTCGCTCACGCCGGTCCGCTGAATACGTGCGCGCCGTCCGAATATCCGGCCGAAGGTCTGGGCCGGATCGATGCCCGGCACCGTGAAGCGGCCGATACCGAACATGTGGTTCTTGGCGCGCAGACTGGCCTGCATCGACTGGCGGTCGACGGTCTTGATGGTGAGATTGATGCCGGCCTCTTTCAGTTGCGCCTGCATGAGCTGAGCGACCGTGGAGTCGGGCTGCCGCTTGATGATGTCCAGCCGCGCGTCGAGACCGTCCTTGTGCCCGGCTTCGGCGAGCAGTTGCTTCGCCCGCGCGGGATCATGTGGGTACTTTTCGAGCGTGGCGTCGAACACCCAGTTCTGGTTGGGAATCAGGGTGGGAGTCACCTGTCCTCGGCCGAGGGTGATCACCTTCATCATCGTTTGACGATCGAGGCCGAACAGGACCGCTTGTCTCAGCCGAATGTCGTCGAACGGCGGCTTGGAGATGTTGAATGCGAACATGACGTGCCGGCCGTTGCCGGTGCGAACGAGCCGGAGGTTGGAATCGCCGCTCACCGTCTTGAGGTCCCGCGCGGATACGGTGTCGATGACGTGGACGTTGCCGGACTTGACCTCGATGACCTTCACCGCGCTCTTCTTGATGAACCGAAGGATGACGCGGTCGAGATAGGGCAATGGCTTTCCATCGGCGCCGTTCCGCCAGTAGCTCGGGTTTCGCTCGAGAACGATTCGGGAGCCCGATTGCCAACTGGCGAACTTGAAGGGGCCGGTCCCCGACGGGTTCCTGCCGTAATCCTGCCCGTGCTTCTCGATGGCGGCGGGCGACGCGATCAGGCCGGCGAAGGCGATGGCCGGCAGCGCGGCCGAGCTCGGCGCCTTGAGATTGATACGCAATTCATGGGGTCCGCGCACTTCCACGCCCGTGATCGCCGCCAGATCGGAGGCACGCGGTGCGTTCAACTCCTTTGAAAGCGCGCGGCGGAACGTGACGGCCGCGGCTTCCGCGTTGAACGCCGTGCCGTCATGGAACTTCACGCCTTGCCGCAACGTGCAGTCGATCGACTTCTTGTCATCGGTGAACTTCCAGCTTGTCGCCAGTCCGGGTTTGACTTCACCGCTCCCCGTGATGTCCAGCAGCGACTCATAGATCTGCCGCCAGACGTAGTGATCCAGGTTGCCTCCGTCACCGAACAGCGGGTCGAGAGACTTGGGCTCCAGCACGGTGGCGCCGACGATGGTTCCGCCTCGTACCGGCTTGTCCTGCGCAAGGGCCGGGTATGCCGCCGCCACGGACACGAAAATCCCTATTGCGAGGACCACTGACAGGTTGCGCGCAAAACGCGTTCCCCAGCTTGCAATGTTCATCAGGCCACCCTTCTCCAAAGGCTGTCTTGAGTTGTGCGAGTCCCCGGAACGAAAGCCGCGCCACGTTAACAAAGGACGCGGGCGCGTGTCAAATTTGGTGAAAATCAGGACTTAAACCTGCAAGTACCCCTCCTCCCGATAGTACCGCTCCGCGCCCGGATGCAGCGGCGCGCACATCGGCCCCTCCTCCGTATCCCGGCATATCCGGCCCATGTCGAAGCGCTCGCCGTCCACGGGCATGGTGTCCTTTCTGGCGGCGATGGCCTTGACCACCGTGTAGGCGAGGTCGTCGGGGAAGTCCGCGCGGCAGAAGAGCGGCCAGCCGCCGAACTCCAGGGCGGGGACGTCCGCGTCCAGCACCGGGAATACGGACCTGGGGATGACGGACTCGCGGAAACCGAGTTGCCCCATTGCCGCGAAGACCGAGGGCCGCAGCGGCAGGAGGACCATGTCCCGGGCCAGGGCCTCGGCGGTCCAGCCGGTGATGCCCTCGTCGAACACGGCGTCGTAGGCGCCTTGCCGGATGCCTTCCATGCGCCGCGGGTGCGAGGGGACCGGGACCTTGTCCACGCTGCCGCCCCATTGCTCCACGTCCTCCAGGTTCCAGCCGCAAAGACTCAGGACCCGCCGGAGGGTGAACTCGGTGGTCCCTTCGGGGCCCTGTCCCCGGGTCGACAGGCGGAGCGGGAGCTTCTTCTCGCCGATCTCCTCGAGCGAGCGCACGCCGAGGTCTCGCCGCACGGCGAAGGCGATCTTGTCCCAGGACGGGAAGACCGCGAGGTTTCGGATGTCGATCTTTTCCGTATAGGGCGCCAACCCGTTCAGCGCCATGTGGGTGACCGGCGACGGGTTGAGAAAAGCCAGGTCCGCCTCGCCCGCCGCCAGGAGCCTGGGCGCCTCGAACCCGCCGAGGCGGCTGTTGCCGAGGCCGTACGAGACGATGATCTCGGAACCGTCGGGCAGGTTCCCTTGCGCCAGACCCTGGGCAATTTCGAAGGCCTCGCCGGCGCGTATGTTCATGGTCACGGCGATCCGGATTGTCGTTGCCATCGGGCTACCTCCCGCGTCAGGTGTCTCACGGTAGCGTCCGGGACACCACCGGGTCAACGGCAGGAACGCGTCCGGTGGGCGGCTCTAGGCCAACCCTCCCAAACTTGCTAGAATCCTCTCACGGCATCCCACGCCGTTGAAGCTCCGTTTCCCGAGCCGGAAACCGTCCGGATATTCCGGCCATTTCCAGGGCGCTCACGAACAAGCCGTAACCGTAAAGCCGTAACCGTATTTTGCATCGACGCGCGCACCCGGCCGCCCGAGGGGTGCCGCGAACAGGGGAGGACTACTGATGGACGTCGTCGCTTGCCGCGAGGCGGTGAATCTTCGCAACATCGCGATCATCGCGCACGTGGACCACGGCAAGACCACACTGGTGGACGCCATGCTGTGGCAGAGCGGGACGTTCCGCGAGAACCAGGACGTGCGCGAGCGCGTGCTGGACTCCATGGACCTGGAGCGCGAGAAGGGCATCACGATCATGGCGAAGAACGCCTCCGTCACGTACGGCGGCGTCAAGATCAACATCGCGGACACGCCGGGTCACGTGGACTTCGGCGGCGAGGTGGAGCGCACCCTGCGCATGGTGGACGGGGTCATGCTGCTCGTGGACGCCGCCGAGGGGCCGATGCCCCAGACGCGCGCCGTGTTGGCCAAGGCCCTGGAACTGGGCTTGCCGCCCATCGTGGTCATCAACAAGATCGACCGCCAGGACGCCCGCCCCGCGGAAGTCCTGAACGAGATCTACGACCTCTTCATCGACCTGGGCGCCACCGAGGAACAGATCGAGTTCCCGGTCATCTACTCCGTCGCCCGGCAGGGGACATGCACGCCGTCACCGGGCGGCGAGCTCACCGATCTCCGGCCGTTGTTCGAGACCATCGTCGCGCACGTGCCGCCGCCCGCCGGCGACCCGTGTCACCCGTTGCAGATCCTGGTGACCAACGTGGCCCCGGACGAATACCTCGGGCCGCTGGCCATCGGCCGCGTGGTGGACGGCGCGGTGCGGAACCGGGAGCCGGTGACCCTGTGCCGGCGCGACGGGTCGCGGACCTCGGCCGCGGTGGCGGAGCTGTTCATCTACGAGGGCCTCGGGCGCGTCCCGGTGCCGTCGGCCGGCCCCGGAGAGATCGTCGCGCTGGCGGGGATGAACGGCATCGGGCTGGGCGAGAGCATCGCCGACGCCGAGAATCCCAAGCCGCTGCCGGCCCTCGACGTGGAGGAACCCACGCTGTCGATGGAGTTCTCCATCAACGATTCCCCGTTCAGCGGCAAGGACGGCCGCTACCTGACCTCGCGCCACCTCCGGGCGCGGCTGTTCAAGGAGGCGGAGCACAACCTCGCCATCCGGGTGGAGCCCGTGGAATCGTCCGACCGCTTCCTGGTGTACGGCCGGGGAGAGCTGCAGCTCGCCGTGCTGATCGAACAGATGCGGCGGGAAGGGTACGAGTTTTCGGTGGGCATGCCGCGGGTGCTGACCCGCACGGTCGGCGGCGCGGTCCACGAGCCGTACGAACTGGCGATCATCGAAGCGGATGAAGAGTACCAGGGAATCGTCGTCCAGAAGCTCGGCGCGCGCAGGGGCCTCCTGGTCAAGCTGGCGGACCGCGGCTCGGGAAGGGTCCGTCTGGAGATAGAGGTGCCCAGCCGCGGGTTGATCGGATACCGGACCGAGTTCCTCACCGACACGAAGGGCACCGGAACCCTCACGCACATGTTCATCGGATACCGGCCCTGGGCGGGCGACATCGTTCACCGCCTCACCGGCGCGATGGTGGCCGACCGCAACGGCCGCGTCACGGCATACGCCATGGTCAACCTGCAGGAGCGGGGCGAGCTGTTCGTCGAGCCCACCGATGCGGTGTACGGCGGCATGCTCGTCGGCGAGAGCAGCCGCGACACCGACCTGGACGTGAACATCACGAAGGAGAAGAAGCTCACGAACATGCGCGCGTCCGTCCTGAAGGGTATCGAGAAAGTCGTCCCCCCGGTGCGCATGTCCCTGGAGCAGGCCATCGAGTTCATCCGCCACGACGAACTGATCGAGGTCACGCCGCGGAGTCTCCGCCTTCGGAAACGCCACCTCGACCCCAACGAACGGAAGTACCACGCCCGCCGGACCGAGGACTCCCTCCAGGTTGCCGGGTAGCCCTACTCCTCTACGTGCCGGCCCAACAACCTCACCTGCGCCCCCGCCAGCATGTCCGCGAGCTTGCCTCGGATCGCCCACAGGCAGATGAGCGACGGGATCACCATCAGCGTCGTGATCACGAAGAAGGTGGCCCAGTCGCCCTCCAGCCAGTCCACCAGGGCGCCGGAGGCGCCGGCCAGGAGGGTGCGTCCGGCGGTGCCGATGGAGGCCATCAGGGCGTACTGGGTGGCGGTGTAGGTGCGGTCCACCAGCATGGAGATGAACGCGACGAAGGTGACGGTGGCGAAGGCGCTGGTAAGGTCGTCCACCACCACGGCGGTGGCGAACAGGGCTTCGGATTTCCCTACCCAGAACAGCACGGCGAAGAGGAGGTTGGTGGCGGCCATGGCGATGCCGGACAGGAACATGGCCCGTATGAGGCCCATGCGGATGGCGAAGAACCCGCCCAGCACGGTGAAGCCCACCGTGGTGACCCAGCCGAGGCCCTTGGAATAGAGGGCGATCTCGGACTTGGAGAAGCCGATCTCCCGGTAGAAGAGGATCGACATGCGCCCCATGAAGGCCTCGCCGATCTTGAACAGGAAGATGAACCCGAGCACGGTGAGGGCGATGGCGAAGCCGTTGCGCCGGAAGAAGCTCATGAGCGGACTCACCACCGTGCCGCCGAGCCACGCCGCGGCACGGCCCATCGGGCCGGACACTCCGAGGGTGGAAGCGATCCGGTCGTCCTCCGCGGCCTGCGACGAGATGCGTTCCGCCGTGCCTTGCTCGTGCACGAACAGCAGGCCGATGTTGGTGAGGATCACCACCGCGCCGAGCACGAGGAAAGTGGCCTGCCAGTAGTCCTCCACCCCGGCGTTCTGGAAGGCGGTGGCGGTCTCCAGCGCGATGATGCCGCCGAGCTTGTAGCCGGTCCACCAGCCCACCACCGCGGTGGCGGCACCGGCGGCCATGGCTTCGCCTTCCGACGTGCCTACCTGCTCGATGCGCAGCGCGTCCACGGCGATGTCCTGGGTGGCGGACGCGAAGGCGATGGTGAGGCCGATGCCCACCACCCAACCGAGGTTGGCGGTGGGGTCGGCGAAGCTCCAGAGCGCCAGGGACGCCACGATCACGGCCTGGAGCGTGAGTATCCAGGCGCGCCGGTGGCCGAGCTTGCCGGTGAGCCAGGGGATGCGGATGCGGTCGATGAGCGGCGCCCAGAGAAAGTTGATGGCGTAGACCCCGAAGATCAACCCGGCAAAGCCGATGGTGGTGCGGCTCAGGCCGTCTTCCTTGAGCCACAGGGTGAGGCTGCTGCCGATGAGCACCCAAGGGAACCCGCTGATGATCCCGAGGAGGAAGATGCGTGCCATGCGCCGCTCCCAGTACACCGCCAGCGAGTCGATAATCTTCTGCATGGGGCTCCTTCGGGGGTGAGTCTCGGCTGTCTTCTGGAATTGAATATAGCCGACTCGACTCCGGAACAGAATCGAGGCAACGAGGTGCCAGCACGTGATTTGCACATTTCACTCCGTCATTCCCGGCCCTCCACTTCGTCATTCCCGCGGAAGCGGGAATCCAGGCGGGGTAAAGCCTGGGGCAGTGGGGCCGCCCCACCACCACCCCTGGATTCGTGCTTTCCACGCTGTGTCAAAACACCATCTTGGTGAGGCAACAACCCCCAGAAACGTCATTCCCGCGAAAGCGGGAATCCAGGAGTGGCGAGGCGGGGAAACGCCGCTGTAGTGCCCCACACCACCCCTGGATTCCCGCTTCCGCGGGAATGACGACTCGAGGGTTTGGCGCCTGTTCTTGTCCGGGCGACGCTGTTCTTGTCCGCGCGGCGTTTTGAACAGCCTGTTGCGGGGGAATGGCGATCCGGCGGCGGCCTTCGTTTGACACCTGTCCGGCTCTTCGGCTAGTCTGCGTGCCGCTTGCCGGCAGTCGCCCGGCAGGCATACGAATCGGTCAACGTACGCATTGCGAAAGGAGAACGGACCATGTCCTCATTCCTCAAGGCTTGTTTCGAGAGGTTGGCGGTGGCGTTGGTGGTTGGCGGCCTACTCCTGGCGGCGGCCGCGTCGGTGCAGGCGGCGGAGCTCAAGCTCGCCCACTTCACTTCGCCCAAGCATCCCATGGACCGGCTGGTGATGCGCCCATGGGGTGAAGAGGTGGCCAAGCGCAGCAACGGCTCGCTGACCGTGCGGATCTATCCCGGGGGCGAGCTGGGCAAGGGGCCGGTGGCTCAGTACAAGCGCGCGGCGGACGGCATCGCGGACATCACCTTCGGCCTGCAGGGGTACAGCTCGCCGCTGTTTCCGAGGACCCTCCTGGTCGAGCTGCCGGGTCTCGCCCCGGACGCGGTGGTGGCTACCAAGATGCTGTGGAAGGCCATCGGCGCCATCCAGGGCGAGTACACGAGGACCAAGGTCCTGGCGCTTTGGGTCAACGACAAGGCGGTCATCATGACCCGCAACAAGGCGGTGCGGACCCTGGACGACGTCAAGGGCATGAAGATCCGCACGCCGTCCAAGCTCCAGGGCGACATCATCTCGGCGCTGGGAGCGACCCCCGTGGCCATGCCGGTGACGCGCATGTACAACGCCCTCAAGACCGGCGTGGTGGACGGGCTCATGGTGGCGCCCAGCGTCATCCGGAGCTTCAAGATCGGCGAGGTGGCCAAGTACTACACCGTCGGGCCGTTCGCCAACACGGCGTTCTTCCTGGTGATGAACAAGAAGGCCTACGACGGCCTCTCGGCGGAGCACAAGAAGATCGTCGACGAGACCTCGGGCGAGGCCCTGAGCGTCAAGGCCGCGGGCATCTACAAGAAGGCCGGCGCCGGCTCCCTGGCCGGCGAGAAGAAGAGCGGCCGGGGCGAGGTCATCACGCTCTCGGACGCCGAGGACAAGCGCTTCCGCGAGGCGCTGAGCGGCGTGCGCGCCAAGACCGTCAAGGACCTCAAGGCCAAGGGCATCGACGCCGAGAAGATCCTCGCGGCCATGGGCGGATAGACCGGCTGTCGGGCTTCGCGTAATCCATGAGTGAGGAATCGCGCGCCGCGTTGCCGGGGACCGGGACGGCCGACTGGACCACCCGGTTCCTGGCCTACGCGGCCGGGGCCGCGTTGTTGTGGCTGATGCTGCTGACGGTGGTGGCGGTGGTGATGCGCTACGTCTTCAACGCGCCCATCCTGGGCGCGCAGGACATCTCCGAACTGAGCCTGGCCGTGGTGGTGTTCCTGGGGATACCCTACTGCGGCTGGACCGGCGGCCACGTGGCCGTGGACCTCATCAGCACCGTGGTGGGGGAGAGCCGGCTGCGCTACACCGACACCCTCATGCGGTTCCTGGGCGCGGCGCTCTTCGCCGTGGTCGCGTGGCAGGCCATGGGGCAGGGGTTCGACGCCCTGGAGTACGGCGAGGCCAGCAACCTCGTGGAGATCCCGCACCATCCGTTCGTGTTCCTCATGAGCTTCGGCTGGCTGCTGTTCGCCCTGGTGCTGCTGCTCCAGGCCGCCGCCGGCATCTTCCGGGCTCCTCGAGCTCTCCAAGAGAACGCTGAATGAGTCCCACCGCCGCCGGTCTCCTGGGTTTGGCGGGCCTGTTCGTGCTCCTGGCACTCAGGATGCCCGTGGGCATCGCCATGATGCTCGTGGGCGTGCTGGGGTTCGGCGTCCTGAACGGCTGGGGGCCGGCCCTGGCGGTGCTCGGCAGCGAGCCCTTCGTCATCTCCACCAACTACGAGCTCATCGTCATCCCGCTGTTCGTGCTGATGGGGAACTTCGCCACGGTCTCCGGCATGAGCCGCGACCTCTACGCCGCGGCCTACGCCTGGTTCGGCCACTGGCGCGGCGGGCTGGCCTCGGCCACCATCGCCGCCTGCGCCGGGTTCGCCGCGCTCTCCGGCTCTTCGGTGGCCGCGGCCGTGACCATGGGCAAGGTGGCGTTGCCCGAGATGCGCACCTACCGCTACGATTCGCGCCTGTCCACCGGCGCCATCGCCGCAGGCGGCACCCTGGGAATCCTCATCCCGCCGAGCACGGGCTTCGTGATCTACGCCATCCTCACCGAGGAATCCATCGGCCGCCTGTTCCTGGCCGGGTTCTTCCCGGGGCTGTTGCTGACCGCGCTGTTCATCCTGTCGATCCTTATCCAGACCCGCATCAACCCGGACCTGGGGCCGCCCGGGCCGGCCTCCACCGTCATGGACCGCATCCGCGCCTTCCGCCAGGCCAGCGCCATGATCGGCGTGGTGGTGGTCACCATCGGCGGCATCTACGCCGGCCTGTTCACCCCCACCGAGGCCGCCGGCGTGGGCGCCTTCCTGGCAATGCTGTTGGCGCTGGTGCGCGGCCGGCTGACAGTGTCCTCGCTGTCGTCGCTGGCGCTGGAGAGCACGCGCACCACCGCCCTGGTCTTCCTCATCCTGGTAGGCGCGCACATCTTCAACCCGTTCCTGGCGCTGACCCACATCCCCAGCGACCTCGCCGAGCTGCTGGTGGGCATGGAGCTGCCGCGGCTGGCCGTGCTCGGCATCCTGCTGGCCGCCTACATCGTGCTGGGCATGTTCCTGGAGGGCTTCGCCATGCTGGTGCTGACCCTCCCCATCGTCCATCCCATCATCCTCACCCTGGGCTACGACCCCATCTGGTTCGGCGTGGTCATGGTCATTGTGCTGGAGATGGGCCTCATCAGCCCGCCGGTGGGGGTCAACGTCTTCGTCGTCAAGGGCATCGCCGAGGACGTCCCCATGAGCCGGATCTTCGCCGGCATCTTCCCGTTCTGGATCGCCATGGCGGTCTGTCTCGCCATCCTCGTGGCGTTCCCGGAGATCGCGCTGTTCCTGCCGAACACGATGATACGGTGAGTCGTGGAGGTGACGACCATGAGGTCCTTCGAAGGGCAGCCCAAGACGGAAGCCGGTCTCGAAGAGGATTTCGCGACCATCGGCGTCACACACGGGATGACGTTGATGGTCCACTCCTCGTTGAGTTCGATCGGCTGGGTTGTCGGTGGCGCTCCGACCGTGGTGCGTGCACTCCTGTCCGTGCTCGGAGAAAGCGGTACGTTGGTCATGCCGGCCGCGACGCCTCTTGGGACGGACCCTGCGAACTGGTCGAGTCCTCGACTGCCTGAGGCCTGGTTGGCGGACGTACGAGAGCATCTCCCGGTTTTCGATGCCCGGAATTTTGATGGTGTGCTGTAGGGGAAGTGTGGATTCAACCCTTCGGTGGCGACTACCTTGCAAGGCCTTCCGGGGGGAGCGGGTTCTCGGTCCCCTGTGAAGCGATATGCGCCGCCACCGCCTCGTCGGGCGTCCCTGCCTCCACGGTGGCCACCTCTTCATATCCGGAAACACGCAGCCGTTTGACCCGTAGTTCATTCCCTTTCGCGCCCATCACGATGGAAACGATCAGGTTGCCGATCAGCCAGACCTCCGGGGCCGGGACCGAGCTCAAGGCCATCCAGAGCAACAGCACAAGCCAGCCGATCAGGAAGAGTCTTTTGACGAACGCCCAGATCCAGGTGAAGAGGAACGCCGGCCAGCTCCAGCCGTTCTTGACGGCTTCATAGCCCAGGGTGGGGTGCTGGAAAATGGAAAACTGCGTCATTCGGAGTGCTCCTTTTCAATGGTGCGGCGAACGCGGCTGGGCGGCGCGAACTACCTGACGATGCCTTCCGGGGGGATGGGGTTGTCACCGCCCTGTGAAGCGAGATGCACCGACAGCGCGTGGTCGGGTGTCCTTGCCTCCACGGTTGCCACGTGTTCGTATCCGGAATCGCTCAGTCGTTTGCACCGTAGTTCATTGCCTTTCACGCCCATCACGATCGAAATGATCAGCTCTCCGACCAGCCAGGCCTCCGGGATCGAGCTCGCGAGAATCCCGAACAGGAATACGATCACGCCGACCAGCCAGAGTCTTTTGACGAACGCCCAGATCCAGGTGAAGAAGAACGCCGGCCAACTCCAGCCTTTCTTGACGGCCTCATAGCCGGAGGTGGGGTGCTGGAACACCGTATACTGCTTCATTCGGGGACCTCCGTGTTGAGGATCGCGGAGCATGCTCCGTTGCGGCTCTGGCGCCGCTCGTGATCCTCCTCACACGTTGAACCGGATGTGCATGACGTCGCCGTCCTGCACGCGGTATTCCTTGCCTTCGAGGCGCAGCTTGCCGGCGGAGCGGCAGCCGGATTCGCCTTGGTGCTCGATGTAGTCGTCGTAGGAGATGACTTCCGCGCGGATGAAACCGCGCTCGATGTCGGAGTGGATCTTGCCGGCGGCGTGGACCGCGGCGGTCTCACGGGCAATGGTCCAGGCGCGCACCTCCATGGGACCGGCGGTGAAGAAGCTCATGAGACGCAGGTGGTCGTAGGCGTGGCGGATGAAGCGGTCCCGGGCGGTCTCGGAGAGCCCCAGTTCCGCCAGGAACTCCGCGCGCTCGCCGGGGTCGAGCTGAGCGATCTCCATCTCGAGCTTGCCGCAGACCGGCACCACGGTCAGGTCCTCGCCTTGAGCGTACTCCGAGACGTCCGCGGGCAGGGGTTCCTGGAGCGCCGCCTCGTCGGAATTGTAGACCACCAGCAGCGGTTTCTCGCTCAGGAAGGCGAAACCGGAAAGCAGGGTCCGTTCCTCCGGCAGGAAATCGAGACCGCGGAGCGGCCGTTCCTCCTCCAGGGTACTCTGGCAACGCGTCAGGAGATCCGTCTCCATCTCCCGCTCCCGGGCCTTCACGGCTTCCTTCCGGATCCGCTCGAGGCGCTTCTCGATGACGGCGAGGTCGGCCAGTATCAGCTCGGCCTGAAAGGCGCCGAGGTCCCGCACGGGCGCGGGCGGCTCGTCGGCAAGCGGGTCGTCGAAGGCCCGGACCACCTGGACCATGGCGTCCACCTCGCGCAGTTGCACCAGGGACTGGTTTTCCAGCGCCGCCTTCCGTTCCTGCGACGGCGGAAAGTCCAGGAAGGTGACCTCCGCGTACTTCTTGTCCTTGGGATGGACGATCTCGCTCAGCGCGTCCACGCGAGGGTCCGGAACCTTGACCACGGCCATGGCCGCCTCGTGGCGCGTCTCGAAGCCGCCCACCGCGGCGCTGAGGCCCGTCAGGGCGTTGTAGAGGGTGGTCTTGCCCGCTCGGGAGAATCCTGTGAGTCCGACTTTCATGGACTCTAATTTAGCACCGGGCGGAATTATTCATAGCAAGAGGCGCCCGCGCTCATTCGGTTCGCAACCGTGCGGTCAGGGCGTGCCCGGTCAGCGCCGCGGACCGCTGGATACGGGGTGGCCCCGCTCGTAGACTTCGTCCCGGGCCAGGTCCGCGCCGCGCGCGGCGGTCACGGCGAGTTCGTCGCAACGCTCGTTCTCCAGGTTGCCCGCGTGGCCCCTGACCCAGCGGTACTCGATCTCGTGCCGTTCGGACAGCTCAAGCATCTCGGCCCAGAGGTCGGGGTTCAAGGCCGGGGTCTTGTCGCCCTTTCTCCACCCCTTGGCGCGCCAGCTCTCGGCCCATCCCTTGGACATGGCGTCCACCACGTAGCGGGAGTCGCTGTAGAGGGTCACCCGGCACGGCTCCTTGAGGGAGCGGAGCCCGGCCAGGACCGCCATGATCTCCATGCGGTTGTTGGTGGTCCTGCGGTAGCCGCCGCTCAGCTCCCTGCGGGCAGGCGTGGCCGTGTTGTACAGGAGCACGGTGCCGTAGCCTCCCGGACCCGGGTTCCCGATGCAGGCGCCGTCGGTATAGATGGTGACTTGCTTCATGTCTTTCGTCATCGCTCGACCGGAGAGTATAGAGGCCGCGAGGCCGAGGCCGCAACAAGCGGACGAACGCTTGACACGGAACCGCATGTCTTTTTTAATCCCACACACGCCCGACGCGGGCGGCCTTCGTCGTAGTCGCGCGCAGAGTGCTCGCCATCGACAAGCTCTACGACATGGCGCGGCGATGGCTTTGCGAACCCGCCCGTGCCCGAATTCGCCACAGGCGCACCACACCGCTCCAAGGAGACACGCATGCAAACCGGTTCTTTCATCAACGGGGAATGGTACCAGCCGGATTCCGAGCGGCGCATCCGCAACGTCAATCCGGCGGATACCCGCGACGTCATCGCGGAGTTTCCCATGGCCACGGCCGCGGACACGGAACGCGCCATCGACGCGGCCGCGGAGGCGTTCCAGGGCTGGCGCAAGACGCCGGGACCGGAACGCGGCCGGGTGATCTGGCGGGCGGCGGACATCGCGCGCCGGCGCGTGGACGAGATCGCCGAGCTGATGACCCGCGAGGAAGGGAAGATCTTCAAGGAGGCCCGGGGCGAGGTGCTCAAGGGGATCTCGCTCCTGGAGTACAACGCCGGCGCCGGCTACCGGCTCGGCGGCAAGACCCTGCCGTCCGAGGCGCGCGACACCTTCACCTACACCATCCGCCAGCCCATGGGCGTGGTGGGCCTCATCGCGCCGTGGAACTTTCCCTGGGCGATCCCGGTGTGGAAGTCCGCGCCCGCGCTGGTGGCGGGCAACGCCGTGCTGCTCAAGCCGGCGTCCCTGACCCCGGCCACGGCCGGCCTCCTGGCGGAGGTCTACGAGGAGGCCGGTCTTCCCAAGGGCGTCTTCAACGTGGTGGTGGGCTCCGGCGGCGACGTGGGCGAGACCATCGTCAACTCCCGGCGCATCCCGGTGGTGTCGTTCACAGGCTCCAACGAGATCGGCAGCGACCTCTACGTCAAGGCCGCCTCCCGCGGCGCCAAGGTCACCTGCGAGATGGGCGGCAAGAACGCGGTCATCGTCATGCCCGACTGCGATCTCGACAAGGCGGCGGTGGCCATCCGCGACGGCGCCTTCGGCTCCACCGGCCAGCGCTGCACCGCCACTTCCCGGGTCATCGCCATCGGCGACACCCGGGCCGAGCTGGTGGCCCGGCTGGAGGAACACGCGAAGAAGATCCGCGTGGGCTCGGGCCTGGACGCGGATGTGGACATGGGTCCGGCGGTGGACGAGGGCCAGTGGAAGACCGACCTGGAGTACATCGAGATCGGCAAGCAGGAGGGTGCCCGGCTGGTGACGGGCGGCAACGCGCCCAAGGGGCTGGACCACGGCTACTACGTCGAGCCCACGGTGTTCGACGACGTGACGCCCGACATGCGCATCTTCCGCGAAGAGATATTCGGCCCGGTGCTGTCGGTGGCGGCGGCCTCGGACCTGGATGAGGCCATCCGGTTCGCCAACTCCGTCGACTTCGGCCTCACGACTTCCATCTTCACCCAGGACGTGGACAAGGTCATGCGCTTCGTCGAGGAGGTGGAGACCGGCATGGTGCACGTGAACGAGCCCACCGTGGGCGGCGAGGCCCAGCTTCCCTTCGGCGGCATCAAGTCCACCGGAGTGGGTGAGCGCGAGATGTCCGAGGAGGGCCTCAACTTCTTTACCGAGCTCAAGACCGTCTTCATCAACTACTCCGGCCAGTCCGGACGGCTGATGATCCGCTGACGCGCGCGCCGGCGCCCATACCGAATCCGGCAACGGAGGTTTCCCATGGACCAGTTCCCGATGGAGCAGAAGCACGACATCATCGACGCCGACGGCCACGTGGTGGACCAGGACAAGGACCTGCGCCGCTACCTGCCGGCTCCCTGGAACGAGAAGGACTGGACGCGCGAGTACTATTTCTTCCCGCTCACCGACGGGTGGATGCGCGGCATGTCCTCGCGCCACAAGGCCGAGGTGCCGGACGCGGCCAACTGGCTGAGCTTCCTCGACGAATCCAGGATCGACCAGACCATCCTCTATCCCAGCAACGCGCTGTTCCACGGCCAGATCCGCAACAAGGGCTGGGCGGTGGCCGTGGCCCAGGCGTACAACGACTGGTTGTATGACACCTTTTGCCGCCAGTCGGACCGCCTCAAGGGCGTGGCGCTGCTGCCGGTGCAGGACATCGACGCCGCGGTCGCGGAGTTGCGCCGGTGCGTGGACGAGCTGGGCATGGTGGCGGGCGTGATCCCGTCGGTGATGGCGCCGCTGGTGGGCCTCGGCGGAGGCCAGTTCGATCCTCTCTACGCCGAAGCCGAACGCCTCGACTGCCCCCTTGCGGTGCACGGCGGGCCGGTGACCGGCCTGGGCCTGGACATGTTCGAGAGCCTGGCCGAGGCGCGTCCGCTGGAGCACGCCATGCCGCAGATGGTGCAGATCATGAGCATGATCAACGCCGGCGTGTACGACCGCTTCCCCAACCTGCGGGTGGCCTACCTCGAGTGCGGCACCGGCTGGGTGCCGTTCATGATGGACGCGCTGGATGAGAACTGGGAGCGGCGCGGCCGCGCGCTGACCGTGAAGCAGCGCCCCAGCGACATCATCCGCGGCGGCAACATCTTCTTCACCTGCGAGGTGGACGAGAAGGCGCTGCCCTACGTGCTGGAGCGGCTCGGCGGCGACCAGGTCCTGTGGGCCTCGGACTACCCGCACGAGCGCGCGCGCTCGGAGTTCTTCCACGACCTGCCGGACTTCTTCGCCCGCGAGGACGTGACCCCCGAGCTGCGCAAGAAGATCTTGAGCGACAATCCCAAGCGCTATTACGGGCTGTAATGCCCCGGCGGTGGAGGCAATGCGGACGCGAAATTCCTGGTCCACTAACCCGTCATGCGCGCTTTCCAGGCTGTGTCAATACTCATGAGGCGACCACGTAACAGAACGTCATTCCCGCGGAACAGGCTGTGTCAAAACACCAGACGAACACGGAATGGCACGGCCACCCCGAACCGTCATTCCCGCGGAAGCGGGAATCCAGGGGTGGTGCGGCGGGGAATACGACCGTATGGCCCCTCCCAGCCCCTGGATTCCCGCTTTCGCGGGAATGACGGTTCGGGTGGCGGTGCTGTTTCCAGATAATGACACTTCGGAGCGGATGATGAGTACCCAAGACCCCGTTGACCTCGAACGTACCGCGGCCATGAGCCGCGCCGACCGCGACCATCTCGTCCACGGCTTCGTGCCGCTGTCGCGACACCAGGCGGACGGGGTGCCGGTGTTCGTGCGCTCCGAAGGGGTCTACCTCTGGGATTCGCTGGGCAAGCGCTACATCGACGGCCTCTCGACCCTGTGGAACGTTCACGTCGGCCACGGCCGGAAGGAGATCACCCGGGCCGTGGCGGAACAGATGGACCGCCTCGCGTACGCGCCCACGCTCATCGGCCCCACGTCCGAGCCCACCGTCCGGCTGGCGTCCCGTCTCGCGGAAATGGCGCCCGAGGGGCTCACGCGCGTGGTGTTCACCTCCGGCGGCTCCGAGTCCAACGAGAGCATGATCCGCTTGGTGCGGGCCTACTGGAAGGCCAAGGGCGAGCCCGGCCGGACGCGGTTCGTGACGCTCAACCAGGGCTACCACGGCTCTTCCAGCGGCGCCGCCATGCTCACCGGCATCCCGCTCTTCAACAAACAGATGGAACCGGGCCTGCCCGACGTGCACCACATGGCGCGGCCCCACTGCTACCGCTGCGAGCTGGGCAAGACGTGGCCGGACTGCCGTCTTGCCTGCGCCGACGAGCTGGAGGGGCTGGTGGAGCGAGAAGGCGCCGGCGCCATCGCGGCCTTCGTCGCCGAGCCGGTGCAGGGCGTGGGCGGCGTCATCGTGCCGCCGGAGGGCTGGCTCGCGCGCGTCCGGGAGATCTGCGACCGGCACGGCATCCTGATGGTGTGCGACGAGGTCATCACCGGGTTCGGGCGCACCGGCAGCCTGTTCGCGTGCGCCGGCGAGGGCGTGACCCCGGACATTCTGATCACCGCCAAGGGCATCACCAGCGGCTACTTGCCGTTGGGCGCCATGCTGTTCCGCGAGGAGATCTACCAGACGCTCCTGGCCAAGGCCGACGACGCGTTCTACCACGGCTACACCTACACCGGGCATCCCGTGGTGTGCGCCGCGGCGCTGGCCAACCTGGACATCATCGAGCGGGAGCGCCTGGTGGAGCGGGCGGCGAAGGTGGGCGGCTACCTGCAGGAGCGGCTGCGGACGCTTTTGGAACTGCCCATGGTGGGCCAGGTACGCGGGCGCGGGCTCATCGCCGCGGTGGAGCTGGTGCGGGACAAGACGACCCGCGAGCCCTTCGATCCGGAACAGCAGGTGCCCCGGCAGGTCTACGACGAGTGCCTGGCCAACGGCCTCCTGCTGCGGGTGTGCGGCACCCACGCCCTGGCCGTGTGCCCGCCGCTGGTGGTCACGAAGGAACAGATCGACGACATCGTCACGGTCCTGCGGAACGCCGTCGCCAAGGTCGCGCGGACCGTGCAGTCGTAACGAATCTGCTTGGGTCGAAATGCCCCGGGCGCCCCATGGAATGTCCCAGGCCCCATGGAATGTCCCAAGCCCATGGAATGGTCCCGGCACTCCACGGACGTAGGCCCCGACGCTCCACGGGGAACGCCCCGGTATTCCATGGCAATGTGCCATGGCGCCCCATGGGACCGCCTCGGCGCCCCATATCGTCACCCGGCCCCCAGACCGTCATTCCCGCGAAAGCGGGAATCCAGGGGAGGCGGGGCGGGGAATTCGCCGCGTGGCCCCTCCCTACCCCTGGATTCCCGCTTTCGCGGGAATGACGATCTGGGGCCTGGGAATGACGATCTGGGGCCTGGGAATGACGATCTGGGGCCTGGGAATGACGGTCTGGGGCCTGGGAATGACGGTCTGGGGCCTGGCGGTGACGACATGAGGCACGCGGAGAGACGATATGGGCGCGGGAATGACGGTGGGAATGACTACATGGGGCGTCAGCGCGGATTTCGTGTCCAACGGAATGGATGACACACACCACAGGGAGGTATCGGTCGATGGTTGAATGCCCCGTTTGCGGTGCGGAGTTCGAGTTGGAGGAGGACGCGGTCGAGGGCGAGCTGATCGCTTGTGCCGACTGCGGCACCGAGCTGGAAGTCACCAGCCTCGATCCGCCGGAGGTGGCCGAGGCGCCCTCGGAAGAGGAAGACTGGGGGGAATGAGCTTGAAGATCGGTCTGCTGCATTCACTGGTCCGGCCCGAGGAGAAGCTCCTGATCAAGGAGTTCCGGAAGCACTCCGGCGTGGAGCTTCAAATGATCGACGACCGCAAGCTGTCGTTCAACCTGGGGCGGGACCGTTTCGACGTGGACGTGCTTCTGGAGCGGTGCATCAACCACTCCCGGGCGCTGCATGGTCTGCGGCTGTTCGAGAGCGCCGGCGTGCGCTGCGTCAACTCTTCAGGGGTGGCCACCGTGTGCGGCGACAAGATCCTCACCTCGGTGCACCTGCAGGAGCACGGCGTGCCCCAGCCCGAGGTGCGTATCGCCTTCACGGAAGAGTCCACCCTGGATGCCATCGAGGAGATGGGCTACCCGGTGGTGCTCAAGCCCGCGGTGGGCTCCTGGGGCCGGCTCCTGGCCAAGGTCAACGACCGCGACGCCGCGGAGACGATCCTGGAGCACAAGGCGATCCTGGGCTCCTACCATCACTCCATCTTCTACGTCCAGGAGTACGTCGAGAAGGCGAAACGCGACATTCGCAGCTTCGTCATCGGCGACGAGTGCGTCGCGGCCATTTATCGCTACAGCGACCACTGGATCACCAACACGGCGCGGGGCGGGCGCGCCGAGAACTGCCCGCTGACGGATGAGTTGCGGGACCTGTCGGTGCGTGCAGGCCGCGCGGTGGGAGGCGGCATCGTGGCCGTGGACCTGTTCGAGACTCCGGCCCGCCTGCTGGTCAACGAGGTCAACTACACCATGGAGTTCCGCAACAGCATCGACACCACCGGGGTGAACATTCCCGGCCTTGTGGTCGAGCACGTGCTGCGGGTGGGCCGGGAGGAACAGGAACGGAGGGGTGCGGCCTGACGGTCCGGCGACGGGGTTTCAACCTGGGCATGGATCGGAAAGGAATACGCCCGTGCGGGCGCCGGCACCGATATCGACATCCGGACGTTTCATGATGAGCATGGATCGGAAAGGAATACGCCAGTCGTGGCGGACAAGCTGAAGGTTTCCATCGTCGGGGCGTCGGGCTATTCCGGCGGCGAGCTGTTGCGCCTTCTGCTGGCGCACCCGCGGGTCGAAGTGTGCGAGGTCACGTCGGAACGCTTCGCCGGGAAGTTCGCGTCCAAGGCCCATCCCAACCTGCGCAAACGCACGCAGCTCCGCTTCTGCCGCATGGATGAGTTGAAGCCCTGCGACCTGCTGTTCCTGTGCCTGCCCCACGGCCGCGCCATGGAGCGCATCGACGCTTTCCGGGCGCTGGCTCCCAGGCTCATCGACCTGAGCGCCGACTTCCGGTTGAACGACCCGGGCGAGTACGAGCGCTGGTACGGCAAGCCGCACGCACGGCCGGACCTCATGACGGAGTTCGTGTACGGCGTCCCCGAGTTGCATCGCGAGGAGATACGCGGCGCGAGCCTGGTGACCGGCGCCGGCTGCAATGCCACCGCCACCATCCTCGCGCTCTACCCGTTCTTCAAGAAGGGGTTGGCGGACCCGGAGCGCACGGTGGTGGAAGTGAAGGTGGGCTCCAGCGAAGGCGGCAATGCCGCCAGCGACGCTTCGCACCACCCGGAGCGCAGCGGCGCGGTGCGCTCGTTCATGCCCACGATGCACCGCCACTGCTCGGAGATCTACCAGGAGCTGGGCTTCGGCGAGACCATCCGCGTGTACTTCTCCGCCACCTCCATCGAGATGGTGCGGGGGGTCCTGGCCACCTGTCACCTGTTCCTGCGCGAGCCGCTCGAAGAGAAGGACGTGTGGAAGATCTACCGCGAGGTCTACGGCAAGGAGCCCTTCATCCGCATCGTCAAGGAGGCGGACGGCATCTACCGCTACCCCGAGCCCAAGCTGCTGAGCGGCACCAACTACTGCGACGTGGGCTTCCAGAAGGAGAAGGGGTCGGACCGGCTGGTGGTGATGAGCGCCCTCGACAACCTCATGAAAGGCGCCTCCGGACAGGCGATCCAGGCGTTCAACCTCATGAACGGCTTCGAGGAAACCCTGGGCCTCGAGTTCCCGGGGCTGCATCCGTAGAGCCGGGCCCGGACCCTCGGTTACCCTGAGCCATGTGCCGCTTGCTTTGCGTCAAGAATCAGAAGCCCTTCGACATCGGCGAGCGGCTGTCATATCTGGCCGACATCGCCCGGAACAGTCCGGAGTACCAGGGCCACGGCTGGGGCTGCGCCTACATCGTCGACGGCGAGTGGAAGGTCCATCACGACATCAAGCCCATCTGGGAGGACGACCTGACCCGGTTCGGCGCCACCACCCTGCTCTTGGGCCACGCCCGCAGCGCGTTCCGGGACGAGAACATCGTGGTGGAGAACAACATGCCGTTCTCGGACGACCGTTACGTGTTCGCGTTCAACGGTGAGTTGCGCGGGGTGCGCATCAGCGCGGAGGGGCGCATCGGCGCGGAGAAGGTTTTCAACTTCGTCAAGCGTTTCGACAAGGGCGACATGGCCGCGGCCATGCGCAAGGGGATGGACGTCATCGTCCGCAGGACGCGCTACGTGCGCGCCATGAACATGATCATAGCCGATAGAGAGAACGTTTACGTGGGATCGCTCTTCAACGAACAACCCGAATATTTCAGGCTGCGCGCCCTTCAGAGCGACGGCGGCTTCACCGTCAGCTCCGAGACCGTGTCCGAGGAGGGCGGCTGGCGCGTCATCCCCAACGACACGGTGGAGCACCTTCGATGATCCTGGTGAAGATCGGCGGGGGCGCCGACATCAACCTGCCCGGTATCGCCGAGGACCTGGCGGCCGTGTCCGACCGGTTCATCGTGGTGCACGGCGCCAACGCGGTGCGCGACGCCATCGCCGCCAGGCTGGGCACCCCCACCGAGGTGGTCACGTCGGTGTCGGGCTACACCAGCGTGCTGTCCGACAAGGACGCCCTCGACGCCATCCTCATGGGCTACGCCGGCGTCCAGAACAAGCGCATCGTGGAGCTGCTGCAGCAGAACGGCGTCAACGCCGTGGGCCTTTCGGGCATCGACGGCCGCGCGATCCAGGGGCAGCGCAACAAGGGTTTTCGCGTGCGCAAGGACGGCAAGACCCTGATCGTGCGCGACTTCTCGGGCAAGCCCCGGAGCGCCAACAAGGAGCTGTTCCAGTTGCTGCTCGACGGCGGCTACGCGCCGGTGCTCTCCATCCCCATCATCGACGAGCGCCATACCGCCATCAACTCCGAGAACGACGACATCATCAACGTGCTCCAGGCGGCATTCCACGCCGAGGTGGTGCTGCAGCTCATCGAGGCCCCGGGCTTCCTCGCCGACAAGGACGACGAGAGCACGGTGGTGCCGCGCATCCGGGCGGGCGAGCTGGAGCAGCGGGAGGCGCAAGTGGAAGGGCGCATGAAGCGCAAGATGCTGGCGCTGCGCAAGCTCTTCGAGGACGGCGCCGAGAAGGTGGTCATGAGCGACGGCCGCACGGAGCATCCGGTGCGGGACGCCCTGGCGGGGAAAGGAACGGTGATCCAGTGACGGACTTCAAGGAGCTGCAGCGGCAGCACGAGTTCGACGTCTATCCCAAGCGGGACATCGTCCTCGTTCGGGGCGAGGGCGCCAAGGTGTGGGACGACCAGGGCCGCGAATACATCGACTGTGTCGCCGGCCACGGCGTCGCCAACCTGGGCCACTGCCACCCCAGGGTGGTGCAGGCGGTCACCGAGCAGGCGCGGACGCTGGTGAGCTGCTCCGGCGTCTTCTTCAACGACGTCAAGGCGCGCCTGCTGGAGCGGCTCGCGGGCATCGCACCCGGCAACCTCAACCGCGCGTTCCTGTGCAACTCCGGCACCGAGACCATCGAGGCGGCCATCAAGTTCGCCCGCTTCGCCACCGGCAAGCAGGAGTTCGTGTGCGCCATGCGCGGCTTCCACGGCCGCACCATGGGCGCGCTGAGCGCCACCTTCACCAAGGAGTACCGCGAGCCCTTCGTGCCCGTCGTGGACGGCTTCCAGTTCGTGCCCTTCAACAACTTCGCCAAGCTCGCCGACAAGGTGAACGACAACACCGCCGCCGTGATGCTGGAGATCGTCCAGGGCGAGGGCGGCGTCAACCTCGGCAAGGCCGAGTTCTTCGAGCAGGTAAGCGTGCTGTGCCGGGAGCGCGGCGTGCTGCTCATCATCGACGAGGTCCAGACCGGCTTCGGCCGCACCGGCAAGATGTTCGCCTGCGAGCACTTCGGCCTCGAACCCGACATCCTGTGCCTGGCCAAGGCCATGGCCGGCGGCCTCCCCATGGGCGCCGTACTCTGCTCCGACAAGCTCGAAGTCCCCGTGGGCCGCCACGGCAGCACCTTCGGCGGCAACCCCCTGGCCTGCGCCGCGTCACTGGCGGCCATCGACGCCATGGAGGAGGAAGGCTTGGCCGAGGCCGCCGCCGAGAAGGGCGCCTACCTGTTGGAGCGTCTCAAGGCCGCCGACTTGCCGAAGGTGAGAGAGATACGCCAGCTCGGCCTGATGATCGGCATCGAGCTCAAGGAAAAGTCCCAGCCGCACCTCGTGCGCCTCATGGAGAAGGGCGTGCTGGCGCTGCCCGCCGGAGCGACGGTGGTCCGGCTCTTGCCGCCGCTGGTCATCAGCCACGAGGAGTTGGATGCCGTGGCGGAGAAGCTCACCGCGGTGCTGTCCGAAGACTCTTGACGTATCGCTCCGTCATTCCGGCATCCCTGTCCCGTTATCCTCGCATCCTTGTTCTGTCATTCCCGTCCCGGCCCTCCGATACGTCATTCCCGCGAAAGCGGGAATCCAGGGGTGGTTGTGTGGCGGCCCCATTGCCCCAGGGCCCTGCCCCGCCTGGATTCCCGCTTTCGCGGGAATGACGATCCGGGCTGTAGCGGCCTCCTGTAACGAACTGAATTCATTGAACAAGACCTTATTTCACATCAATGACGATTCGGGAGGAGGCCGGAACGAGGGAGCAGGACGGGAAGGAGCGAACGAGAGGTACGGAATGAGGAGACAGTGCGTACGGGAATGACGGAATCACGCGTTCTGTGTCGTCACCTCACGGATCAATCCCCGCCACGTCTGGATCTCCCGTTCAGGGCTCACCAGCGGCGCCACCTCGGCGCAGTGTTGCGTCAGGTTCTCGTAGAACGGGAGGTCGTTCTCGGCCCGCAGCAGCAGGCGCTTGAGGCCAGCGGTGTCGCCGAATTCGTGGTAGCCCGGGTAATCGTCGCCCAGGGTGCCGATCAGCCCGGATATTCTCGATGCGGCCACCGGGACGCCGGAAGCGAGGGCCTCGCACAGCACGTTGGAGCTGCCCTCCATGCGCGAGGTGATGGACACGAGGTGGCTCCGGGCCATGAACTGGCGCGTCTTCCAGTGGGGCCACTCGCCCACCCAGCGGTAGCGCGGATTCTTCTCCATCTCCTGCCGCGCGCGCCGGGCGAAGCTTTCCTCGAAGGCGGCGCCGATGTGCACCACGCGGATGCGCGAGGCGGCGGGCAGGGAGCGCACGGCCATGGCGGTGCGGAACGGGTCTTTTTCGGAGCGCATGTGGCCCACCGCGGCGACAGTGAACCGGCGTTTCCGGTCACCGGGGCGGCCGGTCCGGGGCTCCGCAGACTGGTAAATCACTCGCGTCTTCTCGTGCAGTGACGGGTCCAACTCGTCCAGGCCCTTACGCTGGAGGAGCACCAACCGGTCTGCCAGCCGCAGCGATTCGCGGGCGTCGTCGTCCAGGTGGATGTCGTGGTAGAGGTCCGTCCCGGTGAGCACGACGACCACCGGTTTGTCGGGATGGAGTTGCCGAAACCGGACAACAGATTCGTGGCTGCGCCGCGCGTGGAGGGCGATCAGCAGGTCACACCGCTCACGTTCGTAGCGGTCCAGGGCCTTGACGCGGTATCCCGAGGCGCGCAGGATTCGCGCCCACCTTCCGCCGGAGATGCGGTTGCCCGTGCGCCGAGTGGGGCCGGCAGGCGTTACCAGGGCGATTCTGGTTGTTGTCGTGTTGTCGGGTGCCAAGTCGTCTTCCAATCCGAGGGGGAACGCTGACGAGTCTCATCGCCTATACTTCCACAAGCTCAGGACAGGTTTAGCAGAGCGCGGCGGAAGGGCGCCACCTGCGGCGACTGCACTCCGAGTACGCCTGCGCAGACGACTGGGCCGATTGACCAGACACCAGTTTAGTCCCGCGCGCACGTGCGGAAACCGGCCCACACGTCCCGGCGGTCGGGTTTGTAGAAGTTGCGCCAGGTGTTGCGGATGAGGTGTGAGCGGGTGGTCCAGCAGCCGCCGCGCAGCACCTTGTGGTCGCCGAACCAGGGCTCCGAGTACTCCTTGTAGGGGTCCCGGACGAAGCCGGGGTACGGGTGGAAGGCGTCGGCGGTCCACTCCCACACGTTGCCGATCATCTGGCGGCAGCCGGCGGGGCTGTCGCCGGCTGCCAGGGCGTCCACCGGCACGCGTCCGCCCGCGGCCCAGTCGAGGTTGCCGCGGTCGGGGTCGGGCGGCGCGTCGCCCCAGGGGAAGCCGCGCTTGGCCGCTTCGCCGCTGGCGGCGCCGCCCGTCGGTTCCACGGCCGCGGCCATCTCCCACTCGGCCTCGGCGGGTAGCCGGCGGCCGGCCCAGCGGCAGTACGCCTCGGCCTCGTGCCAGTTGACGTGGACCACGGGGAGATGGGGATGCAGGGGCAGCCAGCGGTCGAAGATGCGTTCCAGCCAGCGGCCCGGCGCCTCGCGCTGCCAGTACACGGGATGGGCCGCGTCCGCGGCCTGGCGCCAACTCCAGCCGTCCTCGCTCCACCACCGCGAATCGTCGTAGCCGCCGTCGTTGGCGAACGCGGCGAACTCGGCGTTGCTCACGGCGGCGCGGGCGATGCGGAACGGCGCCACGGTGACGGGATGGCCCCACTTCTCGTTGTCGAAGACGAAGGGCAGGTCCTCGGAGGCGCCGAGCACGAACTCACCTCCCGGCACCTCCACGTCGCCGGGACACGGGGCGCCGGCCGGCGCGGTGCCGCGGCCCACGAACGCGGGCGGGGCATACGCCAGGGTCTGGCGCGTGTAGGTGATGGCCTCGGCGTGCATATCCTCGTGAAGGATGCCCAGTTTGTGGAAGTAGGTCTCCTCCGGGTTCAGCCGCTCGCCGGGCAGTCCCTCGGCGATCTCGTGGAGAACGCGGTCCATGTAGGCCAGGGTCTCTTCCCGCGAAGGGAGCCCAAGGCCCCAGCGCGTGTCGTGGAGCACGGCGGCGGAGTCGTAGAGCGCGTCGCCGTCGCGCATGATGGGGTCGTGGCCGCGCAGGTGGCGCAACGCCCACTTCTCGTGGAACCAGGCGACATGGCCGATTTCCCACAGCGGCGGGTTGACGATGGCCAGCAGCGGGACCGAGAGTTGTTCGTCGGACAGGTCCTCGATCAGGCTCAGGGTGCGGGAACGGACTTCCTCCAGGGTGTCCAGCACCTCGCGCGCGGATGCGGTCTTGTCTTCCATGCTTGTGCGGAGTTCTAGCGGAGCGCTTGCTCCAGTCTCTGTTGCCATGGCTCGAACTCCCGGCACCACCGTTCGCCCCGGTGACCCAGGAGGTAGACGTGGGCGGCCGCGAGCGCGCCGCGTTCGGATTCCGCGATCGTCGCCGGCGAATCCGGCGCCGCATCCCTTTCACAAAACTGTCGCAGCGCCTTCCAGTGCCCGACGTTGGCCGCGCCGAACCGCTCGGTCACCGCCGCCTCCCAGCTCTTCTCCGGGTCGTAGGCCGCGGGCGCCCGCGCGTAGTCGAAGCAGGTGGCCAGCGGGACGAAACTCAGCTCCTCCTGCAGCAGCGGGTTGGCGAGGTGCCCGCGCACCTGCTCCGGCAGCCGCGGGTCGCGGCCGGTGAGGGGGCCGATGTGCATCTCGTCCTTCATGCTCAGGTCGTTCACCGGGTAGTTGTCCCACAGCAGCAGCCGGTGCCCCATCCTTTCGGCCGTGTCTTCCATGTGCGCCAGCGTGATGCTCCAGGGCACCACCTTGGGGCCGGTCCAGAAGCAGGCCACCGGCGCCGGCAGGTACCGTGCCACGGTCTCGGGGAAGCCCGGCTCGAACTCGCCGAACACGTCGGCCAGGTAGGCGTCGGGAGTATAGTACGAGGGACAGAACCACCACTCCGCCGCCCAGTCCGTGGGTTGCCGCTCCAGCACGGCCTCGACCCAGAGGGATTCGGCCTTGGCCAGGCTGCCGTCGAACTTCTTCACGTCGCCGGCGTCCGTGAGTTGGGAAGGGATGTCGTCGAACAGCACCGCGAAGGTGCGCACGCCCCGGTCGTAGAGCCGCGCGGCCTTGTCGAGCAGGACCCCCACGGGTTCCGAAGCCGCGAAGCACAGGTCCTTGCCGGGGTGGAAGCCGTAGACGAAGTCGACGCCGTGGCTCTGCGCCGCGCTGATGAGCCGGCACAGCTCGCGCCACTCCGCATCGGGGTAGGGGAGTTGCCAGCGCTCCCGGTGGTAGGGGTCGTCCTTGGGCGCGTAGAGGTAGGTGTTCATGCCGCGCGCGGCGCCGAACGCGAACATCGCGGCGCGGTGCGCCATGCTCCACGGGGGACCGAAGAAGCCTTCCACGATCCCCCGCCGCTCGAATGTCGTCATGGAGCCCGGAATGTCTATGTCGCCCGGAATGTCACTGACCCATGTTGTACAGCCGGGCGCAGTTGTCCCACAGGTACTTCCGCTTGGACTCGTCGGAGAACGGCATCTCCAGGAAGGTATCCAGCGAGTGCGGATACTTGACGTCCAGGTGCGGGTAGTCGGTGGAGAACACCACGTTGTCCTCCAGGCCGAACTCCGGGATGTGCTTGGCGGTGATCTCGTCGCATTCGACGGCGCCGAAGCACTGGCGCTGGAAATACTCCAGCGGCTCGAGCTTGAGGTCCGGGTACTCGGCCTTGCCCACCGATTCCATGTAGTCCCCCATGCGGTACAGGAGCCACGGGAGCCATGAGCAGTTGCCCTCCAGGTAGGCCACGCGGAGCTTCGGGAAGCGCTCCATGACGCCGCCGTAGATCATGTCCGCGCACGCGAACATGTTGGCCAGCGGAAAGCTCAGGGTGTTGAACATGGAGAAGGACGGGATGAACTGCGAGATGGCCGGCTGGGGCTGGTACACGCGCCCGGCCTCGTGGAAGCCCACGGGCACGTTCAGGCTCTGGCACACGTCCCACAGGGGGTCGTAGTACGGGTCGCTCCAGCACTTGCCGTTGGTCTGGTTGGGACGCATGAAGACGCCCCGGAACCCCATTTCGGTCACCGTCCGCCTGGTCTCGGCCACCGCCGCCTCGACGTTCTGGGGCGGCACCATGGCGACGCAGACCATGCGGTCGCGGTCGGCCTGCGCGAAGTCGTAGAGCCAGTCGTTGTAGGCGCGGGAAATGGCCGCGGCCAGGTCCGGGTCGAGGCCGTCGATTCCCAACACGAAGAGCCCGCGCGTGGGGAACAGGAACGCCACGTCGAGGCCTTCCTTGTCCATGGCCATGACCTGGCTCACGCCGTCGAAGTTGCGCGCCGCCACGTCGCTGTACTTTTCCTTGAGGGTGTTGAGCCGGTAGTCCCTGAGCCCGGGGTTCTCCGGCCGCCTCGGGACGGGGAGGATCTTTCCGTCCACCTCGACGCCGAGGTCGCGGAAATCGCGCTGCAGCCCCTTGGGGGCGCGGTCCTTGAACTCCGGGTCGATGTAGTTCTGCCAGAGGTCGTGGGGCTCGAACACGTGCATGTCGGAGTCCATTGCCTTGAAGCCTTGTTTGGCCATGTCTTTCTCCTCCGCGGACGGGATTTTGCCTCTCCCGAGGTTGGCACGTCTTGTCGTGACCGGAACTCGGAAATCCTAGGCCGTCGCCGGAAGGGTGTCAAGCGTGAGAGTTTTCCAATGACAAATGAAAGGCGTGCCGAGGCCTGGAAACCGACGCGCGGGAAAAGGAACTGAGGAATCGGGTTCAAAGTCCCGGGTCGTCCGGGTCGCTTATTGCCATGACGTGTGAGGTCGGGAGTCAGTGGGGTAAGTACATCGCCGTCGCTACCGCCACCGCAATATGGTCTTCTCCGCCTTGCCGATGAGCCAGCTCACGGTGAGGCCCATGACGGATAGCACCGCGGCGCCGGCGATGAGTTGGTCGGTGGCCATGAGGTTGCCGGCGAGCAGGATGTAGGCGCCGACCCCGTACTCGGCGCCGATCATCTCGGCGGCCACCAGCAGGATGATGGCGATGGACGTGGAGATGCGGAAGCCGGAGAGGATCGCGGGCATGGCGCCGGGCAGGATGATCTTGCGCACGATGGAGAACCAGGTCAGGTCGAACGACTGCCCCATGCGGATGAGGGTGCGGTCGACGTTGTCGACGCCGCCGTAGACCGAGATGACGGTGGGGAAGAACGTGCCGAAGAAGATGGTCGCCACCTTGGATTCCTCGCCGATGCCGAACCAGATGATGAACAAGGGCAGCAGGGCGATCTTGGGAATCGGGAAGATGGCGGCCACGACCGGGACGATGCCCGCCCGGGCAAGGGAGAAGAGCCCGGCGGCGAAGCCGAACAGCAGACCCGCGGCCGTGCCCAGGGTCCAGCCCAGCACCAGGCGCTGGACGGAAGCCGTCAAGTGCAGCCAGATCTGGCCGGTCTGCACCAGGTCCACGAGCGCCGCAAGGGCCAGGCTGGGCGCGGGCACCAGGATCGCGCTGATCCAGCCCGCGCGGGAGGCGATCTCCCAAAGGCCGATGAGCGCGGCGAAGACCAGCGGGCCGACCACGCCCACCGGCCTGGGCTGGAAACCCCCTCCCCGATAGGGTACCGGGGCGCCGCCGGTGTCGTCAGACATGGGCGATCTCCTGGTCCGCGGCCAGCGCCTCCTCGCGCATCAGCTCCCACAGGTAGCGTTGGCGGTCCCGCAACATGCCGGACTGCCCCTTGCGCTCTTCCACCGGCACGTCCACTTCCACGATCTCGCGGATGCGGCCGGGCCGCCGCGACAGCACCACGATCTTGTGGCCGAGCCGGACGGCTTCCTCGAGGTTGTGGGTCACGTAACAGGCGGTGAAGCGTTCGCGCAGCCAGAGATCCAGGAGGTCGTCGAGGAGCAGTTCCCGGGTCTGGCCGTCCAGCGAGGACAGCGGCTCGTCCATCAGGAAACAGGCCGGCCGCACCGCCAGCGCGCGGGCGATGGCCACCCGCTGCTTCATGCCGCCGGAGAGCTGCTTCGGCAGGGCGTCGCGGAAATCCGTGAGCTTGGTGCGTTCGAGCACGTCGTCGATGATGGCGCGGGCCTCGGCGCGCGCGAGCCCGTGTCTCTCCAGCACGAGCGAGATGTTGCCGGCGGCGGAGCGCCACGGCAGCAGGGCGAAGTCCTGGAAGATGTAGGTCAGCGGAACGAGGCTGTCGGGCGGCGGCGGGCTCATTTCCAGCACCGAGCCCCGGGTGGGGCGCTCGAGCCCGCCCAGGAACCGCAGCAGGGTCGACTTGCCGCAGCCGGACGGCCCGATGATGCACACGATCTGCCCCGAGCCGATGTGCAGGTCGATGTCCCGCAGGACTTCGGTCTGCCCGTACCAGTGGCTGATGTGGTCGACGTGGATGTCCATCAGCTTGTGGCGGCCGGTGCGGATGGAGGCGGGTCGGACCGCTTCCATCCGCGCCGGGATTCCGCCGCTGCTACTTCACGAAGCTGGAGTCGATGTAGGTCTCGGTGGTCATGGTCTTCGGAGCGAAGCCCTGGGCCTGGAACCAGGCCAGTTGCCGCTTCAGGTCCGGGACATCCAGGGCGGCGTCCTCGGTCATGTAGACGGCCCCCGCCTTGATGGACGGCGCCGCCTTTTCGCGCGGCCGGGACGTATAGACGTACTTGTGGATGAGGTCCACCATGGCTTCCGTGGCGGCCGGATCCTTTTTCTGGTCCAGCATCACGGCCCGGTAGTCGGCGATGCCCTTGCGGTACGCGCGCAGGAAGCGTTCGACCTTGGCGCGATGATTCTTGACGTTGTCGGTGGAGGTGAAGATGGTGGTCACCTGGTAGTCGCCCAGGTCGCGGATCCAACCGATGATCTTGGCCGCGCCGGCCCTTTCGAGCGGGATCGCCACGTGCGGCACCATGGCCATGGCGTCCACCTGGCCGGACTTCACCGCGCCGATCATGGCGCCCACCTTCTGAAGCGGCTTGACGTCGACATCGGCGACGCCGAAGCCGTGCTTGGCGCCGATGATCCCGATCATGTAGTGGAAGGACGAGCCTTGCTGCGTCATGGCCCAACTCCGGCCCTTGAGGGCCTCGGGCGAGGTCAGGCCGGCGGCGTGGGCCTTGTTGGAGGCCATGATGGCCATGCCGGGGTGGTTGGGGGCCTCGGTGTAGAGGCCGCCGATGACCTTGAGCGCGCCCTTGTCGGCCAGGTTGTAGAAGCCGCCGGTGAGGGCGGTGACGCCGAAGTCGATGTCCCCCGAAGCGATGGCCACGGCGATGGGCTGGGCCGCCTGGAAGAACTTGAGCTCCACCTCGAGCCTTTCCTTCTCGAAGTAGCCCCTTTCCTTGGCGATGAACGTCGGCGAATGCGACGTGAAGCGCAGCGCGCCGATGGTGATCTTCTCCGCCGCGGCCTGACTCGTCCACAGGGCCGCGAGCCCGAGCAATACGATCCCGGCGAGACTCGCCGCGGACCATCGCCAACTCTTCTTATCGGTTCTGAGCATGTCACTCCTCCTTGGGAACAAGATTGCGGATTTTACGGTTGACCGGCGGGCCACCAAAAAGGCCGGTAGGACGCCAAGATATTGTCATATCATGAGGATCGGGAAACCGCCGAACGGTCCAGGATGGCGCCTTGGTCCACGAGCGCGCGGCGAACGTCGGCGGCTTGCCAGGGACTTCCGTTGGCCACGTGGGCCGCGGCCACGCCGGCCGCGTGGCCGGTGGCGAACGCCGTGCCCATGACCCGGATGGCGGCTCCCGCGCGCCGGTCGCCGTCCGCGACACGGCCGGCCGCGAACAGGTTCGCGGTGTCCCGGCTGGTCAGACAGGACAGCGGAATGTCGTAGCACGTCCTTTCCGGGGGATAGTCGTAGGTGCTACCGTACGTCGCGCGGTCGTGCCACTCCGCCCCCCAGGCGCCCAGGGCGATGCAATCGTCGAAGCGTTTGCTTTCCTCCACGTCACGCCACTTGAACTGGCGAACCGATTCGATGTGCCGCGATTCGCGGGTGCCGAACTCGTGACCGGTGGCCACCAGGTAGGCGCCCTCGCAACCCGGGATGGTGCGGATGGCCTTGAGATAGGTCCATGCCTGCTTTCGTCCTTCGCGTTCCGCTCCGGACACCGACGCCGCATCCCGCGGATCGAAGTCCGCCGAGACCAGGTAACAGGCCAGGTCGCCCGAGTGCGGCAGGCGGGCGATCACGCCGCGGTCCTTGGTGACCAGCCCGCGTTCGGGTCCGAGCCGTGCCACCGCGGCCGCGATATCGTCGGCCGTGACTGTCAAGTCGGCGGGTATTCCGCCGAAACGCGTGCCGAGGCTTCCGAGATTGACGCCGTCGTGATTGCCGTAGCGGGTGCCGGCGCCGGCGTGGGCCGCCAGATTGCCTTCGCCGGTGCAGTCGACGAATGCCGTGGCGCGGACTCGATGCAGTCCCGCATGGTCCGCCACCGTCACGGTCGTTATCACGCCGTCTTCACGGTGGGCGTCCACCACCATCGTACCAAGCATGACGGTCACGCCCGCCTCCTGGCAGATATCGTCGAGGACGACCTTCACCGCCTCGGGGTCGAACACGGCGAAGACGCCGCGAAATCGGAACGGCCCGGCGAGAGCGTCGCGCCCTTTGAGGTGGCCGACCACCTCGCCGCCCACGCCGCCCACCACCATCTTGGGGTGCTCGTCGAGCGTGTAGAGGCCGCAATAGGTGAGGACGTTCCGCATGGTCGACGCCCCGCCGAGGCAGTAGTAGCGTTCGATCAGCAGCGTCCGGGCGCCGCTTCTCGCGCTGCCCACCGCGGCGCCCACTCCCGCGCTGCCGCCGCCGGCGACGATCACGTCGAAACGTTCTTCCACGGTATTCATCCGCCGTAGATCATCCTTCCGCCGACACGACGTCCGCACTCCGCCCATCCGAGAGGAACTGCCTCACCACGTGCACATGTGAAGGTTCACCGACAGAGGAACGGCATCGGCGGCGGCTGTCGAGAAGAAGAGGAAACGTAATGGTTCGGGGTGGAGAAGTCCAGAGCGGCGCGGTTGCCCCGCTCCGGCAAAAGCCCTATTCTCGAAGGCGCGCGGGACGCGCGCCGGTGGATGGAACCCCGCGTCGTCCAATCAGGTTGAGTTGTGTCTCCAAACCGGACCGTTTAGACAAGAAATCATGTACCTCCATTTCCCGTCGGTCGTGGCGCGGCCGGTCCTCCCGGCCGGGTGCCTCTTGGCGGCATTCTTCCTGTTCGCCGCCGAAGCGTGGCCGCAAGGCTGGGGTCCGCGCCCGGTGGCGGTGAAGACGGCGGCGGTGGAATCGAAGGCGATCCCGGAAGAGGTTTCCTTCATCGGCACCCTCGAGGCCAACGTCGCCACCACGGTGGCGTCGGTGGTGGCGGGCCGGGTGGCGGCGGCGGACTTCCGCGAAGGCGACGCCGTGACCGCGGGCAAGACCGTCCTGCTGCAAGTGGACCGGGGGCGGCGCGAGATCGCCTTGCGCGAACGCGCGGCCGCGGTGGCGCGGGCGAAGAAGCAGTGGGAGAAGGTGCAGGAGGGGTCCCGTTCCGAGGAGGTGGCCCAGCGGCTCGCCGCGGCCAAGGAGCAGGAAGCGCTGCTGGAACGCGCCCGGCGCGACTTCGAACGCGCCAGGCAGCTCTACGACGACCAGCTCGTGAGCCTGGCGGCGTTGCAGAAGGCGGAGAGCGACTACCTCGCGGCGCGGGAGAAGTACGGCAGCGCCCGGGCCGCTCTGAAGCTCACCCGCTCCGGTGCCCGGGCCGAGGACATCGCCATGGCCGAGGCCGAGCATGACGAGGCGCGGGCGCGCATGGACGCGGTTTCCTACGAGATCGAGAAGAGCACGCTGCTCGCGCCCATTTCCGGTTTCATCGTCAGGAAGCACGTGGACGTGGGCGACTGGGTAAACGCGGGAGCGCCGGTGGCGGACCTGGTGGATCTCGACCCGGTGTTCGCCGCCGGCCCGGTGGGGGAGCGCAAGATCGCGCGGCTGCGCACGGGCCTTCGGGCCAGGGCGACGCTGGACGCCTTCCCCGGAGAGGTCTTCACGGGGGAAGTCGCGCGCATCATCCCGCAGGCGGACACGCGCAGCCGCAGCTTCCCGGTGAAGGTCCGGCTCGCCAACGCGCGCGGGCGGCTCAAGGCCGGCATGCTGGCGCGCGTCACGGTGATCGTGGCGAGCGGCGAGCCCAGCGTGCTCGTGCCCAAGGACGCCGTGGTGCGGCGCGGCCCGGATGAGTTGGTCTTCGTGGTGTCCAACGGGCAGGCGAAGGCCGTGAAGGTCCGCACCGGGCGCGGCTACCGCGCGCTGCTGGAGATCGCCGGCGGCGATCTCCAGCCCGGCCAGCAGGTGGTGACGCTGGGCAACGAGGTGCTGCGGGACGGCGCCAAGGTGCAGCTAGGCAATGGCGGCGGACCGGGGGAAAGACCCGGAGGAGGGCCGGGTGGAAGAAGGTTCGGGGGGAGACCGGGAGCGAGGCCCGGCGGCCCCGGTGCTGGAGCAAGGCCGGGGGCGCGGCCGGGCGCACCGGGCGGCGCCCCCGACTCGAGGCGTGATGGGAATCGTTGAGTTCTGCGTGCGCAATCCGGTCTCGGTGACCGTCGGGATCATCCTGGCGGTGCTGTTCGGGACCATCGCGCTGTTCCGCCTGCCGGTGCAGATGATCCCCACCGTGGACCGGCCCGAGATCACCGTGGAGACGGAATACAGCGGCGCCGGTCCCCTGGAAGTGGAGCGCGAGGTGACGGATCGCCTGGAGGAGCGGCTCAATGCGGTGGAGCGGCTCAAGCAGGTCTCCTCCAGCTCCATCGAGGGCCGGTCGCGGGTGGTCCTCAGCTTCGACTGGGGCACCAACAAGGACATCGCGCGCCTGGGCGTGTCCGAGAAGCTCGACACGGTACGGGACCTGCCGCCGGACGTGGGCGAGTCGCGCATCCGCGCGGTCAACACCGACGAGGAGAGCCCGATCTCGTGGATCATGGTGGACACGGAGCGGGACCTCAACGAAGTGTGGGAGGAGTTGAAGGACGTCATCGTGCCGCAGATGGAACGGGTCCCCGGGGTCGGCGCGGTGTGGCGCTTCGGCGGCCGGGACCGCCAGGTGCACGTGACGCTGGACCCCCAAGCCATGGCGGCCCGCGGCATCACGGTGGCCGATGTCCGGCAGGCCATTACCCGCGAGAACCGCAACGTCAAGGGCGGTGACCTGAGCGAGGGCAAACGCCGCCACGTGGTGCGCACCCTTGGCCAGTTCGAGGAACTGCATCACATCGCCGACGTGGTGGTGCGGCACGACGTCCAGGGACCGGTGTACGTGCGCGACGTGGCCGCCGTCTCCTTCGGCCACGAGGACCGGGACTTCGCCGTGCGCATCAACGGCAAGCCCGCCCTCGGCATGGGCGTGCTGCGCCGTTCCGGCGCCAACACCATGGAGGTCATGCAAGGCGTCCGGGAGACTCTGAGCCGGTTGCAGCAGCGCTACGGCGAGAAGGGCATCCACCTGAGGATGGTCTACGACGAGACCGACTACATCCACGACTCCATCGACCTGGTGACCCGCAACATCTACTTCGCCGTGGCCCTGGCGGTGCTGGTGTTGCTGCTGTTCCTGCGCAGCCCCGCCAGCATCATCGTGGTGGCGGTGGCGATTCCCGTGTCCATCGTCACGACGTTCGTGGTCCTCAACGCCGTCGGCTCCTCGCTCAACGTCATCATGCTGGCCGGCCTCGCCTTCGCCACCGGCATGGTGGTGGACAACGCCGTGGTGGTGCTGGAGAACGTGTTCCGCCACCGCGACATGGGCAAGGGCCGGGTGCGCGCGGCCCTGGACGGCGCGCGGGAAGTGGGCGGCGCCATCCTGGCGTCGACCCTCACCACCGTGGCCGTGTTCGTCCCCGTGCTGTTCGTCCGGCAGGAAGCCGGGCAGCTCTTCCGGGACATCGCCCTGGCCGTGTCCGTGGCGGTGGCGCTGTCCCTGGTGGTGGCCCTCACCGTCGTGCCCATGCTCTCGGCCCACGTCCTTCCGGAACGGCCGCGCGCGCGTTTCCGGCGCCTGCGCGTGCTCATGTCCGTGCTGGACCGCGGCGGGTCCGCTTTCTCGCGGATGGTGCTGGGACTGCTGGCCTGGCTCCAGCGCGGCGCGGTGCGGCGGGTGGCGGTGGTGCTGTTCATCGTCGGCGGATCGGTGGCACTGGCCTGGTGGTTCGCGCCGCCGCTGGACTATCTCCCGCGGGGGAACCGCAACTTCATCTTCGGCGTGGTGAAGATGCCTCCGGGTTTCAACACGGACCAGAAGGAATCGATCATCAAGGAGATCGAGTCGCGCGTCCGCGCCATCCCCGAGATCGAGGGCATGTTCGCCGTCATCCGCCTGGACACGCCCATCATGGGGGCCATCGTCAAGGAACCCTACACCGACCTGAACGGCATGCGCCGGGTGGTGGCGAGCATGCGCCGCGCCGTGGGCGGCATTCCCGGGACCCAGGCGGTGTTCATCACCCAAGCCGCGCTGTTCCGCCAGCGCGGCGGGTTCATCGGCGGCAACAACGTGGCCCTCGACGTGAAGGGCGACGATCTCCGTGCCATCCGGAACATCGCCCGCGGCCTCGAAGGGCGCATTCGCGGGATCGAGGGGGTGAACTTCGTCAACTCTTCCTTCGAGTGGGGCAACCCCGAGATCCGCGTACACCTGGACCGCGACCGCGTCTCGGCCCTGGGCCTGCGCGCCTCCGAAGTGGGCGACGTCATCGAGACCGCGGTGGAGGGCACCCGCGCCGGACGCTTTCGCGAGCGCGGCAAGGAGATCGACATCATCCTCAAGGGGGCGCGCGGAGACATGGCGCATACCCAGGACCTGGGCGCACTCATGCTCTCCAGCGGCTCGGGGCGGCTGGTGCAGCTCGCGGACATCGCCGAGATCCGCCCCGCCGACGGCCCCACCAAGGTGGAGCACGTGGACCTCGACCGCGCCATCAAGCTGAACGTGAACATGCACCACGCGCTTCCGCTGGAGGAAGCGGTCCGGGCGGTGGAGCAAGGCGCGGTGGACGAGGTGCGGCGCACCTTGCCTCTGGGCTACTCCATCGCGGCCAGCGGCCAGGCGCAGAAGCTGGCGGAGACTTGGGACGCCTTCAAGTGGACGTTCCTGCTGGCCGTGGTGGTGGTCTACCTGGTGATGTGTTCTCTCTTCGAATCCTGGAGCTACCCGCTGATCATCATGTTCAGCGTGCCCCTGGCGGCCACCGGCGGCGTCCTCGCCGTAAGCCTCGGGCACGCCACCGAGCCCACCATCAAGATGGACACCGTCACCATGCTGGGGTTCATCATCCTGACCGGCATCGTGGTGAACAACGCCATCCTCATCGTGCACCAGACCCTCAACTTCGTCCGCGCCGGGGAAGAGCCCCAGGCCGCCCTCCTGGCCAGCGTGCGCACGCGCATCCGCCCCATCTTCATGACCACCGCCACCACCGTGTTCGGCATGCTGCCCCTGGTGCTCTCCCGCGGCGCCGGCTCCGAACTCTACCGCGGCCTGGGCTCCGCCGTGCTGGGCGGGTTGGCGGTCTCCACGCTGTTTACGCTCGTGCTCACGCCCACGCTGTATTCCCTGTGGTTGGACGTGCTCGCGAAGGTGCGGCGCCGGGCGCCGGACGAGGTCCCCGCCGAGGCCGTGCCCGCGGCTGGTGCGGAGTAGCGCCAGTACGAGCCCAAAGAACCGTTGGCGTAACCCCACGCCATTCCCGCGAAACAGGCGGTGTCAAGACTCACGAGGTACATTCCCCTCGAACCGTCAAAATGCCATTCAAGAGAGGCAACAGCCCCCTGAATCGTCATTCCCGC
>CAZFIU010000001.1:64081-313561 GCA_964519455.1 uncultured Syntrophobacterales bacterium
AACCGTCAAAATGCCATTCAAGAGAGGCAACAGCCCCCTGAATCGTCATTCCCGCTTTCCGCGGGAATGACGGTACGGGGCGTTGGTGACGGTCCTTTTCCAAGCGGAGCTTTGACACGGCCTGGAGGGGCGCGGATGACGAACGTCGGCGCCCTTGCCAACCCGTGCCGGGTTCTGGCACGTAGTCCTCAACAAACACGGAACAGGAGTCCATCGTGCCCAACGCTGAAATCGTTGCCATCGGATCGGAATTGCTGCTGGGTCAGATCGTGGACACCAACTCCGCGTGGATGGCCCAGCGCTTGTCGGACCTCGGAGTCAACCTCTTCTTCAAGACCATCGTGGGCGACAACCCCGGGCGCATGAAGGAGGTCATCGGCCGGGCGCTGGACCGGGCGGACTTCGTCATCACCAGCGGCGGGCTCGGACCGACCCAGGACGACCTCACACGGGAGATCATCGCCGAGGTGTGCGGTCGCAAGCTCGTGCGGGACCCGGGTCTGCTGGACCAGATCGATACGCGTTTCCGCCGGCGCGGCATGATCATGACCCCCAACAACGAGCGTCAGGCCGACATTCCCGAGGGTGCCATCCCGGTGGAGAACCCCAACGGCACCGCGCCCTCGTTCATCGTCGAGCACGAGAAGGGCGTCGTCTTCGCGCTGCCGGGGGTGCCGCACGAGATGAAGTGGCTCTTCGAGAACGAGGTGACCCCCTACGCGCGGCGCAAGTGGGACCTTTCCGAGACCATCACCTACCGGGTGCTCAAGGTCACCGACATGGGCGAAAGCTCGGTGGACCACGAGATCGGCCACCTCATCGCCAACTCGAGCAACCCCACGGTGGGGGTGCTCGCTCATCCCGGACAGGTGGACGTGCGCATCACCGCCAAGGCGTCGAGCCGCGAAGCGGCCATGGAGCTCATCGCGCCGGTGGAGGCGCAGGTACGGGAGCTCCTGACGACCCACATCTTTGCCGTGGACGAAGAGACCATGGAGGACGCGGTGGGCCGGCTGCTCCGGGAAAAGGACTGCAGCGTGGCCGTGTTCGAGGACATGACCGCGGGCCTCGTGGCCGACCGCCTGCAGCGCGCCAGCAAGGAGCACTTCGTGGAGGGCATGGTGGCGCCGGGGGAGCGGGGGACGCGCAGGCTGCTGGCGAACTCACGCCGGCCGGACGAAGCCGAAGCGCTGCTGGACCAGCCCGAGCCGCTTACCGAGGAACTGGCCTGGACCATCCGGCGGCAGGCCGGCAGCGACCTGGGCCTGGCGCTCCACGCGGTGGAGAACCCGGGCGACACCGCGGTCAACCTCGCCAGGGGTCAGACCTGCATCTCGGTGACCGACGGCGAGAAGTTCCAGACCCGCACCTACAACCTCGGCGGTCGCGGCGGCCCCGACCGCACCCGCATGAGCCTCAACGCCATCTCGATGATCCGCACGGTGCTGCTGGAGGGGATGTAGGGGTTCCAACCCCTCTCCCTCAGGGAGAGGGTCGGGGTGAAGGTGCCCGCGACGCGAGTCAGGATGGCATCTCGTCCAGGAAGTCCATCACCGGCAAGACCTCGACTTCCTCTATCCGTTGCCGGCGCGGTCCCAGGAACACCACGATGGAGCGGTGGACACGGCCTGCTCTCTCGGCGAAGGCCCGCAACCCTCGCAACATGCTCCGGGATACCCGCCGCGATGATTTGACCTCGATCGCCCACAGTTCGCGACCGATCTCCATCACGAAGTCGACCTCCGATCCGTGCCGGGTGCGGTAGTGCGACAGAGCGAGTTCGGGCCAGAGTGTTCCCACCCGGCGAAATAACTCGTGGGCAATGAAGTGCTCCAACAGGAGCCCCCGTTCGTCCTCCAGACAACGATCCAAAGGCCGTCTCAACAACGCGTTCCGCACCCCGACATCGAAGAAATAGATCTTCGGATGGCCAAGCAGGCTCGCCCGATCCGACCCACTCCAGGCCGGGATACGGAACACGAGGAGCGTGTCCTCGAGAACTTCCATGTAACGCCGCGCCGTTTCGTAACCGATACCGGCGTCTTGGCTCAGAGCATTCAGGTTGAGGATGGTGCCGGAAGCCGCGGCCGTGAGGTCCAGCAGACGGGCATATCCGCCGAGATTCCGGACCAGCGCCTCTGCCTGGATCTCTTCACGCAAATAGGCGTCAACGTAGGCGCGCAGGTCCTGCGCCCGCACGGTCTGGTCCGGTTCGGCATAAATGCCGGGCAGGGTGCCGTGGGCGAGCACCCGTTCGAGATCGAAATCACGGCCCAGCTCACGCGCGAGCAGCGGATGCAAGTAATGCAAATGCACCCGCCCAGGCAGCAGATTCGCCTGCCCGCGGCGAAGCTTCCTCGCGCTCGAACCCGACAGCAGAAAGCGGAAGCGGCCGCGCCGTTCATCCACCAGGGTCTGCACCGCGTCCAATAGCGCAGGAACTCGCTGCACCTCGTCGATCATGACGGTGCGGACACCAGGGCCGGCCGCCCGTAGTTCGGACTCCAACCGTTCCGGTTGCGTCACGTAGTCGTGAAAGACGGCGGGGCTTGCAAGGTTGAGGGAGATGTCAGGCTTGAGAGACGTCAGCAGCGTGGACTTACCCACCTGCCGGGGGCCGAGGAGCAGAATGCTCCTGCGTGTCTTCGTCAGCCGGGAAACAAGAGCACGTTCATACATGTGGGTATTATAGCGGTATTTTTACCCACATGTAAGAACCAACCTGATCCTCCGACGCCGGCCGCGCCCGGATCGTCGACACCCGCGACGAAGCCCGGGAACTGGCGCGCCGGATTCTGAATTGACCTTCACAGGCGTGCGCAACTTCAGCGCGGGGAGCGAGCCTCCTTCCCGCGACGCTGACTCCTGGTGTTAGTTGAACTCCGTTCCCCCCTTTCGCAGGAGATAACCCTCGGAAACGCTCTTGAGGATCCGCCGGCCGATCTCGAAATCCCGGCCTTCAGCGCAATCCCGAATCACGACGCCCTCTCGAATCTGGTCCACCCCGTCCCCCCACAGAGTCTTGCCGGTGGTCCACTCGGGGACAAGTCCTTCATCGAACGGTCCCCGATACAGGGCCGGAACCGTCGGGAAATCTTCGCCCGCGAACTCCAACACCTCGGACCAGGTCAGATACCTGCCGGAACCGGGGTCTCCGATGTACACGTCGAAGACGGCGAACGCCTGCGCCTTCTCGCCGTATCGAAGGTCCTGGACCGAACGTCCGAAGATCTCTCCCAGTACGTACACCGACCGGCCGAGGTCCTCTGCCCGCTGCCTTACGACGTCGCCGTACTTCTTCCACGTTCGCACGTACAGGTTGTCCGCATTGTCCGGGTCCTCGACCTGGAAGGACAACCCTTGGGAGGACAACCCCTTCGACGCCACGATCGGACCGCGTTCGCGATTCCAGCCGAGACAGCACCAGGTCCCGTGCATCTTCTCCGTGACTTCCACCTCTTCCCCGGCCTTGAAGACCTCCGGGTGCTTCTTGATGTCCTCGATGTCGTAGTGAAGCGTCGCCCCATGAGAATTCTGCACCTTGCCGGACAAGTGGACCGGGATCGGAGGCTCCCACTTCTCCACGCCGAGAGCCTCCATCACGTCGTCGCCCTCGTTCACGGAGATCCCGTGGAGGCGGTTCCCCGTCACGGGGTAGATCAGGCCCTGGGACAGGACGCCGCGAAGCCGGATCGCCTTGACCCGGTTCTTCGCCTTCCCGGCCAGGCGGCCCTCAAGCCCGAGTTCCTGAATCACGTCCTCGGGAACGATGGACGCCTCGGGAATGTAAACCGCCAGATCTCCGGTCGAGAAAGAGTCCTTCTTGACAAGGCTCACGTACCCGCCTACGCGGGCCAGCTCCAGGGCGTCCGCGTTCGGATGTTCCTCGACCTGAATCCGGTAAACCTTCACCTCGAAAGAAGCCATGCTGTTGTTCCTCCCGCGGACAGGGTCCGATTTCGGGAAAGTGCGGCAGAGAAGCGCGTTCGGTAGATGGATGGGCGTCAATCCTCACGCGCGAAACGCACTCGGTCCCGGCGGTCCTTCTTGGTGGGCCGTCCGCCGCGCTCCCGGAACGGGGCGGTCTGGATCCGGGCGCGCGCGGCGTCCCGGTTGCGCACGCTTTCTTCGGTCTCTTCGTAGAGCAGCGCGGCCTCCTCGGCCGGGCCGCGCCTCGTTGACAGACCCTTTACCGTGACCACCCATTCACAGGAGCCACGCCGGATCTGCAACCGATCGCCGACGCGAACCGGCCGGGCCGGCTTGGCGCGGTCGCCGCGGACGTGGACCTTTCCGCCCTGGGCGGCGTCGGCCGCGAGCGAGCGCGTCTTGAAGAAGCGCGCCGCCCACAGCCACTTGTCGAGCCGGACGCTTTCGGCAGTCGTCATGGGACCTTTATAGCATGATTTGGATGGATCGGTCCGGTTGACGATCTCCGGTGCGCGCCAGCACCGCTGCCGGGGTGAGGGGTGCGTGCGGTCTGATGGTGGCCTTGACGGCTGGTCCCTCGTGACGGTACTTGACGAGGTAACCCTTCAGCCGCCGGGGTGGACGCGAACGCCGAAACCTCCGATGTCGTCATTCCACATAACGCGCTCGCGCTCCGAGTCGAGGTCTCCCATGCCCTATGCCGATTCCGACAGTGTCCGCATCTACTACGAGGTGTCCGGAGAGGGGTTGCCTTTCATCTGGGTGCACGCCAACCCGTTCGACCACAACCTGCTGATGTACCAGGTGGCACACTTCTCCACGTACTTCCGGGTGATATCGCTGGACATCCGCGGCTACGGTCGGTCGGACAAGCCGGAGACACCGTTCTCGCTGGGCGACATGGCGGGCGACGTGCTGGCCGTTTGCCGGGCGGAGGGCGTCACGGAAGCGATCATCGGCGGCGTCAGCGTCGGCTCGGGCATCGCGCTGCTCCTGGGCCTCGACCGCCCGGAGATGTTCCGGGCCGTGATCCTGGTAGGCGGGAGCAGCGGTGGGGGAGGGCGCACCGGCGACCGCATCGAGGGCTACACGGACGACGTGACGACCTATCACGAGAAGCACATCAAGGAGCTGGTGGCGCCGGGCTTCGAGAGCACCCGGCTCGGCCAGTACCTGCTGGATGTCTTCCTGGAGCGCAATCCGTGGCTTTCGGGCAAGTCCATCGCCCAGATCTTCCGCGCCCGCGCCGGCACCGACATGACGCCGCGACTCTCCGAGATGAAGGTTCCCACGCTGGTCATCAACGGCGAGCACGACATGTCCCTCGAAGGCGGCCGGAAGACCGCGTCGCTGACGCCGGGGGCGGTGCACCGGGTGCTGCCGGGGACGGGTCACGCGTGCTGCATCGAGGATCCCGCGGGATTCGACGCCTTCGTCATGGAGTTCTTGCGGGACAACGGCCTGATGGAATGAGTCAACCGGGAGTCTGTCCGGGGGGAAGTGGGCTGTCCTTCGACTTCGCTTCGCGCAGCCTGTCCCGAGCCCTTCGACAGGCTCAGGACAGGCCTTGTCGAAGGGCTCGGAACGAACGGCGATCACTATGCGTCCCCCGACCCGTTCCCCCGCCGCGCGTCCCAGCGTTTCCCCGCCAGCGCCACGCAGCGCTCCACGTCCTCGGCCAGCAGCAGGCGCTGCTCCGTGAGTTCCTCGGCGGCGGCGCGCACCTCGCCCAGATAAGCCTCCCGCGAGGGATAGCGTGCCTCGATGGAAGGGCGCGGGTCTTTCTTCGCGGCACGCGCCCGCTCGGTCACGGCGAAGGGCAGGGCGCTGCCGACGATGCCCGCCATCGCTTCCGAGTCCTTGCGCAGGTTCCAGCCCGTGTAGGTGGCCAGGGGCGCGGTCACCTCCGGCACCCGGACTCCCGCGCTCTCGTTGCCGTCGGCGTCCACCGCGGGAACCAGCACCGGATACTCGCGGGTCAGGTCTTCCCGCGGCGGCTCGCTCGCGATTATGCCGTTGGCGAAATCCGCTCCGCGGTCCACGGGGTGCATCGCGTGGGGTTCGGGGCAGGCGCATCCCGGCACCGCCGGGAAGCCGTTTCGAAACGCCTCGCCGTTGATGAGGTCGCCGTCGGAGCGCCGCGGCACGCGGCTGTCGGGGGGCGCCACGCCGTCCGTCACCCACTCGTCCAGGTCGCTCAGCAGGGCGCGGAGCACCGGATTGGCGGGCAGCGGGTTCAGCGGATATCGCGGCACCCCGCCTTCCAGGGCGGCGGCCGCGTCGTTGTGCTGCAGGGACGACAGCAGGTAGACCCGCGTGTTTTCGTGCTCCGGGAGGTCGTTGCCGCCGGGGTCCGTGTGCACCAGGGAGCCGCGCCGCTGCCAGTACTCGGTGGCGGTCTGCGTGTGAATCACCCGGGGGTCCGTCTCCGGCCGCTTCAATACGGCGTCCTGTTCTCCGGTAAACGGGTCCTGGGTGCGGCCGTAGGCGAACGGGAACTCCTCCGACGGATAGAGGTGGTCCTCGTGCTGGCGTGGATAGCGGTCGGGCTGGGCGAAGCGGTAGTTGAGTCGGAGCCGTCCGCCTCCGGCCACGTGGGAGAAGATGCCGTCGAAGATGCGCCGGTCGCCGTCCGACACGTTGAAACCCTCGTAGACGAACCCGCGCAGGAAGCGCCCGCTCTGGGAGCGCCCCCAGCCATAGGCTTTCTCGATCCCCGGCGACCCTTCGCGCAACGGATTGGCCTGCCCGGCGTCGTCCTCGTCGTCATGGCGCAGGAAGTCGATGAGGTCGCGCACGGCGGCAAAGCCGAGCCCCAGGACCAGCGGGTCCCTGGCGGTGTAGACCAGTTCATAGATCCAGCCGGGCCGGAAGCCCCCGGGCAGGTGGCAGCTCGTGTCCGACGGCCAAACGTTGCCGTCCGCGTCTGCGGCGGCGAACCGCCAGTCGCCTGGCGGTACGGGCTCGCGCGGGTCCTGCTGCAACCGCCGGCACGTGAGGCTCGCCCGCTGCGTGTTCAGGTCCACCGCGGGACAGGGCCGGATGTAGTCGTGTCCGCCCAGGGATACGGTGGTCACTCCGGGCTGCTCGACGATGTACTCGGCCCGCAGGGGTCCCATGACCGGCGCGTCGGGTCCGGCGGCCACGGGCAGGTCCATGGTCAGGCGCCCGTCTCCCGGGAGCAGGTCGCCCTGCCAGCCGCACCACACCACCGTGTAGCCCCGGCGCATCAGGAAGCCGTGGCCGGCGTCTTCCGTCGCGCGCGGATCGTTGTTGGGCGGGGCGTCGTTGAAGAACTGAAGCGCGCGCTTGTTGCCGCGGTTGTTGACGTCGTAGAGCAGCCGGCGGTTGCCGCGGCTCATGTCCACGGGCTTGATGATGAAGAACTCCGTCGAGTACTCCACCAGGCCGCCGTCGCCGGCGGGCGCCAGCGACAGGTCCACGATCTTCCGGTTGGCCGGATGGTCCGGGTCGATGGTGAAACACGCCCGTCCCTTGATCCGTTCATATGCGCCCACGGTGCCGAAGTCGGCTCCTTCGGCAAAGGGCGTGCGTTCCTCGATGACCAGGGTGATGTTCATGGGGCATCCTCGCAGATTCCGTCGGTCGCCGGCGCGGGCGGGTTTCAAACCTGCCCGTCATTCGACAGCACCTATACTCAGGTACGCGCTTACGATACCGATAATACGGAAATACCGGTCGGTTTCGGCCGCGCCGCATCCCTGCTCCCTCTCTAGAGTCATGCAATCCCCGGAGCGGCGCCCTTTCCCAAAACACCCGGCCTGGTCGGCAGATGGCGGATCTGGGCACCCGTTTCCCTATCGGCCTGTACCAGGTCGTACTGGGCCTGAAGGTTAAGCCAAAATTGAGGATCGACATCGAACCAGTGGCCCAAGCGTAGCGCGGTGTCGCCGGTGACCGAACGCTTGCCGGCGATGATCAGGCTCAGCCGGTTAGCGGGCACCTCAATCTGCCGGGCCAACTCCGTCGGGGTGATACCCAGTTCTTCCAGCTCGCCCTTCAGGACCTCACCGGGATGGACAGCTCTCATGAACATGCCGATCTCCTCCTTCTCATCGGTGGTAGTCGACGATCTCAACGTTGTCCGGTCCTGCCTGTCCGTCTGGCCACTCGAAACACAGTCTCCACTGCCGATTGATGCGAATGGAGTATTGGCCCTTACTGTCACCCCGAAGGGCTTCGAGGTGGTTTCCCGGCAAGGACCGCAGGGTATCGAGCGAAGGCGCGGCGTTCAGGATGGCCAGCCGTCTTGCTGCCTGGTTTTCGAAGCTCCGGAAGACCGCGACTGACCGCCCTTCGGCAAACGCCCGCGTCCTTCTGTCCCGATACCCAAGGATCATCCCCTGTCAAGATGACAACCCTGATGATGTACGTCAAGGGTACATGGCTTATCCACCGGTGTCGAGACGGCCGGTGTACCGGGACCCGATTGGTCCGGTACGGTTGAACAGTCCTCAGGGCCGCTCACCGACCCGACCCTCTGCCTGAGGTAGGCTTGAGGTTTCTTCTTCCGAGCCGTCTCGTGGGCGCTCATGGTGGGACTTCCAGAGCACCTGAGAAGGAGCAAAAGGCGGAGATCAAAGCACTTGCGGACCTTCCGGAGGAGAAGATCGACACAACCGACATACCCGAGATTCTCGACTGGTCCGGTGCCAGGCGCGGCATGCTCTACCGGCCGGTGAAACAACAGATCACCCTGAGATTGGATGCCGACGTGTTGGCATGGTTCAGGGCAAACGCCCCAGGAGGACGCGGGTACCGGACCGAGATCAACCGTGTGCTCCGGGAGCATGCTCAGCGCCTCAGCGCGTGATGAGTGCCGGGACCACGGCTACCAGTCTTCCTCCCCTCGGTAGCTCTTCGCCAGGATCTGCATGGGGTTGAGCGGGTGCTTGCCGGTGGCCTGCTCGATCTGGATGGCGGCCAGCGGGCAGTCGGAGCACGCCACCGCGGCGTCGGACTCGTCGATGCCGCGGAATGCCTGCCGCCCCCAGCGCATGGAGGCCTCGAAGTTCTTTCGCTTCATGGCCCAGGTGCCGTCGTGCCCCGAGCAGGCCTGGATGGTCCGGACCTCGGTACCCGGCAGCAGGGACAGCAGCGTGCTGGTGCGGTTGCCCAGCCGCTGCGCGCGCAGGTGGCAGGGCATGTGGTAGGCGACCTTGCCGGGGCCGGTCTTGAAGTCGCGGTTGAGCTTGCCCTCGGCGTGGAGGGAGGCCAGGAACGCCGTGGGGTCGGTGGTGTTCGCGGCCACGTCCCGCGCTTCCCGGGTGTCCAGCAGGCGCGGGTACTCGTCGCTCATGGTCAGCGAGCAGGTGGGGTTGGTGGCGACGATGGTCCGTCCCTCGGCCACCAAGGGCGCCAGCAGCTCCACGTTCCGCCGCGCCTGGGCCGTGGCCTCGTCCAGGTCGCCGTTGTGCCATGCCGGCATGCCGCAGCATTCCCGGTAGGCGAGCACCACGTCCACGTTGTTGCGCGCCATGACCTCCAGCAGGTCCGTGCCGATGCCCGGCTCGTTGTAGTTGACGAAGCAGGTGGCGAAGTAGGCCACCTTGGCCACGGGCTCGCCCGCGGGCGCCTTGTACGCGTCACGGTAGCGGGAGGCGAAGGTCTTCCACGCGAACGGCGGCAGCTTCTTGTCCTTGTGCACGCCCAGGGCGCCCTGCATGAACAGCCGGTGCACGCGGTTCTCGTTGGCCCAGTTGGCCATGGGCGCGGTGGCGGAGCCCAGCTTGCCCACGAGGTCCGGTTTCGCCAGCATGCGGTCCGTGAACGGGACCCCGTGCTTCTTCACGTGCTGTGCCTTGGCCCGCGCCATGAGCCGCGGAAAGTCGATGGCCCAGTCGTGGTCGCCCGGGGTGTAGGGGCAGTTGATGTTGCACAGCTTGCACTGGAAGCACAGGTCCACCACCTCGTCCACGTCCTCGGCCTTGAGCTTGGTGGAGTCTACTTCCGCGAACTCTTCCTCGGTGCAGTAGGAGTCGATGGCGTCGAAGAGCTTGGGGAAGCTGCCGCAGAACTTCACGCACAGCCGGCACTCGGCGCACAGGTGGAAGACCCGCTCCACCTCCGAGCGCAGGTCCTGCTCGTCCCAGAAACGTGCGTCCCTGAGATCGTAGGCCGGCGTCTTGTCCGGGACTCTCTTCATCATGGCGACTCCGCGGAGGGCGCATTGCGCCGGAACAGGAGCAACGAGAACCACTGTTCCGGGTCGGTCCAGTGGCCCAGGGTCTCGAGCCCGAAGCAGCGAAGCTGCACCTGCAGGTCCTCCGGGTCGAACTTGCGGCTGGTCTCCACCAGGATCGCTTCGTCCTCCTCCCAGACGAAGGACGCGGACTGGCGCGGGAACTCCACCCGGTGGGTTTCCCGGGCGATGCCGCACATCTCCACCTGGGCGCGCTCCCGGTTGTAGCGGCTGCGGAAGGCGATCTTGTCCGTCTGGAAGTCGGCGCCGGTGACGCGGTTGACGTTGTGGAAACCGTTCAGGATGAAGGCGGCGGTGACGCCGCGGGAGTCGTCGTAGGCGGGTTCGATGATGGCCGGGTCCTTGATCCGGTCCACCCCCAGCAAGAGGTAGTCTTCAGGTCCCATGTTCTCGGTGAGGTGGCTGAAGAAGTGCAGCATGTCGGTGCGGGTGAAGTTGCCGATGGTGCTGCCCAGGAACACCACCAGCTTGGGGATCTCACGGGTGATGCTGGTGATGGCGTCCTCGAAGCGGGCCTCGAGCCCGGTGAAGGCCAGCTCCGGGAACAGCTCCTCGGCCATGCGCTTGGACGCCATGAGCGCGGTGTTGCTCACGTCCACCGGGGCGAAGGTGCCGCGGCCGCGGGCGTTGGTGAGGGCCTTCAGCAGATGCACGGTCTTCTTCGAGAAGCCGGCGCCCAGTTCCACGATGCACTCCACCGGCGCCAGGCGCATGAGCGCGCCGGCCTCGCGTTCGAGGATCGCCGCTTCGGTGCGGGTGGGGTAGTACTCCGGCAACTCGCAGATGTCCTCGAACAGGAGCGAGCCCCTTTCGTCGTAGAGGTGGCAGGGCTCGAGCCAGCGCGGGCGGTCGAACAGCGTGCGAACCATGCTGGCGGCGGCGTGGTCCGACGCGCGCTCCCGCGGGGTCAGGATCGCCGGGCCGGTGACGGCCCACGTGGTGCGGTCCTCGGCGGAGATGATTTCCTTGGGTTCCGGGTTCATCGGGCCAATATAGAGAACCGCGGGGATTTGTCCAACGCGGGACACCAGGGTGTACGTGAGGATCGACCGGCTGGTGTGGTGTCTGGTCCGGACAGGACACTAGGAACGGTCCGCGGGCGGCGCGTCGCCGTACAGGGTGCGGTAGGCGTGGTAATTGCGCAGCACGGCCTTCACGTAGCGGCGCGTCTCCCCGTACGAGATCCGCTCGATGAACTCTTCGTCGCCGGCGGCGCCGAGGTCGCGCGTCCAGCGCGCAACGGCCTCCTTGCCGGCGTTGTAGGCCGCCAGCGCCTTGGCCCGGCTGCCGCCGTAGTGTTCGAGCAGCCCCTTGAGGTGGTGCACGCCGAGCCTGATGTTCAGTTCGGGGTCGAAGAGTCGGGGCGCCTCCGGCTCCGGCAGACCCATCTTCGACGCCTCCTTGCGCGCGGTTTCGTGAAGCAGTTGCATGAGGCCCATGGCCTGGGCCTGGGAAACGGCGCGCGGTTTGAACAGGCTCTCCCGCCGCATCAGCGACAGGACGAGGTAGGGGTCGACACCGTTCTCGGCCGCGTTCCGCCGCACCGCGTCCCAGTAGGCCAGGGGATACCGGAACCGGAGCGTCTCGGCGGACGGCGGCGCTTCCGTGGCGAGCGAGAGGCTGGGGTAATAGGCGTGGGCGCTGGCGTACTCCCGCATGAGCAACAGCCTGAGGCCGGCGGTGCGCTTGGAATGCCGCCGCACCCGGGCCAGCTCGGCATGCGCGAGTTCCTCCAGGCCGATGCGCGCCAGCGCGCGTGCGCGCGCAAGGTGATGCTTGGCGCGCCCGCCCAGGGCGGGAGCGGGCGTCGCGGACCGGCGGCGTTCGGGGGAGAATGGCTCGGGCAGGGTTTCGCCGAGTTCCGCGAGCCGCCGGGATGCAAGGATCGCGTAGTAGGAATCGGCGTCCCTCGTGACGACCCGGCGGTACAGCCGCCGGGCGCCGGCGCCGTCCCGGAGCCGCTCCGCGGTGCGCGCCTCCCAGAAGACGGCGGCCAGCCGGAAGTTGCCGCGCCTGCCGGCGATGTCACGGAAGGTCTTCCGGGCCGCGCGGTAGTCGGAGCGCAGGTACTGCATCCATGCCAGGCGCCACGCCGCGTCGCCGCGGAACCGGCTGTAGCGGTGTTCCTTCGCGAAGAACTGCCGGTAGGCGCGGGCCGCCGCCTGCCGCCGCCCCGCGGACTCGTGGATGCGGCCGGTCACGTAGAGGGCGTAGCGTCGGTGAAGATGGCCGGGGTGCTTCTTCATGAACTCCCGTAGCGTCTTCAGCGCCTCGGCGTCGTCGTTGCGGTTCCATTGGATGGTGGCGATGCGCGTCAGCGCCGCTCCCGCCCGGTCGCGCCGCGGATAGTGCCGCACGTACCGGCGCAGGACCTCTTCCTCCTCCGTTCGCAGGCGCAGTTTCCGGTAGACCTCCGACAGGCCTTCGAGGGAAAGCCGGCGGTAGTTGGTTTCGCGCAGGATGCGGCGGTAGAGGCCGGCCGCCGCTTCGTAGTCCCGTTCGCGCCTGAGTTGTCGGGCTTCCCGCAGCATCTCCTGGCCGTTCTTCAGCCCGAGTTGACGCGGGTGCTTGCGGCGGAGTTCCCGGACTCGCTGCTTCGCGCGGTCGCTCCAGGGAGTGCGCGGCGCGCGCCGGCGTGCCTCCTGGTAAAGCGCATACGCCGCCCGGTTCCGGCCCGCGGCCTCGCGCGCGCGTCCGAGGCTGTACGCGGCCCGGCCTTGAGTCTCCTTCCCGCGCGCGCCCTTCCTGATCTTCCCGGCCCGTTGCGCGGCTGCCTCGTGGCGTCCCTGGGCGAGGTCGAGGTCGATCAGTTGGAAGGACGCCTCGGTGGCCCACACGCTGCGGGGATGCGCCTGCCGCAACCGGGTGAAACGGCGCCGGGCGTCGTCGTGCCGGTTCGCGCCGGCGGCGATGCGCCCGAGGTAGTAGAGCGCGTAGTCCCGGAGCACGAAGGCGTCATCGGACAGCGTCTTCCGGAGCAGCGGTTGCGCGGCCGCGTGCTCGCCGGCGGCGAAGTGCCGGTAGGCACGGGCGAAGTCCGCTTCGGTTCCCGTCCGGGCGTGCACCAGAGGCGCCCATAGACCGAGCAGCAGGAACCAGGCGGCGGCACGAATGCGCATTTTCCTCTTCATGGCAAGGTGATCCGCGAATTGTAGCAATCCCGTCGGCCTTGCGTAAGCGGGTGACGCCACGCGCCGGGAAACCCTCCGGGCAAGCCTCGATTCCTTCCGGTCGGCGCTATGGTATACTCAAGACGGACGTGGACCGGGAGACGGAGGTTTCCTCGGGGACGGTGGGGAGGCGCGTGGGTCGGGCACATGGTGGACATCGCCGGCAACTGCAAACGGGTCATGGAGGGCATCGCCGCCGCGGCGGAGCGGAGCGGCAGGGACCCGCGGGAAGTCAGGCTCCTCGCCGCCGCCAAGACCCAGAGCGCCGCGGCGGTGCGTGCCGCGGTGGAAGCGGGAGTGTGCCTCGTGGGCGAGAACTATGTCCAGGAAGCGCAGGCCAAGAAGGAGATCCTCGGCGACGACGCCGAGTGGCACCTGATCGGCCACCTTCAGCGCAACAAGGCGCGCGCGGCGGCCGGCCTGTTCGCGGTGATCGAAACGCTCGACAACCTCCGGCTCGCCCAGGCCCTCGATCGGGAGGGGCGCGACGGGGACCGGGACATCCACGTGATGGTGGAGGTGAACCTTGCCGGAGAGGCCACCAAGTCGGGAGTTTCCGAGGAGGGCTTGGTTCCCTTGCTCCGCGAGGTGTCGCGTCTCGAGCGCGTCCGCGTCAAGGGATTGATGACGGTGCCGCCGTTGGCGGAGGACCCGGAGGCGAGCCGGCCCTGGTTTCGCCGGCTGCGGGAGTTGCGCGACGCGGTCATGGATCTGGGACTCCCCCACGTGGGGCTGGACGAGCTTTCCATGGGGATGACCCACGACTACGAGGTGGCGGTGGCGGAGGGGTCGACGCTGGTGCGGGTCGGGACCGCGCTGTTCGGACCGCGGAGCGGGCGCTGAGCCGGCAACAACGGCAACAACGAACGAGGCTGACGGAAGATGTTTCTCGCGGGTAATTTCATCGAGGCCCTCGCGGGTCTCCTCAACATGATGATCACCCTTTACGTGTGGGTGATCATCGCGCGCGCGGTGATTTCCTGGGTCAACGCCGATCCCTACAACCCCATTGTGCGCATGCTCTGCAACCTTACCGATCCGGTCCTGTACCGGCTGAGGCAGACCCTCCCCATGGCGTTCGGCGGCATCGACATGTCGCCTGTCGTAGCCCTGCTGATCCTGTGGTTCCTGCGTGTCTTCCTCGTGCAATCGCTTTACGACATCGCCCGGACCATGCAGTAACGGCGGGCGACCTGTGACGTGCCGGACACGGGTCCGGGTCGGGAAAGAGGGAAGGATTGTGGTGCGAGGAGGGGGACTTGAACCCCCACGCCATTGCTGGCACTAGCCCCTCAAGCTAGCGCGTCTGCCTATTCCGCCATCCTCGCACTTGTGGGCGGGCCGGTCTTCAGGGAGAAGCCGGTGCCTCCGCGGGCGTCTCCGTGCTCTGCCCGGCCGGAGCGGGCTGCGGACTGGTCTGCGCCTGCGGCGTGACGCTGTCGAAGACGCTCGTGCTCGTGCCCTGTTCGGAGAAGTAGCCCAGCGTCAGACAGGTCAGCATGAACACCACCGCCATGCCCGTGGTCAGCCGCGTGAGGAAGTTGCCCGCGCCGCTGCTGCCGAAGACCGTCGTGCTCGAGCCGCCGCCGAAGGCGGCGCCCATGTCCGTGCCCTTGCCGGTTTGCAGCAGCACCACCACGATGAGCCCCAGGCAAACGACAATATGAACGCTGGTTACCAGGAGAATCATGAATCCGTCGTCCGAGTCTCGAAAGTCCCTGTCGAAAGTCCCTGTCTATGCCTCTGTCGACAATGCCTTGACGATGGCGGCGAAGCTCCGGTGATCCAGGCTTGCCCCTCCCACCAGCACGCCGTCGACATCCGCGACCCGCGCCAGCTCGGCGGCGTTGTCCGGGTTGACGCTGCCGCCGTAGAGGAGCGGGATCTCCGGCGCCGATGCCGCTCCGAAGCGGCGTGCCAGGGCGCGACGTATCCACCCGTGGGTGTCTGCCACCTGCGCCGGTGTTGCGTTCCGGCCTGTGCCGATGGCCCAAACCGGCTCGTAAGCCACCGTCAGAAATTCAATAACACTTTTGGGCAACCCCTTCAATGCGCCCGAGAGCTGGGCCGAAAGGGTCCGGTGCGTGTCGCCGCGGCGGCGCTCCTCCAGCGTCTCGCCGATGCAGAGGACCGGTTTCAAGGAGGCTTCCAGGGCCGCGGCGAGCTTGCGCCCGACGTCGCGGTTGGTCTCACCGAACAACCGGCGCCTTTCCGAGTGGCCGATGATGACGTGGCTGCACCCCGCGTCGCGCAGCATGTCGGCGGACACCTCTCCGGTGAACGCCCCGCTCGGCTGCCAGTGCAGGTTCTGGGCGGCCAGGCGCAACCGGCTTCCCGCGAGCGCCCGCCGCACGGTCTCGAGGGAGGTGAAGGGGGGCGCCAGGACGACTTCGGCGGCGCGGAACCGGTTCCCCACGAGCTGCCGGACGCCGCGCGCCAGAGCGCGCGCCTGGGTCTGGCTCCCGTGCATCTTCCAGTTGGCGATGACCGTGCAGCGTGCCATGGGTCGGAGACGGGTTCAGGCGGGGTCCCCGGCTTCCAGCGCCCGGATTCCGGGAAGTGTCTTCCCCTCGAGAAACTCCAGCGCGGCGCCGCCTCCGGTGGACAGATGGGTCATGGCGCCGGCGGTGCCCGCGAGCCCCACCGCCGCCACGGTGTCGCCGCCGGCGATGACGGTCGTGGCGGCGCAGGCCGCCAATGCCCTCGCCAAGGCCACGGTCCCGTGACGGTACGGCTCCCGTTCGAACAGGCCGAGGGGGCCGTTCCACAGCGTCACCGCCGCGTCCTGGAGCCGCCCGGCGAAGAGCGCCGCGGTCTTCGGCCCGATGTCGAGCCCCATGCGGTCCTCGGGAACGCTCTCATCGGCGGTAACGGCCGGTTCCTCCACCGTCGGATCCTCGGCGACCACGTGGTCGATGGGGAGGAGGAGGGGCACGCCGGAAGCCGCCGCCGTGTCCAGGACCTGCCGCGCCACGCCGATGGAGTCCTTCTCCAGCAGGGAGCGCCCGACCGCGACGCCGCGGGCGGCGAGGAACGTGTAGGCCATGGCTCCGCCCACCAGGATCAGGTCCACCCGGGGGATCAGGTTCTCGAGAATGCCGATCTTGTCGGAGACCTTGGCGCCGCCCAGGATGGCCGCCACCGGACGCTCGGGCGCCTCCAGGACACGCGAAAGGTAGTCGACCTCGCGCCGGAACAGCAACCCCGGGGCTTTTTCCCGGAAGTGCGCGGCCATCCCCGCGGTGGAGGCGTGGGCTCGATGCGCCGCGCCGAAGGCATCGTTGACATAGACGTCGGCCGGGCCGGCGAGCGCCGCGGCGAAGGCAGGGTCGTTGGCCTCCTCGCCGGCGTGAAAGCGGAGGTTCTCCAGCAGCACGACGCCGGCCGCGTCCGGGTCCGCCAGGGACTGTCCCACCGCGGGTCCCACGCAGTCGGGCGCGAGCGGCACCGGCCGGCCGAGTCTGTCCTCCAGACAGCGTGCCACCGGGGCAAGACTCCACCGAGGGTCGGCGACCCCGCCGGGACGGCCCAGGTGCGCCGCGACGAGCACCCGCGCGCCTCGTTCCAGAAGGAACTCGATGGTGGGCAGCGTGCTGTCGATGCGATGCGTTTCGGTGATGGTCCCGTCCGAAAGGGGAACGTTGAAGTCCGCACGGAGGAACACGGTCTTCCCCGCCAAATCCAGTTGTGAAATGCTCCGGAGCATCAGCAGAATTTGACTACGTACTTCGATTATAATAACTTTTCAAGGCAGCAGGATGCTGATGCCGTACTTCTCGATTTACCAGCTTGCAGTCCAGCCGGACACTTTGGGAATGCAGCAACAGGGCATCCTCCACTTGGTCATGGGGTCGGGACCGGTCGTCCAGGCGGTTCTTTATGTCCTGATCCTTTTCTCGGTGGTGAGCTGGGGAATTATCCTTCACAAGTTCAGGCGCGTACGCAACGCCAAGCGGCAGTCGGGCCGATTCATCGAGATCTTCTGGGAGAGCCGGAACCTGGCATCGATCCACGAAGCGAGTCGGGAGTTGGCCGACAGTCCGGTGGCGCAAGTGTTCATCGCGGGTTACGAGGAGTTGCTGCGGGTGTCGCGCCGCAACGCGGCGGAATCGGACAACCTGACAACGGACCTGAGCGGCGTGGACAACGTGGCCCGGGCCATGAAGCGCGCCACCACGGTCGAGTTGACGAAGCTGGAGCAGGCGCTGACCTTTCTTGCGACGACCTCCGGCACGACACCGTTCATCGGCCTCTTCGGCACGGTATGGGGTATCATGAACGCGTTCCTCGGCCTGAGCGTAAGCCGGTCGTCCACCATTCAGGCGGTCGCGCCGGGCATCGCCGAGGCACTGATCGCCACCGCGGCGGGCTTGTTGGCGGCGATCCCCGCGCTCATGGCGTATAACCACTTCGTGCAGGAAATCCGGGTGCTTACGGCCGACATGGAGAACTTCACCCAGGAGTTCCTCAACATCGCGGAGCGGCATTTCACGAAGAAGGCGTAGGCAGGGGTTCCACGAAGGAAAGCTGAGCCATGGCGGCCGAGGTCAACCAGGGACGGGACAAGTTGCCGATGTCCAACATCAACGTGACTCCGTTCGTGGACGTCATGCTGGTGCTTCTGGTGATCTTCATGGTGACGGCGCCGATCATCCAGCAGGGAGTGGAGGTGAATCTGCCCCAGGCCAAGGCCGTCCCGGTGGAGGGGCAGGAGGATCCGCTGATCGTCACCATATCCCGGGACGGCCGCGTCTACCTGAACGACAACGAGGTCACCGCGACCGAGCTTCGGACGAAGTTGGAAGCCATCCGGCGTCTGGATACCGGGAAGGCGGTGTTTCTGAGGGCGGACCGGGACGTGCGCTACGGCTCGGTGATCGCCGCCATCGGCGAGATCAAGAACGCCGGCATCGAGAGGCTCGGCATGATGGCGCTGCCTCCGGACGATCAGTGAGAGCATGCGCGACGGACGATGTGGCGAGTCGTGTTTCATAGACGCAACACCCGACGGATGAGCGACGGCTCCGGGTCCCCCCGACTGAAGTGGTGGGTCTGCTTCTCCGGCGTCCTCCATCTCGTCCTGCTGGCGATGCTGCTGCTGGTGCCCCCGAGCACGGCCCGCCGCGATGCTCCCCCCCAGGTGTACACGGTGGATCTCGTGGCTCCCGGCGCCGCGCCGGTGGCGAAGGCGCCTCCCGTAGCGGCTCCGGAGCCGCCGAAACCCGTACAGGCGCCTCCGGAAGCGGAGGCTCCGCCCACGGAGACGGTGAAGGAGGCGCCGGAGCCCGAGGAGGAGGCGCCGCCGGCGCTGACCGAGCCGGCGCCTCCGAAACAGCCGGAGAAGAAGGTCGTCGAGCCCGCGAAACCGCCGCCCGAGAAGGTCGCCAAACCGAAAAAGAAGCCCACGCCCAAGCCCAAGGTGGTGAAGCGCCCCAAGCCCGCTCCGGGGAAGACCGCCGCCAAGAAGGCGTCCAGGAAGAAGGTATCCGGGAAGCCGCCCTCGAAGAAGACCCCGAAACTGGCGAAGAAGGAGCCGAAACGGAAGAGCGGCGCGGGTCCGGATTCCAAGCTGATCGAGCGGCTTCGCAAGCGCCGCATCGACGACGCGGTGGCCGTGGCCCGCGAGCGTGCCCGGCTGCAGCGGGCCGCGCGCCGGGAGGGCGGCGCGGTCGGGGTCGGGGCCGGGTCGTCGGGCAACGGCGGCGTCGCGAGAGGGGTGGAGTTCCTGGCGTACCGGCACCGTATGCTCAACCTCATCAAGGATCGTTGGACGTGGATCGGCAAACGCGGCGACCTCGAGGTCACCGTCGGGTTCGGCGTCGGTGTCGGCGGAGAGGTCTTCGGCCTCAAGCTGCTCAAGCCCTCGGGGGACGCATCGTTCGACGAGTCTGTGGTCCGCGCGGTGCGCCGTTCCAGCCCGTTGGCGCCGCCGCCGGCGGGTCACGTGCGTGACTTCGCGCAGGTCGAGATCACCTTCCGGCCCGCCGACCTCGATGGCTGATCCGTTGTATTTCCTGCAAGCGAAGAAGGACCGTCCGATCATGGGACGCACGACCGCACCCTCATCCGCACAGCGAATACCAAGCGGGGCCAAAGGCGCCGCCCGGGCGCTGGCCCGGGTGACGGCGTGGATGGTCGCGGGCCTGATGGTGTGCGGGCTGTCGGCGGGCGCGGCGCGAGCGCAGGTGACCGGTCTGATCGTCGGACCGGGGGCCGAGCGTTTCCGGCTGGCGGTCTCACCGCTCAAGAACCTGGGGCGCGGGCCGGACACCGAAAGGCTCTCGGAACGGATCGCGGACGTCATGGCCGACGACCTCGACCGCTCCGGCTGGTTCGAGATCGTCGACCGGTCGGCGTACATCGAGGATCCGCAAAAGACCGGGATACGGATCGGGCGCTTCGATTTCCGTGACTGGACCACCATCGGAGCGGAGGGCCTCGTCAAGGGCGGTTTCGAGACCTTGAGCGGGGGAAAGGTCCGGTTCGAGTTCTGGCTGTACGACACCTTCCGGCGGAATCAGGTGGTCGGCAAGGCCTACACCGGCGAAGTACGGGATGCGCGGCGCATGGCGCACCGTTTCGTGGACGAGATCATCCTGAAGCTGACCGGGACCCGTGGTGTGTTCGATACCCGAATCGCCTACGTGTCCACCGGGAGCGAACGGTTCAAGGAGATCCATTTCTCGCACCTGGACGGCACCGAGAAGAAGAAGGTGACCCACAACCGGACGATCAACATGTTTCCGTGGTGGAGACGGGACGGCAAGGGGCTGGTCTACCTTTCGGTGAAGACCGGCAAGTGGCAGGTGTTCGGCTTCGATCTCCTCACGAAACGCGAAAAGGCCATTGCCAGGGGCGACGGCCGCGGGCAATGGTCGCCGGATGGACAGCATCTCGCCACGCCGATGGAGCGGCGGGGCAACCACGACATCTACCGGCTGAACCGTTCGGGGCACATCGTCGAACGGCTGACCCATCACCCCGGCATCGATACTTCGCCTACGTGGTCCCCCAAGGGAGACCGGATCGCTTTCTCGTCCGACCGGCAAGGCTCCCTTCAGATCTACATACTGGAGATCGCCACCGGCTCCATCCGGCGGCTTACGTTCAAGGGGTCCTACAACACGTCGCCCGACTGGTCGCCGACCGGCGAGTCGATCGCCTTCACGGGACGAACGAACGGCGTGATGAAGATCTTCACGATACGGCCGGACGGCAGCGGCTTGCGGATGCTCACCGCCAATCGCTACAACGACGAGGATCCGTCGTGGGCCCCGGACGGACGCTTCCTGGCATTCACCTCCGACCGGTCGGGTTCGCGCCGCATCTACACCATGCGCCGGGACGGGGCGAGTCAGCGCAGATTGACAGGCTCCAACCCAGGTGATACAAATCCTTCCTGGTCACCCCGGCTGCAGTGATCCCGTGCAGCGTCACCGTGCAGCATCACACTTCAAACCCGCGCAAACCCGGATACGGGGAAGACAAGAGAGAACGAGCCGATGATTAGAAGGGCATCCGTGCTGCTGTTGTGCTCCATCACTCTCGTGATTCTCGCCGCCTGCGCCCCGCCGCCCGTCGAACCCGACGAGCCGGGCGTGGCCGGGCCGGCCGACGGCACCGCGCCGGCCGAGAGCGGTACCGGCGGGATTACCGAGGGCGACCTCGCCCAACAGGGTCTGGGGGTGACCGGCCAGGGTAGCCTCGAAGCCCTCAAGGAGGGTACGACGCCACAAACCGGCGTCCTCGCGGATGTCTACTTCGAATTCGACCGCTCCGAGTTGGCCGCCGATGCACGCGAGGTCCTCCAGCGCAACTCCGACTGGATCAAGGAGCACCCCGGGGTCCAGATCGAGATCGAAGGGCACGCGGACAACCGCGGCACCAACGAGTACAATCTTGCCCTCGGCTCGAGAAGGGCACAGGCGGTCAAGGACTACCTGGTGACCCTGGGGGTGGCGCCGGATCGGTTTTCGACCATCAGCTACGGAGAGGAACTTCCCGTCTGCGGCGAGAGCTCGGAGGAATGTTGGCGGATGAACCGACGCGCGCATTTCGTCGTTCGGGCGCAAAAGCCTTCATCCTGATCACCGCGTTCGTGTTTCGCGTCGCGCATGATGCTCGCGGATTCGCGACCCGGACCTCCGGAACCTTTCGCGCGCCCTGTCTTGCCCGAGACTGAATGTCCATGCGAATCGTAGTCGGCACATGGCTGGTCGTTCTGTCGCTGGTGTCGGCGTGGGGTTGTACCGTCGACTATCATGCGGCCCCGGCGCCTCCCGTCCAGGCAGAGTTGACCGAGCGCGAGTGGGCAGTGATCAATGCGTTGAAGGCGGAGCTGGATCAGGCGCGCACCCAGTTGGCGGATACCCGGGCCGAGCTTACGGCCATGCGGAACCGCATGAACGCCGTGGAGGGGAGTCTTCAGGAACTGGGCAACGGAGGAGTGGGCGCGACCGGGAACGCGGCGGAGATCGGTCGCAGGCTGGCGGCGCTCGAGTCGGAAGTGCGCGCGCAACGGGACCTCCTGAAGGTGCGCGAGGACGAGCTTCGACTCTTGCGTGACGCCGTTCTTCAGGGCGCTCCGCGTCCTCCGGACGCCGAACCCACCGTCAAGGAGCCTCGGGGGCCCACCGGCGCGGGAGGTGCTCCGCAGGTGGCCCGTCCCGCTCCACGTCCCGAACCCGAGGCGCCCACGCTCCAGCAGGACTACGAGAACGCCTGGAAGCGGCTGCGGGAGAGGGATTTTCGGGGCGCCATCGAACAGTTCAAGAAGTTCGTCGAAAAGCATCCGGACAGCCCGTTGACGGACAACGCACAATACTGGATCGGTGAGAGCCATTACGCGCTCCAGGAGTTCGATGACGCCATCCTGGAGTTCGACGTGGTGCGGAAGAAGTATCCCGACGGCGACAAGGCGCCCGCGGCATGGCTCAAGATCGGCTACGCCTTCGCCGAGCTCGGGAATCGTGTCGACGCCAGGCTCATCCTCCAGGAAGTCATCAACCGGTATCCCGATTCCGAGGAAGCGGGAAAGGCGCGCGAGAAGCTCCAAGCCCTGGGCGCTTGAAGCGCACCGGGTGAACCCCCTCGGCGGTGTGTGTACGCGGGCCCTGGGCAGGAGCACGGGTCAGGCCACCCCTCCGGACTCCACGCATGATGCGCATTCTGCGGCACGTCAAGGGAGCGCTTCACCGTCCCGTCATGACCATCGGGAACTTCGACGGAGTGCATCTCGGCCACCAGGACCTGCTCCGGCGGGTGATGGCGGACGCCCGGGCGCGGGGCGGGTCCTCCGTTGTCCTGACGTTCGAGCCCCATCCGCTCAAGTTCCTCGCCCCGGAATACGCGCCGCGTTTGATCCTGTCGCGGAAGGACAAGCTGGCGCTCCTCCGGCACGTGGGCGTCGACTGCGTGGTGATTCAGCGTTTCACGCCGAGTTTCTGCGCCGTGCCGGCGCGTGAATTCGTCAACGGCTACCTGGCCGGGCTCGGGGTCGAGGCTCTTTGGGTGGGCGAGGATTTCCGCTTCGGCAAGGACAGGGCCGGCACCGTCGGCGATCTCATGGAGTGGGGCCCGGCCGCGGGGATGGAAGTGAAGGTCATCGAGCCCGTGGCGGAGTCCGAACACGCCGTCAGCAGCAGCCGGATACGCGCATTGCTCGAAGAGGGCCGGGTAGATGTGGCCCGCCGTCAGCTCGGACGCAGTCACTTCATCGAGGGAATGGTCGTGCGGGGGCACCAGCGGGGCCGGGACCTCGGCTTTCCCACCGCCAACGTGCGCAGCAGGACGGAGATCGTACCGGCCAACGGGATCTATGCCAGCGTGGTCGAGACGGGTGGACAGCGGTTGCCCAGCATCACCAGCGTCGGAGTGAACCCGACGTTCGGTGCGGGACCGCGGACCATCGAGACCTACATCCTGGACTTTGACGGCAATCTGTACGGTCGCCGCTTGCGTGTATTCTTCGTCGAAAGGCTCAGGGAGGAGCGCAACTTTCCTTCGGTGGCTCAACTTGTCCGGCAGATCGAGGACGACGTCGTCCTGGCCCGCCGGGTGTTGGGCCGTGCCGGCCCCGACGGCACGGCCGTGCCCTGCTTGACAAAGCCGGTTGCATCTCCTAGTATCTAGCCAACGTCGGGCAACGGCGTGATCCAGTCTGAAGTGACCCATTTCCGTTCCAATCCGTTTTATCACATTACATCCCAAGCCCGTTTTGAACGGTAGAGAGTTGCTTTGCCCGCCTGGCGGGCGATGCTCGCCCCCCTCGACGGATGGCCCAACAGCGTAATTGAAAGGAAGTTCCATGGCTAACGTTCGGACGCGCTCCGCAGCGGCGGAAAGCGACACCAAGGTAGACTCCGCACCCACCCACCGCAGAAACCGGCCGGCCCCCGCGCCCGACCCCGTGTATCAGAACGGCTTGAACCTTAGCTCGCTCAAGTCCAAGAAGATCGCCGAGCTGGCCAACATCGGCAAGAGCTTCAGCATCGAGAGCGCGGCGAACATGCGGCGGCAGGACCTGATCTTCGCGATCTTGCAGGCGCAGACCGAGAAGAACGGTTACGTTTACGGAGAGGGCGTGCTGGAGACCCTGCCCGACGGTTTCGGCTTCCTGCGCGCGCCGGACTACAACTACCTCCCCGGCCCCGACGACATCTACGTCTCGCCGAGCCAGATCCGCCGTTTCGGTTTGCGCACGGGCGACATCATCTCCGGCCAGATTCGTCCGCCCAAGGACGGCGAGCGGTATTTCGCGCTGTTGAAGGTGGAGAACATCAACAACGGCGATCCGGACAAGGTGCGGGACAAGATCCTCTTCGACAACCTGACCCCGCTCTATCCCGACAAGCGCATCAGCCTGGAACACGACCCGGAAGAGTACACCACCCGCTTCATCGACCTGCTGACGCCCATCGGGATGGGGCAGCGCGGGCTGGTGGTGGCCGCGCCGCGCACGGGCAAGACCATGATGCTGCAGAACATGGCGAAGGCCATCGCCCACAACCATCCGGACGCCGTCCTGATCGTCCTGCTCATCGACGAACGCCCCGAGGAGGTCACCGACATGCAGCGGTCGGTGATCGGAGAAGTGGTGAGCTCTACCTTCGACGAACCCGCGACGCGCCACGTGCAGGTGGCCGAGATGGTCATCGAGAAAGCCAAGCGGCTCGTGGAGCACGGCAAGGACGTCGTCATCCTTCTCGACAGCATCACGCGCCTGGCCAGGGCCTACAACACGGTGGTGCCTCCGAGCGGCAAGATCCTCTCCGGCGGCGTCGACTCCAACGCGCTGCACAAGCCGAAGAAGTTCTTCGGCGCGGCCCGCAACATCGAGGACGGCGGCAGCCTCACCATCATCGCCACCGCGCTGATCGATACCGGAAGCCGCATGGACGAGGTCATCTTCGAGGAGTTCAAGGGGACCGGCAACATGGAGATCAACCTTGATCGCCGCCTGATGGACAAGCGCGTGTTCCCGGCCGTGGACATCAACAAGTCCGGCACCCGCAAGGAAGAGCTGTTGATCCCCAAGGAGGACCTCAACCGCATCTGGATTCTGCGCAAGGTGCTGTCCCAACTCAATGTGGTAGAGGCCATGGAGTTTCTCATCGACAAACTCCACGGGACGAAGGACAACAAGGAATTCCTGGAGTCCATGAACACTTGAGGGGTCGCGGGGCGTCCGGCGTTCCCTTGCGTGGACGTACCAATTTTGTTAATAGCCCTTCGAGTTTTTCTCCATCCCGGCAGCCTGGGCGTGGCCGCCGGTCAGTCACCTCAACCCACGGATCAACGCGCGAGAGAAGAGTTATGTTGACGTACGTATCATTCGAGGTTTCGGCACCATGACGGAAATATCCATGAAGCAGCTTCTGGAAGCCGGGGTCCATTTCGGGCACCAGACCAGTCGCTGGAATCCCAAGATGAAGCCTTATATCTTCGGGGCGCGCAACGGGATTCACATCATCGACCTCCAGCAGACCGTGAAGATGGTCAAGGACGTGTGCGTGCAGGTGCGCGACCTGATCACGGGCGGAGGCCACATCCTTTTCGTGGGCACCAAGAAGCAGGCGCAGGACTCGGTGCGGGAAGAAGCCGAACGCTGCGGCATGTCCTTCGTCCACCACCGCTGGCTGGGCGGCACGTTGACGAACTTCCAGACCGTGCGGCAAAGCATCGAGCGCCTCAAGAAGCTCGAGGAGATGGCCAACGATCCCAAGATCGTCGAGGCCCTCACCAAGAAGGAAATGCTTGCCCACAGCCGCGAGCGCGCCAAGCTGGAGCGCGCCCTGGGCGGCATCAAGGACATCAAGAAGCTGCCGGACGCGGTGTTCATCATCGATCCCGGGCACGAGGCCATCGCGGTCCGCGAGGCGCGCAAGCTCGGCATCAAGGTGATCGCGATCATCGACACGGACTGCGATCCGGACCTGGTGGATTACAAGATTCCCGGCAACGACGACGCCATACGCGCCATCCGGCTGTTCTGCAGCCTGATGGCCGAGGCAGTGAGGGAGGGCCAGGCGCTCGGCGATCAGGTGCGCATGGAGGCCGAAGCGGCGAAGGCCGAGGCCGCACAGGCGGAAGCCGCGCAGGCCGAGGAAGCGGCGGAAGGCGCGTCGGACGGAGGCGAAGGGGCCGCCGAAGCCGCGGAGGGCGACGTGGCGGCGGAACCGGCCCCGGCGGCGCCACCGGCGCAAGCACCGGCCGAACCGGGTGCGGCGGAACAAGCGGCGGCTGCCGCGGCCCCGGCGGCCGCCCCCGAGTCCGCCCCGGCGGCGGCCGGGGAAGTTCAGGAGAATGCGGACGCAGAGAAGTCCACGGACGTTCCGACCGTGGCGGGGAGTTGAGGGAGCATGGCCATCGATGCGAGTCTAGTCAAGGAGCTGCGAGACAAAACCGGCGCGGGGTTCATGGACTGCAAGAAGGCCCTGCTGGAATGCGAGGGCGACTTCGAGAAGTCCGTCGACCACCTGCGGGCGAAGGGGCTCGCCCTGGCGGCGCGCAAGTCCGAGCGCGAGGCCAGCGAAGGCCTCGTGGGGGCGTATATCCACGGCGGCAGCAAGATCGGGGTTCTGCTGGAGGTGAACTGCGAGACCGATTTCGTCGCCCGGACGGAAGAGTTCCAGGCCTTGGTGAAGGACCTCTCGATGCAGGTCGCCGCCGCCAACCCGCGTTACGTGCAGCGCGAGGACATCGGCGAAGAGGAGTTGGAGCGGGAGCGGTCCATTTACCGGCAGCAGGCCGCGGAGCTCAACAAGCCCGCCGCCGTGTTGGACAAGATCGTCGGCGGCAAGATGGAGCGTTTCTACGAGGACGCCTGCCTCATGGAGCAGGCCTTCATCAAGGAGCCGACCCGCCGCGTGAAGGACCTGGTCCAGGACGCCGTCGCGCGCCTGGGGGAGAACATCCGCGTTCGGCGTTTCGTCCGCTATTCGGTCGGCGAAGGCCTGAAGGACTAGTCGCACCAGGGTCCCATGGAATGACGGACGCGGAGCTGAGATACAAGCGAGTCATTCTGAAGATCACGGGGGAGGTTCTCGCGGGAGAACGCCGGTACGGCATCGATCCAGCCACCGTCGCGCGGTTCGTGGAGGAGATTCGGGAGGTCCACGAGCTGGGCTGCGAGATCGCCTTGGTCATCGGCGGCGGCAACATCCTGCGTGGCGCCGAGGCGAGCGAACACGGCATCGACCGGGCCAGCGCCGACTACATGGGCATGCTCGCCACGGTCATCAACAGCATGGCGCTCCAGGACGCGCTCGAGAAGATCGGCGTCTCGACACGGGTCATGTCCGCCATCGAGATGCGCCAGGTGGCCGAGTTGTACATTCGCCGGCGTGCCGTGCGGCACCTGGAGAAGGGGCGCGTGGTCATCCTGGCGGGCGGCACCGGCAACCCCTTCTTCACCACGGATACCACCGCGAGTCTGCGCGCCATGGAAGTGGGCGCCGAGGTGATCCTGAAGGCCACCAAGGTGCGCGGCGTGTACGACACCGATCCGCTGAAGAACGACGAGGCGAAGCTCTTCCGCGAGTTGACCCACATGGAGGTGCTCAGCAAGGAGCTCAAGGTGATGGACTCCACCGCCATCTCCCTCTGCATGGACAACCGGCTCCCAATCATCGTGTTCAACGTCATGGAGCGGGGCAACATACGCAAGGTGGTCAGCGGCCAGCCCATCGGCACCTTGGTGAGCATGGAAGCCGGGCAGTCGGGGGCAGGCGCGTAGGTGTGACAGATGGACGACGTCTTCTTTCTGGCTTTCCAGGACGACCTGGACAAAACGATGACGGCCATGCGCCGGGAACTGGGCCGGGTACGCACCGGCAGGGCGTCGGCCACTCTCTTCGACGGGATCGTGGTGGAATACTACGGCACCCAGACCCCCTTGAACCAGATCGCCACCATCGCCGTCCCCGAGCCTCGGCTGGTGACGATCCAGGCGTATGATCGGAACGCCATCGGCGGCATCGAAAAAGCCATTCTCAAGGCGGACCTGGGCCTCACCCCGGCCAACGACGGCCAGCTCGTCCGGGTGCCGATTCCGGAGTTGAGCGAGGAGCGGCGCAGGGAACTGGTGAAGCAGGTGCGCAAGACGGCCGAGGAGTACCGGGTCTCCGTGCGCAACCATCGACGCGCGGCCATCGAAGAGCTGAAGTCGATGCAGAAGGGCAAGGAGATCACCGAGGACGAGGTCAAGCAGGGCCAGGAGCGCATCCAGAAGATCACCTCGGACTTCGTCGGCAAGGTGGACGGATTCCTCAAGGCCAAGGAAGAGGAGATCATGGAGGTCTAGCGGCCTGTAACGTCCAGGCCACTGGCGCGTCCCTCCGGGCCGCCAGCTTTCGGGTCTTCGGAATGAATCTCCACGGGCTGGAAAAGAGCCGGCTCCCCACTCATGTCGCGATCATCATGGACGGCAACGGACGCTGGGCCAGGGTGCGCGGCAAGAGTCGTCTGGAAGGCCACCGGGAGGGTACGGACGCGGTTCGTGCCACGGTGGAACTGAGCCGCGACCTGGGCATTCGCTACCTTTCGCTGTACGCGTTCTCCTCGGAAAACTGGAACCGCCCGCACGACGAGGTGGAAGGGCTGATGGCGTTGCTGGAGAGCTACCTGGAGTGCGAGCAGGAGCGCATGATGCGCGAGGGCATCCGGCTCATGGCCATCGGCGACCGTCAACGCCTGCCCGCGTCGGTGCGCCGGGTGCTGGACCGGAACATACAACTCACGCGCGACAACACCGCCATCACCGTCATACTGGCGTTGAGCTACAGCGGCCGTGACGACGTCGTCCGGACGGTCCGGGACATCGCCCGCAAGGTCAAGACAGGGGAATACGACCTTTCCCAGATCGACGAATCCCTGGTGGCGGCCCACACGGAGACAGGGCACATCCCCGATCCCGACCTGCTGATCCGCACCAGCGGAGAGATGCGCATCAGCAACTTCTTTCTCTGGCAGATACCCTACACCGAGCTCTACATCACCCCGACGCTGTGGCCGGATTTCTCCGAGCGTCAATACGTCGAGGCGTTGCTGGAGTTTCAGAGGCGCAAACGTCGATTCGGCAAGACCGACGAGCAGATCCTGCGGGGTTGAGGCGGGGACGCTTGCATGGGGTTACGCAGATGCGCGCTCGCGTACTGACCGCGCTGGTCGGGATCCCCGTCGTCGTCGGAATCGTCGTCGCGGACCGCGTCTGGCTGTTCGCGCTGTTCGTCGAAGCCCTCGCCCTCGTCGCCCTTCACGAGTACTTCCGCATGGTCTTCCCGGCCCACCGGGAGGTGCGTCTCACCGGCGTTGCGGCGGGCATGCTGCTTTCCCTCACGCTGCTGGCACCCGGTCTGTCGGGCCTGCTGCCGCTGCTGGTGGCGGTCCTGTGCGCCGCGTTCGTCTTCATCGGGGGCGCGGCGGAGGAACGTTGCCGCCACCTCGGCCTGGTTCTGGCCGGCGCCTTCTACCTGGGCTACCTGTTCCCTCACTTCATCGTCCTTTACCGCGGCGGCTACGAGTGGGTGTTGTGGGTGTTGATCGTGGTGTTCTGCAGCGACAGCGCCGCCTACTTCGCCGGAGTGGCCGTGGGCCGGAGAAAGTTGTATCCTTCGATCAGCCCGGGAAAGACGGTGGAGGGAGCGATCGCCGCCACCGTGGCGGGGGCGCTGGCCGGATGGGTATCGGGAGTGTGGCTGTTGGCGTTGCCGATGGCGCACCTGCTGTGGCTTTCCCCGGCCATCGCGGTCATCGCGCAGGTCGGGGACCTGTTCGAGTCGATCATCAAGCGCGGGTTCGCCGCCAAGGACTCGGGCGGCATCCTGCCGGGCCACGGCGGCGTCATGGACCGGCTTGACAGCCTCGTTTTTCCGGCCGTCGTGAGCACCTACTGTCTGCGGTTGCTGTGAGCATGAAGCGCATCGTCATCCTCGGTTCCACCGGGACCATCGGGGTCAACGCCCTCGACGTGATCCGCACGTTCAGGCGCCGGTTCAAGGTCAGCGCACTCGTGGCGGGACGCAACCTGGAGCTGCTGGCGGAGCAGGTGGCGGAGTTCGCCCCACGCGTCGTCAGCGTCCGGGAACGCGGCGACGTGGACGCGTTGCGCAAGCTCATCGGGCGGCGCCGGACCGAGATCGTGTACGGCGAGGACGGCGCCGTGGCCGCGGCCACCGAACCCACCGCGGACTTCGTGCTCGCGGCCATCGTGGGCGGCGCCGGGCTGGTGCCGACCTTCGCCGCGGTGCAGGCGGGCAAGGACGTGGGGCTCGCCAACAAGGAAGCCCTGGTCATGTCCGGGGAACTCTTCGTGCGCGAGGCGCGCAAGCGCGGCGTGCGCCTGCTGCCGGTGGACAGCGAGCACAGCGCGGTGTTCCAGTGCCTCGAAGGGAACCGCCGGAAGGACGTGGACAAGATCATCCTCACCGCCTCGGGCGGCCCGTTCCTGCGCACGCCGCTCGGCCGGCTGCCGGAGGTGACCGTCGGCCAGGCGCTGGAACACCCCACGTGGAAGATGGGCCCCAAGATCACCATCGATTCCGCCACCATGATGAACAAGGGACTGGAGGTCATCGAGGCGCGCTGGCTGTTCGGCCTGCCCGCGGAACGCGTGGAGGTGATGATCCATCCCCAGAGCATCGTCCACTCCATGGTGCGCTACCGCGACGGCGCGGTCATGGCGCAACTCGGAATCCCCGACATGCGCATCCCCATCGCCTATGCCCTCTCCTACCCGGAACGGCTCGACACCGGGCTGTCGCCGCTCGACCTGACCCAAGGCGGCCAGCTCACGTTCCTGGACGTGGAAGGCCCGCGCTATCCCGCCCTGGACATCGCCTACGGCGCGCTTGCCCGGGGCGGCACGGTCCCGCCCGTCCTCAACGCCGCCAACGAGGTGGCGGTGTCGGCGTTCCTGGACGGACGCATCGGTTTTCGCCGCATCCACGAGATCAGCCGGGAGACCATCGCCGCGCACGATCCGGTCAAGCCGCGCCGCCTGGAGCAGGTGCTGGAGGCCGACCGCTGGGCACGGGCGTTCGCCGAGGATCTCGTGCAACGCAACGGGTTGGCGCATTGATCGACATCGTCTACATGATCGTCGCCGCGGTGGTGGCGTTCGGCGTGCTGGTGTTCCTCCACGAGCTGGGACACTTCCTCGTGGCCAAGAAGGCCGGCGTGGGGGTGCTCACCTTCTCCATCGGCTTCGGCCCCAAGGTCCTGGTACGCCGCTACGGCGAGACGGAATACTGCATCAGCGCGTTTCCGTTGGGGGGATACGTGCGGATGATGGGCGAGGATCCGCGCGACGAGGTCCCCGACGCGGATCCGGACCGGTCCTTCGCGCAGCGAAGCCTGGCCGCCCGCGCCGCCATCGTCGCCGCCGGCCCGGGGGCGAACTTCCTCCTGGCGGCGGTCGTCTTCCTGTTGGTGTTCGTCATCTTCGGCGTCCCCTACCGCACGGCCGAGATCGGCGGGGTTCAGCCCGATTCGCCCGCGGCCGCGGCCGGGCTCCAGGCCGGCGACCGCGTCGTCATGGTCGGCGACCGTCCCATCCGTTCGTGGGAAGCGTTGTCGCGCGCGGTCCGTGAGAGCGAGGGCCGCGCGCTGGAGATGGGGGTGGCACGAGACGGCCGGGAGTTCATGGTGTCGCTGCGCCCCACCCAGGGGCAGGCGCCCAATCTGCTGGGCGAGACCGAGGACGTGTGGCTCATCGGCATCCAGGGCGCCGGCAACGTGGAGGTGGACCGTCCCAACCCGCTGACCGCGGGATGGCTGGCGGTGACGCGCACCGTGGAGATGACGCTGCTCACCTTCGAGGTGCTGGTCAAGATGGTGGTGGGCCGGGTGGACTCCACGAATCTCGGCGGCCCGCTGATGATCGCGCAGGTGGCCGGCGAGCAGGCCCGGCGCGGGCTGGCCAACTACCTGTTCCTGGTGGCGCTCCTGAGCGTCAACCTCGGCGTGCTCAACCTGCTGCCCATTCCCATGCTGGACGGCGGCCACCTGCTGTTCTTCTTCATCGAGGCGGTGCGCGGAAGACCGCTGGAGATCAGGCAGCGGGAACGGGCGCAGCAGTTCGGCCTGGTGCTGTTGCTCTTCGTCATGGTGTACGCGTTCTACAACGACCTGGCGCGGCTTTTCGGCTGACCGTCGCGACGATGAAAGTACTCGGACTCGACACCTCGACGGCGCTGCTGAGCGCCGCGGTTCTCGACGGCGGCGCGCTGGCGGCGGAACGCACGCGGGAGTCGGTGCAACCGCGTGACAGGCGGCCGGGCCGGTCGAACCACGCCGAGGGTCTGCTGCCGCTCATCGAGGAGGTCCTCGCCGGGGCCGGCACGGCGTTCTCGGGCCTCGCGCTCCTGGGCGTGGCCGTGGGACCGGGCTCGTTCACCGGGTTGCGCATCGGCATCAGCACGGCCAAGGGGCTGGTGTACGGCTCGGACGTCCCGGTGGTCGGGGTGAGCACCCTGGAGGCTTCGGCTTACCGGGTGCCGGCGCAAGAGGACGCCGTCTTCGTCTGCCCCATGATCGACGCGCGCAAGGACGAGGTCTACGCCGCGCTCTTCAGGCGCACGTCCGCGTCCTTCGAGTGCCTCATCGAGGATTCCCTGGCGGCGCCCGAGGCCATGGTCCGGCGCGTGCAGTCGGTGGCGGCGGGTCCGTGCCTCTACCTGGGGAGCGGCGCCCGGGCTTACGCCGACGTGATCGCGCGATGCGGCGCGGACCGCGCCCGCGTGAGCGACGGAACCGAACATGTCTCCGTCGCGGCCGCCGTGGCGCGCCTCGCCGAAGCCACGTACGCGGCCGCGCCGGAGACCGCCGCCGCTTCGCTGGCGCCGCGCTACATCCGCCCGCCCGACGCGGTGCCGAGCGCCGCCCCCGGCGCCGCGGGACAACCCTGACCGCGCTCCGGCGGACCGTTTCGCATTGACAAGGAAACGGCCGTTGGATAAGTTTGATAGCTTGTCCCAATTCTTCGATCAGGAGGTCGCGACATGGAGGAAAGAGAGGAGCAGATGATTGCTTCTGTCTTGGACAAGGACCCGGAACTGCGCAAATACTACGAAGAACATCTCGAATACGAGCGCTTGCTGGGGGACTTGCATGACAAGGGTTACCTGTCGCCCGAAGAGGAGATGGAGAAGAAGCGTATCCAGAAGCTGAAGCTCGTCGGCAAGGACAAGATCATGCAGATTCTTGGCAAGTACAAGTCGGCGAGCTGAGGGGAGAGAACGATGAAGTTGACCGGGTCGGAAATATTTGTGGAGTCGCTCAAGTGCGAGGGAGTCAAAACCATTTTCGGCATCCCCGGCGGAGTGGTCCTCAAGCTGTTTGACGTCCTGCACCAGCAGAACGACGTCGAGGTTATCCTGACCCGGCACGAGCAGGGCGCGATACACATGGCCGAAGGTTACGCCAAGGCCACGGGCAAGGCGGGCGTGGCGCTGGTGACCTCGGGGCCGGGCATGACCAACATCGTCACCGGGCTGGCGGACGCCATGATGGACTCGGTGCCGCTGGTGGCCTTCACCGGCCAGGTGCCCACGAGCCTCATCGGCAACGATGCCTTCCAGGAAGCCGACAACATCGGCATCAGCCGTCCCTGCACGAAGCACAACGTGCTGGTGAAGGACGTCAAGGACCTCTCCACTGTCATCAAGGAGGCCTTCTACATCGCCAACACCGGCCGCCCCGGCCCGGTGCTGGTGGACATCCCCAAGGACGTCACCACGGAGTCCGCCGAGTTCCACTATCCGGACAAGGTCTCGCTCCGGGGCTACCGTCCGACGGTTTCCGGCAACCGCTTCCAGATCAAGCAGGCGGCCGGCGAGATCCTCAAGGCCAAGCGGCCGGTGATGTACGTGGGCGGCGGCGCGGTGTTCTCGGGCGCGGCCAACGAGGTGCGCGAGCTGGCCGATCTGACGCAGATTCCGGTGACCATGACGGTGATGGGACTGGGGTCCTTTCCCGGCACCCATCCGCTGTGCATGGGCATGCTGGGCATGCACGGCACCTATAGCGCCAACATGGCCATGCACGAGGCCGATCTCCTCATCGCCGTGGGCGCGCGCTTCGACGACCGCGTGACCGGCAAGCTGTCCGAGTTCTCGCCGCGCGCGCGCGTCATCCACATCGACATCGATCCCACGTCCATCAAGAAGAACGTCCACGCGCACATCCCCATCGTGGGCGACGTCAAGGCGGTGCTCAAGGAGCTGATGCAGGTTCTGAGCTCCATGGACGGCAATCCCGCCAGCGTCAAGGCGCAGCGGCGGCCGTGGCTCAAGCAGGTGAACGCCTGGTCCGCGCAGCATCCGCTGGCGTACCGGCAGGAGGGCAAGAAGGAGACCAAGCCGCAGTACGTCATCGACAAGGCGTACGAGCTCACGAAGCACAAGGCCATCGTGGTCACCGACGTGGGCCAGCACCAGATGTGGGCGGCGCAGTACTTCAAGAGCGGCCTCCAGCGCACCTTCCTCACCTCGGGCGGGCTCGGCACCATGGGCTTCGGCTTTCCCGCCGCCATCGGCGCGCAGAAGGCCTATCCCAACAAGACCGTGCTGTGCATCACCAGCGAGGGCAGCTTCCAGATGAACCTCCAGGAGCTGGCGGTGGCGGCCATCCACAAGCTGCCGGTGAAGATCATCCTGCTCAACAACCAGTTCCACGGGATGGTGCGGCAGTGGCAGGACCTCTTCTACGAAGGGCGTTATGCCTCCAGCGACCTGGGCAACACCCCGGACTTCGTCAAGCTCGCCGACGCCTACGGCATCCTCGGGCTTCGCTCCGAGGGGCCGGCGGACGTCGAGGCGGTGCTGAAGGAGGGGTTGAAGCACAAGGGTCCGGTGATGATGGACTTCGTCATCGACCGGTTCGAGAACTGCTATCCGATGATCCCCGCCGGCGGGGCGCAGCACGAGATGATGCTGGAGGACCCGCCGCAACTGAAGAGCGCACGCAAGCCCTCGCGGAAAAAGGGAGAGGATGCGGACGCCGTTCTGCCGGCGTAAGGGTTGCGTGCATGGAACATGTGATTTCGGTGCTGGTCGAGAACAACCCGGGTGTGCTCGCGCGCGTGGCGGGCCTGTTCAGCGCCCGCGGCTACAATATCGAAAGCCTCTCCGTGGCGCCCACGCCGGACGCCACGGTATCCATGATCACGGTGGTGACCTCGGGGGACGAGGTGATCATCGAGCAGATCATGAAGCAGCTCAACAAGGTCATCGAGGTGCTCAAGGTCGTCGACCTCACCGAAGAGGATCACCTCGAGCGGGAAACCGCGCTCATCAAGATCTTCACCAAGCAGGGACAACAGCGGGACGAAGCCATCCGGATCGCGGAGATCTTCCGCGCCAACATCGTCGATTCGACCCCGCAGACCTACACGTTCGAGGTGTCGGGAGACTCCGGCAAGATCCAGGCGGTGATCGATCGCCTGAAGCCCATGGGCATCAAGGAAATCGTCCGCACCGGACGCATCGCCATCGCGCGCGACGCCCTGTAGCGGATCGAGCCCGTGTGGTCCTCGGTGTAACCGTCATTCGCGCGAAAGCATGCCCTCGACACCCATCGGGGGCGGGAATCCGGGCGCAGGAGGGGGCGGAGCCGCGGCCCTTGCCCCGACCAGCGCCCATCAGGGAGGTCAGTCATGCAAGTCTATTATGACCAGGACGCGGACCTGAGCCGGATCCGCGACCGCAAGGTCACGGTCCTCGGCTACGGCAGCCAGGGACACGCGCACGCCACCAACCTGCGCGACTCCGGCGTCGACGTCGTGGTGGGTCTCCGGCGCGACAGCGCCTCCTGGGCCAAGGCCGCGGACGCGGGCCTCACGGTGATGGAGACGGCGGAGGCCACGGCGGCGGGGGACGTGGTGATGGTGCTGTTGCCGGACGAGCTCCAGGGGGGCGTCTACCAGGAGGTCATTCAGCCCAACCTCAAGCCCGGGAACTACATGGCCTTCGGCCACGGCTTCAACATCCACTTCAAGCGCGTGGTGCCGCCCGCCGACGTGAACGTTTTCATGGTAGCGCCCAAGGGCCCCGGCCACCTGGTGCGCAGCGAGTTCGAGCGCGGCCGGGGGGTTCCGTGCCTGCTGGCGCTCCACCAGGATCCGTCCGGCGACACCCGCGACGTGGGCCTGGCCTACGCCGCGGCCATCGGCGGCGCCCGCGCCGCGGTCATCGAGACCACCTTCAAGGACGAGACCGAAACTGATCTCTTCGGCGAGCAGACGGTGCTGTGCGGCGGCCTCACTTCGCTCATCCAGGCGGGCTACGAGACCCTGGTGGAAGCGGGTTATCCGCCGGAGATGGCCTATTTCGAGTGTTGCCACGAGGTCAAGCTCATCGTCGACCTGATCTACGAGGGCGGACTGGCCAACATGCGCTACTCCGTCAGCAACACCGCCGAATACGGCGATCTCACGCGCGGCAGGCGCATCGTCGACGACAACACGCGCAAGGTCATGAAGGAGATCCTGGCGGACATCCAGTCCGGGAAGTTCGCCGACGAGTGGATGAACGAGCACCGCGGCGGGTCGCCTAACTTCAACGAGCTGCGCCAGGCATCCCGGAGCCATCCCATCGAGAAGGTGGGCGAGCAGCTCCGCTCCATGATGCCCTGGCTGGCGGAGAACCGGCTGGTGGACAAGAGCCGGAACTGATCCGGCGTTCCCGACGCGCGGCACCCGCGCCGCGCGGGGACACTCTCATCGGAATCGCACGAGAAGGCTACCGGTTCGTTTTTCCGGCCCTGGGTCTGGCGGCGGCGGCCTTCGTCATCGGCTGGGCGGCGGCCGCGGTGGCGTTGCTGGCAGTGGCGGCGGCCGTGGCGGGGTTCTTTCGCGACCCCGCGCGGGTGGCGCCCGGCGGTGAAGGGCTGGTGGTTTCTCCCGCCGACGGCAAGGTCGTGGAAGTGGACGACGGGGACCCGATGGGCCGCAGGGTCAGCATCTTCCTTTCTCCTCTGGACGTGCACATCAATCGCGCGCCGCTGGACGCGCGGGTGGCGGACATCCGCTACCGGTCGGGCCGTTTCCTGGCCGCGTACAAGGGCAAGGCTTCGGAGGAGAACGAGCGCAACGCGGTCGAGCTGGCGGATGGCTCGGGCCGGACCGTCCGCGTCGTGCAGATCGCCGGCTTTCTCGCGCGCCGCATCGTCTGCGACGTCGGACGCGGCGACTCGTTGAAACGGGGCGAGCGCTTTGGCATGATCATGTTCGGCTCGCGCGTGGACCTGCACCTGCCCGCGGAGGCAAGGGTCGCGGTGCAACCCGGCGAGCGCGTTCGCGGCGGCGAGACCGTCGTGGCGCGGTTCTGACCGGCAGGGTTCGTTATGGAGAGTTCCGAGAATACCGCCAAGAAGACGGAGACGCCGCTCCGGAGAGTCGGATTCATCCCCCGCGGCAAGATCCCCCGCCGGCGGCTGAAGCGCCGGGGGCCGTCCAACCGGCTGCGGCAGGGGATATTCCTGCTGCCGAGCCTGTTCACCGCGGGCAACCTCGTCTGTGGCGTCTTCGGCATCTTCTTCGCCATAAGCGGCGAATACCCTCAGGCGGCCCTGTGGATACTGGCCGCGCACGTGCTGGACGGGGTCGACGGCGCGGTCGCGCGCCTCACCCACACCACCAGCCAGTTCGGCGTCGAGTTCGATTCGCTGGCGGACGTGGTTTCCTTCGGCGTGGCGCCGGCGGTGCTGGTGTACGTGTTCGCCCTGGCGTCGTGGGGCCCCTGGGGCGGCGTCGCGCCGGCGCTGTTCGCCGTGTGCGGGGCGTTGCGGCTGGCGCGCTTCAACGTGCAGACCCTGACCGCGGAGAAGAGCTACTTCACGGGCCTGCCCATCCCCGCCGCCGCCGCCATGATCGCCGCCACCCTGTTCATCTTCCTGATGCTGGGCCTCGACGGCGCGGCGGCCAAGCCCGTCGTCTTCGCCGCCGTCACCTGCGTGCTGGCGGCCCTGATGGTCAGCAACTTCCGCTACCTGAGCGTGAAGCAGCACCACTTCAAGAAGCGCAGCACCATTTGGTTGTTGCTTTCCGCGTTGGCAGTCGTTATACTCACCATCGCTATGTGGCAAATCGTGCTGTTTTCAGCGTTGTTGCTGTACACGTTATCGGGGCCGTTACTATGGTTACTCGCCGTGCGGAAGCGACGGAGGGAGACGCAGGCACTCGTACAAGCCTGAACCGAGCGAATCCCAGCTTGCATCACCGAAACTCCCGCCCTCCGCGGGAGTTTTTTTTTGAGGAGGAAGGCCATGGCCGCCAACAACGTTGTCAACATTTTCGATACGACCTTGAGGGACGGCGAGCAGTCGCCCGGCGCGAGCATGAACATCGACGAGAAGGTCCTCATCGCGCGTCAGCTCGACAAGCTGGGAGTGGACGTCATCGAGGCGGGCTTCGCCGCGTCGTCTCCCGGGGACTTCGAGTCGGTGGTGCAGGTGTGCAAGGCGGTCAAGCGGCCCATCGTGCTGAGCCTGGCGCGGGCGCAGCTCGGCGACATCCGCAAGGCGGCGAAGGCGGTGGACGGAGCGCGCAAGCCCGGCCTCCATACCTTCATCGCCACCTCCGACATCCACATGAAGCACAAGCTGCGCATGTCCCGCGACGAGGTGATGGAATCGGTGGGCACGGCCGTGGCTTATGCCCGGCGCTACCTCGACTACGTCGAGTTCTCGGCCGAGGACGCCTCGCGGAGCGACCGGGACTTCCTGGTGGAGGTGTTCAGCGAGGCCATCCGAGCGGGGGCGAAGACGCTCAACATTCCCGATACCACCGGCTACGCCATCCCGTCGGAGTTCGGCGAACTGGTGCGCTACCTGATCGAGAACACCGAAGGGTCGGAAAACGTCACCTGGAGCGCGCACTGTCACAACGACCTGGGACTGGCCGTGGCCAACTCGCTGGCCGCGGTGGCCAACGGCGCGCGGCAGGTGGAGTGCACGGTGAACGGCATCGGCGAGCGCGCCGGCAACACTTCGCTGGAAGAGGTGGTGATGGCGCTCAAGACGCGCCAGCCGGTGTTCGGCCTCGACACGCGCATCCACACCGAGCAGATCTACCCGACGTCGCGCCTGCTCTCCCAGGTCACCGGCATCACGGTGCCGCTCAACAAGCCCATCGTGGGCGACAACGCCTTCGCCCACGAGGCCGGCATCCACCAGGACGGCGTCCTCAAGCAGAAGCTCACCTACGAGATCATGAAGCCCGAGACGGTGGGCATCACCGGCAACCGGCTGGTGATGGGCAAGCATTCCGGCCGCCACGCCTTCGGCGAGCGGCTGCAGCAACTGGGGTTCTCCCTCAACAAGGACGACGTCAACCGTGCCTTCGAGCGCTTCAAGGAGCTGGCGGACAAGAAGAAGGAGGTGTTCGACGAGGACATCGAGGCCCTGGTGGCGGACGAAGTGCTGCGCATCCCGAGCCAGCCGGACCGCTACGAGCTGGTGTACATGAACATCGCGTCGAGCTCGGCCGCGGTGCCGTCGGCCACGGTGCGCATGCGCGTGGACGGCGAGGAGAAGATGGCCCACGATACGGGTGACGGGGTGGTGGATGCGTGCTATAAAGCCATCGCCAAGATTTCCGGCAGCCGCGCCAGGCTGCGGCGCTACTCGGTTTCCAGCGTCACCGGCGGCACCGACGCCCAGGGCGAGGTGTCGTGCATGCTCCAGGAAAAGGACGTCAACATCTCCGGGAAAGGTTCCCACACGGATATCATCATGGCGAGCGCGCTGGCGTACGTGAACGCGTTGAACCGCCTCGAGTACCGCAAGCGTCATCGCCAGGCTTCAGTCGAGGGGGGTCCATGAGTCACAAGGTAACGGTGCTTCCGGGCGACGGCATCGGCCCGGAAGTGGTGGCCGAGGCCATGGCGGTGCTGCGCCAGGCGGGCGACATTTTCGGGTTCACCTGCGAGGTGGAGGAAGGGCTGGTGGGGGGAGCGTCCATCGACGCCCACGGCAAGCCCCTGACCGACGAGGTCCTGTCCCTGGCCAAGGCCGCCGACGCGGTGGTGTTGGGCGCCATGGGCGGACCCAAGTGGGACGGCCTCGACTATTCCATACGGCCGGAACGGGCGCTGCTGGCGCTGCGCCAGGAGCTGGGGCTCTTCGCCAACCTGCGGCCGGTGAAGCTGTTCGCGCCGCTGGCCCGGGCCTCGACCCTCAAGCCCGAGGTGGTGGAAGGCACCGACCTCGTGGTGGTGCGGGAGCTGACCGGCGGCATCTATTTCGGGCAGCCCAAGGGCGTGACGCAAGAGCCCGACGGCAGCGAGCGCGGGGTCAACACCCTGGTCTACACCACGCCGGAGATCGAGCGCATCGCACGGGTGGCTTTCGACGCGGCGCGCCGTCGCCGCGGCCGGGTGACCTCGGTGGACAAGGCCAACGTGCTGGAGTGCACCGAGCTGTGGCGCAAGGTGGTGACGCGGGTGCGCGACGAGGAGGGCTACGGCGACGTGGAGCTGGAGCACGTGCTCGTGGACAATTGCGCCATGCAACTCATCCGCGATCCCCGACACTTCGACGTCATCGTCACCACGAACATGTTCGGCGACATCCTGAGCGACGAGGCCGCCATGCTCACGGGTTCCATCGGCATGCTGCCGTCGGCGAGCCTCGGCGGCAAAGTCGGCATGTACGAGCCGGTGCACGGCAGCGCGCCGGACATTGCCGGGCAGGACAAGGCCAACCCGCTGGCCACCATCCTCACCGTGGCGCTGATGCTGCGCCACTCCTTCGACCAGGGCGCCGCCGCCGACTGCATCGAGCAGGCGGTGGAGCGGGTGCTGGAGACGGGTTGCCGCACGCTCGACATCGCCGAGGGCGAAGCCGCGGTGGTGGGCTGCAAGGAGATGGGGGAGCGCGTGCGCCGGGAGATCGCGGCGAGCCGCGCGGCGTAGTCCGGCAACCGGCGCGGACACGCAACGAAAGGGCGTCCCGCGCCGGGAAGATGGCGGGACGGGAGAGACATGGGCGCTTTCAAGGACAAGGACACGTACAACGTGGCGGTGGTGGGAGCCACCGGCGCGGTGGGCGAGGAGATTCGCAAGATCCTCGCGGAGCGGCAGTTCCCGGTGGATACCCTGCGCCTGCTGGCGTCCGAGCGTTCCGCGGGGCAGCGCCTGGATTTTTGCGGCCGGCAGGTCCTCGTGGAAGTGCTGGACGACGACTCCTTCGAGGACGTGGACATCGCGCTGTTCTCCGCCGGCGGGTCCGTGAGCGCGCGCTACGCGCCGGCGGCGGTGGACGAGGGCGCCGTGGTCATCGACAACACGAGCTGCTTCCGCATGGAGGAAGACGTCCCGCTGGTGGTGCCGGAGGTCAACCCGGAGAAGATCGGCGAGCACGTCCAGCGCGGCATCATCGCCAACCCGAACTGTTCCACCATCCAGATGGTGGTGGCGCTGAAGCCGCTGTACGACGCGGCCGGCATCAGTCGCATCGTCGTGTCCACCTACCAGTCCGTGTCCGGCGCCGGACGCCAGGCCATGGAGGAGCTCGGGAGGCAGACCGCCGCGCTGTTCAACAGCAAGGACGTGGAATGCGAGAAGTTCCCGCACCAGATCGCGTTCAACTGCATTCCCCACATAGACTCGTTCCTCCCCGGCGGCCACACCAAGGAAGAGCTGAAGATGATCCAGGAGACCCGCAAGATCCTGGACGACCCGGACATCCGCATCAGCGCCACCGCCGTGCGCGTGCCGGTCTTCTGCAGCCACTCGGAATCCATCAACGTCGAGACACGAACCAAGCTGACCGCCGGCGACGTCCGCGCGCTCCTGAGGGAGGCGCCCGGCGTGCTGCTCCAGGACGATCCCCAGGCCAACGAATACCCGCTGGCCACGGAGGCGGCGGGCCAGGACGCCACCTGCGTGGGGCGCATCCGCGAGGACGACTCCGTGGACAACGGCATCGCCCTCTGGGTCGTGGCCGACAACCTGCGCAAGGGCGCCGCCCTCAACGCCGTCCAGATCGCCGAGGTCCTGATCCGCGACTACCACTGACAATGCCGTCTCGATGCCCATGAGGCGGATGCCCCTGACATCCCGGTTCGTCATTCCCGCGAAAGCGGGAATCCAGGGGTTGGGGGGTGGTATACGCCCATGAACGTCCGACTGACCCTCGAATACGACGGTACGCGCTACCGGGGTTGGCAGCTCCAACACGAGGGGCCGACGATCCAGGGAGTCCTGGAGGAGGCGCTGGCGGTGCTGTTCAAGGAGCCCGTGCGCGTCCACGGTTCCGGGCGCACCGACGCCGGCGTGCACGCGCTGGGCCAGGTGGCGAACTTCTCCTGCCCCGGCGACCGGGACCTGTGGCGGCTCCGGCGGAGCCTCGACGCCTTGACCCCCGACGACATCGCCGTCAAGGCGGTGGAGGAAGTGGCGGCTTCGTTCGAAGCGCGCCGGGACGCGCGCCGGCGCGTCTACGAGTACCGCCTGTGGAACCACCCCTGGCGGTCGGTGTTCCACGACCGCTACGCGTGGCACGTTGCGCGGCCGTTGGACGTGGAGGCCATGCGCGCGGCGCTTCCCGCGCTGGAAGGAGAGCATGACTTCTCGTCGTTCCGGGCCGCCGGTTGCGGCGCGGCCACGCCGGTGCGGCGCGTCTACCGCAACGCACTGTTCCAATGGGAGGACCACTGGGTCTATCGCATCGAGGCCACGGGCTATCTGCGCCACATGGTGCGCAACATCGTGGGCACGCTCGTGCAGATAGCGTTGGGAGAGCGGGATTCCGGCGATCTTCCGGAGTTGATCGGGAGCCGCGACCGTACACTGGCCGGCCCCACCGCCCCGGCGCGGGGCCTGTTCCTGACGGAGGTGTACTACGACTACGATGAACACCGCGGGGCGCTTGCGTTGCCGCGCGGGTTTGATATAAGCAACCCCGATTAGTCAACGGAATGTGGCCGAAAGGCCCCTGACGGGCTGGTGAAAAACTTCGGTTGGTACAGGTTGGCGCCCTTCGGCTTCGCTACGCTCAGGGCGAACGGCGCCAACCATGTTTTTCAACAGCCTGCCAACAGGAGATCAGGAGGTACGCACGTGAAGGCACTCGCTATACTGTGGGTTGGCGCTTTGCTTTTGGCCGGGGCAGTGCCCGCGGCGGCACAAAGCAAGCAGAACATCGCTTGGGGCGGCTCGAATCCGGGCGGTGTGATGTACTACATGGTCGGGGCCGCGGGCACCATCATCTCGGAAAAGTTGCCGCAATATAACATCACCCAGGTGACCACCGGTGGTTCCACCGAGAATGCCAAACGCATCATCAAGGGCGAACTCGACATGGGCATCGTCTACGGCGCCCACGTCTTCATGTCGCAGAAGCCCGAAGGGCCGTTCAAGGACGGTGCCAAGGGAACGATGTTCCGGGGCATCGCCAAGGCATACAAGGGTCCGACCTATTTCGTCACCCTTCCCGGTTCGGGCATCGAGAAAGTCGCCGATTTGAAGGGCAAAAAGGTGGCCCTCGGTCCGCCGGGCTCGGGGACGGTGTTCAACTGCTCGAACATCGCGAGAGCGACGGGCGTTCTCGGCAGCCTCAAGCCCAGCATGATGACGTTCGCGGACGCAGGTCGGGCGCTTGCCAATGGACAGATCGACGCGCTCTGCCAATCGTCGGCGCCCGCGGCGGCGGTCAAGGAACTGGCGGAGACCAAAGGCGCGGTGGTGCTGCCTTACACGGCGTCGGAAATGAAGGCGATTACTTCCAAGTATCCCTTCTATGTTCCGTCCACCATGCCGGCGACCACCTACAAGGGCGTCCCCGCCCTCGATCTTCCCTTTCTGACCGTCTATTGGGTGGCCCACGAGCGGGTCCCGGCAAAAGCCGTCGAGGACATATTGAACCTGGTCTATCAGCCCGACATCCGCGAGCGGCTGGCCGCCGGCCACAAGGCGTGGAAGCAGATGGAGCCAGACACCAAGAACTTCGAGGCCTTGGGCGTGCCCATGCACCCTGGCGCCATGGCTTACTACAAATCCCAGGGACTTCAGTAACAACATCCCGACGATCACGGCGGGCGGCCGCGTGGGATCACCGCGGCTGCCCGTTCCTTTTTCATCTCAGGCCCGATCGGCCGCAGGAGAATAGACAGGGTGGCAGCCCGGGAATCTTGGTTTGCCCCGGTCCAGGGCGGGCACCGCACGGTTTCCGGGCCGTTCGCCATTGCCTACGAATCGATCGCGGCCCTGTTTTCCCTCTGGTACCTGTATACGTCGGGGTTCGGCCTGGTCTCGACCGAGACCAACCGTGGACTCTATCTTCTGTTCACGGCGGTGCTCGTGTTCATCCGCTTCCCGGCCCATGCGCGCGCGCCCGGGCACCGGCCCAGCGTCATCGATTGTGTCCTCGTCGTCCTGGCGGTGGCGTCCATCGGCTACTGGATGGACCAGTACGTGCCGTATGCGATGTTCCGCGTCAGCGACCCCAATCGGTGGGACTTCATCATGGGGATCGCCGCCATCGTCGTGGTGCTGGAAACCAGCCGGCGAGTACTGGGACCGGCCATTCCGATCATCGCCCTGATCTTTCTTCTGCAACTCTACTACGGGCCCTACCTGCCCGGGAAACTCAGTCATTCCGGACTGCCGGTGGATCGCATCGTCGAATTCACGTTCTCCACCCAGGAAGCGATGTTCGGGGTCGTCACGGCGACCTTCGCCACTTTCGTTTTTCCGTTCATGATCTTCGGCGCATTCCTGGAGCGCAGCGGCGCCGGGACCTTCTTCATGGATCTGGCCACGGCGCTTACGGGCAAGTGGCGCGGCGGCCCCGCCAAGATCGCCACGGTCAGTTCGGCGTTGTTCGGCTCCATCTCGGGCTCATCGGTGGCCAACGTCGTGGCGTCCGGCGCGTTCACGATCCCGATGATGAAGAAAATCGGCTTCAAGCCCCACCACGCGGGGGCCATCGAGGCAATCGCATCCACCGGCGGTCAGATCATGCCGCCCATCATGGGTGCGGGCGTGTTCATTCTGGCGACTCTGACTCAGACCGGCTACCTCGACATCGCGGTCATGAACGTGATTCCGGCGGTCCTGTTCTTTTTCTTTGTCTTGCTGATGGTCGACCTGGAGGCGGTCCGTACGGGCATCAAGGGCATGCCGGCGGACGAAGTGCCGAGGGTCCGGGAGGTGCTGCGCCGGGGCTGGCATTTCTTCATTCCCCTGGCGGTCGTGGTGACGCTGCTGTTCAAGGGGTATTCCCCGGACCTGGGAGCGTTCTGGGGCATTATCTCGGCCATGGCGCTGTCGTGGCTGCGCAAGGATACGGCCATGAAGCCCCGAGACATCTTCCGGGGCATGGTCTCGGGCGCCCATTCCAACACGTCCGCGGGCGCCGCCATCGGCAGCCTGGGCGTGATTATCGGCGGCATCATCCTGGCCGGTCTGGGACTCAAGTTTTCCGCCGTCCTGGTGGAGTTCGCGGGCGGCAACCTGCTTCTGACGGTGGCCCTGGTGACGGTGATATCCGTAATCATCGGCATGGGCAGCAGCACGACGGGCTCCTACATCATCCTTGCCGTGGTCGCGGCACCGGCTCTGGTGCAACTCGGCGTGCCCGAGGTGCCGGCCCATCTGGTCGTGTTCTACGCGGCGTGCCTGTCCAACATTACGCCGCCGGTCTGCGTCTCCGCCTTCGCGGGTGCGGCCATCGCCGGCGCGGATCCGATGAAAACGGGTTTCGCGGCCTTGAAGTTCGGCACCACCCTGGTGCTGATCCCGTTCAGTTTCGTCTATGTGCCGGAACTGCTGCTGCAAGGCACGGCGCTGGAAATCGCCGCGGCCGCGGTCAGCTACCTGCTCGGCTACGCGGCGCTGGCCGTCGCCATTCAGGGCTACGACTACTTCGCGGGGAACGTCGAACCGTGGCGCAAGACGGTGTTCCTGGCCGCGGCAGTGTGCTTCCTGTTGCCGATGATCTGGTGGCTGAAGGCGGCGGGCGTGGCCCTGTTCGCCGCCGCGTGGGGCCTGCGGGCCTTGGCGCCTGGTCGGACGTAAGGCAAGCAGCGCTCCATGCGACCGGGTTTCTCCTCCTCTCCTCTCACGCTACCAAGCCCTGTGCGGTAAGGTCCTTCGCTTGAATTGGCACCGGCCGCTGGCTATAAATTCCCGCCAAAGGAGAACAGGTATCCATGTCCGAACGCACACTCTACGACAAGGTCTGGGACTCGCACGCGGTGACCACGCTCCCCACCGGGCAAACCCAGCTTTTCATCGGCCTGCACCTGGTCCACGAGGTCACCACCCCGCAGGCTTTCGACATGCTGAGGGAGCGGGGCCTTCCCATCGCCTACCCCCAGCGCACGTTCTCCACCGTCGATCACGTGGTCCCCACGGACATGCGCGTGCGGCCCTTTCCGGACGAGCAGGCCGAGGCGATGACGGCCGCGCTGGAAAGGAACGTCCGGGACTTCGGCATCGAGTTCTACGGCCTCGACAGCGACCGGCAGGGCATCGTCCACGTCATCGGTCCGCAGTTGGGCCTCACCCAGCCGGGGATGACGCTGGCGTGCGGCGACAGCCACACGAGCACCCACGGGGCCTTCGGCACCCTGGCCTTCGGCATCGGCACCAGCCAGGTGCGGGACGTGCTCGCGACGCAGACCCTGGCCATGGACCGGCTCAAGGTGCGGCGCATCAACGTCAACGGCAGGCTCCCCCTGGGAGTGCACGCCAAGGACGTGATCCTCACCATCATCCGGCAGCTCGGGGTGGGCGGGGGCAAGGGCTACGCGTACGAGTACGGCGGCGAAGTGCTCGACCGGATGAACATGGACGAGCGCATGACCGTGTGCAACATGAGCATCGAGGGCGGCGCGCTCGTGGGTTACGTGAACCCCGATCAGACCACCTACGACTACGTGCTGGGCAGGCCGTTCGCCCCCAAGGGCGAGGCCTTCGACCGCGCGGTGGCCTATTGGCGCTCCATGGCGTCGGACCCGGACGCGGGCTACGACGATGTCGTGGACATCGACGGCTCGGCTATCGAGCCGACGGTCACCTGGGGCATCAATCCCGGCCAGGCGGTGGGGGTGCTGGAGAACCTGCCGCGCCCCGAGGAACTGACGGACCCCAAGAGCGTGGAGAAGGCCTACTCACACATGGGTTGGGAACCCGGTGGCCCGATTCTCGGCACCCCCATCGACGTGGCGTTCATCGGGTCGTGCACCAACTCGCGGCTCTCGGACCTGATCGCCGCGGCGCGGGTCGCCGAGGGACGGAAGGTGGCGGACGGGGTCAAGGCCCTGGTGGTGCCGGGCTCGGCCGACGTCAAGAAGCAGGCCGAGGCCGCCGGCCTCGACCGGGTCTTCACCGAAGCGGGCTTTCAGTGGCGCGAGGCCGGCTGCTCCATGTGCCTCGCCATGAACCCCGACAAGCTCAACGGCCGGGAGGTGTGCGCCTCCTCGTCCAACCGCAACTTCATCGGCCGCCAGGGGAGCCCGGAAGGGCGCACCCTGCTGATGAGCCCCGCCATGGTGGCCGCCGCCGCCCTGAACGGCAAGGTCGTGGACGTGCGCCAGTACAACTGATCAACGGAACGAGGTTGTCATGAACGAGATCAAGCAGGTGGGCGGCAGGGCCGTGGTGGTGCGGGGCCACGACATCGACACCGACCGCATCGTCCCGGCCCGCTACCTCAAGGAAATCACTTTCAACCGGATGGGCGAGTACCCGTTCTTCGATGAGCGCCGCGACGCCGACGGGAACCTCGTCGACCACCCGTTCAACGAGGAACGCTTCCAGGGCGCCGAGGTGCTGGTGGTGAACCGCAACTTCGGCTGTGGGTCGTCGCGCGAGCACGCGCCCCAGGCCCTGTACCGGTGGGGCATCCGCGTCATCATCGGCGAATCCTTCGGCCCCATCTTCGCCGGCAGCAGCGTGCTGCTGGGCATGCCCACGGTGATGGTGTCGTCCGAGGACGTGGGCAAGCTCATGGCACTGGTGGAGAGCGATCCCGCGGCGAAGCTCACGGTGGATCTCGAAGCCCGCAAGGTGCGCCTGCCCGACGGCAGCGACATCGACATCGACATCAGCGACGGCCACCGCAACGCCCTTACCACCGGGACGTGGGACTCCACCGCGCTGCTGCTCGACAACATGGACGAAGTGGGAAAGACCGCCGACAAACTGCCCTACACCAGCGACTTCGAGGGGCCGGCGCCGCTCTAACCCTCCACCTGCGGCATCACCTTCTCCACGAACGTGTCCAGTTGCGTGAGGTCGGGGAGGGCGAGGCCGATGATCAGGGTCTGCAGGCCGCCGGCGAAGATGCGGTTGATGCCGTCGGCGCAGGCGTCGGCGCTGCCCACCAGCATGTACTTCTCAACGTCCATCCGCACCTTGCCGTAATAGCGGATGAGATAGTTCTCGCATGCCTCCACCGCCTTGCTCTTGTCGTCATCGATGGCGATGAAGGTGAGGCCGGCCTTCTCGATGTCGTCCGGGTTCCGGCCGGCGGCGCGGGCGTGGCCGCTGATCTTCTCCCACACCGCGTCGAAGTCGTGCACCGCGTTGCTGCCGCAGATGTAGCCGTCGGCATGCCGTCCCACGCGCTTCAGGACGGAATCGGCGCCGCCGCCCATCCAGATGGGCGGGTGCGGCGACTGCACGGTTTCGGGGCCGAAGCGTGTGCTGTGGAGGTCGAAGAAGCGGCCGTGATGCTCCACTTCCTCCTCGGTCCACAGGCGTTTCATGAGCTCGAAGGACTCCTCCGCCCGGCTGCCGCGGTGCTCCCACGGCACCTCCACCGCGGTGAAGTCGTTCTCGCGGCTGCCGAAGCCGATGCCCAGGGTGACGCGGCCGTTGGACAGGAAGTCGAGGGTGGCCACGGTCTTGGCCAGGAGCGCCGGATGACGCAGCGCCGACAGCAGCACCGAGGTGCCCAGCCGGACGCGCTCCGTGGCCCCCGCCACGGCCGCGAGCACGGTCAGGGCCTCCAGGTTGTCGTAGGCGATGCGGTCGATGGTCCAGAACGAGTGCAGCCCGCCCTCGTCGCACTTCCGCGCCATGGCGGTGACGAAGTTGGCGTCGATCTGCGGAGCCGGGTTGACGAAGCACATGCCGATGTTTCCCATGGTGACGGTCCTTTCCGGGTGTTGTGTCGCGGATACGGGAGATTAGTCTGTTTCCCCCGATCCCGCAACGGGAGGGGCCGGGCACCCCGCCGTGAAACGACACCGGCCGCCACAGCCTTGACAGCCCTCCCGGACCTCGATATATCCCTGTGGATTTCGTAGGGGGCAGAAGGGAGTCTCTATGTGGGAAGCCGCCGTCGTGGCATTCGAGAACCTCCTGGTTCCGACCCGGCTGCTGTATCTGTTCATCGGGGTGTTCATGGGGCTCGCGCTGGGTGCGATACCCGGGCTCGGCGGGCTGGTGGGCCTTGCCATCCTGCTGCCGTTCACGTTCGACATGGACTCCTTCGAGGCGTTCGCCATCATGATCGGCCTGATCTCGGTGACGAGCACCTCGGACACCATCCCCTCGGTCCTCTTCGGCGTTCCCGGCACCTCGGCGTCCCAGGCCACCATCCTCGACGGCCATCCCATGGCCAAGAAGGGCGAAGCCGGGCGCGCCTTCGGCGGCGCCTACATGGCGTCGCTGATCGGCGGCGTGTTCGGCTCGCTGGTGCTGGCGCTGTCGATCCCGGTGCTGCGCCCCATCGTGCTCGCGTTCGGCTCCCCCGAATTCTTCATGCTGGGTTTCCTGGGCATCTCGATGGTGGCGGTGCTGAGCGGCAACGCGCCCGCGAAAGGGCTCATCGCCGGCGCCCTGGGCCTGTGCGTGGGCATGGTGGGGATGGACCCGCAGACCGGCGTGCTCCGTTGGGTCTTCGGGCAGCTCTATCTCTGGGACGGCGTGCCGCTGGTGCCGGTGGCCCTGGGCATCTTCGCCATCCCCGAGATCGTCGATCTCACCATCCGGGGAACGCGCATCGCGGACGTGCCCAAGGAGCGGCTCGTCGGCGTCATGTCGGGGATCCGCGACACCTTCCGCAACTGGTTCCTGGTAGTGCGCTGCGGCGTGGTGGGCGTGTTCGTCGGCGCCATTCCGGGGCTGGGTGCGTCGGTGGTGGACTGGTTCGCCTACGGCCACGCCATCCAGACGGAGAAGGGCGCCAACGAGACCTTCGGCACCGGCGACGTGCGCGGCGTGCTGGCGCCGGAGGCCGCCAACAACGCCAAGGAGGGCGGGGCGCTGATCCCCACCATCGCCTTCGGCGTGCCCGGCAGCGCGTCCATGGCGCTGCTGCTCGGCGCCATGACCATCCAGGGACTGACCCCGGGCTCCGCCATGCTCACCAAGGACCTGGCGGTCACCTACACGATGATCTGGAGCCTGGCCGTCGCCAACATCTTCGGCACGGTCCTGTGCATGCTGTTGACCAACACCCTGGCGAAGATCGCCATGGTGCGCATCAACCTGCTGACTCCGCTGGTGGTGGTGATCGTCTTCCTGGCGTCGTTCCAGGCCACCCGCCACTACGGCGACCTGTGGTCGCTCCTGTTCTTCTCGCTGCTGGGCTGGTTCATGAAGCGGTTCGGCTGGCCGCGGCCGCCGCTGATCCTGGGGCTTGTCCTGAGCGGCATCATCGAGAACTACCTCTTCATCTCCGTCAGCCGCTACGGCGCCGCGTGGATGACCCGCCCCATCGTCATGATCGTGGCCGTGCTCATCGTCGTCAGCCTGTATTACGGCGTGCGCAACGCGCGCAAGCAACGGGAGCTGCAGCAGGAGCGGGACACGCAGACCGAGCACGAGCGAGGCGGGAGTAACGATGAAGCTTAAGGCCAACCCGGGCGCGCTGTTCACCGTCTTCATCCTCATCCTGATGGTGGGTCTGGTGATGACCGCCAAGCAGTGGCAGTTCCAGGCGCGGCTGTTCCCCTGGAGCATCGGCATCCCCACCATGCTGCTGTGCTTCCTGCAACTGGGCCTGGACCTCTTCCGCAACAGGAACGAGGACGAGGACCTGGCCGGAGTGATGGACCTGCCGGTGGACCGCAGCGTTCCGGTGAGGGTGGTGATCCAGCGCGCCGTCAACATCTTTTCGTGGATATTCGGTCTCTACGCGTCCATCTGGATCATCGGTTTCATCCTGAGCGTGCCGCTCTTCCTGCTCCTCTACCTGCGCCTTCAGGCGGGCGAGTCCTGGAAGGTGGCCGTCACCTACATGGTGGTGATGATGGTGTTCATGGTCGGAGTGTTCGAGATGGTGCTGCACATTCCCTGGCCGCCGGGCTTGATCGACGGTCCTCAGGCGTTCATTCTGGGACTGGTGGAGCACTACTTGTCGAGCCTGGTTCCCATCTGACAAGAGGCGTCAAAGTTCCGTAGGGGGACACTTGACAATTGCCGCAGGGTTTACGTATAAACAGGGCCGTCTGGATCAGCGGAGCAAAAAACCAAAAGGGAGGTAGCATATGGTTGCGAAGAAAAGGTTAGTTGGTTTGGCCACGGTGTTGGGAGCGTTGTTCCTTCTGTCGACCGTTGCCATGGCGATGGGCCCCAAGCTGATGGTGGACGTGGGCGATGTGAAGAAGGGCCGGCTGCAGGTCAAGATCTCTGCCGAGGGCCTGAAGGCGGGCCAAGAGGTCGGGATCCGGACGATGATGGGCGGCGTCCTTTCGGACGTGAGCTTCCTGGTGAAGCCTGCCGTCGAGAAGGCTGACGACAAGGGCATGGTTTCCACGACTTGGGGTATCCGGGGTCGGACCATCAAGCGCCTCCTGAAGCCTGGCGACCACGAGGTCATGCTGGTGGACGGTGACGGGAACACCCTCGCCAAGGCGAAGCTGACGATTCCAGCGCCGAAGAAGAAATAGGTTTGATGCGGACGGAGCGCCCCCGGTTTTCGCGCCGGGGACACTCCCGATGCGGGTCGGTTCCGGCAGGGACGGCCGTCTAAGACAGACGGGCTGAGGAACTCGGTTGTACTGGAGTCCTCGGCCCGTTTGCGTTTGGTGCCACGGCCCACACACGGCAACCGGTCCGTCCACAGGCAAACCAGACACCACACTAGCAGTCGATGAGGTGAATGAACCATGAAGCGATCGAAAGCGGCGAGTTGGTGCACTCTGTTTTTTCTACTGCTCTTCGCCGGGTTGATGACGACCACGGCGGCAGCCAAGACCATCAACATCCTGATCGGCTATCCGCCCGGTGGAGGCCATGACATCGAGGCGCGCGTCATGGCGCGCTACCTCGGAAAGTACCTTCCCGGAAACCCCAAGGTGATCGTGCAGAACATGCCCGGGGCCGGCGGGATGATCATGTCCTCCTATGTCTACAACCGGGCCAAGCCGGACGGGGCAACCATAGGCCTGTTCGGCAGCAGCCACGGACTCCAGGCCGTGCTGGCACCGCCGGAGATGGTCAAGTACGACCTTTCCAAGATGCCGATCATCTGGTCCGTTGCCGGGATTCAGGTCCATCTGACACGGGACTTTCTCGGGGCGAGGAACGCCGACGATCTGCTGAACAAGGTCGACCGCTCGAAGATCGCCGTGGCCGGCCGCTCCAAGCAGGGCTCCTCGTGCCTGCGCGGGCAGTTGGCCCTGCGGCTCCTGGGCATCGTAAAGTACACGGCGGTGTGCGCCTATGGGGGAACGTCGCCTATCAGGGCCGCCATGGAACGGGGCGAGGTGAGCTACTTCGTGGCCAGTGACGCCCACTTGGTGGGCGGCGGCGCTTTCGTGGACCTGCACCAGCGCGGCTTGGTGTTCCCCATGTACCAGAGCGGCATCCTCAAGAGCGACGGCACCATCGCGCGGTCCGCCACCGTAAAGGGGGACGTCCCAACGCTGTACGAGGTGTACAAGTCGGTCCACAAGAAGGAGCCCTCGGGACCCGATTGGGAGGCGTGGCGCGCCATCGGGCTCGGCATCTCGAATCTGACCCGTACGCTGGTGCTGCCTCCGGGGATCGCCGGGGCCAAGGTCGGGGAGTTGCGCGAGGCGGTCGGGAAGATGGCCAAGGACCCGGGCTTCGTGAAGGACTGGGAGAGGGTCTTCGGCCAGAAGCTCTCGCCGGTGCTCGTGGCTCCGGACGACGCGTCCAAGATCCGCGACGAGACCATGGCGCCCGCCGAGTGGCAGGACCATCTCCGCAAGTTCGTCGCCGCCAAGTAGGCGTTGGTTGAGCGGAGGGGCGACGCATCCCGCGGAAGAAGGGAGACATCCATGACCCTACGCAGACTGTCGTTGTTGTTCGTGACCTGTGCGGTGCTGGGGATTCTCGTCCACGGCTCCGCGCAGGCCTTCACCGAAGGCAAGAGAATCCAGATCCTTTCCGGCTATTCCCCCGGTGGCGGTCACGACACCGAGGGCCGGCTCATCGCCCGCCGGATCGGCAAGTACCTTCCGGGCATGCCCAAGAAGGTGGTCAAGATCAACATGCCCGGGGCCTCCGGCCTGATACACGGCGCCTACGTCCACCACAAGGCCAAGAAGGACGGCCTCACCTGGTCCATCATGGGCACCACCCACCTGAGCAGTTCGGTGTTGAAGGAGCCCAAGCCCAACTTCGACCTGACGAAGATGCCGGCCATCTACGCTACCAGCGGCGCCTCCGCCGCCATCGTCCGCGACTTCCTCAAGGTCAAGACCGGAGTCGAGCTGAGCAAGATCGATCCCAAGACGATCGCGGTTTCCGGGCGCTCCCTCACAGGGTCGTCCTTCCTGAACGACGCCATCGGCCTCGACCTGCTGGGCATCAAGGGCTATACCTTCGCGGTGGGCTATCCCGGCACGGCCCAGATGGCGCTGGCGTTTCTGTCGGGAGAGGTCTCCTACGTCGGCGGCACCGGGCTGCATCACGTGCTCGGCAGCGGGGGCCGGTACTACTCCTCCATCCAGGAAGGGGTCGCCATCGCCATCTGGCAAGGTGGCGTGCTGACTCCCGACGGGAAGGTCATCCGCTCTCCCGGCACCGACATTCCGACCTTCGAGGAAGTGTACAAGCAGGTGAAGGGGGAAGCGCCCTCGGGTCCGGCCTGGGAAGCCTACAAGCTGACCGGTCCCACCCTGCGGACCCTGAACCGTACGCTGGTGGTGCCTCCGGGGACGCCGGCGGACCGAGTGGCGATCATCCGGGCCGCGTTCGACAAGATGTACTCCGATCCCGCCTACGTGAAGGAGTGGGAGAAGATCTTCGGGCTCAAGCTCGACTACATCAAGGGTCCCGACGCGGACAAGATCACCGAGACCCTGCTCCAGCCTTCGCCGGGGTGGGATTGGCTCAAGAACGAGTACATCCCCGCGCTGCTGGCCCGCAAGAAATAGCAGTCCAACCCCATTGCCGTCCGGCGTTTCCACGCGCCGGACGGCAATGACCTCCGAACGGCGAAACAGCCTATGAAAAAGGATATTCGCACCTGGATCGACCAGTTGCGCGGCGCCGGCGTGCTCGACACCATCTCCAAGCCGGTGGACCCGCGCACCCAGATGGGCGCGCTCCTGTGGCAGTCGCGCGAACGGGCGCTGCTGTTCGACAACCTCGCCGGGTACCCGGGCTGGCGCTGTCTCGGCCAGGCGCCGGGGGACGTGCGGCTGGCGCCGCTGGCCTTCGGCTGCGACCGCAACGAGATGGTGCCGGAGTTCGTCCGGCGCACGCAGGAGCCCGGCACGACCCGGCTGGTGCCCTCGGGTCCGGTCAAGGAACGCATCCTCAAGGGCGACGAGGTGGACATCACCAAGCTGCCGATCCACCAGTGCGGCATCCGCGACGGCGGCCCGTTCATCTCCGCCGGGCTCATGATCTCCAAGGATCCGGACACCGGCAACCGCAACCTGAGTTTCCACCGCCTGCAGATGAAGGGGCCGCGCAAGACCGGCATCCTGCTCTACCCGCGCCACGGCTGGACCAACTACCAGAAGCACGAATCCAGGGGCGAGGGCATGCCCGTGGCCTTCATGATCGGCCACCACCCCATGTACTACTTCGCCGCCGCCACCTCCACGGACTACGGCCGGGACGAGCTCACCATCGCCTCGGCGCTGCTTGAGGAAGAAGTGGAGATGGTGAAGTGCGAGACCCTGGACATGGAGGTGCCGGCCCGGGCCGAGGTGGTGCTGGAAGGCGAGATCCTGCCGCACGTGCGCGAGGAGGAAGGCCCCTTCAGCGAGTTCCAGGACTACTACCTCGCCGGCGCGGGACAGAACCCCGTGTTCCAGGTCAACGCCATCACCATGCGCGGCGACGCCATCTTCAAGAACATCCAGAACGGCGCCGAGGTGGAGGGCTGCGTGTACCACAAGGTGCCCATGTCGGCCCAGATCCTGCGGCGCATCCGCGGCGTGGGTGGCGGCGCCCAGGTCAAGAACGTGCTTGCGTTGCCGGGCATCTTCGGCATCGTCGTGCAGATGAACGCACGCTACTACGGCGAGGCGCGCAACGTGCTCATGGCCGCCCTGTCGAGCGAGTACCAGCACCCCAAGGTGGCCATCGCCGTGGACGAGGACGTGGACATCTTCAACTACGCCGACGTGCTGTGGGCCATGTCCACGCGCGTCAACCCGGCCGAGGACATCATCACCATCCCCGGCGCCAAGGTCCACGCCATGGACCCTTCCTGCCAGGAGGTGGGCAAGCCCGGCGCGCCCGGCTGGCACCGGGTGGGCGGCAAGGTGATGATCGACGCCACCAAGCCGCCCGAGTGCGACCCGGCGCGGCGCTTCGAGTTCGAGCGCCTGCAGCCCATGGGTGCCGGTCAGGTGCGGCTGGAGGACTTCCTCTAGCGTCGCGTCCCCGTAAACAAGTGGCACGAGTCGTGCAGGACTTCGTCGTCGCCAGGTCGCGATGACGGTCCCCGCTCTTCTTGGAAGACATAGACCCGTAGGGGCGACCCGCGGTCGCCCCTCACAGGCAAGGGAAGGAGCCGAAATTGAGCGACGTGGCCATCATCACCGGCGGCGCCAACGGCATCGGCCGTTGCGTCGCGTTGCGCTTCGCCCGCGAGGGCATCGCCGTCGCCATCGCCGACGCGGACCGTGAGAGCGCGGCCGGCGTCGTGGAGGAGTTGACCGCCGCCGGCGCCAAGGCGCGCGCCTACGGCGTCGACGTGACCCGCGCCGCGGAGATCAAGGAAGTGGTGGCGCGGGTGCGCGAGGACCTCGGACCCGTCGACATCCTCTGCAACCTGGCCGGCGGCACCATCCACACGAAGGCCGTGGAGGACCTCTCCTGGGCCGAGTGGCGCGAAGTGCTGGACGTGAACCTCAAGGGCACGTTCCTCTTCTGCCGCGAGGTAGCCCCCGACATGATGGAGCGGCGCCGCGGGCGCATCGTCAACACCGCCTCCAACTACGGCCTCACCGGCTGCGCCCTGCGCACCCCCTACTCGGCCGCCAAGGCGGGCGTCCTCGGCTTCACCAAGTCCCTGGCCCAGGAACTGGCCCCCTACGGCGTCCTCGTCAACGCCGTCGCCCCCGGCCCCACCGACACCCCGCGCGTCCTGGCCAAGGCCGCGCCCGGCTCGCGCGAGGCCTGGAAGCCCCTCATCCCCATGGGCCGCACCGGCCAGCCCGAGGACATCGCCGAAGGCTTCTACTTCCTCGTCGGCCCCCAGAACACCTACATCACCGGGTATACGCTCAACGTCAACGGCGGCGTGGTGATGAACTGAGCCGGCGCCCGAGCTATCCAAAGCAAGATTGCTTGTCCACCTACAAACTTTTTTGTAAGTTCGTAGGTGCCATGTCGAGAGTCCTCGTCACGTGGATCGGGCACACGGACCTGCGTGCGCCCGAAGAGGAGGCCCGGATCGGGGTTGGGCCGGTAGCCCAAGCTTTATCAGCTCGAAGCTTCGACCGGGCATTCTTGATGGTCGACCACAAGGGTGAAGCCGTTCGTCCATACCGAAAATGGCTCGAATACCACTCGGGAGGGGCCGACCTACAGTGGCTGCACGAAACTCTGAGTAGCCCCACGGAGTTCGGTGAGATTTACGTTGCCGCGTTACGCGTCTGCGAGAAGGCATTAGCGGACGCGGCAGGCGAGACATCCCTGACTTTCCACCTGAGCCCCGGCACGCCAGCCATGGCCGCGGTGTGGATCATCCTCTCCAAGACGCGCTTCCCGGCCGAATTGATCGAGTCCTCAAGAGAACACGGCGTCCGAACGGCTTCGGTGCCGTTCGACATCTCGGCCGACTTTATCCCTGATCTGCTTCGCCGCCCGGACGAAGAACTCGAACGACTCACTGCGGGCCTGCCACCGGCAGCACCGGAGTTCGACGAAATCGTGCACCGGGGTCGGCCCATGACCCGCTTGATCGTCCGAGCGCGCCGCGTCGCTCCCCGCTCGGTTCCCGTGTTGATCGAAGGGGAGACCGGTACGGGCAAGGAACTGCTCGCGCGCGCCATCCACCGCGCCAGCCCAAGGCGCGACAAGCCGTTCGTGGCGGTGAACTGCGGAGCCATTCCAGCCGAGTTGGTGGAGTCGGAGTTGTTTGGGCACGAGAAAGGAGCCTTCACCGGCGCCACGACCCGCCGCAAGGGCCACTTCCTGGAAGCGGAAGGAGGCTCGCTCTTCCTTGACGAGGTCGGCGAGCTTCCCAAGTCCGCTCAGGTCAAGTTGCTTCGGGCGCTGCAGGAAGGCGAGGTCTTGCCCGTCGGGAGTTCTGCCAGCCGTGAGGTGGACGTGCGGTTGATTGCCGCCACCAACCGCTCGCTCCTGTCCGAGGTCGCGGCGGGGGCCTTTCGTGAGGATCTCTTCCACAGGATCGCGGTGGCCGTGCTGCGTTTGCCGCCGCTGCGGGAACGGCGTGAAGATCTCCCCTTGCTGATCGATCATCTCCTTGCTCTGGTAAATCGCGAAGGCCGGGAGCAACCCGGCTACGTGGAGAAGAAACTTTCCGCGGCCGCAAGGAACCTTCTGCTGGAACATCCTTGGCCCGGCAATATCCGCGAGCTTCAGAACACCCTCAGTCGGGCAGCCATCTGGACTCCCGGTTCTGTACTCAAGGCCGAGGACATTCGCGACGCGCTCCTGCCCACCGTCGGGCGGACGGGGGAGAGCGAAGTGCTCGGGAGGCCGCTGGGAGAAGGCATGGATCTACCGGAAGTCTTGGCGCATGTGGCGCGGCACTACCTCCAGCGGGCCGTCGACGAGGCCCAGGGAAACAAGACCCAGGCGGCTCAACTCGTGGGCTTGCCTAGTTACCAGACGTTTACCAACTGGACGAAGCGCTACGGGGTGCGTGCATGATGGCACGGCGCTTGCGTATACCAATGGGACCGTGGACGAGGAGTATGGGATGAGCCCGCGCGAGAGCGAGGCGGACGCGCGCATCGTCATCGACGAGTTGCTGAGGCAGGCCGGCTGGGACCCCGCGGACAAGTCGATGGTCGGCACCGAAGTGCCATCGTCGCAGTCGCCCGAAGCCACCGAATTCGCGGACCGGTCCCGTGCACGGCCCTTCGAGATGCATGCCCCTGTCTACAACCTCGTGGCGGCGGCCGGAGATTTCGGCCCGGACATGTCGGTGGGAACGGCGCCGGAGGAAATAGGCTGGAAAGCCGTCCCCGGCCACGTGCGACTCACGCGCGACCATTTCGTGGCCCGTGTGGAAGGCCACTCCATGGAGCCCACCATCCCTGACGATTCGTATTGCCTTTTCCGCACCGACCGGGGCGGGAGCCGCGAGGGCAAGCTTGTCCTCGTCTGGCACCGCGGCTGTTCCGACCCGGGCCTGGGTGGGGAGTTCTCGGTCAAGCAGTACACGAGCACGAAAGCTGTGGCCCCGGACGACGGCACTTGGCGCCACCGCGAGATCCGTCTGAAGCCGCTCAACCCCGATCCGGCGTACAGCGATCTCGTCTTCGATCCGGCGGACGAAGGAGACCTCCGTGTCGTCGGCGAGTTCGTCTGTGTCCTTGAAAGGACCGAAGGACAGGAACCGAAGCGCGGCAGGGCCGACTACGTTCTCTACGACCAGCGCGGACGTCCTCTGGCGGTCATCGAAGCCAAGAAGAACGCCATCAATCCCTATGTCGCCAAGCAGCAGGCGCTGCCGTACGCCAAGGCTTTGGGTGCGCCGTTCATTTTCCTGACCAACGGCGAGCTGACCTATTTCTGGGACTACCAGAACGACGATGCGCGCCCCATCGCCGGCTTCTTCTCACGCCGCGATCTTGAACGGATCGTGGAGATGCGGGGGCAACGCAAACCGCTGGCCACGGTCGAGATCCCCGAGCACTACATCCGCCAAGGGGAGACCCGCACGGTGCGGCCCTATCAGACCGAGGCCATGCGTGCCCTGGATCATGCGTTCGAGTTGGGGAAACGCCGCTTCCTGATCGAACTTCCGACGGGCACCGGCAAGACCGACCTCATGTGCTTGTACCTCAAACGCCTGCTGGATGCCGGCTGGGCCGAGCGTATTCTTTTCCTCGTGGACCGGGAACAACTTGCCAAGCAGGCCATCGACGCCATCCAGGATATCCTGTCCGCACACTCCAGTTATTGGCTCCGGCCGGGCTCGGCCCGGCAGGAACAACAGATTACCGTGGCACTCCTCCAGACCATGATCGGCCGGGTGGACGAATACACCGCCGGCTACTTCGACATCGTCATCGCGGACGAGTGCCATCGCTCCATCTATGGCTCCTGGCAAGCAGCGTTGACACGGTTCGACGCCCTCCACATCGGCCTTACGGCGACGCCGGCGAGCTACATCGAGCGCAATACCTATGACTTCTACCAGTGCGAGCCCGGCAAGCCCGACATCTCGTATTCCCTGAGAGACGCATTCCGCGACAAGTACCTGGTGCCGTACCGGTTCGCGACGGGAATCACCGAGATCGTGGCGGAAGGCGCCGACGTCGACGAAGAGCATTACGACCCTGCCGAGTTCGAGCGCCGCTGGACCAACGAGGAGAGCAACCGCCTGATGATGGAGGAGTTCGACCGGCTCTCGTGGGAAAACTACAAGGAGCTTGCGCCCGGCCAGGACCCCGGACCCGGCAAGGCCATCGTCTTCGCCATCACCAAGCACCACGCGGCGCGCCTTGCCCAGTACCTGAACGAGCTTCATCCCGAACACAGGGGACGGTACGCGGAGGTCATCACTTCCGACGTGGCCGACCCGGACGCGTTGATACGGAAGTTCAAGGGGGAGACGTACCCCATGGTGGCGGTCAGCGTTGGGATGCTCGACACCGGCTTCGACTGCCGGGAGGTGCTGCATCTCGTCCTGTGCCGGCGCGTGCGCAGCCCCATTCTCTACCAGCAGATGCGTGGACGCGGCACTCGCACCGCGCCGCATATCCGGAAGGAGAAGTTCGTCATCTACGACTTCTTCAAGAACCACCAGTACTTCAACGACAGCGACGCCGACGTGTTCACCGGCGCAGGCGGCGGACGCGCGCCCGGCGGCCCCACGACACCGCCGGAGCCCCCCGCAGAACTCGTCGAGCTTGGCCTGGAAGATGAGTGGCTGGAAGCCGTCACCTACATTGAGGTCGGCCCGGAGGGCGAGCGCGTCGACAAGAAGGAATACGTGACCCACTGGGAGGAGACGATCCGTTCCCAAGTGGCCGATGATCCGCTGCTCCGCAAGGTGCGGGACGAAGAGTCGCTGGAACCGAACGAGGAAGAGGAACTGGCGCGGCGCCTCAACCGGCCCGAACGCTACTTCAACGAGGAAAATCTGCGGCGCGCCTACCGCGATCCGGGTGGCAGCCTCGTGGACTTCATTCGCGTGGCCCTTGGGCGGCTGCATATCAAGAGCCGCGAGGAGAAGCTGGAAGAGACCTTTCGCGCATGGCTCGTCGCGCGTTCCCTCACGCCACAGCAGGCCGAGTACCTCTGTCTTCTGAAGAACCGCGGCATCGCCACCGGCCAAGTGAGCCTCAGCGATCTCTTCGAGCCGCCGCTGTCTATCCTGGATGCCGCCGGCAAGGGGGTGGAGTTGTTCGGAGAAGAGGGTCTCAAGGATGTGGTCGCACGGCTCAACGAAGACGTTTTCAGGGCCGCCGGCTGAAGAGGAGTCCATGGACCAAACATTGCGACGCAAGCTCGATCACATCACAGACGTGCTGTGGGCTGGTGGTGTGACCAACCCGGTCACCTACATCGAACAGATCTCCTACCTCATCTACCTGAAGCTCCTGGACGAGGAGGAGTCCGAGCGCGAGCTTCGGGGCCGACTCGGAGCCGGCAATGGCGCGAGCCTTTTCCCTCACCAGGCCGCACGTTTCCGCTGGTCCAAGTGGCGTTTCCAGAGTGGCGAAGGGCTTCGCAACTTCGTCCGGGACGAGGTGTTCCCGTACATGGCTTCGCTGGTCAAGGACGAGCCGCACGTGGCCGACTACTTCCGGGACGCCGTGCTTGAGATCGTTGACCCCAACGTGTTGAAACAGGTGATCGACGAGCTGGACTCCATCGACTTCCGCAAGCTCGGCCCCGACATCAAGGGCGACATCTTCGAATACCTCCTGACACACCTCGGCCAGTCGGCGCTTAACGGACAGTTCCGAACCCCGCGCCAGATCCGCGCGTTCATGGTCCAGATGGTCGATCCCGATCTCGGCGATACGGTCTACGATCCTGCCTGCGGCACCGCCGGTTTTCTCATCGACGTGGTGGACCACCTCCTCGCCCGCTACAGCGAGGAGCCAAAGGAGACCCCCATCTATGGTGAGGACTGGCTGGAGAAACGCGAGCAGACACTGGATGAGGCGCGGAAGGAGATCCCGAACCTCCAGACATACCGGAAAGGCGCGGGCGAGAAGATCCCGGATTGGCGACGCCTTGAGGCATCCATCTACGGCACCGACGTGTCGCGGCAGATGATGCGGATCGCTTCGATGAACCTCGTGCTCCACGGCATTCGCCGGGCCAACCTCAAGCGCGCCAATGTCCTTTCCGAGATGGGCGGCCTCACCGAAGACGACATCAACCGCCGGTACGCGGTGATCCTCTCCAATCCGCCCTTCGCCGGCCAGATTCCCGCGGAGTCCATCCGCCAGGATCTGCCTTCCAAGTCCAAGAAGAGCGAGCTTCTCTTCCTCGCCCTCATGCTGCGGTCGCTCGCTCCGGGCGGGCGCTGTGCCGTGGTCGTGCCCGAGGGAGCACTCTTCGGCTCCACCAAGGCGCACAAGGAGTTACGCGAGAAGTTGCTCCGCGAATACGAAAACCAGGCCGTGGTTTCGCTGCCCGCGGGCGTGTTCAAGCCGTATGCCGGCGTCAAGACCTCCGTTCTGGTCTTGCGCCGTCCCGCCGCCGAGCCGGAAGGGGGACGTCCCGCAACCAGACAAGTCTGGTTCTATGAGATCCGAAACGACGGCTACGACCCCGACAAGATCCAGGGCGGCGGCCGTCCCGAGACGCCGGACGAGAACGACATCCCGGGCTTGCTGGCGGCATGGGCCGACTACAAGGCGTCACGCTTTCAGGAGCCGCCGGGCGCCAGGTTCGGCACGCTGCTCGATGCCGGAAGCGAGGAGCCGCGCTGCTGGTGGGCTCCTTTCGAGACCATAGCGGACAACGACTTCAATCTGGCTGCGTCGCGCTACAAGCCCCGCGTAGCCGAGCCGGTTCCCGACGAGGACCCCGCCGAGTTGATCCGCGAGGTCCTGGCCATCGAGAAGGAGCTCACCGAGGGCTTGGAGAAACTGTTGAGCGAGGTGGAACGATGACGCCCGTCACCGACGAGATCCTGGACCGCATGGTCCGCGCCATCGTTGACGAGGTCGATCCCGAGCAGGTGATCCTGTTCGGCTCCCACGCCCGAGGCGACCAGCGAGAAGACTCCGACATCGACCTGATCGTCCTGGAGGCCGACCCCTTCGGCCCGCAGCGAAGCCGCCACAAGGAGTTGGTCCGACTCTACAGCGCGCTGGTGGGCTTTCGAGTACCCGCGGACGTGTTGGTCTATTCCCACGAGGACGTGGAATACTGGCGGGACTCGGTCAACCATGTCCTGGCGCGGGCGTTGCGAGAAGGCAAGGTGCTCTATGAGCGACCTTAAATGCGCCCGGATGCTGCTTCAGGCGACGGAACGGGATGTCGAGGTGCTCCGGGTCACGCATCGCTCGGGCGAAGTGTCCGACGAGGTGTTCGGTTTTCACGTACAGCAGGCCGCCGAGAAAGCTCTAAAGGCTCGGATTGCTTTGATCGGCGATACTTATCCGCTCACCCACAACATTGAAGATTTGTTGGATTTCCTCGTGGACCGAGGAGTGGACTTGGGGGGCTATCGGGTGCTGGTTGAGTACACGCCCTATGCTGTCGAGTTCCGCTACCACGGCATCGATTCGGGCGCGGAGTCCATCGACCGTGACGGTGCACTTGTAATCGTTGAAGCCCTGCTCGAAGAAGTTCGTGTGCACTTGGTGGCCGGGGAGGAGGACTGATGGAGTGGCCCCTAGTGCCCCTGGAACGGGTAGCTCTAATAAATCCCAAAGACAACGACTACCGGGAACTCTCGGACGAGACCCTTGTGTCTTTCGTGCCCATGAGCGCGGTGTCCGAAGATGGACGGGGAATGACGGAACGGATTGTGAAATCGCTTGGCGAAGTACGTCGCGGTTATTCCGCGTTCAGGGACGAGGACGTGCTTTTCGCAAAGATCACGCCTTGTATGGAGAACGGAAAGAGCGTGGTCGCCACTGGTCTCGAAAATTCCCGTGGTTTCGGGTCAACCGAGTTTCACGTGCTGAGGGCGAGGCCGAGTCTTCTTCCTGAGTTCCTGAACTACTTTCTTCTTCGGAAGTCTTTCCGCATTCTTGCACAGCAACAAATGCGTGGGGGTGCGGGGCAACAGAGGGTACCAGCAGACTTTCTTAGCAAGGAATTGATCCCGCTACCGCCCCTTTCTGAACAGCGCCGCATCGTCGAGCTTCTAGACCAAGCCGAGCATCTCCGCCGTCTACGTGCCGAAACCGACACCAAAGCCGCCCTAATCCTGCCAGTCCTCTTCGTCAAGATGTTTGGCGACCCGGCTACGAATCCGATGGGATGGCCAGTGAAACCCCTGGGAGAGTTAGGTGAACTTGATCGGGGACGTTCAACTCATCGGCCACGGAACGATCCTGTTATCCTAGGAGGCCCGTATCCACTAGTTCAGACCGGAGCAGTGGCCAATTCAGGAGGGCGCATCCGGGAATTTGCGGAGACGTATTCCGAACGCGGTCTTGCTCAGAGTAGGTTGTGGCCCGCCGGGACCCTTTGCATCACAATAGCAGCAAACATCGCGAACACGGGTGTCCTTGAGTTTGATGCTTGCTTTCCGGACAGTGTGGTAGGGTTCGTTCCGGGGCAAAGCACAACTACGGAGTACGTCCAGTTCCTGCTGTTTCATCTGCAAGACATGCTGGAGCGCAACGCGCCGCAACTCGCGCAGAAAAACATCAACTTGAGAGTGCTACGGTCGCTTGTTGTGCCGGCGCCTCCCATCGAATTGCAAAGGCAATTCTCCTCTTACGCGTCTGAATACTACGACAGTCGCGCGCGCCAAACCACGGTGAAGCAGGTGCTTGACAGACTATTCGCTGCAACGGTGGGACGAGCGTTTTCGGGGACTTGACGCAGTGTCGCTGGAAGACACACGCATGCGAATCGTGCTGGGAGATCCAAAGGGGATCAGGATAGCTCGCCCGACAAAAATGGTCTGATGAACGAATTATCCACGCGAAGCCTCTCTTTGTCATGACACTTCCAGGTGGACCCGCAGACAAGCTCGGCAACCGCTACGAGGAGTGGTGGACGGTATCGGAATTGGTCCGCATGCTCCGTGGTGAGACAGAATCGATCCGGATCGAAGACCCAGGGGTCGAAAAGGCCGAATTTGTTGTGACCTTGGCCTCTCATAGGGAGTTGCATCAGGTAAAACGTCGTCACCGAAGCGGTAAGTGGAGCCTCGCGGATCTTGAGGCTAAGGAGGTTGGCCTACTTCCTGCAATGGGGCGCCAGTTGGCGGGCAACGGCGACCGATTTGTTTTTGCATCGAGCAGTGACGCCGCACAGTTGCGAGAGTTGTGTGACGTGGCGAGCGGCGCTGAATCGATTGAGGAATTCGAGCGGGAGTTTCTTTCAGTCGACAGGAGGAAGGGATTCGAAAGCCTTCTGGACTGTTGGGCGTGTGATGTCCCGACCGCATTTGATCTCCTGCGGCGGATAGATGTCCAAGCCATCGACGAGGATGAACTCAAAGAGAAGCTGCGGTGGGGAGTTGAGGCCCTGTTCTTGGCGGACCCTTGGAAGGTTCTCGCCGAATTACGTGCCATAGTAAGTGATTCAGTACATCACACGATTGACCGCAAAGGGCTAGTCGAAGCCCTCAAACAGCGGGGCTATCGGTTGCGTCGCCGGACAAACCGTCAACAGGCAGGTGTGGCCATTGACGGGGCGACGGATCGCTACCTTGAGGGTGCTCGAAGGAAGCTCATCCAGCAGAAGCTGCTCCCGAGGCCCTCGACGGCAGCGCTATTGTCGCGATTGGAGGGTGTAGCTACGGATAGCGTCCTGACCGGCGGTGCCGGTTGCGGCAAGACGGCATGTGTCGTTGAGGTTGTAGAGAGCCTACGCGGAAATGGGTTGCCCGTGTTCGCGTTTCGGCTCGATCGGGCCCTTTCTCTGTCAACAACCGCAGAACTTGGGCGACGCTTCGATCTTGAGGAGTCTCCGGTCCTCGTACTCGCGGCGGCGGCAGAAGCGGCCGGATGCCCGGGCGTGTTGATTGTGGATCAGTTGGACGCTGTGAGCACCATGTCGGGCAGGAGTTCCGAAGCATTCGATCTTGTCGAGCGACTTCTTCGCGAGGCGCGGGGGACGCGTCCACGTGCCGTAATCCACACCGTTGTCGTCTGCCGGGCCTTTGACTGGAGAAATGATTCACGGTTGCGTCGGCTTATGCCTGATGAGCACGCGCAGGTGGACGTGATCGAATTTGCCGTAGATGAGGTCAAGGAACTGCTGTCTAGTGGGGGTTTTGACGCGACTTCGTTCCAGACGCGTCAATTGGAGTTGCTCAGGCTTCCGCAAAACCTCTCCCTCTTTCTCGAGGCCGGTTTTGATACGGGACACGCACCGGCTTTTCGTACTGCAACGGATCTCTTTGGTCGGTACTGGGATGAGAAGCGACGTTTGGTCGAAGCCCGAGTTGTGCCGTCGTCCGACCAGTGGATGGAGGTCGTGGAAACCCTCTGCAATGAGATGGCGTCCGTCCAGCAACTCTCGGTAGCCAAGGAGCGGCTCGACAAGGTTCCGAAGACCTACTTGGATCAGATGGCCTCGGAGGGCGTGATCACGTTTGACGGGCGTCGGTACGGGTTCGGACACGAGAGCTTCTTCGACTATTGTTTCGCCCGAGTGTTTTTTCGTCGATCTGAATCGTTCGTGTCCTTCCTCAAGGAGTGGGAGCAGCATCTGTTCCGCCGCGCACAGGTCCGACAGGTGCTGGCCTACCTACGTGACGCCGACTCGACCCGATACACGCAGGAACTTCGTGGTTTACTCTCAGACGAGGAAGTCCGAGTCCACATAAAGGATCTCGTCTTGGCATTCCTCGGTGCCGTGGAGGATCCGACCGAGACAGAGTGGGCGATCTGGCAAGAATGGACAACGCCAAAGCTGAAGGCCATAGAGAGAGGTGTGTCAGATCTGGACAAGTTGTCTGCACTCGCTTGGAGACGGTTCTTCGAATCGCAATCCTGGTTCAAGTTTGTTGATGGACGCGGGGTCATTGAACGATGGTTGGCGTCAGGCAACAACGGGCTTGCGGACATGGCGGTAACCTATTTGAGATTGCACCACCGCCATTCACCAGACCGCGCCGCGGCATTGCTTCAGCCATACGCCGACTGTGGCGACCTGTGGAGCCAGCGTCTTCAGTTCTTCATGGAGTGGGCCGACCATCACAGCAACCGTCGTCTCTTCGACCTCTTTCTCCGTCTCATTGACAACGGCACACTCGATGATTCCCGCGGGCCGATGGCAAGTAACAGCACTTTTTGGGACATCATCCATGACCTGCGTCAACATCGCATTGAGTGGGTGCCGGAGGTTCTTTCACACTGGTTTAGGCGACGTGTCGCCGTGACCCGGGCTGCCGGAACAGACTTAAGTGGAACAGATCTGATCGGCTATGATCGCTCGGCGGCGGAGATGTTTGCGGAGTCGGCCGAGCATGCTCCCTCAATTTTCGTTGAACACGTGATGCCTGTGGTTCTCGACGTGTCCGATGCGGCTGTTTATGCAGCCGACCAACGACCTAAGCGAGACGCGGTATGGCGGACGCTCATTGAAGAGGAGCATCCGGTTGGCGAGGCGGCGTGTCTTTTTGCGTTGAGTCGGGCGTTGGGTACACTGGCGGGTCAGGACAATCCAGGTCTGGGTGACGTGATCGCGGAACTGCGTCGTCATGAAACACACGTGGCAAACCACCTTCTGCTTGCCCTCTACGCCGGCGGGGCTGCGCGTTACGCCGACGAGGCGGTCTTGTTGCTCTGCGAGGAACCTTGGCGATTCCGGTGCGGCTATTTGGATAGCCCAAACTGGTGCGCGACGGAGCTTATCCGGGCCGTGATTCCGCACTGCAGCGCAGCCAATCGAGAGAGGCTCGAAGCCGTGATTTCAGGGTACGTGAGTCCGTTCGAAAAGACCGCGGCAGGGTACAAGTCTTCCGGGCAGACGCGGTTTGACCTTCTTTCGGCCATTCCTGAGAACTTGCGGAGTCTTCAAAGCACCACACACGGCAAGGAACTGGCGAGAAAATTCGGTGTGCCCGTGGGCAAGCCGCGGGGCGTCGAAGGGGGTTTTGTTGAATCACCCATCGACAAGGCGGCAGCGCAGAAGATGACAGATGACCAGTGGCTGCGGGCTATCGCGAAGTACGGTTCCGAGTGGGATTGGTCGTCCGAAGGACTCAAGGGCGGAGCAGAGCAGTTGGCGCGAGTGCTGGGATCTCTTGTTAAAGAAGAGCCTGACCGTTTTGCTCGTCTCAGCCTGAGGTTCCCCACGGACGCGAATCCCGTGTATCTGGATCGGACGCTGGCAGCGCTGACTGACGCTGGCGTCGCTAGCGCACTCAAGCTACAGGTCTGTCGGAAAGCGTTCGAGGAGTCGCGCGGGCCATGTGGCCGGTCAATTTCCGATGTTCTCGGGAATATGGAAGACTCACTTCCGGACGACGCCATCCAAATGCTCCACTGGCTCGCGACGGAAGACGATGATCCCGTGAGGGAAGTGTGGCATGAGGCTGTTACCGCCGGTCGTGCCCATTACAACCGTGACATTGAGACGAACGGGCTCAACTCGACGCGTGGTAGGGCGGCTTTGGCCATCCACGACCTAATTCTTCGCGATTCGGCCTATGTTGATCGATTTCGGCCTACCCTCAGTCGGATAATCGGGGATCCCAGCGTTGCGGTGCTCTCATGTGTCGCACGGACCCTGCACGCGGTGGCTTATCGTGACCCTGGACTTGGTGTATCGCTCTTCCGGAACATGAATCTGTCCGAGGATCTCCTGCTCGCGACATCGGACGTTTACCAGTTCATCCGTGGTGGCCTCCCCGAAGCGTACTCGCAGCTTCGGCCGACAATTGAGCGCATGCTGAGATCTGAGATACCGGAAGTCTGCGAGGCGGGCGCTCGCTTGGCAGGCCTCGCCGCATTACAACACGACGGCGCTACCGATCTCGTCAACGAGGCCCTGTCCGGCGACCTCCAAACACCGGAGTGCGCGTCGCACCTCCGTCTAGGCGTTGCTCAAGTCGCTACGGCCAACATCGCTGTTCCTGAAATTCGACCGTGGTCTGAGAAAGTGCTTAAGGCGTTGTTCAACGACGCCGATCCAGATGTGCGGCGCGAAGCTGCATCCTGTTTCCGCAACTTCGACAAAGAGGCTCCCGAAGCATATGGAGACCTCATCGAGGCCTTCGGTGAAAGCAAGGCATATCAGGAAGACTCCTTCTCGGTCCTTTACATGTTGGAGAGCTCGCTGGGACGTTTGCCAGGAATGACGTGTCTGGTTTGTGAGAAGTTTCTTGATCGCTTTGGAGAAGAAGGGCGGGATATTCGGAGTCGTCGCTTCATGGACTATGGCACAGTGACGAAGCTCATCTTCCGTACCTATCAACAGCACCAGAATGATGAGTGGACCTCACGGTCGTTGAATCTCATCGATCGCCTTTGCTTGGAAGGGATTGGCGATGCGGCGCGTCAGTTCGAAGAATTCGAGCGGTGACGGGTAGAGAACGAAGCCACCGCAAAGTCCCGGACGGCCTTGTCAGATGCTGACCAAACTCACCATACGAAACTTCAAGCGCTTCGGCGAAGTCGAGATCGAGCTCGGTAGCCCGGTGGTCTTCATCGGCCCGAACAACTCCGGGAAGACCTCGGCCATGCAGGCTCTCGCCCTCTGGGACATCGGGCTCAAGCGCTGGAACGAGAAGCGATCCGGCAAGAGTACCCCAGAGAAGCGCCCCGGGGTCACCGTAAGCCGTCGCGACTTGGTCGCGATTCCGATTCCTGATGCGAATCTCCTGTGGCGAGATCTTCATGTGCGGGACGTCCAGAAGGTCGATGGCAAGCCGCGCACCAGCAATATCCGCATCGATATCGTCGTCGAGGGAATGAGTAACGACCAGTCGTGGGTCTGCGGGTTGGAGTTCGACTACGCGAACGAGGAGTCGTTTTATTGCCGGCCACTCCGACAATCTGACGGTAAGACGCCGGAGCGCATGCCGGTTCCGGGGGAAGCAGGTCGTGCGCGGATCGCTTTCTTGCCCCCGATGTCGGGGCTCGCGGCCACGGAGACTCGGCTCGATACGGGTGCTGTTGACGTGCGGATTGGCGAAGGGCGTACCGCGGAAGTGCTGCGCAACCTCTGCTTCCAGGTTCGCGTCGAACAGACGGAACGCTGGGAGCGGCTCGTGAGCCAGATTCACAACCTTTTCGGGGCCGAGGTCGATACTCCACATTACGTGCCGGAACGCGGCGAGATCGTGATGAGCTACCGCGAACGCGGGACGAGGCTCGACCTGTCCTCAGCCGGACGTGGATTGCAACAAACGTTGCTGCTTCTGGCATACATGTACGCGAATCCGGGGTCGGTTCTGTTGCTCGATGAACCCGACGCGCATCTGGAGATTCTTCGCCAGCGCCAGACCTACCGCCTGTTGACAGACGTGGCCCGCGAAAGCGGAAGCCAGATCATCGCCGCCAGTCATTCGGAGGTGCTGCTCAATGAGGCCGCCGACCGCGATTTGGTTGTAGCCTTCGTGGGTCCTCCGCACCGGATTGACGACCGCGGAAGCCAGGTGCTGAAAGCGCTCAAGGAGATCGGCTTTGAGCAGTACTACCAGGCAGAGCAAACCGGGTGGGTGCTCTACCTGGAGGGCTCTACGGATCTCTCGATTCTGCACGCTTTTGCCCGGCGACTAGAACACGGACAGGCGTTGCAGGTGCTTGAGCGGCCATTTGTGAAGTATGTCGAAAACAATGCCAGTGCCGTCAGGAACCACTACCACGGGTTGCGCGAGGCCGTGCCGGCGCTTCGGGGAGTTGTCCTATTCGACCGGCTGGATTCGGAACCGCGTGACATGGCCCCGGTTGAGTGTCTTATGTGGAAGCGCCGCGAGATCGAGAACTACTTGTGCTCCAGGGCCACGCTTGAGGGATACGCGACAGCCTCGGCAACCGAAGCTGTGGCAGGACCACTGTTTACACGGGCCGAAGCCGACAAGCGTGTGAGCGCGATGCGGGAGGCGATTGCACAAGTGGAGTCGGCTCTGAGAACGTTGGGGAAGAGTTCTCCCTGGGACGTGGATGTCAAAGCCAGCGACGAGTTCCTGGAGCCTGTCTTCAAGGCCTACTTCGAAAGGCTGGGGTTGCCGAACCTGATGGCCAAGAAGAACTGCCATGAGTTGGTGGAGTATGTTCCCGAGCACGAGATCGACCCCGAGATTTGCGAGAAGCTGGACGCCATTGTGAGGATAGCGGACAGCGCTGAGCCAGCAGGAGACTTGTCGTGAAAGTCTCCACTTTCCGTGTCGCCAATTTCAAGGCGTTCGCTGCAGCTCAGCGAGTTCCGCTACGACCCATCACGCTTGTGTACGGTGCCAACAGTGCTGGCAAATCGAGCATTCTCCACGCTTTGGCTCTTTCCCATCATGCCACTGCAACCGGGGATCTGGACACCCAACGGACCCAGATCGGAGGAGAATCCATTGACTTGGGCGGGTTTCGCCAGTACGTACACCGGCACGAGTGGGACCGACCGGTACAACTCGGTTTCGAGCTTGAACCAGGTTGCCTTTCCGGGCGTGTGGCAGCCTTATTGCGCTCGGCCCGCAGGGTCGCCGTTGGGTTGTCTATCGGCGAAGCGATCAGGACTAATCAGGAGGGCCTCTTTGGAAATGACCCGCGGGAATTCGACAGTAGCACGGAGGTGCGCCTTGAACGGTTCAGCCTCGAAGTGGACGATGTACCGCTGCTCTCCATGAGCACGCGGCCTGGCGGACTGTTGCGGCTCGACAGCCTCGACCATACTCATCCAGTGTTCCGCGAGTTGTTTCGTGGTCTCCTCACGTTGGCTACGACGACCGAGGAAATCCAGGCGAAAGACTTCGTCGCGCTTGGCGAAGTACTGGACGCGCTGGTCCCTTCCGTCACGGCTAAACGGCGGGGTTTGTTTCCTCGGGTCGAGGAAGAGGCCGAGGGGAGTGAAACAGAGGAGCAAAGCTGGGAGGCGCTGGTGCCGGTGAGTCGCGGCCGCCGCCGGGAAGACTTGGCGCGGGCGGCTCGGCTGTTTTTACCGAGGGCGTTGCGTGAGCTGGTGGATGGTCTCGGGATGGCGGTTGAGGATGACATCCGACGACTTCGCTACCTCGGACCGCTACGATCCTATCCTCCGCGCCACTTGGCGTTCGCGCAACATCATGATCCCAACTGGTTCGCGGGCGGCGGCTACACCTGGGACGTGGTGCGTACCCGTGAGGATGTCCGGCAGCGGGTGAACGCGTGGCTCGGTGATGCCGACCGCCTGAAGACGCCCTATGAACTCCGAGTTCGCGAGTTGCTCCCTGGGGACGCTCTACCAGACGAGTTGGCGTCCAAGCTCAGGGAAACGCTGCAAGACTTGGCGCATGGGGTGCTGAGCGAGGCTGAGGGCCAGGACCGGTCGAGGCACTTGTGGTCGGTGCTGGATGCAGTCCGTGAGGCAGTCGAGCGCGGTGTTAAGGAAGAGTCCTATTCCCGGGCTGATGTGGAGTACCTCGTCGACGAGCTCATGGATATAGAGGGCGTGACAAATGAGTGGGCACAGGAGATCGTCGACGCGCGCGGCGAAGCCCTCCAGGATTTGGTGCTCATCGACAAACGCTCAGGAACACCAGTGAGCCACCGCGACGTGGGCATCGGCGTGAGCCAGGTGCTTCCTGTGCTGGTCTCTGCTTACGCCTGGAAGGATAGTCTTCTCGCTATCGAGCAGCCCGAGATCCACCTTCACCCAGCCCTTCAGGCGGAATTGGGCGACGTGTTTGTCGCATCCGCGCTGGAAGGCGGCAATACTTTCCTGATCGAGACTCACAGTGAGCATCTGCTGCTGCGCATCATGCGTCGCATCAGGGAGACGAGTAGCGGCGACCTGCCGGAAGGGGTGCCTGCGGTTCGTCCGGATGACGTGATGGTGCTTTTCGTCGAACCCGACGGATCGAAGAGCATCGTTCGCGAGATGCCTCTCAACGAGCGTGGTGAATTGGTGAAGGCGTGGCCTGGCGGCTTCTTCGAGGAAGGATTGCGGGAGATTTTCTGAATGCCGCTGATAACGGACTACGCCATCACGCCCGACGTGCTCGACTCAGCTTCCTACACCAGTGAGGATGTTTGCCGCTTCTGTTTGCGGGAGATCAATCAGGTCATGAGGAGCGAGGGGCTGGTTCGCGACCTCCGCGGCGGAGAATGGCGCGGGCTCTTTGCTTCGGACTGCCGCTCCTGGCATCGATTGGGCAAGGAACTGGTGCGGAAGCTGGTAGCGGAGGGGCGACTCATCAGTTTTCCGCCCCAGCTTCCCACGGCTCCTTCCGACGACCAGGACTGGTGCGAAGAGGCAGTCCTGACGGACGGCAAGGAACCATACACGGGCGGAATCGTCGTCACCGAACCGATCAAGGCCGCTTACAAGACCGACCGCCGTGTAGAGCGGGTTGACCGGCTGAACATGGCGGCTTGGTGGAGTCGTCGTAGTCCCTCGGTCCGTTTGTCGCGGACCCTACACGATTACCAGGAGCACTTGGGGCCGATTCTGCGTTGCGCGAACTCGTTGCAATTCATCGACCGTCACGTCAATCCGACCATGGGTCGATACAGCAAGTTCGTGGATCTTCTGTCCATGGCCGGCGGGCGTAGTCCGAGGCCAACGGTCGAAGTGCACCGCGTGTGCTACGAGGGATCGGGGTCAGGGCGCAGCCTGCCCGACGTTGAAAGCATCGAGCAGGACTTTCGCACGGCGCTTGCTGCTGGTCTGCGGACGGCTGGTTTGCGGGTTGAAGTGTTCGTCTGGGACGACTTCCACGACCGCTATCTCATCAGCAACTTGATCGGCGTTTCGCTGCCGAACGGCTTCGACACCACGACCAATACTGAGGCAATGACAACATGGAGCCGCCTGGGCAGAGACGAACGCGACGACATTCAGCGAGAATTCGACCCGGCCAGTGAGCGTCACCGTCTGCGTGGACGGTTTAGCATCCCGTAGACGGGTTCTCCACCACCCCTGGATTCCCGCTTTCGCGGGAATGACGTATTGGTAACGTCCCCGCTTGGCGAGTTTCGCACGGCCTGTTTCGTGGAATGACGAAGAGGGATTCTCAGAACGTCTTCACCTGCTCCGGCCGCCACCGGCTCAACCGGTCTTCCAGCTTCTTCACCGCCATGGTCATCAGCAGCGATATTCCCATGAACAGGATGAGGCCGGCGAAGACCACGTCGACGATGTAGTTGCCGGCGGCCTCGGCCATGAGGAAGCCGACCCCCTGATCGGAGCCGAAGAACTCTCCCACCACCACGCCCAGGATGGCGCGGCCGATGGCCAGCCGGAGGCCGGCGATGATGTAGGGCAGGGAGTTGGGCAGCACCACGATCTTCATGAGCTGCCACTCGTTGGCGCCGAAGGAGCGGACCACGTTGACGAGCACGCGGTCGACGTTCTTGACGCCCTCGTACGTGTTGATCAGGAGCGGGAACAGCGCGCCGATGAAGACGATGATCACCGTGGACCAGATGCCGAAGCCGAACCAGAGCACCACCAGCGGCAGGAAGACGAGGCGGGGGGTGGCGTTGAAGGCGGAGACGAACGGGTCGAACATGGCGTTGAGCGTGTTGAAACGCCCCATGACCAGGCCCATGGGCAGCGCCACCACGATCGAGAGCCCGAGCCCGACGATGAACTCCGTGGCGCTGACGTAGAAGTGAAACGCCACCTGGCCCGAGGTGGTCATCTCGATGAGCTTGAGGGCAATGTGGTACGGCGTGGTGAAGAAAAGAGCCAGTCCCTTGGGCAGCGTCACCACCGAGGGCAGGATTTCCCATACCAGCAGGAACAGCACGATGAAGCCCCATCCCAGGATGGGTTCCTCTTTCTCGCGGTATTGCGACAGGAAGCGGTTCATCGGGTCTCCTGGGTGCGCCAGGGCGCGATGACGAGCTCGGCCTTGCGCAGGCCCTGGGTGAAGATCACCGCGATGATCATCAGCACGAGGATGCACACGAACATCTGCGCGAGCTGGTACATGTCCCCGTACCAGATCAGCGCGTGGCCGATGCCCTCGGAGGCGGCGTAGAACTCGCCCACGATGATGCCGACGATGCCCCGGCCGATGGCGATGCGCGCTCCCGCCACGATGTAGGGGAGGGTGCTCGGCAGGATCACCTTGAAGTAGAGGTCGCGTTCCTTGCCCCCCAGCGACCGCACCACGTTGATGAGCAGCGTATCCACGGAACGGACTCCGGCGAAGGCGTTGAAGATGAACGGGAACACCGCCAGGAGGAAGATCAGGATGGCCTTGCCCTTGACGCCCACGCCGAACATCACGATGAGCAGCGGCGCCAGCGCCACCAACGGGCTCGCGTACATGGCGGTGAGGAACGGATCCAGCGCGAACGCCACCCGGCGGCGCCAGCCCATCACCACGCCCAGCGGGATGCCGATCGCTACCGCGGCGGCGAAGCCGTACACGAACGGCGTGCCGCTGACGTAGAGATCCTTCCACAGCTCGCCGCTGAGGATCAGGTCACCCGTGGCTTCCCACATCAGCGACGGCTTGGTGATGAAGAACGGGTTGAAGACGAAGACGTAGGTGAGCAGGAACTCCCACACGAGGAAGAAGCCCGCCACCGCCCCCGCCCCCAGGAGGAAGCGCACGGTGCCGTCCGACAGTCCCTTGATTCCCATGTTATTCCCTCGGGTTCAGCTCGTCCTTGAGGGTGTTCCAGATGTCGAGCTTGATGTCGTTGAACTCCGGCGTAAGGCGCATCTCGTAGTCCCGCGGCCGCGGCAGGTTGATCTTGATGATGCGCTTGGTCCGGCCCGGCCGCGCGGTCATCACGATGACGCGGTCCGACAGATAGGCCGCCTCCTCGATGCTGTGGGTGACGAACAGCACGGTCTTCTTGTGCTTGTCCCAGATCTGCAGCAGCTCCGCCTGCATCAGGTCCCGGGTCTGGGCGTCCAGCGCCGCGAAGGGCTCGTCCATCAGCAGCACCTCGGGGTCCGTGGCCAGCGCCCGGGCGAGGCCCACGCGCTGCTTCATGCCGCCCGACAGCTCGTGCGGAAAGTGCCCCTCGAACCCCGTGAGCCCCACCAGGTTGATGAGCTCCTGGGCGCGCGGCCGGCGCGAGGCCACCGACTCCCCCTTGAGCTCCGGCCCCAGCTCCACGTTGGCCATGACCGTGCGCCACGGCAGCAGCCCGAACTCCTGGAAGACCATGGCACGCTCGACCCCCGGCCCGGTGATCTTCTTGCCGCCGATCTCCATCTCGCCACTGTCGGGCTTGAGGAGGCCCAAGAGCACGTTCAGGAACGTGCTCTTGCCGCAGCCGGACGGGCCTACGATGGAGACGAACTCCCCGGAGTTCAGCTCGATGCGGAAATCCTTGAGAGCCGTGACCGCATCCCGGTTCTTGGGCGTGAAGGTCAGCGTGATGTCGGTGGATCGGATGTAGGGTTCCATTAGCCCCGAAATTACTACAACGACATTGGGGTGACAAGGGAGTCCCTTACACCCCCAGGTACCGATGGCGCACGTCGTCCGCCGCGGCCAGGGCGGCGGAGTCGCCGGTCCAGGCGATGCGGCCCTTCTCCATGATGTAGTGACGGTCGGCGAGCTGCATGAGCGCGCCGTGGTTGCTGTCGATGAGGAGGATGGCCTGCCCTACGCCCTTGAGCCGTTCCAGGCAGCGCCAGATCTCGGCGCACACCAGGGGCGCGAGGCCCTCGGTGGCCTCGTCCAGCAGAATCAGGCGGGCGTTGGTCATGAGCGCGCGGCCGATGGCCAGCATCTGCTGCTCGCCGCCCGACAGGGCACGGCCGTACAGGTCCTTGCGCGCCTCCAGGGCGGGGAACATCTCGTAGATGCGTGCCACGGTCCACGGTTCCGCGCCCGGGCCCTGGGAAGCGGACCCGTATCCCGCGGCCACCTCCAGGTTCTCCCGCACCGTCAGGTTGGGGAACACCTGCCGTCCCTCGGGTACGAGGCCGATCCCGGCCCGGGCCACGAGGTGGCTCGGCTTGCCCTGGATCTCCACCCCCTGGAAACGGATCTTCCCGGCCCGCGGCCGCACGAGCCCCATGATGGAGCGCACGGTGGTGGTCTTGCCCATGCCGTTGCGGCCCATGAGGGTCACCATCTCACCCGCGTCGACCCGCAGGCTCACGTCGAACAGGATCTGGCTGGTGCCGTAGAATGTCTGGATGGCGTCGAGTTCCAGCATCGGGTGTCGCGTCCCTCGAATTTCGCTTCTCAGGCCGTGTCAAAACCTCAAAGCGGAGACGTTACGAATGCGTCATGCCCGCTTCCTGCGCATCCTCCCCCAGGTACGCTTCCCGCACCACCGGGTCGGCGCGGATGGCGTCCGGCGGGCCGGTGGCCACTTCGCGTCCGGTCACCAGCACGGTGACGCGGTCCGCCAGGGCGAAGACCGCGTCCATGTCGTGCTCCACCAGCAGGATGGCCACCTGTCCCTTGAGTCCGCCCAGCAACTCCACCATGCGCCGGCCTTCGTCCGGACCCATGCCGGCCATGGGCTCGTCCAGCAGCAGCAGCGCAGGGCCGGTGGCCAGTGCCATGGCGATCTCGAGTTGCCGCTGCTCGCCGTGGGCGAGGTTGCGCGCGATGACGCCGGCGCGCGGCGCCAGGCCCACCTGCTCCAGGGCGCGGCGGGCGGGACCGCGCAACGACGCGTCCGACCGCGCCGGGCGCCAGAAGCGGAAGGAGTGGCCGTCGTGGGCCTGCACCGCCATGGCCACGTTGTCCTCGGCGGTGAAGCCGCCGAACACCGAGGTGATCTGGAACGACCGCGCCAGCCCCAGCCGGGCGCGCTCGTGCATGGGGCTGCGGGTGATGTCGCGTCCGGAGAGGCGGATGGCGCCCTCGTCCGGGGCCACCTCGCCGGAAAGCTGCTTGATGGCCGTGGTCTTGCCCGCGCCGTTGGGGCCGATGAGCGCGTGGATCTCGCCGTCGACCACGTCCAGGGACAGTGAGTCCGTGGCCTTGAGGGCGCCGTAGGTCTTGGTGAGCCCGCGGGCGGCGAGCAGCGCTTCAGCCATGGGCGTCCTCCCCGCGTTCGAACCAGCCCCAGATGCCGCCGCGGGCGAACAGCACCACCAGCACCAGCACCGGCCCCAGGATGATCATCCAGTGTTCCATGTACGCCGACAGGACCTCCTCCAGGAGCAGCAGCACGGCGGCGCCGACGACCGGACCGGCCAGCGTGCCCATGCCGCCCAGGATCACCATCACCATGATCTCCCCCGAGACGGTCCAGTGCATCAGCGCCGGGTCGACGAAGCCCATGTAGTTGGCCATCAGCGCGCCCGCCAGGCCCGCCGCGGCGCCCGCCAGCACGAAGGCCGTGAGCTTGTAGCGGTAGACCGGGAAGCCGAGGGCGCGCATGCGCTGCTCGTTCTCCTTGCACCCCTGCAGCACCATGCCGAAGCGCGAGCGCACCAGCCGCCGCCCCAGCAGCAGGAAGACCGCCAGGATGAGCAGGCACACGTAGTAGAACGCGGCCTCGTTCTCCAGGTCGAGGCCCGGCAGCCGGTTCCGCCGGGGGATGCTCAGTCCGTCGTCGCCGCCGTACACCTCCAGCGACACGAAGAAGTAGTAGAGCATCTGCGCGAACGCCAGCGTGATCATGATGAAGTACATGCCGCTGGTGCGCAGGCTGACGGCGCCGATGAGAAGCGCGAGCAGGGCCGCCCCCGCCACCGCCAGCGGCCAAGCCGCCAGGGCGCTGTCGAACCAGGGAAGGGCGAACGGCCATGCCGGCGCCTCGCCGCCGGTTCCATGGAAGGACAGGATCGCCACCACGTAGGCGCCGGCGCCGAAGTAGGCCGAGTGGCCGAAGCTGACCATGCCGCCGAAACCCAGGATGAGGTCCAGGCTCACCGCGGCCAGGGCGAAGATCAGCACGCGGGTGAAGAGCCCGATGAGGAAGGACTCGTCCAGCGCCTCGGCCGCGGGCGGCAGCACGGCCAACGCCGCGAGGACGACCGTGGCGAGGGCGGCTTTCGTCCGGCGCGCCGGCATCCGCGTCACTGGTACCTGCCGTACACCGGCAGCAGACCCTGGGGCCGCCACACCAGGATGGCGGCCATGAAGATGTAGATGGACATGGAGGCCAGGGAAGCGCCGACGCCGTTGGCGGTGGCGGGGTCGAAAAGGAGTCCCAGGGTGGCGGGCAGGAAGGCCCGCCCCATGATGTCGATGAACCCCACCAGGATGGAACCGACGAGCGCCCCGCGGACGGAGCCGATGCCGCCGATGACGATGACGACGAAGGTCAGGATGAGGATGTTCTCGCCCATGCCCACCTCCACGGCCCACACCGGCCCGGCCATGGCCCCGGCGAGCCCGGCCAGGAGCGCGCCCAGCCCGAACACCAAGGTGTACAGGAGGGGCACGTTCACCCCCAGTGCACCGATGATCTCCTGGTTGCTGGCGCTGGCGCGGATCATCATGCCCAGGCGGGTGCGTACGATGAGCCAGTAGAGGGAAAACGCCACCAACCCCCCCACGACGATGATGGCCAGCCGGTACAGCGGGTAGTCCACGCCCGGGATGATCTGCACCGAGCCCGAGAGCGCCGCCGGAACGTCCAGGAACAGCGCCCGCGGCCCCCAGACGATCTTGGTCAGCTCGTTGAAGAAGAGGATCAGCCCGAAGGTGGCGAGCACCTGGTCGAGGTGGTCGCGGCCGTAGAGGGTGCGCAGCGCCACCCGCTCCACCGCCATGCCCACCGCCGCCGTTGCGCACAGGGTCACGGTCAGCGCCAGCAGGAAGGAGCCGGTGAGCTGGTACACGGTGGCGCACACGTACGCGCCCACCATGTACAGCGAGCCGTGGGCCAGGTTGATCATCCCCATGATGCCGAACACCAGGGTCAGACCGGCGGCCATGAGGAAGAGCATGACCCCGAACTGGAGGCCGTTCAGGAGCTGCTCGAGGACCAGGAGGACGGACATGGGTCGCGAGTCCGGCTTTGCCCCTACCCCTCGGGGGTTCCGGCCACGGACTTGATCCGGGGCCGGGAGGACGGGTTCGGGGTCCGGTACAAAGACCGCCGCTGTCCCGGCCCGACGGGTCGGAGCCGGGACAGCGGTCGACGGCGGGCCGCTACATCTTGCACTGGCCGACGTAGGCGTCGGCGTGGTCCGAGAACGCCTTGCCGATGGTCTTGTTGGTCAGCACCTTGCCTTCACGCACCACCTCGCGGACGTGGATGTCCTGCACCGGATGGTGGTTGGGACCGAACCGGAACTTCCCGCGCACCGAGGAGAAGTCCGCCTTGCGCAAGGCCGCGCGGAAGGCGTCCTTGTCGTCGGTCTTGCCGCCGGTGCTCTTGAGCGCCGCGCCGATCAGCCGCGCCGCGTCATAGCCCTGGCTGGCGTACAGCGACGGGAGCCGGTCGTAGGCCTTGCGGAAGCCCGCCACGAAGGCCTTGTTGGCGGCGTTGTCGATGTCCTTGTTCCACTGGGACGAGTTGATCACGCCCAGGGCGGCGTCGCCCACCGCCCCGAGGATGGTCTGGTCGAACGAGAACGCCGGACCGAACAGCGGCACTTTCCCGGTCAGGCCCGCCTGGTGGTACTGCTTGATGAAGCTGATGCCCATGCCGCCGGGCAGGAAGAAGAAGACCGCGTCCGGGTCGGCGCCGCGCAGCGCCGCGATCTCGGCGGCGTAGTCCGTCTGTCCCAGCGTGGTGTAGACCTCGCCGGCCAGCTTGCCCTTGTAGAAGCGCTTGAAGCCGCGCAGGGCGTCCTTTCCCGCGGGGTAGTTGGGCGCCAGGATGTAGGCGTTCTTGAAACCCTTCCGCGCCACGTGCTGGCCCATGGCCTCGTGCAGGTTGTCGTTCTGCCACGCCACGTTGAAGTAGTTCTCGTGGCAACCCGCGCCCGCCAGCTTCGACGGCCCGGCGTTGGGGCTGATGTAGAAGGTGCCGGCCTCCACCACCTTGGGAACTACCGCGATGGCCAGGTTGGACCAGATGATCCCGGTCACGACGTCCACCTTGTCCCGCTTCATGAAGCGGTTGGCCACCTGCAGCGCCTTGCCCGACTTGCGCGCGTCGTCCTCCACCAGCAGCTCCACCGGCGTGCCGCCGAGCTTGCCGCCCTCCTGGTCCACCGCCAGCTTGAAACCGTCGCGCACCGCCACGCCGAGGGCTCCGACCGGCGGGTCAGGGTCCCAGCACGCCAATGGGAATCACGCCCACGTCAGGCCCGGCCTCGTTCCCCGCGTACCCGTAACCGTTCGGCACGATGACCGCCAACGCGGACGGTTTGCCGTGGTCGCTGTTCTCCATGCGTCGGGCCAGTCTGTGGAGGTTCTTCGCCCCGTCTTCGATCCAGCGTTCGCCCAACTTGACCTCGAAGGCCGCCCACCGTCCGTCCGCTCCCTCTACGATCGCGTCCACTTCCAGCCCCTCCTTTTCCCGGTAGTGGAAGACCCGCGCGTCCGCGGCCTGTGCATAGACCCGGAGGTCGCGGATGACCATCGACTCGAAGAGCAAGCCGAGGAACTCGAGGTCGGCGGTCAGACGCTCCGGCGTGGCCTGCAATGCCGCGACGGCCAGAGACGGATCAACGAAGTGTCTGACGGGCATGGCCCGCAGCGTCGTGCGCGAACGCAGGTGGGGCGCCCACGCCGGCTGGTTTTCCACTATCATGAGCCGGTCGAGGGCGTCGAGGTACGCGGCGACGGTGTCAGCGTGCAGGGCGCCGGTGCCGTCGCTCACCTCGGCGCTCAACTTCGACATGGCTACGGGCGTGGCGACGTTGCGCGCGAGTGAGCGTAGAAGACGTCCTACCTTGACGGGGTCCCGGGCCTTGCCGGTGACCCGCGCTATGTCGAGGCGACGAATTTCGTCAAGGTAGCCGCGGTTGGCGCGCATCGCGTGCGGCAGTGCCTTGCCGATGTTTGCCGGCCAGCCGCCGGCGCACAGCAGTTCGGCGACGCCCCGGATCGACAACCCGGATTGTGGCGCCCGCTGTACGTTGCCTTCCAGCAGGGCCTTCAGCGAGATCTCTCCGGTAGAGCATCCGATCTCGTACAGCGAGAGCGGCCGCATGCGCAGCCGGGTGAAACGGCCGGCGCCGGTGTGACGGGTGATGTCGTCCGCGGGAACCGCCGAGCCCGTGAGGATGAACTGGCCGGGTGCGCCGCGCCGGTCCACTTCCCGGCGGACGTGATTCCATATGGCCGGCTCCAGTTGCCATTCATCGATCAGTCGCGGCACCGCCCCATCCAGGATGGTCTCGGGATCGGCGCCGACCATCCGCCGCGCGTTGACTTCGATGTCGAGCAACACCTGGCTTTGCGCCGCCCGCATGGCCGTGGCGGTCTTTCCGGACGCCTTGGCGCCTTCCACCAGGACCGCTCCGGTGGTGTGCAGCAGTTCCTTCAGTTCGGCGTCAACGATTCGGGGCAGGTAGGTCATGGCCAGGGTCGCGTCCCGCCGGGGGGGTCGTTTGTCGGTCGGCGCACCGAATGCCGGGGGCCGGTCGGCCAACCGGCAATTCGGAGGAAGTATAACCGGTAATTCGGCGGAATTTCAACCGGCAATTCGGCGACAACTCAACCGGCAATTCGGCGAGATTTCAACCGGTCGTTCGGCGGATTATCCCGCCTCAACTCGCTTCCCGGTACAGGTCCAGCGCCTTGACCACCGGGGCGTCGCTCATGGACAGCAGGATGGCGTCGTTGTCGGCGGAGGTGTTGGCGTGGTTGTGCTGGTGCCACAGCGGCACGACGAAGGAGTCGCCCTGGCGCCACTCGAACACCTGGCCGCCAATGATGGAGGTGCCCCGGCCGCGGAAGACGTGGTAGATCACGGTGCTCGTATGGCGGTGGGGGACGGTCTCGTCGCCGGGTTCCAGGAGCTGGACGGCGCACTGGACGGTGGGCATGGTGGGGCCGCCGGTGACGGGGTTCAGGAACTCCAGCAGGTAGCCGTCGTAGGGGTCCTTGCCGGCCTTGTCGCGCCGGAGCCGTTCCAGGCTGCGGGCGGTGTCGGCCCACTTGTAGTGGAAGAACCGCCGCGGCGGCTCCATGGCGGGGCGGGCGTGGCTGTAGAAACCCGCGGTCTCCTCGCTGGTGGCCTCCACGTTCTGCTGCTCCTGGTGATAGGGCTCGAAGTAGAGCTGGTGCAGCGCCTGCGTGAGCGGGATGTCGAGGCCGTCGAGCCAGATGATGGGCGCGCCGGAATCGTTGACGTGGTCGTGCCACGTGAGCTGGGGAGTGAGGATCAGGTCGCCTTCTTCCATCACGCACTTCTGGCCGTTGACCGTGGTGTAGGCGTCGCGGCCGTGGAGCACGAAGCGGAAGGCCGCGGCCGTGTGGCGGTGCGTGCGCGCGTACTCGCCATGTTTCACGTACTGGAACGAGAAGTGAATGGTGTGGGTGGTGCCGTGGCCTCCGGGAATGCCGGGGTTCAGGAGTCTTATGGTGCGGCGCTCCGCGTCCTGCTCCAGGTTCACCACCTCCCCGGCCCGCAGCATGCTCTCGTGGATGTCCTCCCAGCGCCACAGGCACGGCCGTACCGTGGTGACGGGGTAGGGCGGCAGGTCTTCCAGCCCCAGGCTCCAGTGGCCCTCGAGGCTCTTCGCCGCCATGTCCCGGTTGAGCTGGTCGATGGAATCGGTGGTGCGTTCCTGTTTCATGTGGCCTCCTCCCCCGTCGGCATGAGCACCGGGTCAGAATACACTACCGGCGGGGCAAGGGAAACGGCGACCGGCGTCGCTTGACGGCCCGGTGCATCCCTGCCGGAGCCGGCAACCCGCCGGATTGCAACGGCGAATCCGGCGGGTCGTTGCAATCGAGGGCACGGTCCGTTATGTCATTCTTCCACCCCGATCATTGACGCGGGGAGAATCACCGTTGACACAGGACGAATCATGCTGGTGATATCCGAAACGCAGGTCAAGGACCTGCTCGACCTCGACGAGTTGATCGCCGCGCTGGAGCAGGCGCACGTCGAGTTCTCCGCGGGCCGGGTGGTCATGCCGGTGCGGCTGGTGGTGCCGTTGCCCGAGGTCCAGGGGCGCATCACGAGCATGCCGGCGTTCATGAGCGAGGAGAAGGCGCTGGGGATCAAGATCATCTCCTACTTCCGCGACAACCCGAAGCAGGGGCTGCCGCCGATCCTCGCCACCATCTCGCTCTACAGCGCCGAGACCGGCAGGATCGAGGTGCTGATGGACGGCGTCTACATCACCGCCATCCGCACCGCGTGCGCCTCCGCCATGGCGACGAAGGCGCTGGCGCGGGCGGAGACGCCGGTGCTGGGGATCCTCGGCGCGGGCACCCAGGCGCGCACCCACATCCGGGCGCTGAGCCGGGTGCGGTCCATCGAACGGGTGCTCATCTGGAGCCCGTCGCGCGTCAACGCCATCTACGTCAGGGAAGAGCTGGAGGACGAGCTGGGCTTCCCGATCCAGCCGCAGGAATCGGCCGAGGCGGTGGTACGGGGAGCGGACGTCCTGACCGCGGTGACCGACGCGGCCGAACCCATCCTCGAGGCCGGCTGGCTCAAGCCCGGCGTCCACATCAACGCCGTGGGCTCGCACCGGCCGGAGGCGCGGGAGATGGGCGGCGACACGGTGCGGCGGTCGACAGTGGTGGTGGACTCGCTCGACGCCATCCACACCGAGTGCGGCGACATCCTGCTGGCGCTCGATGAAGGCGCCATTACGCCGGACCACGTGCGCGGCGAGATCGGCGAGGTCCTCGCCGGCGCCAGGCCCGGCCGCACGAGCGACGACGAGATCACCATGTACAAGTCGGTGGGCATTGCCGCGCAGGACGTGGCCGCGGCGAGCCTGGTCTACCGGCGCGCCCTGGAGCGAGGCGTGGGCACCGAGGTGGAGATTTGAGGGAATGACCCAACCCGTTCCGACCAAGACCCGTTCGCCCTGAGCGAAGCGAGTCGAAGGGCGCCACCTTGACAACACTCGGAAACAGCGATGGACGCGAACGAAGCCAGGGAACGCATTGAACAGGGACTCGATCCCGACGAGGTCCGGCGCCTGCTGGTCAGGCTGCTGCAAACGCCCAGCCCGCAGACCGAGCTGCTGGAGCGGGAGCCGCAGGTGCTGGCGTTGATACGGGACGTGGTGCGGCCCGAGCTCGAGGCCGAAGCCATCGAGGCCGCCATCGACGGCATGGGAAACCTCGTCGCGCGCCTGCCGGGCGCGGGAGCGGCGCCGGGTCTGGTGCTCGTGTCCTACGCCATGAACGCGGCGCCCAGCACCATGCCGAACCCGTACTCCGGGGAGATGGTGGACGGCGCGCCCCATGGGCTCGAAGGGCCGTGCGGCTGGGGCCGGGGCGCGTGCGAGCAGAAGGGCAGCCTGGCGGCGATGCTGAGCGCGGTGAAGTGCCTTGCGCGAAACGGCTGGGAGCTGCCCGGCGATCTCTACTTCGTCACCAGCACGGCGGGCGAGAGCGGCAAGCACGAGTCCCTCGACTACGTGCTGTCGAGCGGCGCGGTCGATGCGCGCTGGGGCCTCATCGACGGACCGCCGGAAATCCAGTTGGGCAACAAGGGGCGCATCGACGTGCGCATCGTCGTGCGCGGGCGCCAGGCCCACAGCAGCCGCCCGTGGGACGGCATCAACGCGGTGGACGGCGCGGTCAAGGTGCTGGAGCGTCTGGCCCCGCTGATGCCCTATCCCGAGGACAAGAGCCATCCCGAGCTGGGCCGGGTGTCGCTCACGCCCACGGACATCGAGAGCTATCCCAAGTCGACGCACACCATTCCCGGCGAATGCCGCATCCGCATGGACCGCCGGCTGCTGCCGGGGGACGACGCCGACCGCGCGGTGCAACAGCTCTCCGACGCCATCGGCGCCATTGAGCCCTACGAGATCGCGCTGGAGAAGGAAGAGTTCATGTACCCGTGCGAGGTGGGGAAAGACGCGGGGGTCGTGGTGGCCCTCGGCAACGCCATACGCACCATGCTGGCGCGGGAGCCGGAGTACAGCTTCTCCACCGCGGCCAACGACACCGGCCTGCTCAACGTCCGCGGCATCGAGTCCGTGAACTACGGCTCCCGCGCCGTGCGCTTCCAGCACACGGACAACGACCTCGTCCCCCTCAAGAGCGTGGTGGAGGCGGCCAAGGTTTTTCTGTTCATGGCGCTGCACCGTTGATCCGAAAGCGGAGCGGTCATTCCCGCGCGAAACGGCACACGGGCAGTCGAGACAGTTCAGGCAACCTCCAGGAGATCCGGCATGCCAATGACCGACGAGAAGTTCATCGACGTGGACGGGGTGCGGACACGCTACTTCGAGCAGGGGACCGGGGAGCCCCTGGTGCTGTGGCACGGCAGTCACTTCGGCACCACCGACGCGTGCGACAGCGCCCTCGATTGGGAGCTGAACTTCGACCGGCTCGCGGAGTCGTTCCGGGTCATCGCCGTGGACAAGTTGGGCCAGGGGCACACCGGCAATCCCAAGACCGACGGCGACTACACACCCGCCGCGGTGGTGGAGCACGCCTACGGCTTCCTCAACGCCCTGGGGCTCCGGGACGTGCACCTGTGCGGGCACTCGCGCGGCGGCTACCTGGTGGCGCGCCTCACGCTGCTGCACCCGGAGATCGTCAAGTCCTGCATCATCGTGGACAGCGGCACCCTGTCGCCGGGGCCTTCGCTCACCGAGGCGGTGATGGCGGCGCGGCCCGAACCGTACCTGGGCCGGGAGAGCCAGCGCTGGGTGGTGGAGCACTACTCCCACGGAACGGGACACATAACGGAAGGCTGGATCGACGCGGCGGTGGCGATCTCCGAACTGCCCAAGTACCAGGAATCCGTGCGCGCGATGAACGGCGGGGGATTGAAGCTGTTCATGCGCAACCTCGTCCTGGACAAGGAGGAGTGCCTGCAGTGGATGCAGGAGGGGCGGCTCAAGACACCGACCCTCGTGGTGTGGGGCTACAACGATCCGACGGCGCGGTACCGGCGGGGCCTCACTCTGTTCGACTACGTTGCCGGCAGCACCGAGAACGCGCAGTTGCACGTCATCAACAAGGCCGGCCACTTCTGCTACCGGGAGCAGCCCGAGCAGTTCAATCAGGCCGTCACCGGCTTCATCAAGAGCTTGGGTTGAGGCGCACCACGCTCCCGAATCCGAAGATGGCCAACGGGACACGGAGGGCGGTCGGCGCGGACCGGAGAGAATTTGCACCATGAAGTACATCGCACTTCTGCTCGGCTTGGTTTTGCCCTTGATGGCCGTGGGCTGCGGGGGCGGCGGTTCCAGGACGAACGAGATCGAGTTGACCGACGCGCAAAAGCGGTTCAAGACGAGGACCGCGTTCGAGGACGGAGTGTTCGGCTTCGAGTTCACGCCGGAGAACGGCGCGACGAGGACGCTCAACAGCACGCTGCATCAATCGTCCACGAGCACGTATCGCCTTCCACCGCCGGTCCTTCCCGGCTTCTCGAGCCGCTCATGGTATCTCACCGACAATGCCGACGACGGCAGGACCTTTGCCTACGCACTGGTCAGTTGGAACAGGGACGATCCGGCGGATTACCTCTCGGCCGGGTGGTGGCTCCACTTTCCGCCGGGGCTCTCTTATCGGAACAGGCGCGAAGCGGAAACCGGTGTGTACATGGATGGCCCGGAGCTCGACCTGTCGAATCCTCCAGACCTGCCGGTGGCGGGGAAGGCCGCCTATGTCGGTGCCACGGGAGGCGTCTATCGCTACCAACCGCCGGGCGGCGAGTTCGAGGAGCACGAGTATGGCGCGGTCATCAATCTGACGGCCGACTTCTCGGACGGGACCATCAGCGGTTGCGTCGGCTGTGTCGGCGAAATCGAGACGCAGCAGCTCTACTTGTACAGGCTATTGGGATGGCGGTGGCGGGCACCGGAGCCGGAGATTTCGCCCGCGGACTACGAGGTGCACCTCATGCCTACCCCCTTCCAACCCCACGGGACCTTCGAGAGTATGGACATCATGGTGCGTCATCCCGAACGGGACGTGACGGAGTCAGGCGGTTTGTGGGCCGGGCAGTTCTCGAACGTACCCGACACGGAAGGCAATCCCCGGCGCGTCGTCGGCCTCAACGATGTGACGTTCGAAGAGGCAGACGGTGCGAGTGGCAGTTTCATCGGCATATTCGAGGCCCTTTCACCGGCGAACCAGCCGCCGCCGCCAAGCGGCCCCTGAAGGTGCCTGCCCCGGTGGCAGGCGGTGGCCCGAGGACGGCGGAAATGACGGAAGTGGGGCAGGAGCAAGGTGAAGGAGTCGCAAGGATTGCCGGCGTCCAAGCCCTAGAGCTGAAGCGAGACGGCCTCCTTGAGGGAAATCCCTCGCAACGTGACCTTGGCCACGTAGGGAAAGATCTCCACGCCGGCCCTGGCCGCGCGGCGCAGCCAGCGTCCGTATTCGGCATCGATCTCGTCCGCCGGGCGGAAGGAGCGGACCCCCGCCCTCTGGATCACGAACAGCAACACGGCCCGGTGGCCGCGCCGCCGCAACCGGATAAGCTCTTTCAGGTGCTTGGTGCCACGTTCGCTGACGGCGTCCGGGAAGGTGGCGGTGCGGTCCACCGCCAACGTGACGTTCTTGACCTCCACGTAGCACTGTTCGTCCGCGCCCTCCAGGAGGAAGTCCAGCCGCGATCCGGGAAGCGTCGGCACCTCGGCCCGTAGGCTCTCGTAACCCTGCAGTTCCCGGATCACGCCCGTCTCGATCCCTTCCCGCGCCAGCCGGTTGGCCGCCAGGGTGTTGATTCCCACCAGGATGCGTCCGACCCGAATCAACTCCCAGGTGTAGGGGAGCTTGCGGTGCTTGCCGTGCTGTTCGGAGAGATGGACCCGGCTTCCGGGGGCATTGCAACCCAGCATGCTCCCGGTGTTGGTGCAGTGGGCGGTCACGAGGGTGCCGTCGTCGAGACGAACGTCGGCGAGGAAGCGCTTGTAACGCTGCACCAAGGTGCCGGGGATGAGGGGAGCGGGAAAGCGCATGACGACAGGGGCGGTGCCGTTGCGGTCAACTGTCGCTGCGGAGCCCTCCCACGGCCGCGGCGCTTACCCGTTGCCGTCGAGGCACTTCCGGGCGGCGCGGCGCAGCAGGACGCCGATGAGGTGGCGCTTGTATTCGGCGCTGCCTTCGCGGTCGTCCGTGAGTTCGGCTTCGTCGGCGAGGGCGTCGGCGGCCTGCACGAGACGGTCGCCGGCCGCGTCCGCGGGGCCGGCGATGAGGGCCTCGGCGGCGTTCGACCGGCACGGGGTGGGGCTCACGCAACCCACGGCGCAGCGGGCCGCGCGGATCTCGCCGCCGTCCTCGTCCAGGTCGAGCAGCAGGGCCAGACCCAGCAGGGGGCGCTCGTGGACCTGGAACTTCAGGTAGGCGGCGCGCTGCGTCGGTCCCGGCACGGGCACGTCCACGCCGGTGAGCACTTCGTCCCGGCTCAGCGAATTTTCGTACGCTCCGGCCAGAAGCTCGTCCATGGCGAGGGTGCGTTCGCCGCCCTTGCCTTGTGCCTGCGCCGTTCCCTCCAGCGCCAGCAGCAGGGTGGCGGGATCGGAGTGCGGTTCGGCGAAGCACAGGTTCCCGCCCAACGTTCCGGTGGCGCGCACGCGCACGTTGGCGACCTCGGCTTCCATCCCGGCCATCACCGGCAGCAACTCACGCACCACCGGGGAGCGCTCGATCATCCGGTGGGTGGCGCCGGCGCCGATGTGGAGGTGTCCGTCCCGGCGCTCGATGCCGTCGAGGCCTGCCACGGCCTTGATGTCGATCAGGTGCTCGTAGCGCAGCAGGTCGTGGCGCATGGCCAGCAGCAGTTCGGTGCCGCCGGCGTACAGGGTGCCGTTGTCGCCGTAGTGGTCGAGCATCTCGGCGGCCTCGCCCAGGTCGGCGGGCCGGTGGATGGCAAAGCGTCTGAGCGGCATCATGACTCGTTCTCTCCACGGGTGGCGCGGATGGCGCGCCAGACCTTCTCCGGCGTGAGCGGCGCCCGGCGAATGCGCGCGCCGGTAGCGGCGTAGACCGCGTTGGCGATGTTGGCGGGCAGTGAGTTGAGGGAGGCTTCGCCGCCGCCCTTGGCGCCGTAGGGTCCCACGCCGTCACGGTTCTGCACCAGTTCCAGCTTCACCGTCCGCGGCATGTCGGAAAAGCGCGGCAGGCGGTACTCCAGGATGTTGCCGTTGAGGAGCTGGTTGCGGTCGAACTCGAGCTCCTCGAACATGCCGATGCCCATGCCGGTGGTGGCGGCGCCGATGTCCTGGCCCTCGGCCAGCGCCGGGTTGATGGCCAGCCCCACGTCGCCGGCGGTGCCCAGCTTCTCCATGGTGATCTTGCCGGTCTCTTCGTCCACCGACACCTCGATGCCGGTGGAGGCGGCTTCCCAGAACACCGGAAGCTGCGCGAAGTCCTTGTCCTTGCGGATGTAGGCGCGGCCGATGACCTCGCCGTCCGGGAGCTTGTAGTAGCGGGTCAGCACCTCGGACCAGTTGAGCCGTACCTCGCCGCACGTGATGCCGCCGCGCACGGACTCGATCTCCGACTCCTGTACACCGAGCACGTCCGCGGCCATGCGAACCATCTGCTCCTTGGCCTCCTGGCTGGCCTCCTGCACCGCCCGGCCCATGAGGGTGGTGGTGCGGCTGGCGCCGGTGGAACGGTCGTAGGGGGTGATGGCGGTGTCGGAGGACACCACCCGGACCAGGTCGAAGGGTATGCCCAGCTCCTCGGCGGCAATCTGCGGCAGCACGGTATGGCTGCCCTGGCCCAGCTCGGTGCTGCCGATCATCAGCGACGCCGAGCCGTCGGCGTGCACGCGCACGGCCGTGGAGGTGAGGGGATAGGCGCCGGCGTCGCTGGCGGAGCAGCCGATGCTGCGGCCGTGGCCGCTCGGCAGGGGCTCGTTCCAGCCGATGTTGTCGGCGACGATCTTCAGGTCCTGGGTCAGCGAACCGTCGAACGGGCGCATGCCGGGGAAGAACTCCTGCTTGGGCCGCGCCGCGTTGTGCATGCGGAACTCGTAGGGGTCCATGCCGACCTTGGCCGCCAGCTCGTCGATCTGGGACTCGCCGGCCATGGTCACCTGGGCGCAGCCGAAGCCGCGGAAGGAACTGGCCGGCACCGTGTTGGTGTAGACCATGGTGTTGTCGATCTGGACGTTGGGGATGGCGTAGGGGCCGACGCAGCGGTTCGACGACTTCTCGCACACCAGGGGGCTGTTCTCCGCGTAGGCGCCGGTGTTCATCAAGATCTTGGCCTGGCGCGCGATGATCTTGCCGTCGGCGTCCGCCGCGGTGCGCATCCAGGTGAGGGCGTCGTCGCCGCGGGTGGTGAGCATGGCCTCTTCCACGCTGAGCTGCAGCTTCACCGGCCGCCGCGCCTTCCACGCGCACGCCGACACCAGCGGCTCGATCTTGGTGTAGGACTTGCTGCCGTAGCCGCCGCCCACGAACGGCACGATCAGGCGGATCTGGCTGACCGGCATGTCGAAGATGGTCTTGAGGTCGTGGCGCACCATGAAGGGGTGCTGGGCCGACGAGTAGATGGTGACGTTGTCGTCGCCCACCTCGGCGATGGCCACGTAGGGCTCCATGGCGTAGGCGTAGGCCATGGGGAAGTAATACTCGCCTTCCACCACCGTCGCGGCGTTGGCGAAGGCCTCGTCCACGTCGCCCCACTTGATGTGGTGCTCCTGGCACAGGTTGGTGCCCCGGCCCGCGGTGACCTCGCCCTCGAAGCCGCGCAGGGCGCCGGCCTCGAACTCGCGCTGGTGCAAGAGCGGCGCGGCGGGGTCCAGCGACTCCCGCGGCTCCATCACCGCCGGCAGCTCCTCGTACTCCACGTGGATGAACTCCAGCGCCTCGTAGGCGGTGAGCTCGTCCTCCGCGATGACCGCGGCCACGGGCTCGCCCGCGTAGCGCACCTTGTCGATGGCCACCAGCGGATGGTCCTTGACGGCGTGGCCGAAGTACGGGTTCAGCCCTTCCAGGTCGTCGCCCCGCAGCACGCAGTAGACGCCGGGCCGGCCCTCCGCCTCGGACGTGTCCATGGAGACGATGCGGGCGTGGGCGTAGGGGCTCCGCAGCACCTTGGCGTAGGCCATGCCCGCGAGCTTCACGTCGCTCACGTACAGCGCCCGCCCGGACACCTTGGCGCGCCCGTCGCGGCGCGGCACCGAGCGGTTGACCACCTCGAAGTCGCGGTTCTTGTCGTCGCTCATCCGCGCGCCTCCTTCATCACCGTCGCCGCCTTGCGGATCGCCTTCACGATGGGGACGTATCCGGTGCAGCGGCAGAGGTTGCCGTCCATGTGGTGGATGATCTCGTCGTCGGTGGGATCGGGGTTGTCGTCGAGCAGCGCCTTGGCCGACAGGATCATGCCGGGAGTGCAGAAGCCGCACTGGAAGGCGAACTCGTCGATGAAGCACTGTTGGATGGGGTGCAGCGTGCGGTCGGCGTTCTCCAGGCCCTCGATGGAGGTGACCCGGCGCCCCTGGGCCTCGTAGGCCAGGTAGGTGCAGGAGCTGACCGGCAGGCCGTCCACCAGCACCGTGCACGCGCCGCACACCTGCACCTCGCACGAGATCTTCGTGCCGGTGAGGCTCAGGCGGTTGCGCAGCACTTCCGAAAGGGTCTGCTGCGGCTCGCACTCCACGGCCGTGTCCTTGCCGTTGAGCTCGAAGCGCAGCTCCACGAGGGCTGGTTTCGCGTTAGACATAATGCGGAATGATCTCCTCCGACCAGAGCAGCATCTCCTTGTACATGGTGTCCATGTCCGGGTAGATGAGCTTCAGCTCGAAGTGCTGGACGCCGGCCTCGATGAACTCGTCGATGCGCCGGCGCACGTCGTCCACCGAACCGATGATGTGGCGGTCCAGGGCGAACTGGATGTTGTCGACGTCGCGCTCGTAGGTGTGGGAGCTCTCGCGGATGGTGGGCAGCGCCAGCGTCATGGCTTCGTCCCGGGTGCGGGCGATGCAGGCCAGCTTCTCCACCGCGATCTTGATGCCCGCGGGATCACGCCCCGCGTCCTCGGCGGCCTTGTTGAGGATCTCGCAGCCCCGGGCCATCTCCGTGGGCGACAGCCACCCGGGGATCCAGCCCTCGCCGTAGCGCCCGGCGCGCACCGCCGCCTGGTCCATCCAGCCACCCACCCACACCGGCGGATGCGGCTGCTGCACCGGCTTGGGGTGGATCTCGGCGTTGTCGAACTTCAGGTACTTGCCCTCGTAGGATGCCATGGGCTGGGTCCAGATGGCCTTCATGGCCTCGATGTACTCGTCGGTGCGGTTGCCCCGGCCCTTGATGGGCACCTCGAAGACGTCGAACTCGCTGGAGTCGCGGGTAGCCTTGGAGCCCAGGCCCACGCCCACCAGGAGCCGCCCGTCGCACAGGTGGTCCAGGGTGGCGCATTGCTTGGCGGCGTAGATGGGGTTGCGCAGCGGCATCACTAGGCAGGCCACGCCGATCTGGATGTCCTTCGTCTTGGCCGCCAGGTAGGACATGGTGGTCATGCACTCGAAGAAGTTGGCTTCCTGCGCGTCGGTCAGTGCCTCGGCGGCGCCCGACGAGATGTGGTGCCGGTGCATCTCCGAGCTCCACACCACGTGGTCGTGAAGCCAGATGGTGTCGAAGCCCAGCTCTTCCGAGTTCTGCGCGGCCTTGACGATGTTCTCCTTGCTGGAGAGCGGCCCCGAGTTGGGCACCCGGATGCCGAATTCGAATTTACCCATGTTCAACTCCTCGCCCTCTTGCTTCGATCGTTACCCGTCTCTCGACCCCATCTCCCCATCCTTCGCCCTCAGCATCCATCCCTCGCCCCCACCATCCTCCGCCGTTCGCAGGGGTCAGGCCCCGGGATGATGTTGGGTCCGCCCTCCATCAGCCCGGGGCCTGACCCCCGCGAACGGCGCCATCCTCGTCCCTACGGCTCCGTGATGCCGACGCGGTCGTACTTGAGATGGCGGTTGTACCAGTCCACCACCTCGCCGGCGATCCGGTCGAAGTAGTCGTTGTAGACCCCGTAGTGGGTGGTCTTCCGCAGCATGACGAGCTTCTTGGGCTCGCCCGCCTTCTCGTACATGCGGATGGAATGCTCCTCGGGCGTGGTGGCGTCGTTCTCCACCGCGATGAACAGCACGCCCCGTGGCGAGATCTTGTGGACCACGTCCTCCGGGCAGTAGTCCAGGATGGCGTCGGCGCACTGCAGCGGCATCTGGTTGGGGATCTTGGAGGCCACCTCTTTCTTGATGTTGGTGGTCACGCGCTCCGGGGTCTGGACCATGATCTCCTCGCGCGCCGCCACCAGCTCGCCGGAGCCCTCCAACACCCGCACCCGGCGGTCTTCCTCGATGCGCTTGAGGTAGTCGATCCACTCGTATTCCCGGCGCATGGAATGGAGCCAGTCGCGGCCGCTGCACACGCCCAGGTAGCACACCACGCACTTGACCCGGCTGTCGGTGGCGCCCACCAGCACGGCGTTGCCGCCGCCGGTGCCGCCGGAGCCGTAGGTGGCGATGCGGTCGGAGTCCACGTCGTCGCGGGTCTCCATGTAGGTGATGGCGTTGCGGATGTCCTCGGCCTGCCAGGTGGGCATGACCCAGCCCTTCTGCGGGCCTTCGCTCTGCCCCCAGCCGCGGTAGTCGAAGCACAGGCACGCGTAGCCGGCCTCGCACAACCGCTCGAACATCAGGATGTAGTGCTTGGCGTCCTTGAGCCCCAGAAAACCCGGGCCCTGGACGATGCCCGGCCAGGGTTTCCCCTGGTCGCCGTCGGGCAGGTAGAGGGTCCCATGGACCTTGTATCCTTCGCTGTAGAAGTAGACGTCCTCTGTTCGCATGTGGTTCTCCCAAGGAGCCTTCGGCCGGGGCGACGCGCCGGTTTCCGGCACGGCGCCGCCGGCCGCGGGCTTCCGAGCCCGGACTCCTCCGCCTAGGCGCGCACCGCCGGCAGGACTTCCTTGCCCAGCAGCTCGATCTGCTCGTACCAGTCCTCGTAGCGGAACCGGAGGTCGTAGACGATGTGGTTGAGGCCGCCCTCTTCGTAGCGCTGCGTGTCGCGGACGATGTCCTCCGGCGTACCCGCCAACAGGAGTCCCTCGATGTCCTCGAGCTTGGAGAAGGTGCCGGACTCGGGCTTCACCCAGGTGGGTTTCTTGTTGCCCTCGTTGATGAGACCCGGCGCGTTGACCTTGCTCACCGCGGTGTCCTTGTCCTTGGCGATGCTGGTGATGGGGATGGCGCCGGTGGTGACCATGGGCTTGCCGGCCTTGTCGCAAAGGTCGTGCAGGTACTTGATGCACTTGTGGAAGGTGCGCAGCGGAATGCGGCCGGGCATCCAGCCGTCGCAGTAGTCCACCGCCCGCCGGCACGAGGCCGGCGTGCCGCCGCCGTACCAGATGGGGATGGGTGCCAACGGGGTCGGCTTCAACTCGACGTCCGTGAAGGAGTAGTACTCGTCCTCGTAGTCGACCTTCTCGCCGGCCCAGAGCCGCCGTACGATGTTGGAGTTGATCTTGGCCATGTTGAAGCGGTCGTCGCGGGTATTCTTGAGGCCGGCCGCGGCGAACTCGTGCTGGAACGTCCCGGCGCCGATGCCCATGATGACCTTGCCTTCGGACAACACGCTCAGGGCCGCCATGCACTGGGCCAGGTGGATCGGGTGCCGATGGGAGATCATCGTTCCAGAGCCCAGGATCAGCTTCTTGCACACCGACGAGATCGCCGACAGGATGGCGACGCACTCGATGTGGGTGTTGTCCGTGCCCTCCATGCCGTGAGGCTCGAACACCAAGTGGTCCCGTACCCAGACGGAGTCGAAACCCAACGACTCGGCCAGCTTGGAACCTTCGATGCACTTCTCCACCGATCCCTGATCCCCGAAATGGGGCAGTAACAGTCCGAACTTCAAGTTTGTCGCCATGCTCAAACCTCCTTGCGGTTTCCTGTGAAAATAGACTTGATGAGAGCTACCTGCGGCGGTCGTGAACCGGCTCACCGGAAACAAGCGTGCGAAACGACGCCGTCAAGCACCATTTCCATTCAACAAGTTGCGGATGCTGTCGCTGCGGAGGACCACGAACAATGCGGCCGGGGAGGAGCATTGTCGGACCGCATCGCGGCAGTGACGCCCTGCACGATGTTCCGAGCCGAGAATCCTATATAGACTCCGCTCGCAAAAGCTGTCAAGCGAGCACCGAAAGCGCCGGCCGGCCGCACCCGGAAGGCGCGGCGCCGTGTGGAGACGGAGGGTGGCGGGCGGAGCTTGTGCGCGGAAGGAAGCCGGCGTCGCGTGCCGCTTACGGAGACCCATCTTCGCGCGACGCTTCCGGGGACGGCTCGCCGTCGAGGGCGGCGCGTGTCTGCGCGAGGTACGTACGGCTGACGGGAACCAGGTGCCCGCCCGTCAGGCGCAGGAACATGCGTTGGTTGCGTTTGGTCCAACCGTCTACGTGTCGAAGCGCGACCCAGTAGGAACGGTGTACCCGCATGCCCTGGTCCGCCAACTCATCGATGGCGTCGGCGAAACGCATCAGAAGGGTGCAATGGCCGGTGGCGGTGACGACCTCCACGTAATGGTCGCTCATCTTGAGGTAGATGACCTCCTGTCCGGCTTCCGCCGGCAGACGGCGGAGGAAGGACGACCGGAGCGTCGCGGTGTCCTGGCCCGCGGCCACGGGTGCTTCCGCTCGCTCCCCGGGGACGTCCGGCGGGGCCGGTTCGGACGGCGTTTCCAGCCAGTCGCCGTCGATGGGTTCGTCCCCGAAACGTTGACTGACCAGGTAGTGGACGACGGTTCCGCATATCAGGACGGAGATCGTCAGGAACAGGTATACGGTCGGCCAGTCGTCGCGGGCCAGCACAGTGGGGGAAAGCAGGGTGTCGACGCCGTACGCGATGACCGTGGCCGTCGGCGTGGCGATGAACGTGGCCCCGAAAACAGCCAGGGTGATGCCCACGCGACTGCGGAACCGCGTGAGGTACAGCGTCGTCACGTACTCCGCATAGCAAAAAGGAGCGCACAAGGCCGCGCACAGGCCGAGATAGATCGTCCGCTGGGTCCACGGCAGGTCATTGGTGCCCAATGGGCATATGGCGGTGTAGGCGCCCAGGTACACGGCTAACAGGATGAGGACCCTCTTGAAGATGTAGGGACTCAGCGCTTCGCGATACGCGGCTTGCCACGGATGCCCCTTCTCGCCGTCTACCTCATCATCATCCGAAACCGACGAAGAGTACGAACTGCCCATTTCCCACCATGCTTGTGTTCGGAGCTTATCCAGAACTATTTTTCTGTTAGTCAGCTTAATTGACCGTTCGATAAATGTCAACGGGCGATCCCGCCCGTATACCCTCTCCTTGTGGTGGGAGCCGAATTCGTCTAAACAGGGCACAGACTGAACGGCCGCGCCCGTGGCGCGGCGGCCAGGGAGGGTAAACCATGAGCGACTTTTACAGTGAATGGCTGAACACGACCGAAAAGAACGAGCAGTTCGTCGAGAACGCGCCGCGCGTTGCGCGCCACAAGGAGCTGGAGTGGGTCAAGACGCGGCAGGACGCCAGGGCGGCGTTGATGATCGCGCCCGAGAAAGGCTTCCCTACCGGCGGCAGCATGATGATGCGGGCGGAGATTCCCGTGGGGTGGCACACCGGGCGTCACAGCCACGGCGAGGAAGCCATCTACGTCGAGAGCGGAACGGGCTTCATGGTGCTCGATGGGAAACGCTATGACTTCGGGCCGGGCACCGTCCTGCACGTGCCCTACCGTTCCGAGCACCAGTTGTTCAACACCGGTGACGTCCCGGTGGGCTACATCTCCGGGCTCGCCTGGCACCTGGAGGCCTCGGTCTACATGGGCCGCATGGAGCAGCTCGAGGACTGCGGCCCGAACGACCCGAAGGCAATGGAGGCCATTGGACCCGAAGAATCCCAGGACTGGCCGGAAGACGGCCGGCGCATCTCCATGCACCAGGACCAGCACGAGCTTTCGGCCGAGTCCAAGCACGGCGCCACCTACTTCCTCATGGGCCGCAGCGGCAACCGCAACGGGTTCAAGGCCACCGCTGCGGCCATCAGCTCCATCTTCGTCGAGTTGCCGCGTTCGAAGAGTCACAGCCACGCGCACCCCGAGGCGTACCTCTACGCGCTCATGGGGGCGGGCTACTCGGAGATCGGCGGCAAGCAGTACACCTGGGAGCAGGGCGACGCGGTCCACGTGCCCCCAGGCATGATGCACCACCAGCACTTCAACCCCAGCGACGGCGAGACCCGCGAGCTGCGCTTCGAGTTCGGCATCCGCTACTGGCTGGTGGACCAGTGGAAGGGCTACACCACCATCGACAAGCACCTCAAGGCCATGTCCATGGACGAGGACGAGGAGGACAAGTAGCCGCTACTCGCCGATTCCGGCCAGGTCCAGCAGGAACGCGTACTCCAGGGCGATCTCGCGATAGCGCTTGAAGCGCCCGGAGGCGCCGCCGTGGCCGGCCTCCATATTGGTCTTCAGCAGCAGCCGGTTCCGATCGGTCTTGACGGCGCGCAGCTTGGCGACCCACTTGGCCGGCTCCCAGTACTGCACCTGGGAGTCGTGCAGGCCGGTGGTCACCAGCATGTGCGGGTAGTCCCTGGCCGCGACGTTGTCGTAGGGCGAGTAGGACAGGATGTAGTCGTAGAATTCCTTGTCGTTGGGGTTGCCCCATTCGTCGTACTCGCCGGTGGTGAGGGGGATGTCCGAATCCAGCATGGTGGTGACCACGTCCACGAACGGCACCTGCGCCACCACGCCCTCGAACAGGTCCGGGCGCAGGTTCACCACCGCCCCCATCAACAGGCCGCCGGCGCTTCCACCCATGGCGAAGAGCCGTTCACGGGAAGTATAACGCTGCTCGATCAGGTGCTCGGCGCACGCGATGAAGTCCGTGAACGTGTTCCGCTTCCTGAGCAGTCTGCCGTCCTCGTACCACGCCCGTCCCATCTCCTCGCCGCCGCGCACGTGCGCGATGGCGAAGACGAAACCCCGGTCGAGCAGGCTCAGGCGCGCGGAGCCGAAGCCGGCATCCAGGCTGTGGCCGTAGGAGCCGTAGCCGTACAGGAGCAGCGGGCCGCGGCCGTCACGCTCCATCCCCTTCCGGTACACCAGCGAGATTGGGACCCGGACGCCGTCCCCGGCCGTGGCGTGGAGCCGCTCGGTGCGGTAGTTGCCGCCGTCGAAGCCGCCCAGCACCTCCTCCTGCTTGAGCAGGGTCTTCTCCCGCGTCACCATGTCGTAGTCGTAGATGGAGCTGGGCGTGGTCATCGAGGTGTAGCCGTACCGCAGCACCGTGGTGTCGAACTCCAGGTTGACGCTGGTCCCGGCCGCGTACGCCGGCTCGCCGAAGTCCAGGTAGTGCTCCTCCGAGCCGTCCCACGGAATGATGCGGATACGTACCAGCCCGTCGTGCCGTTCCTCCAACACCAGGTGGTCGCGGAACATCTCGAAACCCTCCAACAGCACGTCGGGCCGGTGTGGAATGACTTCCTCCCAGTGTTCCTTGCCGGTGCGTTCCACGGGCGTGGACATGAGACGGAAATTGCGGGCTTCGTGGTTGGTGTGGATGAAGAATCGGTTCTCGAAGTGGTCCACGGCGTGTTCGTGTCCCCGTTCCCGCGGCAGGAAGACCGTGAACGCGCCGGTGGGGTCGCCGGCGTCGAGGTAGCGGTACTCGCTGCTCAGGGTCTGGGACGAGACGATCATCAGGTATCGCTTGGACTTCGTCTTGAACACGTAGGCCGAGAAGGTGTCGTCGGCCTCCTCGTACACGAGCACGTCCTCGGCCGGATCGGTTCCCAGCACGTGGCGGTAGATGCGGCAGGACCGCAGGGTCTCGGGGTCCTGCTTGGCATAGAAGAGGGTGCGGTTGTCGTTGGCCCAGGTAATGTTGCTCGTCACCTCCGGGATGACGTCGGGGAGGGCCTCGCCGGTGGCGAGGTCCTTGAAACGGATGGTGTAGATGCGCCGTCCCTGGGTGTCCTCGGTGTACGCCAGCAGGTCCTGGCCGAAGCTCACGGCGAGCCTCCCCACCGAGAAGAACTCGTGGCCCTCGGCCAGCGCGTTCACGTCGAGCATCAGTTCTTCGGGGTTCTCCAGGGACTCGCGCTTGCGCACGTACAGCGGATACTCCCGGCCCTCCTCGAAGCGGGTGTAATAGTAGTAGTCGTCCCGCCGGTAGGGCACGGACATGTCCGTCTGCTTGATGCGTCCCTTGATCTCCTCGAACAGGGACTCCTCCAGCCCCTGGACGTGGGCCATGGCCTCCCTGGTGTGGGCGTTTTCCGCTTCCAGGTAGGCCGTGGTGTCGGGGTTGTCCCGTTCCCGCAGCCAGTAATAGTCGTCGATGCGCTCGTGACCGTGGTGCTCGATCCTCTGGGGGATGACCTTGGCCACCGGCGGATTGAGATTGCGTTCCATGCGCCTACCTTAGCAGAATTCGGCGCGCCCACGAACGCGGCGCGCTCGCTCGAGACCCCTTGATTCGTCATTCCCGCGGAAGTTCACCCTCGACCCCGATCGGGGGCGGGAATCCAGGGGAGGTGGGGCGGGTTGCAGAGCCTCGGCGTGCGCTCGCATTCCGCCGCCAAAATCTATAGCCTGTGCGCATCGGCAACGGACACCGGCAGAGGAGGGCGTCATGGCGACCAGGGCCGTCAAGGAGTTCGAAGTCCATCCCTACGTGCAGTTCATGAGCGACCGGTTCGGTGCGTATGACCGCTGGATCGAATCCGAGGGGTTGCCGGTGGTGAGCGGCTCCCACGTCCAGGACGTGCGCACCATGGAGTTGGGCGAGTGGCCGCGCCGCGGTGGCAAGGGCGCCTACCTGTCGTTCTCCGACCAGCGCGTGGCGGACGGCTACGTGTGCGAGATCGCCCCGGGAACGAGCCTGGAGCCCCAGCGGCACCTGTTCGAGGAGATCGTGCTCATCACCCGCGGGCGCGGCGCCACCACGGTGTGGTACGACGAGGCGCGCAAGCGCACCTTCGAGTGGGAAACCGGGAGCCTCTTCGCCATCCCGCTCAACGCCTGGCACCAGCACTTCAACGCCAGCGGCCGGGAACCGGCGCGCTACTTCGCCCTCACCAGCGCTCCGGTGGTGTTCGATCTCTACCGGGATCCGGGCTTCATCTTCAACACCGACCACGTCTTCAAGGACCGTTTCGACCCGGCTCAGGAGGACTTTTTCAGCCGCGACGGGAAGTACAACACCGACTATTACGGCGGCATCCTGGAGAACAACTTCATCAGCAACATCCGCGACATCAAGCTGGTGCCGCGGGAGAAGCGCGGCAAGGGCAACCGCAACATGTACATCCACATGGCCGGCAGCACCATGCTCGCCCACGTCTCCCAGTTCCCGGTGGGGACCTACAAGAAGGCCCACCGCCACGGCCCCGGCGCCCACATCTACATGCTCGACTCCACCGGCTACTCGCTCATGTGGCAGGAAGGCGAGAAGCCCCAGCGTTTCGACTGGCAGGAAGGCACGGTGATGTCGCCGCCGGCGGGGAGCTGGCACCAGCACTACAACACCGGCCCCGAGCCCTGCCGGTTCGTGGCGCTGCACGCCTCCACCGCGGTCCAGGGCGAGGAGCGCGGCGTCGAGCAGATCGAGTTCGAGGACGAGGACCGGGCGCTGCGGCGGATGTACGAGGACGAATGCGCGCGCAACGGCGTCGAGGCACGGATGTGATCGGGCCCGCCGAGCGGGGAGGGCGATGGTTGCTGTCCCTGTGCCAATGAGCAGATGAGTCGGGCGGGCGCGCCGGCCCGCCGGGAACGAAAGGAGCGGTCATGAGCGAGAGCACCGCCGGGAAAGCCCGGGCCATGGGCATCAACCACGTCGTGCTGGAGGTGGGGGACCTGGACGAGGCGCTGGAGTTCTACGGCGCCATCTTCGACTTCAGTCTGCGCGGCCGGAGCGACCACAACGCCTTCATCGACCTCGGCGACCAGTTCATCCAGTTGAGCCTGGGCAAGACCCAGGAGGCGGACGGGAAGCGCCACTTCGGCTTCGTGGTGGACGACCGCACACCCGTGCGCGCCGCCCTCGAACGCCTCGGCGTCGAGCCCCTGGACCAGCGCCTCAACTTCCGCGACCCCTGGGGCAACCGCATCGAGGTGGTGCCCTACGACGACGTCCAGTTCTCCAAGGCGCCCAACGTGCTCAACGGCATGGGCCTCGGCGGACTGAAGAAGACGTCCTCCGCCGTCGACGAGCTTGTCAAGAAGGGGATGGCGCCGGACTGATGTCCGGCGCCATCGAGTTGCTGCTCAGGACTTGGGCTTCTTGAAGCCGGTCAGGATCTGCAGATACTCGCGGATGTCCGGCGCCATGGTGTCGAAGCCGATCAGTGCCTTGCGGATTTCCCCGGGCGACACGTAATCGACCGCGAGGTCGGCCTTCTTCGCATCCGCGAGAAAAGCGGAATTCTCCGTCACGGACTTGAACGCCTTCTGCAGGATCGCGGTCCGGTCCTTGGGCGTGCCCGGGGGCAGCGTGAAGATGCGCGTGATGCCGTTCTGCAGGTTCCAGACCTTGAACGCTTCCAGGTTCTTGCCGGTCAACACTTCCTGGAACAGCGGCAGGTCCTTGACCTCCGGGTTGTCGCGCCGCTGGGCGATGATGAACGGAATGAGCTTCCTGTCGCCGGTGTTGTCGAGCATGCCGCGGGCCGTGATCCTCATGGAGTCCCACGTCCAGCACGCCCCGTCCACCTCGCCCTTGTCCATGGCCAGCCGCACCCGGGCGGTGCCGCCGTAACCTGTAATGCTCTTGAACTTGGTGCCCAACTCCCGGTTCAGGAACAGGAAGGGATCGGTGGTGATCCCCGGGGCGCGCGTGCCGCCCATCTTGAGCTCCCTGCCCGACTTGACGATGTCGTCCAGGGTCTTGAGGCCCGTGCGCGCCATGATTGCGCACGCCACGGCGTCCCGCGTCGGCACCCCGATGATCTCGAACCGCCTGGGGACGATCTTCACCTTCTTGTCACCCATGGCATGGGCCAGCACCAGCCCGGGACTCCACACCCCCAGGGTCAGCCCGTCCGGCTTGGCCTTCTTGTAGATGAAGTTGGCCGTGACCAGACTCCCCGCGCCGGGCAGGTTCTGCACCACCGGTGTCGGGCTCCCGGGAATGTACTGCCTGATGTAGCGGGCGACGAAACGGGTGTAGGTGTCGTAGCCTCCGCCCGGCGAGAAGCCCACCAACATGCGCAGGTTCTTGCCCTTGTAGAATTCCTCCGCCCCCACCGCTGCATGGCCCAGAAAGAGCGCCAGCGCCACGGCCAGCGACATGATCATGCGAAACATCGGCAACCTCCTTGGGGTGATTTGCGGTCTTACGCCCGACCGGACCGGCTACGCGTAACAACATGCCTGTTCACTGTCAACAGGAAGCGGTTATCCTCCTCGATCGAGTAGTTCCCGGTCGGGCGGGTGTCGACGCCCCGCGCTGCGGGTGAAATGTGGGTGGAAGTGCTCGCTTCACACGACGCGCGCGATACCGTGATTCTTGATCTGGTGCTCGATCACGTAAGGCGAAACACCGAAGTCCGCCGCCAACTCCTCGATGTCGTCGGCGTCGACGGCGGGTTGCGCGATTCTGTCTCGTAGCCCGGACGCGGGTGCCAGAAACTCGGCTGCGAAGGCACGGTTGCGCTGTTGCCGCTCGGAGTAGGTCTTCGTGAGCAGCGTATCGGAGTCCGGTGACAGCAAGACTTCCCCAAGGGCGCGGCAAAAGTGGAAACGTCGGCTGTCGCTACGGAGCGCCCGCAAGGTGAAGGCCGGTCTTCCGTCATCCGTACGGGTGATGATGCCGTCTACCAGCGCCGGCCAGCCACTTGAGGCCCTGAACGGTGTGGTCACTTTCTGGATTGAGCCGGCATCTTCACCAAGAGCCCTCGCCAATTCCGGCAGGGTGCGTAATGGCTGGCCGTCCAGTTCGAGGTGTTGACGCAGCCGTCGCGCGCCGTTGTACCCAACATGCCACGGGTAAGCGACACCCTGAGGGTGTGCGTCAGGGAGAACTGCAAGGCGTTCGTCCAAGATCGCTTGGGAATCTGGTTCCGCGACTACCTCGGGATAGGCTTCGTGGCGCAAGGATTGAATGCGGTGTAAAGGCAGGCCGCGGTATTTCCTTGTCCTCCATAGCGCGTTTGCAATCGTGAACCATTCCTCGTGCGGGCCTTCCGCATTCACGGCCGGAACGGCCTCGCCGAGCAATGCACCCAGCCTGTCCGCGAACGTGATCATCCAGTTGTATTGACCGTCGTCCAGAGCATAGGGGTCCCATCCCATTCCGGCCGCTGTTTGGCAGAACTGTAGCTCGTCCTCGCCGGCCGTCTGGATTGCCTCCCACTCTTCCTGGAGGAAGGTGTCGTCGATACCCAGAGATACGAGCCGCCGGATCACACTGTCGATCAGGTCGGCGCAACTTTCACGAAACTCGTCACTGTCAATCCACATCTGTCCCTGTTCCAGGAACTCTACCTTCGTCCAGGCACTCTTCTCCCGTTTCCAGGTGAGATGGGTCCAAGAGCCGGAGGAAACCACATCGAGGCTGGGGAAGGCGTATCCTTCGCGGTTGGCGCCGAGTGAATGCCGGCGATGGAAGTCGGAATTGCCTTCCTTCGCGGGACTACCGAATTCTTGCGTCAGGAACCACCAGTTGGACGCCAACCACTCCGCCAGGGGATAAATCGGGACGTAGACAAAGTCACGAACGGTCCTTGCACGGGTATCCAGTACACGGGTGACGACCGAGTCGGCGGCCTTGATCTGCAGCGAAGCCCAGGTGGCGGACAACTCCGGTCCCCTGATTCCCTCTGCGTCGACCCAATCAATTTCAATGCTAAGTTGCGGCATACAGCAACTCGATGCCCTTCGGCCATTCGTCAGTGTTCAGCGGATATCCCTTGTATGAACCCCTTTCGCGGTTCACCAGCCGAGCCTCAAACAGAGTATCGTCGCGCAAGTACCAAACATAACGGGGGAAATCTCCCTTCCAGGGGGAGCCGACAGCGCCTCTGCGAATGGCCAACCGAAGCCACTCAGACCTTCGGGTACGCCTGTGTCTTGGGGCTCGCACTGTTTGTCAGCCTCCCGTTTGTGGAAGTATAGCGCCCTTGCACTGCGTCCGGCCAGCCCTCCAACGATCCAGGTTCTGGGGCTTGGCAAGGCTGCGGCGGAAGCGAGGGCGGTGGAGGTGCTGAGGATGGTGGAGTTGGAGGCCAAGAAGGACGAGCAACCGTCACGGCTCCTTGGCGGTCCCCCGCGCAACCAGCGCACGCAGCAGTTCTTCCGTGCGGTGTGTTCCCTTAACTCTTCTTGGCGGTCCCGTTCCCGATACTCTCGTTGAGGGAGCCGGTGCGGTAGCCCTGCAGGTCGATGCTGACGTAGGTGAAGCCGGCCTCTTTGAAGCGGCGGAGTATCTCCTTGCGCACAGTGGGCCTCAGCAGCTTGTCGAACTCGTCCGGCGCCACTTCGATGCGCGCGAGTTCGTCGTGGTAGCGCACCCGGTAGACGCGGAAACCCAGTTCCCGGAGCACGCGCTCGCAGCGGTTCACCTGGGTGAGCTTCTCGGGGGTGATGGCGGTGCCGTAGGGGAAGCGGCTGGAAAGGCACGCCAGCGCGGGCTTGTCCCAGACCCGGAGGCCCATGCGCCGGGCGGCCTCGCGGATGTCGGCCTTGGTGAAGCCCAGCTCGTCCAGCGGCGAGCGCACGCCGCGCTCGCCCGCCGCCTTCCGTCCCGGGCGGTGGTCGCCGCGGTCGTCCAGGTTGAAGCCGTCGAGCACGTGCGGGACACCCAGGGCCGCGGCCTCGTCGATGGCCTTGCCGTAAAGCTCGGTCTTGCAGAAGTAGCAGCGGTTGACGGGGTTGGCGGCGTAGCGCGGATCGTCCAGTTCGTAGGTGTCGATGAGCAGGTGCCGGGCGCCGATGCTCTCGGCGAGGCTACGGGCGTCCGCTCCCTCCTCGGGGGCGAGGCTGGGCGAGACCGCGGTGAGCCCGAGGGCGTCGTCCCCCAGCACGTTCACCGCCTCGGCCAGCAGGTAGGCGGAGTCGACGCCGCCGGAGAAACAGACCACCACGTGGCCCATTTCCCGCAGCAGCGCCCGAAGCCGGGTTACCTTGCTCGTCAGCGGGTCAGTGTCCGCCATGCCGTTCGACATTTCTCTCCGTCATTCCCGGTCGCCGTACGCCATTCCCGTGCCCCCGTACGCCATTCCCGGCCCCCAGTACGTCATTCCCGCGAAAGCGGGAACCCAGGGGTGGTGGTGTGGCGGCTCCATTGCCCGGCCCACCCCGCCTGGATTCCCGCTTTCGCGGGAATGACGTACTGGGGGGGCGGGAATGGCGTACGGGGGGCCGGGGATGACGCAATGGGGCCGGGACTGACGCATCGGGGCCGGGGATGACGCAATGGGGCCGGGACTGACGCATCGGGGCCGGGGATGACGCAATGGGGCCGGGACTGACGCATCGGGGCCGGGACTGACGCATTGGGGAGCGGTCGGATTCCGAGTCGCATCCATGCGCCTCACGGCGTTGACTTGACCCTCGGCCGTTCCAGCAACCGGTCGCGCCAGCGCTTCACGTTGGGCAGGTCCTCGGTGATGGACGTCCGGTAGTGGTCCTCACGGGTGAAGAACGGGATATAGGTGATGTCCGCCAGCGAATAGTCGTCGACGATGTAGTCGCGGCCGGTCATGCGCTCTTCCAGCGTCTCCAGGTGTTGCCGTAGCCGCTTCTTGTTCTTCTCCACCTCGTGGTCGTGGCGAATGTTGCCCGCCGCGGCCTGGAGCCGGGTGTTGCAGAAGTCGATCCAGATGCGCACCTCGGCGCGCTTCGTGAGGTCCCTGGGCATCAGCGGTACCTCGGGGAACTTCTCGTCCAGGTACTCGTTGATCACCGCGGATTCGTAGATAACCGCGTCCCCGTCCACCAGCACGGGCACCTTGCCGTACGGGTTCAGGGTGACCAACTCCTTCGACTTGTTTTTGAGGTCGCACTCGACCAGATCGTAAGGGATGTCTTTCTCTGCCAGGACAAGCCTTGTCCTGTGGGCGTACGGTCAAGGACCGTAGGACAGTAGTCGCAACATGTCTTCCTCCTTCAAGGACTTGCGGCCGGCTCTCGCGCCGGCCGCGTTCGGGCGGGCTCGAACCCCGCCCCTGATCAAGTTTACGCGATGATGGGCTCCCTCACCGGGATGTGGCTGGGCCGCCGCGGCACCCGCGTGCGTGGCTTGCCGTCCACCTGCGAGTTGCCCGCGCCGAAAAGCAGCAGGCGCCCGTCGCCCGTGTTGCAGAGCTGGTACGGCTGGCCGGACTTCAGCAGTATCGTGTCGTGCAGGTTCAGGATGAATTCGTCCTCCGGCGTCCGCACCGTGCACTGCCCCTCGAGGACCATGAAGATGTGGTCGTCGTTCTCGTGGTAGTGCATGTCGTCCTGCATGTTCTCTTCGCAGTTGATGGTCCAGTAGTAGGTCAGGTCCGTGCGCCACAACGAGAGATGGCGGACCTCCGGGTTGGCCTTGGCTTCTTCGATGGGGTTCTTCACCTCGTACATGCGCTTGTCCTCCTTCTCGTTCCGGGATGGGGCTACTTGTCCGCCACCAGCTTGCCGTGGGTGCCGTCGCAGTAGGGCCGGGTCTTCGACCGCCAGCACGAGCAGATGGCCATGGTCCGGGGCCTGTCCACGGTGATCTCCCGCGGCGTGATGGACGTCACCTTGTGCGATCCGTCGCAGAACGGGAAGTTCTGGGTGCGCCCGCACATGCAGTAGAACCGGCTCGGAGACTCCTGCCGGACTATCACCGGCTCGATCAGATTATCGTATGCCAAACCCATGCGAGCTCCTCCCTGGTATGCCCGCGCCGCGCTCGGCCGGGCACCGGCGCGATGAGCGCGCCATCGACGCTTGAAGCCCGCCAAATATACTCCAGTTTGCAGTGGAGAGCCAGACGAAGGTTACACGAGCAGGCCCATGATCGTCCGCGCATTGACGAGGTGAACGTCCGGACCCGTTGTCGTAGCGGTGTCCTGGTCTCAGGCTTGGAGCAACTGAGACACCCTGTCTTGGTTTCCGATTTTCCGCGATGCTGAAATTATGCTATCCTCCAGGGAGAGAAGGCCGACGAACGAACCAAAGGAACGAACCGAAAGGACCTTCAATGACCGATACATTGGTGGTGTCGAGTCGCGGCCAGATCACTTTGCCCGCCACTCTACGCAAACGTCTGGGTCTCAAGACCGGCGACGTCCTGATCCTGGAGGACCGGGGCGCCGAGATCGTCCTCAAGCCGGGCATCGTGGTTGAGACTCCGTACTACAGCGACGAAGAGATCGCCGCGTGGGACAAGGCGGATCGGCTGTCGGATCGTGAGCGCGCGCACATCCTCGATCGAATCGACAAAAGAGAATGAGGTTGTTTCTCGATGCCAACGTCCTCTTCACGGCCGCCCACAACCCACGCGGCAAGGCGGCTCTGGTCATCGAACTCGGTAGCCGTGGCTATTGGGAAATCTATTCCAGCGCCTATGCCCTGGAGGAAGCGCGCCGGAACCTGGCGTGGAAATATCCGCGGTGCCTGGACACGTTGACGGCCATGTCCCAGGACGTTCGTCTCGTCGAGCGCGCAACCGGTGGGGCGGTTCCACCGGGGCTGGGGGCAAAGGATATTCCCATCTTCCAGGCCGCGCTGGTCAGCGACGCGTCCCATCTCCTCACCGGCGATCTGAAGGACTTCGGTCCCCTGATGAACCATCCGGAAGAGACATCCGGCATTGTTGTCCGGACGGTGTCCGATTTCCTCGACGGTGTGGAAGCCCCGGAACCTTGAAACAACCCTCGAAACACCGCGCAAGTTGACACCCCTTCACCCATATACTACCCTGCCTTCCCAGCCTCCGCATGACTCTCCTCACAGGACCGTGCGCGGCTTTTGACCATCGGCATTCGACCATGGGTAGCGACACGCTCTGGCCGCTGGGTCTCTACTTTCTGATTGCTCTCGTTGTGGCGGGAAGCATGATCGGGTTGTCGTTCGTCCTGGGCGAGCGGCACAAGGATCGCGCCACCGGTCAGCCCTACGAGTCCGGCATCCTCTCCACCGGGTCGGCGCGCGTGCGCCTGTCGGTGAAGTTCTACATCGTCGCGATGCTCTTCGTGATCTTCGACCTGGAGGCGGTCTTCATCTTCGCCTACGCCGTGGCCTACGAGGAGGTGGGTTGGGCCGGCTACGCCGGCATGGTGGTGTTCGTGGCGATTCTGGTGGTGGCGCTGATCTACGAGTACCGCATGGGCGCGCTCGACTGGGAGCCCATCCGCCTGAGGCGGGCCAAGGCCGGTCGGGAAAGGATCGGCATTTGATGCAATGGTCGCTGTCCAAACCCCAGGCCGCCGAGCCGGGGAAAGGTGCCTTCGACGACGCCATACAGCGGCTTCTGGTGATGGCGCGCCTCGAGGATCTGGTGCGGTGGGGACGCAAGAACTCCATGTGGCCGTTCCACTTCGGGCTCTCCTGCTGTTTCGTGGAAATGGCCACGAGCCTGACGAGCAAGTTCGACGTGGCCCGCTTCGGCGCCGAGGTCATCCGCGGCACGCCGCGGGAGGCGGACGTCATCGTCATCGCCGGCACCCCGTTCATCAAGATGGCGCCGGTGGTGCGGCGGTTGTACGAGCAGATGATGGAGCCCCGCTGGGTGATCTCCATGGGCGCCTGCGCCAACTCCGGCGGCATGTACGACATCTACAGCGTGGTCCAGGGAGTGGACAAGATCCTTCCCGTGGACGTCTACGTGCCGGGCTGCCCGCCCGCCCCGTGGGCCTTCCTGGAGGCGTTGACCCTGTTGCAAAAGGCCGTGGGCAACGAGCGCCGGCCCTTGAGCTGGATGGTGGGTCCCCAAGGCGTGGAGAAGGCTGTGTTGCCGGCCATGCGCGACGTGAAGCGGCCCGACCGGGTTCGAGCCACGAGCCTGCGGACGCCGGACGAAGTCTAGCGAGGCTGCCGGACGATGAGTGACGCCCCCGCCGCGGTCGCCGAACTCGAAGGCCGCTTCGGCGCCGACGCCTTCACGGTGCAGGAGACCCGCGCCGACTTTCCCACCCTTTGGACGTCGCGGGACAACCTCCCGGCTTTCCTGAAGTTCCTCAAGACCGAGGTGCCGCGCCCCTTCGGCACGCTGTACGACCTCACCGCCATCGACGAACGCTTTCGCGGGCAGCGCGACGGCCAGCCCGAGAGCGACTTCACCGTCCTCTACCATCTCCTTTCCTACGAGCGGAACGAGGACCTGTGCATCAAGGTGCCGCTGGCGGACGGCGACGCCGCGCTGCCCACGGCCACGGGCCTGTGGCCCTCGGCCAACTGGTACGAGCGCGAGGTGTGGGACATGTTCGGCGTGCGCTTCGACGGCCACCCGGCGCTGCGCCGCATCCTCATGCCGCTCACCTGGGAAGGCCACCCGCTGCGCAAGGAGCATCCGGCCCGGGCCACGGAGATGGGCCCGTTCCAGCTTCCCGACGAGCGCCAGGACCGGGAACAGGAGGCGCTGCGCTTCCGCCCGGAGGACTGGGGCATGAAGCGCACCCGCGAGGGCGCGGACTTCATGTTCCTGAACGTCGGCCCGCAGCACCCCGGCACCCACGGGGTCATCCGCATCATCCTGCAGCTCGACGGCGAGGAGATCGTCGACTGCCTGCCCGAGATCGGCTTCCACCACCGGGGCGCCGAGAAGATGGGCGAGCGCCAGTCGTGGCATTCGTTCATCCCCTACACCGACCGCATCGACTACCTCGGCGGGGTCATGAACAACCTGGCCTACGTCCTGTCGGTGGAGCAGTTGGCCGGCATCGACGTGCCCGACCGCGCCCAGGTGATCCGCGTGATGATGTGCGAGCTGTTCCGCATCGCCAGCCACCTGGTGTGGTACGGCACCTTCGCCCAGGACGTGGGCTCCCTTTCCGCGGTCTTCTACACGTTCAACGACCGGGAACGCATCTTCGACATCGTCCAGGCGGTGTGCGGCGGACGCATGCATCCGAGCTGGTTCCGCATCGGCGGCGTGGCCCACGACCTGCCCAAGGGCTGGCAGGCCATGGTGCGGGACTTCGTCGCATACATGCCGGACCGGCTGGCGGAATACGACAAGATCGTGATGCAGAACCGCATCTTCAAGGCGCGTACCCAGGGCATCGGCGCCTACACCGCGGAGGAGGCCATCGACTGGGGCGTCACCGGTCCCGGCCTGCGCGCCTGCGGCTACGAGTGGGATTTCCGCAAGAAGCGGCCCTACTCGGGCTACGACCAGTTCGACTTCGACGTTCCCGTCGCCCGGAACGGCGATTGCTACGACCGCGCGCTGGTGCGCGTCGAGGAGATACGCCAGAGCCTGCGCATCATCGACCAGTGCCTCAAGAACATGCCGGCCGGGCACTACAAGTCGGATCATCCGCTGGCCACGCCGCCGCGCAAGGAGCGCACGATGCACGACATCGAGACGCTCATCAACCACTTCCTCAGCGTGAGCTGGGGGCCCGTGATCCCGGCCGGCGAATCCTTCGTGGGCATCGAGGCCACCAAGGGCAACAACGGCTACCGCCTGGTGAGCGACGGCGGCACCATCCCTTACCGCGTGCGCATCCGCACGCCGTCCTTCGCCCACATGCAGATGATCCCGCTCATGAGCCGTGGCGTGATGGTGCCGGACCTGCTGGCGATCCTGGGGAGCATCGATTTCGTGCTGGCGGACATAGACCGATGAAGATGGCATCCTTCGACTTCGCACCGCGGCCAAGTCGCGGGATGCCGAGGACGACATGCTGACGGAAGACGAGCGCAAGAAGATCCTGGCCGAGGCCGCCCACTACGACCACCCGCAGGCCGCGTGCGTGGAGGCGCTGAAGATCGTCCAGGAGCACCACCGCTGGGTGTCGGACGAGCACCTGAAGGAGATCGCCGCGCTTCTGGACATGAGCCCGGAGGCGCTGGACAGCGTCGCCACCTTCTACAACCTGATCTTCCGCAGGCCGGTGGGGGAGAACGTCATCCTTTTGTGCGACAGCGTGAGTTGCTGGATCATGGGTTACGAGGGTATCCGTGCCCATCTCAAGGAACACCTGGGCGTGGAGTTGGGGGAAACCACTGCGGACGGCCAGTTCACGCTGCTCCCCATGGCCTGCCTGGGCACCTGCGACCGGGCGCCGGCGATGATGGTGGGGAACGAGCTTTACCGCAACCTGGACAACGACATGGTGGACGAGATACTCGCCCGCTACCGGCATCCGTCGGGAGCGTGACCGGACTGGACGATATGGCGAACGGATCATCCATGGACAAGCCCCTGACCGGGGACCTGCGGCCGGACGGCGCCGTGCTCGACCTGGCGGCCTACGAGAACGTGGGCGGCTACGAGGCGCTGCGCAAGGTGCTCAAGGAGATGGCCCCGGCGGACGTCCTCAAGGAGGTGACCGATTCCAGGCTCCGGGGTCGCGGCGGCGCGGGCTTCCCCACCGGCCAGAAGTGGAGCTTCGTGCCCATGGGCGACGACGCGCCCACGCCCAAGTACCTGGTGGCCAACGCCGACGAGATGGAGCCGGGGACCTTCAAGGACCGCCTGATCCTCGAGGGGAACCCGCACCTGCTCATCGAGGGGATGATCCTGTCCGCCTACACCATCCAGGCCACCCAGGGTTACATCTTCCTGCGCTGGGCCTACAAGCTCGCGGCGGAGCGCATCACCCGGGCCCTGGCCGAGGCCTACGACAAGGGCTACCTGGGCAAGAACATCCTGGGCTCGGGCTACAGCTTCGAGCTGCACCTCCACACCAGCGCCGGGCGCTACATGTGCGGCGAGGAGACCGGGCTGCTGAACGCGCTGGAGGGCAAGCGCGCCAATCCCCGGGCCAAGCCGCCGTTTCCGCAGGTGAGCGGCCTGTTCGGCAAGCCCACCATCGTCCAGAACGTCGAGACCCTGTGCAACGTGGCGCCGATCCTGCGCCACGGCGCCCAGTGGTACCTGGGCCTGAGCCGCAGCGAGGACGGCGGCACCAAGCTCTACGGCGTGAGCGGCAAGGTGCGGCGGCCGGGGGTGTGGGAGCTGCCCCTGGGCACCACCATCCGCGAGATCCTCGAGCGGCGCGCCCGCGGCATGCGCGAGGGCTACAAGTTCCGCGGCCTCCTGCCCGGCGGCGCCTCCACGGACTTCCTGGTGGAGGACCACCTGGACGTCAAGATGGACTACGGCTCCGTGCAGGCGGCGGGCAGCCGGCTGGGCACCGGCCTGATGATCGTCCTGGACGACCGGACCTCGGTGGTGGGCATGGTGCTCAACCTCGAGCGCTTCTTCGCCCAGGAGTCCTGCGGCTGGTGCACGCCGTGCCGCGACGGCCTGCCCTGGACCGCGCGCATCCTCCAGGGGCTCCTGGAAGGGCGCGGGCGCCCCGGCGACCTGGAGCGGCTGGAGATGCAGACCCGCATGATGGGGCCGGGCAACACTTTCTGCGCGCTGGCGCCCGGCGCCATGGAACCGTTGCAGAGCGCCCTCAAGTATTTCCGGGAGGACTTCGAGAAGCTCTTGCCGAAGAGCGACGCAGCCTGACGATCATGGCCACCATCTACGTCGACGACCGGCCCTACGAGGTCGACCCCGCCAAGAACCTGTTGGAGGAATGCCTCTCGAAGGGGCTCGACCTGCCGTACTTCTGCTGGCACCCGGCCCTGGGGTCGGTGGGCGCCTGCCGCCAGTGCGCGGTCAAGCAGTACCGGGACGAGAACGACCAGCGCGGGCGCATCGTCATGGCGTGCATGACTCCCGCCATGGACGGCGCGCGCATCTCCATCCGGGACAAGGACGCGGCGCAGTTCCGCGCCGGCATCGTCGAGCTCCTGATGAGCAACCACCCGCACGACTGCCCGGTGTGCGACGAGGGCGGTGAGTGCCACCTCCAGGACATGACGGTGATGACCGGGCACAACTACCGCGGCTACCGCTTCGGCAAGCGCACCTTCACCAACCAGCAGCTCGGGCCGTTCATCAACCACGAGATGAACCGCTGCATCACCTGCTACCGTTGCGTGCGCTACTACCGGGACTACGCCGGCGGCAAGGACCTGGACGCCTTCGCCTCCCACAACCACGTCTACTTCGGGCGCCACGAGGACGGCGCCCTGGAGAACGAGTTCAGCGGCAACCTGGTGGAGATCTGCCCCACCGGCGTCTTCACCGACAAGACCCTGAAACAGCACTACACCCGCAAGTGGGACCTGCAGACCGCGCCGTCGGTGTGCGCCCATTGCAGCCTCGGGTGCAACACCATCGCGGGCGAGCGCTACGGCGAGCTGCGGCGCATCCTCAACCGCTACAACGCCCAGGTGAACGGCTATTTCCTGTGCGACCGCGGACGCTTCGGCTACGACTTCGTGAACGGCGACCGGCGTCTGCGCCAGCCGCGTCTGCGCCAGGACGGCGAGAGCCGGCCGGTCGGCGGCACGGAGGCGCTCAAGCGGACGGCGCTCCTCCTTGGACGCCAGTCCCGCGTCATCGGCATCGGCTCGCCGCGCGCGTCCATGGAGGCGAACTTCGCGTTGCGGGCGCTCGTGGGTTCGCGGAACTTCTTCAGCGGCATGGCCCCCGGGGAGGAGCACCTGGTGGCGCGTATGCTGCACGTGCTCCGCGGCGCCGGGGTGCGCACGCCGTCGCTGCGCGAGGTGGAGGCCGCCGACGCGGTGCTGGTGCTGGGGGAGGACGTCACTCAGACGGCGCCGTTGCTGGCGCTGGCGATCCGCCAGGCGGTCAAGCAGGCGCCGCGCAAGCAGGCCATGCAGTTGCGCATTCCGCGCTGGGACGACGCGGCCCTGCGCGGGGTGATGCAGCAGCAGAAGGGACCGTTGTACGTCGCCACGTCGGCGGGCACCCGGCTCGATGAGGTGGCCACCCAGTGCTTCCGGGGAGCGCCCGACGACATCGCGCGGCTGGGTTTTGCCGTGGCGCACGCGCTGGACGCCACCGCTCCGGCGGTGAAGGGGTTGTCGCGGGAGGAGCGTTCGGCGGTCCAGGCCATTGCCCAGGCACTGCGGGCGGCGGAGCGGCCGGTGGTCGTGTCCGGGTCCGGATGCGGCAGCGAGGCGGTGGTGGACGCGGCGGCGCAGGTGGCGCGGGCGCTCGGCGGCGGCGGAACCGCCAACCTGTGTTTCACCGCGGCCGAGTGCAACAGTTTCGGTCTGGGACTGCTCAATGCCATGGGCACCGCCGAGGCCTTCCAGCGGGTGGCCGACGGCCTGGTCGACACGGTCGTGGTGCTGGAGAACGACCTCTACCGCAGGGTGGGCCGCGCCTCGGTCGATGCCATGCTGGAGTCCGCGCACGTCGTCGCCATCGACCACTCCGCCACGGACACGGTGGCCGGCGCCGAGGTGGCGTTTCCCTCGGGCACCTTCGCCGAGACCGAAGGCACGGTGGTGAACAACGAGGGCCGCGCGCAGCGGTTCTACCAGGTGTTCGTGGCCGAGGGCGAGGTGAAGCCGGCGTGGAGCTGGCTGGGGGAGCTGGCCCAGGGGGCCGGCCGCACCGAGCTGACGGGGCTGCGCTCGCCCGACGAACTCCTGGCCGCGCTTGGGCGCGCGGTGGCGGCGTTCGAGGGACTGCCGGAACACGTGGCCGGCGCGTCGTTCCGCGTGAACGGGGAAAAAGTGCCGCGCCTGTCGCCGCGGGCCAGCGGCCGCACGGCCATGTCGGCCGACGTGAACGTGCACGAGCCCAAGCCGCCGGACGACCCGGGTTCGCCCCTGGCCTTCACCATGGAGGGCTATCCGCAGCAGCCTCCGTCGCCGCTGATCACACGTTTCTGGGCGCCGGGCTGGAACTCCGTGCAGTCGCTCAACAAGTTCCAGGCCGAGGTGGGCGGGCCGCTGGCCGGCGGTGACCCCGGCAGACGGTTGATCGAGCCGGTGGCCAACGGCGCCGCGGCCTACACCGACGAGGTCCCACCGGCGTTCAAGCGACGCGCGGGCGCGTTCCTGGTGGTGCCGCTCTACCACATCTTCGGGTCGGACGAGCAGAGCGCGGCCGCGCCGGGGGTGGCGCAACGGAGCCCCGGACCGTACGCGGCGCTCAACCCGGAGGACGCGCGGACGTTGGGGGTTCAGGACGGAGAGTTCGTTGAGATCGAGCTGGACGGCGGGATGTTCCAGTTGCCGGCGCGCCTCATGGAGAGTTTGACGGCGGGCGTGCTGGGTGTGCCCGTGGGGATCGGCAACGTCCGGGGCGTGGACGTGCCGGCCTGGAGCCGGTGCCGCAGGATGTGACGTGACGGACGTGTTGCTACAGATCGCGGTGGTCCTCGGGGTGCTCAACGCGCCCCTGATCCTGGCCGCGCTGCTCATCTGGCTGGAGCGGCGCTTCCTGGCGCTCTTGCAGGACCGCTACGGTCCCAACCGGGTGGGTCCGTTGGGGCTCGGCATCGTGCTGGCCGACATGATCAAGATCTTCACCAAGGAGGACTGGGTCCCGCCGTTCGCGGACCGGGCCGTTTTCATCCTGGCGCCGGCGGTCATCGTCATCACCGGGCTGATGTCCGTGGCGGTGATCCCCATCACCGAGACCATCGGCGTCACCGACCTCAACATCGGTCTGCTGTTCTTCCTCGCCATGTCGTCCATGGGCGTCTACAGCGTGGTGCTGGCGGGCTGGGCCTCCAACAACAAGTACGCGCTCCTGGGGGGGCTCCGGGCCTCGGCCCAGATGGTCAGCTACGAGGTGTTCATGGGGCTCTCGCTCATGGGCGTCGTGCTCATGGCAGGGTCCTTCAGCCTGCGCGACATCGTCGCGGCGCAGCAGGACATCTGGTTCATCGTGCCCCAGTTCCTGGGCTTCGTCATCTTCTTCATCGCCGGGTTGGCCGAGACCCATCGCCTGCCCTTCGATCTGCCCGAGGCCGAGGCCGAGTTGGTGGCCGGGTTCCACTCCGAGTACTCCGGGATGAAGTTCGGCATGTTCTTCGTCGGCGAGTACGTCGGCGTGACGGTGATCTCGGCCATGATCGTGACGCTGTTCTGCGGCGGCTGGATGGGACCGGTGCTGCCGGGCCTCGTGTGGTTCGCGCTGAAGCTGCTGTTCTTCATCCTGATATTCATCCTGTTGCGGGCGTCGCTGCCGCGGCCGCGCTTCGATCAGTTGATGGCCTTCGGCTGGAAGGTGCTCCTGCCGCTGTCGCTGCTCAACCTGGTGGTGACCGCCGGGGCCCTGCTGCTGTGGAAGGCTTAGGGGCCCGCCGATGCCGTCGTGTCCGAACGCCGTGAGGAACCATCGATGCTAAGCATGCTGCGGACCATCTGGACGGTGCTGCTGCACCTGTTCCGGCGCCCCATCACGGTCCAGTACCCCGAGGAGAAGCCGTACCTGCCGCCGCGTTACCGGGGACGGATCATCCTCTCGCGGGACCCGGACGGAGACGAGCGCTGCGTCGGCTGCTATCTGTGTTCCGCCGTGTGCCCGGTGGATTGCATCGCGCTCCAGGCCGGGGAGCGGCCGGACGGCCGGCGCTATCCCGAGTTCTTCCGCATCAACTTCTCGCGTTGCATCTTCTGCGGGCTGTGCGAGGAGGCGTGTCCGACCTATGCGATTCAACTGACGCCGGACTTCGAGCTGTGCGACTACAACCGGCAGAATCTCGTGTACGAAAAGGAAGACCTGCTGATCAACGGCCCCGGCAAGTATCCCGGCTACAACTTCTACCGGGTCGCCGGACTGGCCGTCAGCGGCAAGGACAAGGGCGCGTCCGAGAACGAGGACAAGCCCGTGGACGTGAAGAGCCTGCTGCCGTGACGGGGACTGCGCCCGCCCGGAACGGGGCTGTGAACGAAGTTCCATAGCGCCATGACGCTCATTTTTTATCTCGCGGCGGCCGTCGCGGTCATCTCGACGGCCATGGTCATCACTCGCGCCAACGCGGTGCACGCGCTGCTGTACATGATCGTGTCGCTGCTGTCGCTGGCGTTGATCTTCTTCACCCTCGGGGCACCCTTCGTGGCGGCCCTGGAGGTGATCGTCTATGCCGGCGCCATCGTGGTGCTGTTCGTGTTCGTCATCATGATGCTCAACCTCGGCGCCGAGGTGACTGCCCGGGAGCGCCGCTGGCTGCAGCCCAAGGCCTGGATCGGCCCGGCGATCCTCACGGCCGTCCTGTTCGCCGAGTTCCTGGTGGTGGTCGCCACCGAGCCCGCCGCGGCGGGCGCTCCCGCGGGCGTGGGCGTCAAGCGCGTGGGCGCCGCCCTCTACGGCCGTTACGTGCTCGGGGTGGAGCTGGCCGCCATGCTCCTGCTGGCCGGCCTGGTGGGGGCGTTCCACCTGGGCCGTCGCGTGTCCTCCGACGACGGGGAGGATGAGTCCTGATGGCCGCGGTCCCCATGGAGCACGGACTCGTGCTGGCGGCGGTGCTGTTCGGGCTGGGGCTCACGGGCGTCCTGGTGCGCCGCAACATCATCTTCGTGCTCCTGTCCCTCGAGATCATGCTCAACGCCGCCGCCCTGGCCTTCGTGGTGGCGGGGGCGCACTGGGGCCAGGCCGACGGGCAGGTCATGTTCTTCTTCATCCTGGCCATGGCGGCGGCCGAGGTGGCGGTGGGTCTGGCGCTGGTGGTGCAGCTCTACTACCGCTTCAACACCCTGGACGTGGATACGCTGAGCGACCTGAGAGGCTGACATGCTCGAGCTGCTGTGGCTGATACCCGCCTTTCCCCTGGCCGGCTTCGTCGCCCTCACGCTGGTGGGCTCGCGCCTGTCGCGCACCGAGGTGGCCTACGTGGGGGCGGGCTCCGTGGGCCTGTCGGCGGTGGTGACGCTGCTCGTGGGGCTGAGCTTCATGGCCGCGCCGCCCGCCGGGGGCAGCTTCGTCCAGACCCTGTGGGTGTGGGTGGACGTGGCCGGCTTCCGTCCCGCTTTCGCTTTCCATCTCGATGCCCTGTCGCTCACGATGATCTTCGTCGTGACCTTCGTGGGCTTCCTGATCCACCTCTACTCCGTCGAGTACATGAGGGAGGAGGAGGGCTACAGTCGCTTCTTCGCGTACATGAACCTGTTCGTGTGCGCGATGCTGACGCTGCTCCTGGCCGACAACCTCATGCTGCTGCTGCTGGGCTGGGAGGGTGTCGGCCTGTGCAGCTACCTGCTCATCGGCTTCTTCTACAAGGACGAGGCCAACAGCCAGGCCGCGAGCAAGGCCTTCATCGTCACCCGGGTGGGGGACACGGCGATGCTCATGGCGCTGTTCCTGCTCTTCGCGGAGTTGGGCACCCTGGACATCCAGGCGCTCCTGGAGCGCGCGGGCCAGCAGTTCCAGCCCGGATCGGGCATGGCCACCGCCGTGGCGCTGCTGCTGCTGGGCGGGGCGGTGGGCAAGTCGGCGCAGCTTCCCCTCCAGACCTGGCTGCCGGACGCCATGGCCGGACCCACGCCGGTGAGCGCCCTGATCCACGCGGCCACCATGGTGACCGCGGGCGTCTACCTCATCGCCCGCACCCACGTGCTCTTCACCCTGGCGCCCGCGGTGCTGGCGCTGGTGGCGGTCATCGGCACGCTCACGCTCCTGATGGCGGGTTTCGCCGCGCTGGTGCAGTCCGACATCAAGCGCGTGCTCGCCTACTCCACCATCAGCCAGATCGGCTACATGTTCCTGGCCCTGGGGGTGGGCGCGTGGTCGGCGGCGCTGTTCCACTTCATGATCCATGCCTTCTTCAAGGCGCTGTTGTTCCTGGGGGCGGGCGCGGTGATCATGTCGCTGCACCACGAGCAGGACATGTACCGCATGGGCGGCCTGCGCCGGCAGATGCCGTTCACTTTCTGGTGTTTCCTCATCGGCTCCGCCGCGCTGGCGGCCGTCCCGGTGGTCACCGCGGGCTTCTACAGCAAGGACCTGATCATCTGGAACGCCTACAACTCCGAGATCGGCGGCGTCTGGCTGTGGGCCGGCGCGCTGGCCGGGGCGCTGCTGACGTCCGTCTACACCTTCCGCATGGTGTTCCTGACCTTCTACCGCGAGGCCACCGAGTGGGTACGGCACCTCATGCCCATCCACGAGCCAGGGCCGTGCGTGCGCATTCCGCTGGGAGTCCTGGCGGTGCTGTCGGTGGCGGCCGGGGTCATCGAGCTGCCCCACACCATGGGCTCGCTCACCCTGTTCTCCGGTTTCCTGAACACGGCGCTGCCGGAGTACCACGGCGTGCACGCGAGCTACGGTACCGAGCTGCTGTTCGAGCTGCTGGCGGCGGCCGCGTCGCTGGGCGGCATATGGCTCGTGTGGACCCTGGTGATGGCGTCGCCCGGGTCCATGGAACGCATCGCGGCGCAGCCGTGGGCGCGCGGCCTGGAGCGCTTGTGGGCCAGCGGCTGGGGCTTCGACGCGCTCTATGACGCGCTCTTCGTCAAGCCCTGGCTGTGGTGCGCGAGGGTCAACAAGGACGACTTCATCGACTTGTTCTATCGCGCCGTCGCCTTCGTCACCGAAACGCTTCACTTCGTCGCGAGCATGACCCAGACGGGCGCGGTGCGGTGGTACGCCACCGGCATCGCGGTGGGCGCGGTGCTGACCGTGGGACTGGTGATCATCCTATGAGCCTTGCCTGGATCCTGCTTCTGCCTTTCGCCGGCGGCCTCGCGGCATGGATCGCGGGGCGGTGGAGCGACCTGTGGGCGCGCTGGGTCGCGCTGGGGACGGCGCTGCTCCACCTGATGCTGCTGCTGGTGACCTGGGGCGTCTTCTTCACCCGCGTCGCGCCCGTGCCGGGCGGGTGGCTGATGGCCACCAAGCAGCCCTGGATCCCGCAGTTGGGCATCAGCTTCCACCTGGCCGTGGACGGCATCAGTCTGCTGATGCTCCTGCTCGCGAGCTTCCTTACGGTCCTGGCGGTGCTGACTTCCTGGACCTCCATCACCCGCTCGGTGGGGTTCTACCACTTCAACCTGCTGTTGATCCTGACGGCCTTGTCGGGCGTGTTCATCGCCTTCGACCTGTTCCTTTTCTTCGCCTTCTGGGAAATCTCGCTGCTGCCGCTGTACTTCCTCATCGGCATCTGGGGCTACGAGAACCGCGTCTACGCCACCACCAAGTTCTTCATCATCACCCAGGGAAGCGGCCTGCTGATGCTGGTGGCCATCCTCGGACTGGTGGTGGTGCACTGGCAGTCCACCGGCGTGCTCACCTTCGACTACCTGGACCTGGTGGGCACGGTCATGTCGGACACCAAGGCGTTCTGGCTGATGCTGGGCTTCTTCATCGCCTTCGCCGTGAAACTCCCGGTGGTGCCGTTCCACACCTGGCTGCCCGACGCCCACACCCAGGCCCCCACGGCGGGCAGCGTGGCGCTGGCGGGCCTGGTGCTCAAGATCGGCGCCTACGGCATGCTCCGCTTCGTGGTGCCGATGTTCCCGCAAGCGGTGGCGGACTTCACGCTGGTCGCCATGATCCTGGCGGTGGTGGGCATCCTCTACGGCGCGCTCCTGGCCCTGGGCCAGACCGACCTGAAGCGCATGGTGGCGTACACCAGCATCAGCCACATGGGCTTCGTGCTGCTGGGGATCTTCGCGGGGAACGAGCTGGCGCTTCAGGGGGCGGTCATCATCATGCTGTCCCACGGCTTCAGCGCCGCCGCGCTGTTCATCATGGTGGGGGACCTGCAACACCGCACGCACACGCGCGAGCTGGGCCGGTTCGGCGGCCTGTGGGCGGTGATGCCGCGCATGGGCGGCGTGGGCCTGTTCTTCGCCATGGCCTCGCTGGGGCTGCCCGGACTGGCCAGCTTCGTGGGCGAGTTCCTGGTGCTGCTGGGGGCGTTCCAGGTGAACGTGCCGCTGACGGTGCTGGCATCGGTGGGCCTCGTGGCCGCCACCATTTACTCGCTGTGGATGCTGCAGAAGGTCTACTACGGCGCCAACACCGGAGAATGGCAGGTGGACGACGCCAGCGGCCGGGAGATGGCGATCATGGCGTCGCTCATCGGCGCGACGCTGTGGCTCGGGCTCTACCCGCAGCCGGTGTTGACCACTTCCGGGCATGCGCTCGCCGAGATGCGGAAGTTCGCCGCCGAGGCCCGCGCCACGGCCGCGCGCCCCGAGGGCACGGAAGGCGCCGCGCCCGCCGCCGTAGCGGACAGAGCGCCGGTGGGAGGTGAGCGGCCTTGAACCCTTTCAGCGCACTGACCCCCATCGTCCTGCTGGGCCTGACGCCACTGGTGCTCATGCTGGTGATCTCGTTCCACCGGAACCACCGGCTGACCGCGCTCATCTCGCTGGTGGGCACGGCGCTGCCCCTGGCCTTGCTGGCGGGCACGGCCACCAGCGCCGCGCCGCCGCTGGCGCCGCTGCTGATCATCGACGGCTACGCGCTCTTCTACATCGGTCTTCTGTCGGCCGCGACCATGGTGGTCGTGGTGATGTCGTACGGCTACCTCGAGCGCGTGCCGGGGAACCGCGAGGAGTTCTATCTCCTGCTCACGCTGGCCACCTTCGGCTGCGCCGTGCTGACCGCCAGCAACCACTTCATCTCGTTCTTCCTGGGCCTGGAGATCCTGAGCGTTTCGCTCTACGGCCTCGTGGCGTACCTGCGCACCACGCGCACGGCCCTGGAATCGGGCATCAAGTACCTGATCCTGGCGGCGGCCTCGGCGGCCTTCCTGCTCTTCGGCATGGCGCTGATCTACGCGGACTTGGGCACCATGGACTTCACCGCCATGACCTCGGTGCTGGCGGCCAAGACCCGGGAGCCCTCCGTACTGCTCCTGGGCGGCTTCGCCATGGTGATTATCGGCGCCGGCTTCAAGCTCGCGGTGGTGCCGTTCCACATGTGGGCGCCGGACGTGTACCAGGGTGCCCCCACGCCGGTGACGGCGTACCTCACCACGGTCTCCAAGGGCGCCATGGTGGCGCTGCTGCTGCGCTACGGCCAGTACGGCGGGCTCCTGGACTACGACTCGGTGGCCACGGTGCTGGCGGTCATCGCGGTGCTCTCCATGTTCCTCGGCAACCTGCTGGCGCTCTTGCAGGACAACCTCAAGCGCCTGCTGGCGTATTCTTCCATCGCCCATCTCGGCTACCTGCTCGTGGCGGTGATCGCCGCCTCCCGCGAAGGGTCGCACGCGGTGACCTTCTACCTGGTGGCCTACTTCATCACGTCGCTGGGCATCTTCGGGATCATCACCGCGCTCTCGGACGAACGCAAGGAAGCCGACGAGATCAGCGACTACCGCGGCCTTTTCTGGCGCCGCCCCTGGGTGAGCGGCGCGCTCTCGCTGATGCTGTTCTCGCTGGCCGGGATTCCCTTGACCGCCGGGTTCGTGGGCAAGTTCTACGTGCTCACCGCCGGCGTAGTTTCCGAACTGTGGGTCCTGATCCTGTTGCTGGTAGTGAGCAGCGTCATCGGCCTCTACTACTACCTGCGCATCATCATCACCATGTACCTGTCCACCCCCGGGGACCCGTCCTCGCCCTTGCCCGCCACCCGCCGGTTCTCGTTCCCCGAGGGACTCGTGCTCGCCGGCCTCACGGTGCTGCTCATCTGGTTCGGGGTCTACCCGGCGCCGCTGCTGAGCGCGATACAGGCCGCGGTGGGCAGCCTGGCCTGAGGGGGATCGCCAAGACTAGGCCAGCAACTCGCCGCGGAGGACCGTGACCGCTTGTCCCGACAGGAGGACGCGGTCGCCCTCGACAACCACCTTGACGAGCCCGCCTCTCTCGGAAACCTGCCGTGCGGTGAACGCATTCCGTCCCAGGCGCCGTTGCCAGTAGGGTCCGAGGCAACAATGGGCCGATCCCGTGACGGGGTCCTCGTCCACTCCGGTGGCGGGGGCGAAGAAGCGCGACACGAAATCGACGCCCTCGGCCTCGACGCGCGCGGTGACGATGATCCCGCGCGTTTCGAGCCTCTTCAGGGCCGAAAAGTCCGGCGAGAGCCGCTCGACGGTCGCTTGCGTGTCGACCTCGACGAGATAGTCGAAACGGTTCCGGCCGACCCATGCCGGCTCGGTCCCCAAGGCTTCGGCGAGTCCGGTGGGAGCGGCCGTGGATTCCGCAGGTTCCGCGGGGAAGTCCATCTCGATCCAAGCGGTTCGCCGGGTAGCGGACAATCTGCCCGAGCGGGTGTGAAAGACGGCAGGGGCGTCCGCCGGCAGGTGTCCTTCCTCCCACAGCACGTGAGCGCAGGCCAGCGTGGCGTGGCCGCAAAGGTCGACCTCCACCACGGGCGTGAACCAGCGCAGGTCGAACTCCCCGTTCGACCTGCGGACCAGGAACGCGGTCTCCGACAGGTTCATCTCGCGCGCCACACGCTGCATCCACGCGGCGTCGGCGGGCGCGGGCAACAAGCACACCGTGGCCGGGTTGCCGGTGAACGGCTTGTGGGTGAAGGCATCGACTTGGGTGATGGTCAGAGGCATCTTCAACGACTCCGTGAGATCCGGGAGCCTGAGCAGTCTGTCCCCTATATTACCACGACCCTTGGCACAAGGCTGATTGACAGACGTGACGGACAGAGATTAACTAAACTCATTTTGCCGGCGAGGCGCCGGACCGAGTGAGTCGTCGTCCCAAGCATCGGCGAAGGAACCCGATACATGGCAAAGGTTGCAACCGACAAGCGGACATCCAACACGGCCGAGGACACGCTGGCACGCAAGAGCCGGGACGAGAACGTCGTCTCGGGCGGCCACTTGGTGGCCGCGGCGCTCAGGAACGAGGGGGTGGACACGGTCTTCACCCTGTGCGGCGGGCACATCATCGACATCTACGACGGCTGCATCGACCACGGCATCCGCGTGGTGGACGTGCGGCACGAGCAGGTGGCGGCCCACGCGGCCGACGGCTACGCCCGGCAGACGGGGCGGCTCGGGTGCGTCGTGACCACGGCGGGGCCGGGCTTCACCAACGCGCTCACGGGCATCGCCACCGCGTTCCGTTCAGAGAGCCCGGTGCTACACATCGGCGGACAGGGGGCGCTCACCCAGCACAAGATGGGGTCGCTGCAGGACCTGCCGCACGTGGACATCGCCGCGCCCATCACCAAGTTCTCGGCCAGCGTGCGTTCCACCGAGCGCATCGCCGACATGGTGGCCATGGCCGCGCGCGAGTGCTTCGCCGGGGCGCCGGGACCGAGCTACCTGGAGATTCCACGGGACGTGCTCGATCGGGAAGTGCCGGCGGACAAGACGGTGGTCCCGGAGGCCGGGCGTTCGCGCGCGTCCACCCGGTCCATCGGCGACCCCGCGGACGTGGAGAAGCTGGCGGAACTGCTCGTGCGCTCGGAGCGCCCGGCGGTGCTGCTGGGCACCCAGGTGTGGACCTGCCGCGGGCACGAGGCGGCCGTGTCGCTGTTCAAGGCGCTCAACGTGCCTTGCTACATGAACGGGGCCGCGCGCGGCGTGCTGGCGCCGGGCGACCCGCACGGCTTCAACCGGACCCGCGCCGACGCCTTCAACGAGGCCGACGTCATCGTCATCGTGGGCACGCCGTTCGACTTCCGCATGGGCTACGGCCGCAGGCTGCGCGCCGATGCCGCCGTCGTCCACATCGACATGGACTACCGCACGGTGGCCAAGAACCGCGACGTCTCGCTCGGGCTCGTGGGCGATCCCGGAGCGATCCTCGAGGCGGTGCACGCGGCGGTGGGGGAGCGGCCGGACAACGGCGCCGAGGGGCGGGCGCGCTGGCTGGAGCATCTCCGCGGCCTAGAGAGAGAACGGGCGGCCAAGCTCATGCCGCTCTTCCAATCCGACGCCAACCCCATCCATCCCTACCGGGTGGCCTGGGAGCTCAACGAGTTCCTCACCGAGGACACCATCTACATCGGCGACGGCGGCGACGTGGTGACCATCAGCGCCCAGGCGGTGGAGCCGCGCGGGCCGGGCAACTGGATGGACCCCGGCGCCCTGGGCGCGCTGGGCGTGGGAACCGGCTTCGCGCTGGCGTCCAAGCTGGTGAACCCGGACAAGGAAGTCCTGTGCTACTACGGCGACGGCTCCTTCGGCATGACCGCCTTCGACATGGAGACCGCCAACCGCTTCGGCGCCCCCTACATCGCGGTCATCGGCAACAACTCCGCCATGAACCAGATCCGCTATGGCCAGCTCTCCAAGTACGGCGAGGAGCGCGGCAACGTCGGCAACCTTCTGGGGGAGGTGCCGTTCTCCCGGTTCGCCGAGATGCTCGGCGGCTACGGCGAGGAGGTCACCGACTGCCGCGAGATCGCGCCGGCGCTGCGCCGGGCGCGGGAGTCGGTGCAAACCACCGGCAAGTCGGCGGTCGTCAATATCTGGGTGGACGCGGGGGAATGGGCGCCCGGCACCAAGCGTCAGACCATGTACCGCTAGTGCGACGTCTCCGGACACCACACCAAGCAGCAGCAAGGAACTCCATGGACAAGGCACTCTCCGGCATTCGCATCCTGGACATGACCCACGTCCAGGCCGGTCCCACCTCCAGCCAGCTCATGGCGTTTCTCGGCGCGGACGTCATCAAGCTCGAGTCGCCCGCGGGCGACGCCACGCGCAAGCAGCTCCGGGACGTGCCCGACGCCGACAGCCTCTACTTCACCATGCTGAACTGCAACAAGCGCTCCATCACGGTGAACCTGAAGAACCCCCGGGGCAAGGAGGTCTTCACGCGGCTCGTGAAGGAGTGCGACGTGCTGCTGGAGAACTTCGGTCCGGGCGTGCTGGAGCGGCTCGGGTTCGGCTGGGAGAAGGTGCATGAACTGAACCCGCGGATGATCATGGGTTCCATCAAGGGGTTCGGCAGCGAGGGGCCCTACGCCGCCTTCAAGGCCTACGAGAACGTGGCCCAGGCCATGGGCGGGGCCATGAGCACCAGCGGCATGTTCGACGGCCCGCCGGTGGTGACCGGCGCGCAGATCGGCGACTCGGGCACCGGCGTGCACCTGCTGGCCGGAATCCTCGCGGCCCTGCTCCAGCGCGAGCGCACCGGCCGCGGCCAGTACGTCGAGTGCGCCATGATGGACTGCGTCATGAACCTGTGCCGGGTCAAGTTCCGCGACCACCAGCGCATCGAGCACGGCCCCCTGGCCGAGTACTCGGTGCAGGAGTTCGACGACTTCACGCCCCGGGCCGGCAACGACTCGGGCGGCGGCCAGCTCGGCAACGCCATCCCGTGCAAGCCCGGCGGCGCCAACGACTACCTCTACGTGGTGGTGCAGGAGCACGTGTGGACCGCCCTGGCCACGCGCATCGGCGGCGAGGCCCTGGCGAGCGACCCGCGCTTCGACAACATCGACGTGCGGCGCGCCAACCAGGCCGAGATGTGGCGCCTCTTGGCGGAGTTCGCGCGCGGCTACACCAAGTGGGAGCTGATGGAGATCCTGAACGACCTCGACGTTCCCTGCGGCCCCATCATGAGCACCAAGGACCTGGCCCACGACGACCACGTCCAGCTCCGGGAAATGATGGTCGAGGTGGACCATCCCGAGCGCGGCAAGTGGCACAACGTCGGCTGTCCCATCAAGCTCTCCGACTCGCCCGTGGAGGTGAAGCGCTCGCCGCTCCTGGGGGAGCACACCGATCAGGTGCTGCGCGAAGTCCTGGGCTACGGCGCCGACGAGATCGCGGCGCTCCGGAGCGCCGGCGCGTTCACGCGTTAGTGTGGCGGGCCGGCGGTTGACCGCGGCGGGCGTCAAGCCTGCCGGTCGCGGCGCCTCTGCATGAAGGTGCGCAGCCAGCCTGTCACCGAATCGTTCCGGTACCGTCCCTTGGCCATGTGGCGAATGCGGCACACCCCGGGCACATCGATGGGCGTGCCCGGCGTCCCCAGAAGCCAGCGGAACGCACGGTCTTCATAGGCCTTGCGCCAGCGGGGCGCCGGGCGCTGGTAGAAGTCGATGGACGCGCAGTAGCCCAGCGCGCGCGCCACGTCGCCGTGCGCGATCTGGTACGGCCCGGTGGCCTTGTCGAGAGACGGGCCTCGGAGAGGGAACGCCTCCAGGGAGACCTCGCGGACCGCGGGTCCGGCGCGGCCTTCGCGCAGGATGTCATGGTCCTCCGCCAGCAAGGACGTGCCGCGGGGCGTTCGGGGATACACCAACGGATCGTCCCTTCCTTGCAGGAGCTCCGCCAGGGCGTCGAGACAACCCTCGTGGAAAACGACGTCCGCGTCGGTAAACCAGATCCAGTCCGCGCGCGTGCCGCGGGCCGCAAGGTTCCGGCCGATGCCGCGGCGGAAGAGTTGCTCCTTGGGCAACGGGATCCAGTTCCAGACGACATTCGGCAGCTCGATTCCTTCGAAGAACCGTAGCAGCCGCATCAGCGGCTCGTCTCCCGCCGCGTGGTACACGGTCATGGTCACATGGAGCTTGTCGGTGCGGTGGGTGACGAGGGAACTGAGCTGATAGGTCAGCAAATGGTCGTAGTGCCAGCAGTGACTGACGATCTCCAGGTTCAGCCTGCCGGTCCGTTTCGCCCTTGTCACTCCCTCGCCGTCGATCGTACGGAACCACGACGCCGGCAGTGCGCCGCTGGCGGCGAACCGGTAGAACAACCCAACCGCGGCCTGACCGAAATCCTGCATCGGAGAAACGACACCTATGCCCATGTGAACCGGTCGGGCGCGGTCAGGCGCTCCCTTACGGCGTCGATGTGCCGGGGGCCGGGGTCCTGGTGCCGGTCGGGGACCAGGTATTCATCGTGCAGGAAGCGCAGGTAACTGTTTCGGAGCGGCGCCGCCGGAGGGCAGCCGGTCCACACCTCCTCGATCCAGCGGGCGACTTCGTCCTCGGAACGCGCGGACGACGCCACCCCGGGCACCTCGTAGACCGCGTTGCCCAGCGCAAGTACGGGTTTGCCCAGCAGCAGGCTTTCCGCCCCCACGGTCGAGTTGATGGTGACGACGCCCGCCGCGTTCCGGATCAGCTCTTCGGTGGGATTTCCGTTGGCGAAGCGGACGTCGTCGAGTCGTGACGCGTTCTCGTGCAACTCGGGATAGCGCAACGGGCAACTCGGATGCTCCTTGAACACCAGCGCCGGAGCGCCGGACACGCGCCGGGCGCACCGGACCACGGTGTCGAACAACTGGTGCATGTCCCGGATCCAGGGTGAGTGAAGGATGACCTGGCTGTCGAGGCGCACCTGGAACGGGACGAACAGGTAACGCTCCGGAAGGGGCGCCGGCGACAGGCCCCGCTTGGCTCGCAGGGGCGTCCGCACGGACGGGGCATAGGAGACTTCCGGGTCCGCGGCCTTGGCGCGTTTCAGGTAAAACGCCTCCTCACGCGGAACCGAGGACTCGGCGTTGACCCCGCGCGCATCCATTTGCGTCGTGTTCGGAAGGAAACCGTTCTCGAATCGGAAACACGGGAGCTCGGCATTCCGCGCGGCGACCGCCACGGCTCTCGCGTCCACGGCGTTTCCTCCCCAGACCCCGACCGCGTCCGGCCGTAGCCGTCCGATGGTCTGCATCGCGTGGTTGTAGTGGAGTTCGGCCGCCACGCGGTACGACCGGCGAAAAAGCGCCAGACGGGCCGGGCCATAGTGCGCGCGTGCTTCCTTGCGGCGCATGCCGTAGTCCATGATCTCCTCGACGCTCCGGGCCGGCGCCAGGGAAGTCGACAAACGGAAGGAAACCCCGCGGCAGATGACCTCTGGCGACACGATACTGGAACTCAGGAGGGAGAAGTACTTCTTGACACGCGGTGAATTGTAGAGGAGCAGAACTCGACGCAACGGCGAACCTCCTCGTGGCAACTTATGCGGGGGAGAACCCGCCGTGTCAAGTCAACCGGTCGAGGGCCTTGTCGAGCCGGCCGCCGGTTGGTCGCGGGTTCACGGGGTCGGCCAACCGAGCTTGACCTCGACCGATGGAACGGATAGGGAAAATTCACGCCGGACGGGGCACGGTTCCAGGGCCGCTCCGGCTGGCCGGCGCGGGATCGCGGGGCGTGCACGGGATTGAGCCCAGTCGAGAAGGAGACCTCAGGCCATGCAGGCAGGATCGAACCGGCAAGAGGAAGTGCGCTCCGTGCTGGAGCGCGTAAAGTCCGAGGACCGGACCGCGCTCTCGCCTCCGGAGTGCAGCGCGGTTCTGCGCGCCTACGGGGTGCCGCTGCCGCGGGAAGGGGTGGCCCAGTCGGCGGCGGAGGCCGCGGACCTGGCCGAGGACATCGGATACCCGGTGGTGATGAAGATCGTCTCGGAGGACATCCTGCACAAGACCGAGGCCGGCGGCGTACGGGTGGGGGTGGCGGACCGGGAGCAGGCGGAGCAGGCCTACGGGACTCTCATCAAGAACGCCCGGGCCTACAACGCCGATGCCGCGTTGGGCGGGGTGCAGGTCCAGCAGCAGGTGTCGGCCGGGGGCGTGGAGGTCATCGTCGGCGCGGTGACCGACCCGAGCTTCGGCAAGGTGGTGGCCTTCGGGCTGGGCGGGGTGCTGGTGGAGGTGCTGCGCGACGTGACCTTCCGGCTGGCGCCGGCGAGGCGTGACGACGCCCTCGCCATGCTGGACGGCGTGGCCGCGGCGGAGGTCCTCAAGGGAGTGCGGGGCGGCGCCGCGGTAAACCGGGAGGCCCTGGCCGACATCATCGTCGGCGTCTCGGAGCTGGTGAGCGACTTTCCGGAGATCCGCGAGGTGGACCTCAACCCGGTGCTGGCGGACGCCGGCGGCGCCACCGCGGTGGACAGCGTCATGACCGTGGACTTCACGCCGCAACCCGAGCCCTACCGGCCGTCGCGGCAGGAGATCGTCTCGGCCATGCGCCGCATCATGAACCCCAGGGCGGTGGCGGTCATCGGCGCCTCGGACGGGGAAGGGAAGATCGGCAACTCGGTGATGAAGAACATCATCAACGGGGGCTACGCCGGCGCCCTCTATCCCATCAATCCCCGTGCCGACGAGATCCTCGGCAGGCAGTGCTACAAGAGCGTCAAGGACATCCCCGACGACGTGGACGTGGCCATCTTCGCGGTGCCCGCCAAGTTCTGCGCCGCGGCCATGACCGAGGTGGGGGAGAAGGGCATCCCGGGGGCGGTGATGATCCCGTCGGGCTTCGCCGAGGTAGGCGAGAAGGAGATGCAGGAGGAACTGCTGGCGGAGGCGCGCAAGTACAACGTGCGCGTCATGGGGCCCAACATCTACGGCTTCTACTACACGCCGGCCAACCTGTGCGCCACCTTCTGCACGCCCTACGACGTCAAGGGGCCGGTGGCGCTGTCGTCCCAGAGCGGCGGCGTGGGCACGTCCATCATCGGCTTCAGCCGCTCCACCCGTCTGGGAGTGTCTGCCATCGTCGGCTTGGGCAACAAGTCGGACCTGGACGAGGACGACCTGCTCACCTACTTCGAGCAGGACGACAACACCCAGGTGGTTGCCATGCACGCCGAGGACCTGAAGGACGGCCGCAGCTTCTACGAGGTGGCCAGCCGCGTCTCCAGGAAGAAGCCCGTGGTGATGCTCAAGGCCGGCCGCACGCAGCTCGGCGCCCGTGCCGCGGCCTCCCACACCGGCGCGCTGGCGGGGGACGACAAGGTCTACGACGACCTGCTGAAGGCCTGCGGCGTGGTGCGCGCCTATTCGCTCAACGACATGCTCCAGTTCGCCCGAGGCCTGTCGGTGCTGCCCACGCCCAAGGGCGAGGAGATCGTCATCATCACCGGGGCCGGCGGTTCCGGCGTGCTCCTGTCCGACGCGGTGGTGGCCAACGGCCTCTCGCTCATGAAGTTCCCCCAGGACCTGGACGAGGGCTTCAAGCAGTTCATCCCGCCCTTCGGCGCCTCGGGCAACCCCGTGGACATCACCGGCGGCGAGCCCCCCACCACCTACGAGCGCACCATCCGCTACGGCCTGGAGGACGACCGCATCCACGCCCTGATCCTGGGCTACTGGCACACCATCATCACCCCGCCCATGGTGTTCGCCGAGCTGTGCGCCCGGGTGGTGCAGGAGGGCCGCGACAAGGGCATCGAGAAGCCCGTGGTGGTGTCGCTGGTGGGCGACGTGCAGGTGGAGGAGGCGTCGGAGTACTTGTACGAAAGGGGCATCGTCGGGTGTCCCTACACCACCGAGCTGCCGGTGGCCATCCTGGGCGCCAAGTACCGGTGGGCGAGGGGAGCCGGGCTGCTGGAATAAACGAAATCGCCGCGGTGCGGTCGACTCGCGTTTGTGAGAACGACGAACAGGACGGCCGCGGCCGAACCGTAGAGGAGTGATTGGAGGACAACCATGGAGAGACTGCCGCGAGGCGCGAACTTTCAACGAGGACTGATGCTTTGGCAGATAGGGCTGCACGTCGCCGGCGACCCGAACGAGCCGTACTACGGCAACCGGGACATGTGCATTTCGGTGGGGAGCGGGTCGGCGGAGAACTTCCGGCCCTGGCTGCGCATGTCCACGGGTTCGCCCATCATCGCGCACGCGGTGGCGAAGGGGGAGCTGGAGATGTCCATGGTCAATCCCTCGGCCTTCCTGACCCAGGCATACCGGGGCACCGGGCTGTTCAAGGAACCACTGCCTCTCCGGGTGGTGGCCTGCTATCCGTCCTGGGACCGCTTCGTGTTCATGATCCACCCGCGCACCGGGCTCACGTCTCTGTCGCAGATCAAGGAGCGGCAGTACCCGCTGCGCCTTTCCATCCGCGAGGACGCGACGCACTCGACCCGCGTGCTGCTGGACCAGACACTGGAGATCTACGGCTTCACGCTCGCGGACCTGGAATCCTGGGGCGGCAGCCTGCAACTCAACGGCGGCCCGGGCGACGAACGCCGCATGGCGGCACTCCGGGACGAGACCATCGACGCGGTCTTCGACGAGGGCCTGGTGCTGTGGTTCGATGACGCCCTCTCGCGCGGCATGGAGCCCGTCACCCCGGACGATTTCGCCATGGAGCAGCTCAACGCCCTGGGCTGGCGCACGGTGACCATGCCGGCGGGCTGCTATCCCCATCTCAAGGCGGACCATGCCTGCATCGACTACGGCGGCTGGCCCCTCTACACCCGCGCCTCGCTGCCCGACGAGGACGTCTACAAGGTGTGCGCGGCGCTGAAGGAACGCCAGAACGAGATCTACTGGGAGACGCTCACCGGCATCGACCAGTTGTGGAAGGACACCGAGGCCACGCCCCTGGACGTGCCGCTCCATCCGGGCGCGGAGCAGTTCTGCAAGGAACAGGGCTACCTGTGATGGACCCGGAGGAACTGACTCTCGCCGACGCCGCGCGCCGCATCGAGGCGCGCGAGGTCTCGCCGGTGGAGTTGACACGGGCGTACCTTGAGCGCATCGAGCGCCTGGACCCCGGCCTCAACACCTTCGTCACCGTGATGCGGGAGCAGGCCCTGGCGGACGCCGGGCAGGCCGAGGCCGACGTCGGCGCGGGCCGCTACCGCGGCGCGCTGCACGGCATTCCCGTCTCCATCAAGGACAGCCTCGCCACCGCCGGCGTGCGCACCACCGCGGGTGCCAGGCACTTGTCCGACTGGGTCCCCGACGAGGACGCCACCGTGGTGGCGCGGCTCAAGCAGGCCGGGGCGGTGATCCTGGGCAAGACCAACATGCACGAGTGGGCCGCCGGCTGCACCACCATCAACCCCTACTACGGCACCACCCGGAACCCCTGGGACCGGGACCGCGTCTCGGGCGGCTCCAGCGGCGGCTCGGCCGCGTCCGTGGCCGCGGGTCTGGCCCTGGGGTCCATCGGCACCGACAACGCCGGCTCGGTGCGCAACCCGGCGTCCCTGTGCGGCGTGGTGGGACTCAAGGCCACTTACGGCCGGGTCAGTCGCGTCGGCGGCGTGGCCGGCACCGGCGGCTATTCCACGGACCATTTCGGAGTGCTCACGCGCACGGTGCGCGACAGCGCGTTGATGCTGCAAGCCATCGCGGGTGTCGATCCGAAGGATCCCTTGTCCAGCGACGCCCCGGTACCGGATTTCAGCGGGCAACTCGGCGAGGGCGTCGCGGGCCTCAAGGTCGGCGTCATCCCCGACTACTTCGACGACCTGGCGGTGGACGAGGTCAAGGAATCGGTGGCCGGCGCGGTGAAACTGCTGGAGTCCCTGGGCGTGTCCGTCCAGGAGTTGTCGATCCCCTGCATGGAGCATGTGCCCATGGTCCAGCTCGTCACCGCGCGCTCGGAGAACCTGTCCCCCGCCGAGGCGTTCCTGCGCACGCGCCCGCGCGACTACAGCCCCGAACTGCTGTACCGGCAGGTGCGCGCCCTGGCTATCCCCGCCCACGCGTACGTCACGGCGCAACGGGTACGCCGCCTCATCTGCGAGGCCTTCGACCGGGCCTTCGAGCAGGTGGACGTGATCGTGAGCCCGTCCGTGAGCATGCCGGCGGAGACCATCGAGGAATGCGAGCGGGGGTACGTGGAGACGGACGGAGGCCGGATCGCGCTGGCGGACGGCCGGGGCACTCGCGGGACCTTGTGCACGATCCCGTTCAACGTCACCGGCGCACCGGCCATCAGCGTTCCCTGCGGTTTTTCCGCCCGGGGTCTCCCCATCGGCCTGCAGATCGCCGCGCCCCATTTCGAGGAGCCGGCGCTGCTGCGGGTGGCCCACGCCTACGAGCAGGCGGCGGGTTGGCATGGGCGGAAGCCGCCGGTGGGCTGAGAGTCCGTAGAAGATCGGTTGCACTGTCATGCCGTGTTGAAGGTATCAGTCCCGCGCGGCAGGCGCTCTCCAGGCTTTGTCAAACCGTCACCCGGACACGAAATGGCACCAACCCCCCGAGTCGTCATTCCCGCGAAAGCGGGAATCCAGGGGTGGAGAGGCGGGGAAGACGGCATGATAGTACCCCACCACCGCCCCTGGATTCCCGCTTTCGCGGGAATGACTCATTGGGGTGTAGCAGGATTCCGTAACTACCCGAAATCACTGAACAAGATTTTATTTTCATATCAATGACGACTCGGGGGCTCCGCCTCATCAGTTATGACACGTCCGCTTTCGCGGGCATGACGATTCCGGGGGCTCTGCCCCATCAGTCTGGCGGGAATCCGGGGGAGGGGCCGATCGGAGGTGGTTTCACGTTTCATGATGACAGGGAGGCAGCATGAGACACCGTGATGTAGGCGTTCTGGTTTACGACAAGGCCAAGGCGACCCCGGGCTACACGCTCATCGTGCCGCAGTCGTCAAACAAGGCGTACCTCATCGGCATGCGCGGGGAGGTGCTGCACGAGTGGTCGTTCCCACTGTGTCCGGGGAACTACGCTTATCTGCTGCCCAACGGCAATCTGCTCTGGGCCGGGCGCATGGAGGAGGGACCGCCACTGCGGCGCGGCAAGGGTGGCCTCCTGCGCGAGTATACCTGGGACGGCGAGGTCGTGTGGGAATACTGCGACCCGGCGCAGCACCACGACTTCCGCAGGCGCCCGGACGGCAGCACCATCTACATCGGCTGGGAGCCGGTGCCCACGGACGTACAGCCCCGCATCAAGGGCGGCCGGCCCGGCACCGAGCATGACGGGCTCACCTACGGCGACTACGTGCGCGAGGTGTCGCCGGCGGGCGACACGGTGTGGGAATGGCACGCGTGGCGCGACCTGGACCTGGACCGCTGGGAGATGTGCCACTGTTGCGGGCGCGACGAGTTCGCCCATGCCAACGCCTGCTTCCCGCTGGACGACGGCGGCGTCATGCTCAGCTTCCGGCGGCTGAACGCCATCATGATGATCGAGCGCGAGACCTGCGAGGTGCGCTGGTCGCACCAGGACGACACCTGGGGCCATCAGCACGACTGCACCGTGTTGCCCAACGGCAACATCCTCTTGTTCGCCAACGGCATCCACTGCATCGACAACCCCCATTCCCGTGTCATCGAGCTGGACCCCGAGTCGGGCGAAACGGTCTGGTCCTACCGGGGCTCGCCCATCTGGACCTTCTTCAGCCCCAACATCAGCGGCGCCCAGCGCTTCGACAACGGCAACACGCTCATCTGCGAGGGGCAGATGGGACGGGCCTTCGAGGTGACCCAGGCGGGCGAGATCGTGTGGGAGTACGTCTGCCCCTTCTTCGCGGACTACGAGGGCCGCGGCCCCGGCAACAGCATGTTCCGGGTCTACCGCTACGCGGCCGATTCCCCGGAGATCGGCGGCCGGCTGGCGAGCCCGGCGGCGTGGTAGGCGGGTGATCGGAAGTTCGTCGGGAGGAACCTCGTGAGCGCAATCCGAGTCCTCGTGGGCACCCGCAAGGGGGCCTTTGTCCTGACGGCGGACGGCCGCCGCCGCGACTGGTGCGTGGCCGGGCCGCATTTCGCCGGCTGGGAGGTCTACCACATGAAGGGCTCCCCGGCGGAGCGCGACCGTGTCTACGCGGCGCCGAGCGGCGGCTGGTTCGGCCAGGTCATCCAACGCTCCAATGACGGCGGGCTGACCTGGGAGCAGCCCGGATCGGGACCCGAGGAGCAGGGCGCCTCCGCCGCCGATGCCGCGGGCGCGCCCATGCCCGGTGGCGAAAGCAACAAGTTCGTTTACGACGCGTCCGAGGAAACCGGCCGGCCCCTGACAACCCACCAATGGTATGACGGTACGCAGCATCCGTGGGAGTTCGCGCGGGTGTGGCACCTGGAACCGTCGCTCACCGATCCGGACGTCGTTTACGCGGGCGTCGAGGACGCCGCGCTGTTCCGCTCCACCGACGGCGGCGAATCGTGGCACGAGCTGGCGGGCCTGCGCGGCCACGATACCGGCGCCGAGTGGGCGCCCGGCGCGGGCGGCATGTGCCTGCACACGATCCTGCTCGATCCCGAGGACCCGGAGCGGATGTTCGTCGCCATCTCGGCGGCGGGCTCGTTCCGAACGGAGGACGGCGGCCGCACCTGGAAGACCATCAACCGCGGGCTGCACTCCGGGTTCCTGCCCGACCCCACCGCCGAGATCGGCCACTGCGTGCACCGCCTGGCGCTGCACCCGTCGAATCCCGACCGGCTGTTCATGCAGAAGCACTGGGACGTGATGCGCAGCGACGACGCCGGCGCCAACTGGTACGAGGTCAGCGGCAACCTGCCGAGCGACTTCGGTTTCCCCATCCACGTGCATGCGCACGAACCCGAGACGGTGTACGTCGTGCCCATCAAGAGCGATTCGGAGCACTATCCTCCCGAGGGCAAGCTGCGCGTCTACCGGAGCCGCACGGGCGGCAACGAATGGGAGGCGCTGACGGAAGGACTGCCGCAGAAGGACTGCTACGTGAACGTGCTGCGAGACGCCATGGCGGTGGATTCGCTCGATCCTTGCGGCGTCTATTTCGGCACCACGGGCGGGCAGGTGTACGTGTCGCCGGACGGGGGCGACCACTGGACCGCCATCGTCCGGGACCTGCCGAGCGTCCTGTCCGTGGAGGTGCAGACCCTGCCATGATCCGCGTCGCGCTGCCCTACCACTTGCAGACCCTCGCCGGCATCCGCTCCGAGGTAACGCTGGCGGTGGAGGGGCCGGTGACGCGGGACAGCGTCCTGGACGCCCTCGAAGCGCGCTACCCCATGCTCCGCGGCACCATCCGCGATCACGTGACCCGCCGCCGGAGGCCCATGGTGCGGTTCTTCGCCTGCAAGGAGGATCTCACCCACGAACCGCCGGACGCACCCCTCCCCGACGCCGTCGCATCCGGCGCCGAGCCCTTGCTCATCGTAGGGGCCATCGCGGGAGGGTAGGACGCGAAGCCTCTGAAATTCGCCGCGCGTGGGGTGAGTTTCAGAGACTTCGCTGGATACTGGGTCGGATCAGGTCTTCCGGAAGTGCAGAATGCCCCATTGCAGGTAGCCGCGCTCGCCGCCGTCCACCCAGTGCCGCAGGCCGGTCTTCACGCGTTGCACGTGATCGGCGCCGCACTGCTTGAGCAGCGCCTGCTCATTGGCCAGCAGGTCCTCCAGGATGCGCCCGTAGTGGGTGGCGAGGTGCGGCGAAAGATCGACGAACTCCAGTTCCTCGAACCCCAGCCCCGACGCCATCGCCCGGTACTCGCGCAGGGAGCCCAGGGAGTCCAGGTGGACGCGGTCGAGGATGGGTTGCAGGGCCTCCGCGGGGCAGGAGTCGCCCTGCATGGGGTCGGTGAAGATGAACTGACCGCCCTTGCGCAGCACCCGGCCGACTTCCGCGAAGACCTGCCTCCGCCGGGTGCTGTGCAGGATGGCGTCCTGGGACCATACCACGTCGAAGCTGTCGTCCGTGGCGGGGATGTCCTCGAAGCTCCCGTCCACCACGTTGATGGCCAGGGAGCACTTGTCCCTGGCATTGAAAGCCCGGTTACGGGCGTTCTGCTCGTCGCTCAGGTTGAGGCATGCCACGTGGCATCCGTATTCACGAAACAGGTACCGGGCCGACCCGCCATGGCCCGCGCCGATGTCGAGCACGCGGGTGCCCGGGCCCAGTCCCTGAATCATGCCGGCGATTCGCTCCACGGTCCGCCGGCCGGCTTCGTCCACCGTGTCGGCGTCGTTCTCGTAGATGCCGAGATGCAGGTGCTCGTCGCCGTACGAGTTCGCGTAGGTGGCGCGCACGTCCTCGTTGTTGTAGTAGCTTCGGACCGATTCCACGGCCTCCGCGTAGTGGACTTCCGGTGTTGGCATCGGCCCGTCACGTCTTGCGGAAGTGCAGGATGCCCCACTGGAGATGGCCCTTGTTGCCGCCGTTGACCCAGTGCTGCAGCCCCGCCTTCATCCGTTCGATGTACTCCTCGCTGCATACCTTCAGCAGGTCCCACTGATCGGCCTGCACTTCGTCGAGGACGCGCGCGTAGTGGGTGGCCAGGTGTGGCGTCATGTCGACGAACTCGATCTCCTCGAACCCCAGGGCCGAGAGTACGGTCCGGTATTGCGGTACCGATCCGAGGGAATCGAGGTGGATGCGGTCGAGGATCGGCTGCAGGACTTCCGTGGGGCAGTCCTCCCGCTGCATGGGGTCGGTGAAGATGAGCTGGCCGCCAGGGGAAAGGATGCGGCTCACCTCCTCGAACACGCGCTGCCGGTTGCCGCTGTGCAGGATGGCGTCCTGGGACCACACGACGTCCACGCTTTCATCCGGTATGGGGATGTCTTCGAAACTCCCGTCCACCACGTTGATGGCGAGGGAGAGATTCCTCTTGGCGTTGATGTCCCGATTGCGCGTGTTCTGGACCTCGCTCAGGTTCAGGCAGCCGACGTTGCAACCGTATTCCTCCACCAGGTACCGGGCCGATCCGCCGTACCCGGAACCGATGTCCAGGACGCGGGAAGTCGGCTCCAGTTGCTGGATCATGGAAGCCATCCGCATGACGGTGCGCCGGCTGGCGTCGAAGATCGTGTCCCCCTCGCTCTCGTACAGGCCGACGTGGATGTCCTCGCCGCCCCACACGGTGGCGTAGAAGCGGTCGGCGTCGTTGCTGTTGTAGTAGTCCCGGGCGGTCTCCACCGTCCCCGAGTACGTGACGCCGAGCCCGGCCCGGCCGGTGCGCTCCTCGTTCTTGTAGAGCTTCTCCGCCACGTGGATGAAGAAGTCCGGATCCTCCACGCGGTGGGTCTCCTGGAAGTCGGCGAAGGTCTTGACCTGCTGGAACCCCACCTCGCCCATGAGCTTGCGCACGTAGTCCTTGCGCAGGGGAAACATGTTCAGATGGAAGACGGACTTGTCCGGGAACTCGTAGCGGAACCGCGCCAGCCCCTCGTCGACGTACTCCGGCTCGGCGCTGACGTTGTCCCCGCAGTAGTAGTAGATGTGCTTGGACGTGAACCCATCGTCGAGGATGTCGTCGTAGTTGCGTTGGTCCAGGACCAGGACGCCGTCGTGGTGCAGCACCGAGTAGAACTCGGCAAGGGCCTTGCGGCGATCCTGCTCCGAGAACAGATGGGTCAACGAGTTCCCCAGGCAGATGACCGCGTCGTACTGGGTGTGGACGTCCCGGCTGAGCCAGCGCCAGTCGGCGTGGAGGGTCTTCATGATGAAGCCCTGCCGCTTGGCGTTCTCGAAGGCCTGGGCCAGCATCTCGGGGCTGCCGTCCACGCTGGTGACGTCGAACCCGGCCTTGAGCAGCCGAATGGAATGGAAACCCGTTCCGGTGGCCACGTCCAGGACGCGTTCCACGCCCCTTTCCTTGAGGATGTTGATGAAGAAGTCGCCTTCGCTGGCCGCCCGCGCGTCCCAGTCGATGAGCTCGTCCCACTTCCGCACGAAGCTGTGAACGTACTCCCGCTTGTACTGGTCGGTCTTGCGCTGGGCGATGGGGTTGTCGCCGTATAGTTGTTCGTCCGTCATGGTACGCCTCCTGGGTCGCGGGCCAAACATCACCTGTCCCTCCTCCGACGGAGGGTCGGAACGCCGTGTCGAGGCGGCCGGGGCAGGCAGGAAAGGGGTAGTCTCCCAACATTGGGCGCACAAAGTCAAACGGGTCCGGGCAAGGCCGCGTCCGCCGCCCCCGCGGTCCGTTGTGCGCCGAAGCCGGGAGTGCTAATTGAGCGGACAGGGTCCCGGGAGTCTGTCGGACCGAGCCGCGCTGATCCGACTGACGGGTTCAGACCGGTTGCGGCCGGCGATTCCCGGACGAGAGCGTTGCGAGACGCGCGTGAATCCGCGAGCCACAAAGGCAGGGAAGGACGACCGAACCATGGCTATCTTCGATACCGTGCTTCATGGCGGGGCCATCATCGACGGCGCCGGCAACCCCTGGTACTACGGCGACCTGGCCATCAAGGACGGCCGCATCGCGGCCATGGGGCGGCTGGACCCGACCTCGGGGACCCGCTCCATCGACGTGCGCGGCAAGATGGTGACGCCCGGCTTCATCGACATGCACACCCACAGCGACCAGCCGCTGATCAAGGACGGCAACGGCGAGAGCAAGATCCGCCAGGGCGTGACCCTGGACATCATCGGCGAGAGCCAGACCGTGGCGCCTCTGGTGGGACCGGTGTTCGAGGAGTACGTGGCCGAGCACCGGCACCGGAACGGCATCGAGGCGGACTGGTCCACCTTCAGCGAGTACTTCGAGCGGCTCGCGGCGGGCGGCATCTCCATGAACGTGGCCTCGGGCGTGTCGCCGCAGCAGGTCAAGCGCGTGGTGGTGGGCTTCAAGGAACGCCCGGCCAACGAGGCGGAGCAGGAGCGGATGAACGCCTACGTGGCCCAGGCCATGGAGCAGGGCGCCCTGGGGCTCACCGCGGCGTGGCACGCCAAGGGGCCGGAGTACCCGGACGAGGTGGTGTCCATGGCGCGGGTGGCGCGCAAGTACGGCGGCTACTACGGCGTGCACCTGGGGAGCGAGGGCTTCGACATCATGGAGGAGCTGGAGAAGGCGCTCAAGGTGGGGCGGGAAGCCGAGATCCCCATCCACGTCTACCATCTCAAGATGCGCTCCAAGGAGAACTGGGGGCGGGTGATGGAGGTGGTGGAGCAGATCGAGGAGGCCCGGAGCGAGGGCATGGACGTCACCGCCAACCAGTATCCCTACACCGCCATGCAGCACCCGTGGCGGCGGCTGTTCCCGCGCTGGGTGCAGGACGCGCCGGTGCAGGAGACCATCGGCGAGTTCATGAGCCCGTCGTTCCGCCAGCGGGTCATGGACGATCCCGAGTTCACCCAGTACGTGAGCGAGCACGGTGGCTGGGAAGGCATCGTGGCCGCGAGGCTCGACAAGCCCGAACACCACGCGTGGGAAGGCAAGACCATCCAGCAGATCGCGGAGATCCGCGGCCAGGACCCCGCCAGCACCTGCTTCGACCTGATCTACGGCGAGGGCATCTTCATCCACGGCATCCACCACACCATGCGCGAGCAGGACGTGCAGGACGTTATGCGGGTGCCCTGGATCTCGGTGTCCTCGGACGGCAGCGCCCTCAACATGGAGTCTCCGGGCCGGCCGCACCCGCGCAGCTTCGGCACCAACGTGCGCGTGCTGGGGCGCTACGTGCGCGACGAGAAGGTGCTGACCCTGTCCGACGCGGTGCGCAAGATGACCTCGCTGCCGGCCCAGGTGCTGGGTCTCAAGGACCGCGGGCTGCTCCGGCAAGGCTACTGGGCCGACGTGGTGGTGTTCGACCCCGACACGGTGACGGACCGGGCCACCTTCGAGGAGCCGAAACAGTATCCCCGGGGCGTCGATTACGTGTTCGTCAACGGCGACATGGTCATCGAGAACGGCGACCACACCGGCGCCCGGCCCGGCCGGGTGGTCTACGGTCCCGGAAAGAGGGAGGGATGAAGAAATCCGTACCTCGATGCGGGGCGCGGGGTTTGACATAGTTGCCAACACGAGGTTCGGGAACCTCGCAAGCGTCGGTGGAGGCGCCATGAAGACGAAAGACTTGATTGCGGAAGCGATGGATCTTCCGGTGGAGGATAGGGCGTTGGTGGTCGATTCGATTCTCAAAAGCCTTAACCCGCCAGAATCGGATATGGACCAGAAGTGGACTGCCGTTGCAACGCAACGATTGAAAGAACTGAGGTCGGGCGAGGTTGAAGCTGTCCCGGGCGAAGAGGTGTTTCGACAGATCTGGAAGACCCTTTCCTCGTGAGGTACGCGTTTCATCCCGAAGCCGAGATCGAGTTCGTCAAGGCCGTCGAATACTACGAAGAACGTGAGAGAGGTTTGGGGTACGATCTCGCGGTAGAAGATCTATTCGACGATCGAAAGGATACTTGCTCAACCTAAGGCGTGGCCAATCCTGAAACAGGACATCAGGAGGTCTTTGGTACGAAGGTTTCCGTACGCCATTCTGTACTCGGAGGCGGTGGATGGGATCTTTGTTCTTGCTGTGATGCATCTGCATCGGGAGCCGGATTATTGGAAAAACAGGACATGAGCGACCGGGCCGGGTAGTGTACAGTCCCGGCAAGAAAGAGGGGTGAGGATGGTACTGCCCGAGAGTCTCTACGCCGATACGATCCTGGTCAACGGCAACGTCGTCACGATGGACGACGTCCGTCCCACGGCTGAGGCCGTGGCGCTCAAGGGGGACCGTATCCTCCACGTGGGCGGCAACGCCGACGTGCGCGACTGCGCCGGCCGGAACACGCGCGTCATCGACTGCGCCGGCAAGACCGTGCTGCCCGGGTTCATTGAGCCCCACACCCACTTCATGTCCTTCGGCGTCCGCCTGGGGATGGTGAACGTGCGCACCCCGCCCAACGATTCCATCGAGGACGTGCTCGCGCGCATCCGCGATCGCGCCGCCGTGACGCCGAAGGGGCAGTGGATCGAGGCCCAGGGCTACGAGCATACCGCCGTCGCCGAGAAGCGCTGGCCCACGCTCGCGGAACTCGACAGCGCGGCTCCCGACAACCCCCTGGTCATGACCTACCGCTCGTCCCACGTGTGGATGGCCAACAGCGCGGCGCTCAAGCTCGCCGGCATCGACGACGACACCCCCCAGCCCGAGGGCGGCCACATGGACCGGGACCCGCGCACGGGCAAGCTCACCGGGGTGTTGCGGGAGAAGGCCGCCGCCCGGCCGGTGAACAACCTGGTGCCGCATCCGACCCTGCGGCAACTCAAGGACGGCGTGGAGCTGGCGGGCCGCGAGTACAACTCGGTGGGCATCACCTCCACCCACGATGCCGGCACCGGCGACACGCCGGACTACTACCGCGCCTACCAGGAGACCATCGACGAGGGGCGGCTCAAGGTGCGGGTCTACCTGATGATCCACGACCTGCCCTACAAGCGCTTCTACCTGGAGCGGGACCTGGGGCTGCGCACCGGGTTCGGCTCGGACTGGCTGCGGCTGGGGGCGGTGAAGACGTGCAGCGACGGCTCCATCCAGGTGCACACCTGCGCGTTCTACGACCCCTACATCACCAGCGACACGGACGATCCCACCAAGGACCCGTGCGGCGTGCTCCAGTACGCGCCCGAGGACCAGAAGAAGCTCGTGTCCGAAGCCCACGGCAAGGGCTACCAGGTGGCCATCCACGCCCAGGGCGACCGCGGCGTGGACGTGGCCCTGGACGCGGTTGAGAACGCCATGAACGAGACGCCGCGGCCCAACCCGCGCCATCGCATCGAGCACTGCCAGGGCGTCACCCGGCAGGCCCTGGAGCGCATGAGCCGCCTGGGCGTCATCGCGTCGTTTTACCCGCACCACCTGTGGTACTGGGGCGACCGCCACATCCACGACTTCCTGGGCATGGAACGGGCGCAGCGGCTGGACCCCATGCGCACCGCCATCGACCTGGGCGTGGTGACGGTGGCTCACTCCGACACCCCCATCGCGCTGCCCAAGGACCCGCTCTTCGCCACCGACCCGCTCTTCGGCATCTGGTGCGCGGTCAACCGCAAGACCCGCGCCGGCGTGGTGCTGGGCGAGAACGAGCGCATCACCCCCATGGAGGGCCTCCGCGCCTACACCACCAACGCCGCCTACGCGGCCTTCGAGGAGAACATCAAGGGCTCCATCACCGCGGGCAAGCTGGCCGACCTGGTGGTGCTGGGGGACAACCCGCTGACCGTGGACCCGTGGGCCATCCGGGACATCCCGGTGGAGCGAACCATCGTGGGGGGTGAGACGGTGTACGAGGGGTGATGACCTCCACTTTGGGCCAGATTGTGTCGAATAATGGCATTAGAAGAGCGGATGTCCACTTCGTCCATAGCTGCATCGACCCTCATTCATGACCTGCCTGTTGGAAACTGAAGCATGACCGACATCGTGAGCAGCAAGCGCCGAAGCGAGATGATGTCCGGGATTCGAGGTCACGATACCGCGCCCGAACGTGCGGTCCGACGCATTGCCCATCGGATGGGACTGCGCTTTCGTCTCCACCGCAAGGACCTTCCCGGCCGTCCTGATCTGGTGTTCCCGAAACACCATCTGGCCGTTTTCGTTCACGGGTGTTTCTGGCACAGACATCATGGCTGCAAGTATGCGTATATGCCCAAGTCGCGGGTCGAGTTCTGGACGAAGAAGTTCAAGGAGAACGTTGCCCGCGACCGTCGCCAGGAGGCGGCCTTGCGGGCACTTGGCTGGCGGACGCTCGTCATCTGGGAGTGCGGGACCAGACACGAGGCGGTCGTTGAGCGCAGGCTGGTACGGTGCATCACGGGCACAAGTTCCGGCCCAACATCAAGAAGCCACCCGTCTCAGACGCCACGGTTGGCGACGGTGGTTCCGCCAAGATGATACGAGCGCTGGACATGTTCTGCAGCGCGGGTGGTAGCAGTGCCGGAGCCCGAGCCGCAGGGGTGACCGTCGCCGCCGGGATCGACATGTGCGCCATTGCGGCCGACACGTTCGCGGCGAATTTTCCCGACGCGCGGGTTTTCGCCAAGCGTCTGGAAGATATTGATCTCGGCTTCCTCAGAAGGCAGGTCGGCGAAATCGACCTTCTGCTGGCCTCACCCGAATGTACCAACCATACTTGCGCCAAGGGCCGAGCGCCACGCGACGAGGCGAGCCGGGCGACCGCGATGCTGGTCGTGGACTATGCGAAGGCACTCCGTCCCCGATGGCTCGTTCTCGAAAACGTCGTGCACATGCGTCCTTGGTCGCGCTATGGCGAGTTGAAGCGCAGCCTTGCCGATCTAGGATACCAGTTGCGCGAGCACGTACTTGATGCAGCCGACTTTGGTGTGCCGCAGCGCCGTCGGCGTCTGTTCCTTGTCGGCGACTGTTCGCGCGAGTCTGCCCGGAACATCCGAAAGCGTCTCGCCGGGCGCAAGACGGTGAAGTCCGTGCTCGATCCGGCGGGCGTCTGGAAAACCTCCGCCCTGTTCAACGAACGGCGGGCCACCGCTACGCTCGAACGGGCGCGGCGCGGGTTCCGGGCGTTGGGAGAGGACGCCAGCTTTCTGCTCGTGTACTATGGCAACGACGGAAGTGGCGGCTGGCAGCCCCTTGACCGGCCTCTACGCACCATCACGACCGTGGATCGTTTCGCCCTGGTTCAACATGACGGCTATGAGCCGCGAATGCGCATGCTCCAGGTGCCGGAACTCAAGCGGGCAATGGGTTTCGACGAGGATTTCGCGCTACCGTTCGGCACCCGCCGTGACCGCGTCCGACTGCTCGGCAACGCGGTCTGCCCACCAGCAATGGAAGCGGTGGTGAAGTCCTTGATCGCGTCCTCTTGATGCGCGATTTTCTGCTTGGCAGTTCGGCTACTATCGGGATTGTAAGATCCTGCTTCTACCGGGTCCCGCTGAACGAGACGATTCCGGGGCGAGCGCTATATCCGTGGAGTGTGTAAATCAGGTCGCCGAGAAGCTGTTCGCGCAGACGGAAGAGGGGTTCCGCCTGTCTTGTCTTTTCTCTCGACAACGATACTTGAAATCGTGCGTTGACATGCAGGACACTTGCTTGGTCCTTGTACTCGAAGCAAGGGCTGCGCCAAAGAGCCGCCGGCGGACGACTTCCCTTCCGAGTTTCTGACGCCGGTACGGTCAAGCCAAGATGGAAGGGTAGCGGTCCGGGCTGATTCTGTGCATAGTCGCACGCCGCTTGCGTCTGTACCAGGACCCAACAATGCGGGTTGTCCTTCACCTGGGATCGTTTGCACAAGAATTGCTTCTCTGCCGCATCCTCGGCGGTGATGTCGAATCTCTCTCCAAACTCCTCCCCGAGAAAATCTTCCGGTAGGGTGATCACCGCGCCGCGCTCGCCTCCATCGGGAGTCGAATACTCAATGTGAAGCAGACGGTTGAGTTTCGCGGCTTCGTCCAGGTTCAATTGGCCTTTGGCATCCGTTAGCCCAAGCGCGGTTTGCCAGAGGTCGTCGTCAGCCTCTCGCGAACGCATTGATGCGATACGATCTGCGAGTATGGGTAGAAGCGCGTCGTTCACCGCCCGAAACCGGTCTTCGTCAACATGAGCCATGCCGACAGTCCCCACCGCCAGACTCGCCAGCAACCTACCAACTTCTTCTCTTGTTTCTGTGCTTCCTGTAGCGGACTCCGCCATGTCCGTGATGGATGAAACCGTGTCGCCCGCCGCACTCAACACCCGTTCCTCCCAATTGAGCAGCGCTCCGATCTGCGGCTGTTCCGCAACGACCTGTCCTATGGCTCCGACAAGCTTCTCGGGACTTCTCACGTTACCTTGGGGATCAAGATGATCGTTCTTGTCGAGTGCCTGCACCGCGAACGGTTTCGTCACGTTCCGAAGACCCTTCACAAGGTAATTGTGCAGGGCGGCCGCCTGGTCCGGGTACCTGGTCCACAGGACAATGAAGTAAGGCCCGGTTGGCTGGATCGTATCTTCGATCAAGCCGCCGATCATGCCGAAGTCCTGGGCATGATCTCCTGGAGGGCCGCCGACCAAGTGAAGGTCGGCGAAGATTACTCGTACGTGAGAACACGACGCGATGGCCGCTTCACCCGTGAAGTGAACAGGCAGACAGGCTGTGCCATAACGGTTCAGCGCCTGCGTGAGTCCATCGAGGTGTGTCTGTTCGTCGTCGATCGCGATGACTCGCGGTGCGGGCAGCCTCATTGCGCTTCCTTGAATATCAGGGCGACGACCGCACCGTCGAACTCTTCGGGAAGCTCGACCTCTCCCGGCTGGGGGAATGCCAATTGCCCACCATTCAGTTCCATCGCCAGATTCGCGTAGTACAAGCCAAGTCCCATCCCTTCCGGCTTGCGGGTGAAGAATGGCCGCACAAGGTTCTCGGGATCGTCTCCTTGGAAACCCGTACCGTTGTCCGCGACGATGATGGCAGGCCCCGCCTCGAAATCACGCGATATGTCGATATAGAGCTTTCGTTCGGGTGAGTTGCCTGGTCCCGGAATCTCCGGCCACCTTACGCGGAGCCAGTAGAGAGCGTTATCCACGAGATTGTTCAACGCTCCCACGACCAGACTGAACGCGAACCGCGAGTGGAAGCCGTCTTCAGTGCTCTGCAAGGACGGACATACGAGTTGGACGCGATGATGTCGGAAGCGCAACATGTTGAACCGCCGCGCGGCCTCCAGGAGCTTCCGTCCGCTGTGGTGCTTCTTGCTGTCCCTTCTGAGTAACATCGCGAAGCCGTCGAGAAGGCGCATGAGATCGCGTGCCTGCCGGGCAGCGCTCTTCATATCGCGGCCTTCGGAGATGACTTGGTGGAGTGCCCGTACGCCTCGCTCTACTTCATGAAACACCACCGCAAGATTCAAACCGGACATGCCGGCCGTGAGCAGCGTTTCCTGCATGTCCCGGTAGTCGTGCTCGATCTTCACGACATAATTCTCGAACGTCTCCCACACTCCTCGTCGTTCGAGTTCGCCCCGCAGCGCCTGTATCGGTTTCTCGATCCTCACCGCTACGGGGTCGTCCGCGGTCTCAGTCAATCGTCTGATGCGTTCCTTGTCGAACTGCCGTTCCGTCTCGAGGGCGGCAAGCGCGCCGAGAACGATGCGACGCAGTTGCCTGCAAGGTTCGTTGTCGACAAAGCCCTCTCGACTGGTCTTTTCGACAAGGCCGGACGACTCCTTCAGGGAAAGGTGCACCGCCCCCAGAATGATATTGCGGCTGATCCGGCGTGTGGGCACGTTCACGCGGCGCAAATCCAGGCCAAGCCAGTCGTCTCCTTGCTCGCCGTAATTGTACACCCGGATGCCGTCCCGGTAGACCCGCACTCCACCCGTCTCGTCGAGGTACGACTCCAGCAGCCGGATATTGGCCATGCGCTGACGCACTTCCCGATCACGGTCGTAGACGTAGAACTCTCCGGTGACGTGACCAATGCCTTCGAAGACCGTTGCGTCGGCAACAACCTTCCTCTCCATCCGGTCGTCGCCTGAACGCGATGGGAGCTTCAACCGATCGCCGGACTTCCTGACGACTCTGCCATCGAGCACGAAGCCTGGAACCTGCCGGAATTCGTAGGTCCAGTCGAAGTTCTCGTCCTCAGCGCGAAAGGAAAACTTCCAGATGGCGCGACCAAGGATCTCGCGAATGTCCGGCAGGTCCTCGATCCAGCTCTCATGACCCGGGACAAGCAAGCTGGCCTCGAATCCTCCCGGCTCCTCGAACGGCGAGCAGATGGAGGTGATCTGGTTATGCAGACGCCGCACTTCACGACGCGACCAATCGGCGGTCCGCAACTGCTGGACCTCGATCCGAGTTCCAGTCCGCCCGTTGGAGAATGTCTCAGGACGGCGGACTCGTATCGTCACCGGTGCCTCATCCAGATAGGGCCGGGCGATCATCTCGTTCCAGTCGATTTTCACGACACATTCGTCCGAATCCCGAGCCCGCGTCACGAGCGTGATGACGTTCCCGAGCTTGTGTGCCGCGAACCGTCCCAGGCCCTTCTCTCCCAGCGGAAGGCGCTGGTGCTTGGCCGTTCTCTGGTCGGAAAGACGTTGTTTCTGGCGATGGTCGTCTCCCGGAACCAGCCAGACCGACTTGAGAACGTCGAGTGTCATCCCTTCGCCGTCGTCGGTAACGGTGATTGTGGGCTCCTGTTGCGATGCGAAATCGAGGCTCACCACGACTTCGTTTGCATCCGCGTCGTAGGCGTTCTTCACCAGTTCAAAGACCGCGAGCCGGGCGCTGCCGATCAACTCGTCGCCGAGCAGTTGCAGCACCCTGGCCCGCGGCCGGAACGGTTGACTTATCTCGTGTGGGACGCTGTTACTCAAGGGTGCGTCCTGTGCGACTTTCGCGGACGAAAAGGTGGCGTGCGAGGCCTGACGGTTTCATTCACGGTCAGGCCTCGTGTGGCGTTCATGCCTTGATGCCGATATCCTCCAGCAGGATCTTCTCGTCCGGACGCGGGCTCCAGTCGAGGTTGCGGGCCGCCCCGTAGTGATCGAGGAGCTGGTAGAGCGGGATCATCGGTGCCTCCTCCATGATGACCTCGGTCATCTTCCGGAGGATCTTGAGCCGCTTGGCCTCGTCGGACTCCGCCTGCTCGGCGTCCACCAGTTGGTCGAACTCCGCGTGACTGAAGTTGGTGCGCTTGGAGCCGCCGGTGCGGAAGTACTGGTAGAGCGGCGTGTCGGCGTCCAGGACGCTGCCCCGGCCGATGTAGTAGAACGGGGTCTTGCCGCCGTTGACGCCGCCCCGGCCCCAGAAGACCACCCATTCCTGGGGCACGATCTCGACCCGGAACCCGCCCTTGGACATCTGGTTGGCCACCACCTGCACGAGCTCCGTGTCCTTGTCGTACTTGCCGGGCGAGAAGTGGAGCTTCACGTCCACGCCGTTGGGGTAGCCGGCCTTGGCCAGCAACTCCTTCGCCTTCTTGGGGTCGTAGGGGTAGCGCTTGACGTCGGGATTGTGCCCGATGACGCGGGGTCCCACGGGTCCCTGGAGCACCTCGCCGTTGCCGTCGAAGATTCCCTTGACGATGGCGTCCGCGTCCACGCAGTAGTTGGCGGCCTGGCGCACGAGCTTGTTGTCCCAGGGCTTGAAGTTGACGTTCAGTGCGAAGAAGTAGATGCGCAGGCCCGGCACGCTCCGCACCGAGACCCGGGGATGCTTGTTGATCCGCGGCACCTCGTGTACCGGGACTCTGTCCATCACGTCGCACTGTCCGGATTCCAGGCCCGCCAGGCGCGAGTTGACTTCCACGACCTTCCGCCACACCAGCTCCTTGATGGCGGGCTTCTCGCCCCAGTAGTCGTCGTTGCGTGTGAGCACCAGGTCGCCGTCACGCTTGAAGCTGACGAACTTGTACGGGCCGGTGCCGGTGGGGTGCTTGTCCACGTCCTCCCCGTACTTGTCCGCCACCGTCTTGCTCATGATGAAACGGTTGCGCACTCCGCGGGAGAGGAAGGTGACCGAGGGTTTCTTGGTGACGACGATCACCGTGTTCTCGTCCGGCGTGCGCACTTCCTCGACGTTGCGGAACGACCGCCGTTGCAGGCTCCTCTTGTCGTTCTTCATCCGGTCGATGGAGAACGCCACGTCGGCGGAAGTGAGGGGGCTCCCGTCGTGGAACTTGATGCCCTTGCGCAGCTTGAACTCCCACTCCTTGCCCCGGTACTGCCAGGACTCCGCCAGCCGTCCGACGAACTTGGCCTGGCCGTAGTCGAACTCCACCAGCGGCTCCATCATGTGCTGCCACAAGCCGTAAATCGCGCCGCTGCTGTGGTCGTACGGGTGCAGGTTGTCCATGGCGCTGGCGTTGTACACGATCACCCGGTCCTTGGACGCGGCGTACGCGTACGGCGCGATCGAGGGATGCAGCAGCGCCGTGAGGCCGAGTGCCGCGCCTCCCTTGAGCACGTCCCGCCGGCTTACCAGTCCGCTCTTGTCACTCATGTCGAACCCCTTTCCGTTTGAGGCCAATGGATTTTCAACGGCTCTCTTACTCCATGGGATGGCGCTTGAGGAACTCCAGGAAATGGGCGTTGGCGACGTCCGGCATCTGCCGCAGGTAGCCGTGGTTGCCGCCCTCCACCAGTTTGAACTCGGCCCCGGCGATGCCTTCCGCCAGCACCTTGGACGACTCCACGTGGCTGCCGGTGGACGCGTCCACCGTGTCCCCCGCGCCGCAGATCACCAGGGTCGGGCACTGGATCCGGTCCAGCAGGTGACGGGTCTCGTGCTCCTGCCGGGCCACCACGTGCCGGAGGTAGGGCCGCAGCGGCGTGAAGTACGTCATGTTGACCTCACGGAACTGCTGCACCTCGTCCGGGTGGTCGCGCACGAACTCCGGCGGGAACATGAAGGCGCCGCCGAAGTGGTCCTCCATGTAACGCTGGTGGCCCTTGTCGGCCATCTCCGCCGCGGTGGCGTAGGGGACGCCGCGTTCGTAGTACTGGCCGTCGTAGGAGGTGCCGGGTCCCGACCCCGAAAGGACCACGCTGTGAACCACTTCGGGATGATCGATGGCGATCCACTGGCACACGCGCCCGCCCATGGAGTGGCCGAGGAAATGCGCCCGGCCGATGCCCAGCGCCTCCAGCAGGTTGACGCAGTCATCGGCGAACATGCGAGTGGAGTAGTGGACGTCGGGCTTGTCGCTCCGTCCGGTGCCCCGGTGGTCCCAGGTCAGCACCCGGTAGTGTTGCGACAGATCGGGGACCTGGAAGATCTTCCAGTGGTCGCCGGACATGCCGGTGCCGCTCACCAGCACCAGCGGCTCGCCGCTGCCGTGCAGTTCGTAGTGGAAGTTCAGGCCGCTGACGTTGGCGATGGGCATGATTCCCTCGCGATGGACATGACTCGCGCGGTACCCGCCACTGGGGCGACCGCGGGTCGCCCCTACGGGTCATCGCGCCTTGCCTACGACAAAAAATCCCCGTGCATCCTCGTCAACGTTATCGCGAAACGCAACACTAGAACACCACGACGCCCCGGGCCGCCTCTCCCTGCTTCAGGCGCTCGACGCCTTCGTTGATCTCCTCGATCCTGTAGCGATGCGACACCAGCCGGTCCAGGTCGAGCCGCCCGGCCTTGTAGTGCTCCACCATCCGCGGGATGTCGATGAGCTGGCGCGCGTGGCCGTAGCCGGTTCCCTTGAGGGTCTTCTGTTCCCTCACGAAGCGCAAGGGGTTGATGGACGTGGTGTGGTCCATGGGCGCCATCCCCACCACCACGACGGTGCCGCCCGGCCGCGCGCACTCCAGAGCCTGTTCCACCGTCGGACCCAGGCCGATGGCCTCGAAGACGTAGTCCACGCCGCCGCCGGTGATCTCGCGGACGCGCTTCGCTGTGTCCTCGCGCGCGCTGTTGATCTTGTGGGTGGCGCCGAATTCCTGGGCGTACTCCAGCTTTCCGTCGAGGATGTCGATGGCGATGATGGTGCCGGCGCCCACCAGGCGGGCGCCCTGGATGCAGTTGAGGCCCACGCCGCCGCAGCCGATGACGGCCACGGTGTCGCCGGCTTCCACGCGGGCGGCATTGGTGACGGAGCAGACGCCGGTGGTGACGCAGCAGCCGATGAGGGCGGCCACTTCCGGCGGGATGTCGCCGGGGACCGGTACGGCCTGCTCTGCCGGGCACACCACCTCCTCGGCCCAGGTGCCGAGCCGCGCCGAGATGAACAGCGGTTGCCCCTTGAGGCTCACCCGCGCCGTGCCGTCGTGCATCATCTGGCGCGGGGAGTCGTGGCCGTTGCACAGCACCGGGATGCCGCGCGCGCAGTTCTCGCAACGGCCGCAGTTGGCGCGGAAGGAAAGGATGACGTTGTCGCCCGGCTTGACGTGGTCGACGCCCGGACCCACGGCCTCCACCACGCCCGCGCCCTCGTGGCCGAGGATCACCGGCGTGCTGTTGTCCCATTCGCCCTTGATGTTGTGCAGGTCGCTGTGGCAGATGCCCGTGGCGCCGATGCGGACCTGCACCTCCTGAGCCTTGGGGCCTTCGATATCCACGTCCTCCACAACCAGAGGGGTGTTCTGCTCCAGCAGCACGGCGGCCTTCATGCCTGCACCTCCTTGGCCCGTTCGTCGGTTACGCGCGTGGGCGACAACGCGAGGGAGTCGGCCGCTACTTGATCGTCATCTCCCAGGTACGGATCCTCTCGTCGGAACGAGGGTCCCACTCGATGTCGCTGGTGAACCCGTAAATGTCCGCCAGGTTCCACAGCGGCACCCACGGGGAATCCTCCTTCAGGATACGGCCGATCTGGTGCAGGATCTTGGCGCGCTTCTCGGGATCGGCTTCCGCCATCTCCGCTTCGATAAGCTTGTCCAGCGCGGGGTTGCTGTAATCGATCCGTGGGCTGGCGCCGGTCTTGAAGTATTGCTCGACGTGCGTGTGGACGTCGATGACGCTGCCCCGGCCGATGTAGTAAAAGGGCATCTTGCCCCCGTTGACGCCGGACCTGCCCCAGAACACCACCCACTCCTGTGAGATGAGCTCGACGTTGAATCCGCCCTTCTTCATTTGGGCGGCGATGGCCTGGAGCACTTCGCTGTCCTTGGGGTAGCGGCCCTGCGAGTAGTACAGCTTCACCGAGACGCCGTCCGGGTAGCCAGCCTTGGCCAGCAGTTCCCGGGACTTTGCCGGGTCGTAGGGATAGCGCTTGGCGTCGGGGTCGTGGCCGATGTACGTTTTCGCGCCGGCACCCTCCACCACGAAACCGAGGTCGTCAAAGATGTTCTTGACGATGGAGTTGGCGTCCACCGAGTAGTTGGCCGCCTGCCGCACCAGCTTGTTGTCCCAGGGCTTGAACCCCGGGTTGATGGCCAGGAAGTAGATGCGCGATCCGGGAACGGACTTGATCGTGATCTTGGGGTTCTTCTCCAGGCGCGCCACCTCGTGGGGTGGCACGGCGTTGATGACGTCCACCTGCCCGGCCTCCAGGGCCGCCACCCGCGCCGCCTCCTCGGTCACCTTGCGCCATACCATCGTCTTGACCTGCGGCTTGGGGGAGCCCCAATAGTCTTCGTTGCGTTCCATCACGAGGTCGCCGTCGCGCTTGAAGCTAACGAACTTGTAGGGTCCGGTGCCGATGGGGTGCTTGTCCACGTCCTTGCCGGCCTTCTCCGCGGCCGCCTTGCTCATGACGAAGCGGCTCTGAAGCTTGTCCAGGAACACGACATTGGGCGTGTCGGTCACCAGAACGATGGTGTGGTCGTCCACCACGCGCATCTCCGTCAACTCTCGCAGTTGCCGGCGCTGCAGGCTCTTCTTGTCCGTCTTGATGCGGTTGAACGAAAACTCCACGTCGTGCGCGGTCAAGGGCGAGCCGTCGTGGAACTTGATGCCCTTCTTGAGCTTGAAGACCCACTCCTTGCCCTTGAACTCCCAGGACTCGGCGAGCTTCGGCACGTACTTGTTGAGCTTCTGGTCCACCTGCACGAGCGGCTCCATGATGTGTTCCCAGACGCCGTAGGCCGGGCTCAGGCTGTGGTTGTAGGGGTGGAGCGAATCGATGCCGCCCGCGTGGTAGATCACCACCTTGTCCTTGGAGGCCGCCAAGGCGGCGCCGGCGGCGAGCACGCCGAGAAGGAGCGCCGCGCTCGCGACCACGGCCCCTGTCCGCTTCCACAGACTTCCACGAGTACCTGCATCGAATTTCATTGAGCCTTCCCCCTTTTCGGAATGCGGACCCTTCGCGGTCCGTATCCGGCGATACATATGAAATAGTCGCGCAAGAAGTCAACCCTGAAGGGGTTCTCCGCCGCCTCGGATCGTCATTCCCGCGGGAGCGGTCGGGTCAAATACCATCCGAGAGAGGCGACAACCCCTTGAATCGTCATTCCCGCGAAAGCGGGAATCCAGGGGTGGTGGTGCGGCGGCCCCATTGCCCCAGGTCCCACCCCGCCTGGATTCCCGCTTTCGCGGGAATGACGTATTGGAGGGCCGGGAATGACGCCTCGATTGACGTTGCGCCGCCACGGCTATATTCATGGGGCCTGCGCCGCGGAAGCCGGCGTCCAAAACCCGACCCTGGAGGAGCTCGATGGCTGGAACACGCTTGCCCTATCCCGATACGGTTTTCTTCAACGGCAAGGTGCGCACGTTCGCGCCCGGCACGCCGGTGGCCGAGGCGGTGGCCTGTTCCGGCGAACGCATCGTCGCCGTCGGCTCCTCCGACGAGGTGCGGCGGCTGGCCGGCGCCGGGACCCGGGAGGTGGACCTCAGGGGCCTCACCGTCATCCCGGGACTGACCGACGCCCACGTGCACCTGGCGGACAAGGGGCTGGCGGACCGGGAGCTGGTGGACGTCCGCGACTTCTATGGCCCGGTCAACAACATCGACGTGGTGCTCACGCGCCTGTCCAGGAAGGCCGCGGAGACTCCCGAGGGCGATTGGGTGGTGGCGCAGGGAAGCCCGATGCAGGACTTTCGCATGAAGGACAAGCGCTTCCCGGACCGCGTCGACCTCGATGCCGCCGTCCCCGAGCATCCGACGTCCGTCTCCTTCGGCGCCCACGTCACAGTGGCCAATTCCAGGGGCCTGGGACTGGCCGGCATCGACCGGGAAACGCCGGACCCGGCCGGAGGCGCCATCGAACGGGACTCCAACACGGGAGAGCCCACCGGCATCCTGCACGAGCGCGCCCAGCACATCGTGACGCGCGTGATTCCGGAGTTCGACGCCACCCGGCGCAAGCTGGGCATCGCCTTCGCCGTGCAACAGGCTCTCGAGCGGGGCGTGACCACCATCCACGACATCGTCAAGGACCCGTCCGCGGTGCGCGCCTACCAGGAGCTAAGGGCGGAGGGCGGCCTGCACATGCGCTCGAGCCTCTTGCTGCGCATCATCGAGTCGGACATGAGCACGGACAGCGTGCTGGAGACCGGCCTCCAGACCGGTTTCGGCGACGAGTGGCTGCGGGTGGGCGGCGTCAAGATGAGCATCGACGGCGGCATCACCGGGCGGAACGCGCTGTTCTACGAACCCTACGTCGACACGCCGGACTACAGCGGGCTCGTCCGCATCCAGCAGGACGAGCTGGACGAGACCGTGCTGCGCTGCCACCAGGCGGGCCTCCGCTGCTGCGTCCACGCCATCGGCGACCGCGCCTTCGACATGTCGCTGGACGCCTACGAGAAGGCGCTGGCGGCGTTGCCGCGCCAAGACCACCGCCATCGCATCGAGCACATGGGCAACTGGTTGATGTCGCCCGAGCGCATTGAGCGCCTCGTGCGCATGGACGTCCTGGCCATTCCCAACATCTCCCTGGGCTACTTCGTGGGCGATTCCATCCGCGCCGCCATCGGCGCCAAGCGCCTGGAAGGGGCGTTCCCGTTCAAGACCTTGCTGGAGGCGGGCGTGAAGATGGCGGGCGGCTCGGACGCGCCGGGCTACTGGCCGGTGGACCCGCTGCGCGACATCGGCGCCTACGTGTCGCGCCGCATGCTGTGGGACGAGACCCTGGTGCCCGAGGAAGCGTTGAGCGTGCGGCAAGCCTTCGAACTGCACACCACCCATGCCTCCTTCGCCGGTTTCGAGGAGCACCTCAAGGGCACCCTGGAACCGGGCAAGCTGGCGGACATGGCGGTGCTGGCCGAGGACCCCTTCGAGGTGCCGGGGGAGCGCATCAAGGACATCAAGGTGGAGATGACGGTGGTGGGCGGCGAGATCAAGTACCATGCGTGAACGGGCCGGCCGTTCGCGGCGCCCATGCCGGTGCCCTCGGGACACCTGCATGGGCGCCAATGCAAGGGATATGGCTATTCCTTGATCCTCATCTCCCAGGCACGGATCCTCTCGTCGGAGCGCGGCTTCCACTCGATGTTGCTGGCGGCGCCGTAGAGGTCCGCCAGATTCCACAACGGCACCCACGGCGAGTCCTCCTTGAGGATACGGCCCAACTGGTGCAGCAGCTCGTCACGTTTCGCGGCATCGGTTTCTGCCTGTTGCAGTGCCATGACCCTGTCGAACTCGGGGTTGCTGTAGTCGATACGGACGCTCGCGCCGGTCTTGAAGTACTGCTCGAAGTGCGTGTGCGCGTCGACGACGCTGCCCCGGCTGACGTAGTAGAAGGGCAGCTTGCCGCCGTTGACCCCTGACTTGCCCCAGAACACCACCCATTCCTGGGTGATCAGCTCGACGTTGAAACCGCCCTTTTTCATCTGGGCCGCGATGGCCTGCACCACCTCGGTGTCCTTGGGATACCGTCCCGCGGAGTAGTACATCTTCACGTTGACCCCGTCCGGGTATCCCGCCTTGGCCAGAAGCTCACGGGACTTCTTGGGGTCGTAGTGGCGGCGCTTGGCGTTGGGGTCGTAGCCGATGTGCTGCCTCGCGGCGGCGCCCTCCACCACGTAACCGAGGTCATCGAAGATGTTTTTCACGATGGGATAGGCGTCCACCGCATAGTTGGCCGCCTGCCGCACGAGCTTGTTGTCCCAGGGCTTGAAGCCCGGGTTGAGGGCCAGGAAGTAGATTCGCCCGCCGGGCACCGACTTGATGTCGATCCTGGGGTTCCTCTTCAGACGCTCCGCCTCGTGGGCCGGCACGGCATTGATCACGTCGGCCTGTCCGGCCTCCAGGGCCGCGACCCGGGCGGCTTCTTCGGTGACCTTTCGCCACACCATGGTCTTGATCTGCGGCTTCGGGGAGCCCCAGTAGTCGTCGTTGCGCTCCAGCACCAGGTCGCCGTCACGCTTGAAGCTCTTGAACTTGTAGGGCCCGGTGCCCGTGGGATGCTTGTCCACGTCCTTGCCGTACTTCTCCGCCGCGGCCTTGCTCATGACGAAGCGGGTCTTGAGCTTGTCGAGAAACACGACGTTGCGCGTGTCCGTCACCAGGACGATGGTGTGGTCGTCCACCACCCGCATCTCTACCAGCTCTCTCAGTTGCCGCCGCTGCAGGCTGTTCTTGTCCGTCTTGATGCGGTTGAACGAAAACTCCACGTCGTGGGCCGTCAGCGGCGTGCCGTCGTGGAACTTGATTCCCTTGCGCAGCTTGAACGTCCACTCCTTGCCGTTCAACTCCCAGGATTCGGCCAGCTTGGGCACGTAGGCGCCGCGCTCCTCGTCCACCTGCACCAGCGGCTCCATGATGTGCTCCCAGATGGAGTAGGCCGGACCCAGGCTGTGGTTGTAGGGGTGGAGGGAGTCGATGCTGCCTGCATTGTAGATGATCACCCGCTCTTTCGAGGCTGCCCAGGCGGAGCCGGCGGCGAGGAAGCCCAGAAGGAGCGCCGTGCCGGCGACCAGTGCGCCTGTCCGCTTCCACGATGTTCCGCGAATTTGTGTATCGGGTTTCATTGAGTTACCCCCCTTTCGGAATGCCGGGCCTCTTGTGGGCCGTATCGGGCGAAAGTATGGGATTATCCAGTGCGAAGTCAAGCCTGGAGCGAACGCGTCGAGCACATCAAGGTGGAGGGGACGGCGGTGGGCGGCGCGATCGGTCGCCAGGTCCGGACACGGGAACCGGATGGAAGGTCGAAGAAACCAGGCCGTGGCGCGGAAGGCTACGTTCCGGCGCCGTCCGGGCTGAGTGAAATCTCGCTGTCCCCCGAACCCAGCGCATGCCCCGTCCCCCGGACCACGACTTCCAGCGGTGACGGGGAGTCATCCTCCAGTGTGATGCGCACGCGTTCGCGCGTGAGGTCCAGCGCCACGCGCCGGCCGCGGTAGCCGATGGCCAGTCGCAGGGCCGGCAACTCGTCGGGCAGGCAGGGGTCGAGGCTCAGGGCCTCGCCCATGGTCTCGATGCCGGCGTAGCGGCGCAGCAGGACGTCGTCGAGGCCGCCCATGGCGCCCATGTGGATGCCCTCCGGCGTGGTGCCGCCCTGGATGTCGGCGACGTCGCTCTGCAGCGCCTCGGTGAAGTAGCGCCAGGACAAGCCCGGGTCGGAGCGCGCCGACACCGCGGCGTGCACCACCCGGCTCAGGGTCGAGCCGTGGGAGGTGCGGGCGCTGTAGTAGTCCACGGTCTTGCGGATGGCCGCGTCGTCGAGTTCGTATCCGAGCTGGTGGAACAGGGCCTGCACCTCGTCCGTGCGCAGCAGGTAGAACAGCATGAGCACGTCCGCCTGCTTCGACACCTTGTAGTGGTTGGGAGAGTCGCCTTCCGCCTCCAGGATGCGGTCCAGCCGCTCGATGTTGCCGTACTTCGCCCGGTAGCCGTGCCAGTCGAACTCCTTCAACGTGTCGTAGCCCTCGAACTGGCTGATGACGCCGTCGCCGTGGAACGGCACGGTCATCTTGCGGGTGATCTCGCGCCAGCGCTCCTCCTCGTCGGGTTTGAGGCCGATCTCTTCGGCCACCTCGGCCCTGCGGCCCGGTCCCAACAGGTCCAGCACCTCCAGGGCGCGCTCCAGCACCCACACCACCATCATGTTGGTGTAGGCATTGTTGCGCAGGCCCCCGGCGTCGGCGCCGGGGTACATGTCATGGTATTCGTCCGGCCCCATGACACCGTGGATCTCGTAGCGTCCGGTGTTCTCGTTCTTCCGCGCCAGGCTGGCCCAGAAACGCGCGATCTCCAGGATCATCTCGGCGCCGTAGCGGGACAGGAAACCGCGGTCGCCGGTGGTCTTGTAGTAGCGCCACACGTTGTAGACGATGGCGATGTTGACGTGCCGCTGGCGATGGCTGTCGTCCTCCAGCCAGCGGCCGGAGTTGGGATTGAGGTGCACCTTTTGGGTCTCCTCGCTGCCGTCGCTGCCGCTCTGCCACGGGTACATGGCGCCGGCGCAGCCCTCCTCGACGGCGGCCCGGCGCGCGGCGTCCAGCCGGTGGTAGCGGTACAGCAGGAGCGCCCGCGCGATCTCCGGAAGCCGCGCGATGTAGAAGGGCAGGAAGTACAGCTCGTCCCAGAAGACGTGGCCGCGGTAGGCCTCGCCGTGCAGGCCGCGGGCGCCCACGCCGGCGTCGAGGCCGACGGTGTTCGGGGACGCCGCCTGCAGCATGTGGAAAGCGTGCAGGCGCAGGATTTTCTCTTCCTCGGGCCGCGAGGGCAACTCCACCTCGCAGCGCCGCCACAGGGAATGCCACGTGCGCGCGTGGGCCTCCAGCGCCTCCACGAAACGGTCCGACCCGGCCACCGCCACGCGCGCGGCGTGGCCGCACTCGGCGATGGCCCGGTCCCGCGACGAGTAGAGCGCCACGGTCTTTTCCACGGTGACGACGTGTTTCCTGCGCACGGTCACGGTGAGTTCCTGACTCACGGTTTCCGGGTCCTCGAGAATACGTGACTCGACGGCCTCGTGCTCATCGTCACGGAAGAGGCGCGTGCGCGCCGCCAGCGCGAGGCGCATGCGTGACTGGTTGGTCTGGACCACCAGGTAGATGCCGTCCTCGCCGACGCGTCCCTTGTCGAGGGTGTCCAGGTGCTTGGAGTTGAGCTGGCGGTAGCGCGCCACGCCGGCGTTGATGACCCCGCCGTCCAATGCCGACCGCACGGTCACGTTGCCGGACCAGTCTTCCGCCAGCAGGGTCCAGCGCAGCGCCGCCAGATGCGGTTGCCGCATGTGCACGAGCCGGCGGCTGCGGATGAAGCTGGTGCGGCCTTCGGTGTCGCGAAAGCGGATACGGCGCGTGAGCAGCCCGTTCCGAAAATCGATCTCCTGCTGGTACGCGAGGATCTCGACGGCGGCGAGGTCGAACCACGGGCCGTCGTCCAGGCGGAAGTTCAGGCAGAGCCAGTTGGGCAGGTTGACGAGGTCCTCGTTGACCACCACGCGGTCGCCGACCGTGGTCTCCAGGCGGTTGTAGCACCCCGCCAGATAGGTCCCGGGGTAGTGCACCTCCCCGGCCGCGGCCTCCTCCGCCGCCCCGCGCGTGGCGAAGCGGCCGTTGCCCAGGGTGCACAGGGCCTCGCGCAAGCCTTGCTTGGCCGGGTCATAGCCGTCGTAGCGAAAAATCCACTCGTTCATGGGGTCATGCTCCGGGATCACGCCGAAAACAAAGTGACGCGAGAACGCAACTCCACCAAGTCTTCGTCCATCAAGCCACGTTCCGCAACACTACCAGTGCCCGCGGCTCTCGCCAAACACGGTGCGGTGCGTCGTGAAACGAGGTTCTTATGTGTCCCAAAGACCGCCGGCGCGGATGGTGTGGCGGGCGACGATGCGTTGTCCGTGCGTGCGGCGGTTGCCGACGCTGTCCTCCAGCGCGGCTTCCTCATCGACGACCTCCAGCACCGCCACGTCGGCCTCGCGACCGACTTCGAGGACGCCGAGCCGGTCGTCCCAGCCGATGGCGCGGGCGGCGTTGACGGTGCAGTCGGCGATGATCTCGTCCAGTTCCAGTCCCAGCATCAGGAACTTGGTCAGGGTGGTGGGAAGGTCCACCACGGGGCCGGTGCCGCTCATTCTGTGGAGATCCGTGCTGATGATGTCGGGACGGAGCCCCTGGTCCATGGCCCGGGCCACCAGGTCGAAGTCGAAGTGCCCGTTGGCGTGCGCGACGTCGAAGACGACCCCGCGCTCCTGCGCCGCCAGAACCGCGGGGCGCAGGCGGCCTTCCGCGTCCACGATGGCCGGCTGCTTCGGCGTGTAGCAGTGCGTCACGATGTCGCCCGGGCGCAGCGTCTCGACGATCTCCTCCATGGCGACGCCGGTGTCGCCCACGTGGACCATCACCGGCGAGTCCGAGGCCTCGCCGGCGCTCACCGCCATCCGCAGTGCCTCCCGGCCGTTCTGCCCCACGGACTTCACGTGCAGCCGGACCTTGATGCCCACCGCCACGTCAGGGTTCTCCCGCACGGTGCGCGCGGCGTTCTCGGGATCGGCGAAGCCCAGGTTCTCGAGCTCTCCGGGGGCGTTGAGGACCCCGTGCTGCGCCACCGCCACGAAAGCCAGCATGCGCGTGCGCGCCTGCTGGTACACCAAGTGCCGGAACCCGGTGAAGTTCACCGGTCCGGCCGATCCCGCGTCCGCGGTGGTGGTGACGCCGGTGGCGCCACATACCGCGTCGAGGTCGGTGCCGTAGGGGTTGACGCCCCAGTAGCTGTGCACGTGGAAGTCGATGAGGCCCGGGGTCACGATGCAGCCGTCCACGTCGAGCACCTGCTTCGCGCCGTCCCGAGGGAGGTCCTTCCCCATGGCGGCGATGCGGCCGCCGGCGATGCCCACGTCCAGCGCCTGGCGCGGCCCGGCGCCCGGGTTGAGGACGGTTCCGTTGACCAGGAGCAGGTCGAATGCGTCGCTCACGGCAGGTCTCCCTTATCCGATGAATTCAGGTAGTTACAGACGTCCGTCTTCGTCATTCCCGGCCCTCCAATACGTCATTCCCGGCCCCCGAATCGTCATTGCCCCGGGAGCCGGAAAACACGCCCGGCCGGGCGGGGCGGGCATGCCGCGTCGCCCCCCCCCCCCTGGGGTACCGCTTCCGCGGGAATGACGATTCGGGGGGTTCCTGCTTCTCTCGGACAGTGTTTTGACAAAGCCGCTTCCGCGCGGGAATGACGGAGCACGGGCGTCGTTGCCATGCGCGCTCCAATAGCCACGGGTCAGTGCCCCGAGAGCCCGTAGAACCGCGTGGGGTTCTCGTGCAGGATCTTGTCGATGACATGGGGCGCCACCTCACCCTTTTCCCGCAGCCCCTTGAGTGCCAGCAACTCGCTCGCGTTGTCGGCGTGGCCGTAGTCGGAGCCGATCATGATCATGTCCTCGCCCGCGTGCTCGAGCACGTAGGGCAGGTCGTCGTCGGTCTGGCAGGCGACGTAGAGGCGGTTGGCCTCGAGCAGGTCCTCGTCGGGCTCCACGCCGGCCTTGCGTTGCCTCAGCGTGATGTCCCGGACCACGTGCGGAACCCATTGGGCGGCCACCTCGATGGCGCCGATGCGGAGCCTGGGAAACCGCTGCGGAATGCCGCGCATGACCATGGCGTGGACGGCGCCGATGACCGTGAGCTTGGCGGTGCGGAACGGGTCGTTGCCGAAGGCCTCGGAGACGGCGGCATTGCCGATACCCGAGTGGATGCCGAGGGGCACGTCGAGCCGGGCGGCCTCCTCGTAGAGCGGGAAGAAATAGGGGTGGTGCAGCGGGTGATTCGTTTCCAGCCCGCGCATGAACACGGCGCACGCGCCGTGCTCCCTGGCCCAGCGCAACTCCTCCAGGGCCTCGTCCATGCTCGACAGCGGCAGTTGCACCGCCCAGCGCAGCCGCCCCTTGCCCGCCTCCCAGATGTCCGCCAGCCAGCGGTTGTAGGAACGGCACAGCGCCAGCTCCACGTCCGCGCGATCGGTGACGGGCCGCAGGAAGAGGGTCGGGTAGAGCACCTGCACGTCGGTGCCGATCTCGTCCATGTGCTTGAGGCGCGCGTCGATGTCGGCCATGTCGCGGGACTCCTTGGGCGTGTCCAGGCCGATGTTGTCGCGCCCGCCGATGAGCTTGCCGTTGATCACCCAGAAGTTGCGCGTGCCTCCCTCGGGCACGTCCACGGTCACCGGCACCGGACGGAAGCGCTTGTCCCGGCCCTCCAGGTAGTCCCAGGTGTGCTCCGTCTCGATGACGTGGGCGTCGGCGTCGATGGCCAGCATGGGGTCCTCCAGTCAGGTTGATGAATGGCGTCCTCCGACTTCGCTCCGGTACGATCAGGACGCCGTCGTTCCGCTAGTCCGCCGCCAGTCCGTAGAAGCGGGCCGGGTTGTGCGCGAGGATCTTGTCGATGACGGCTGGAGCGATTTCGGCCTTGTCCCGAATGCCCTTGAGCGCCAGCAACTCGCTGGCGTTGTCGGCGTGGCCGTAGTCCGAGCCTACCATGAGGTTGTCCTCGGCGCCGTAGCCGAGCACGTAGGGCAGGTCGTCGTCGGTCTGGCAGGCCACGAACAGCCGCTGCTTGCGCAGCAGGTCGTCGTCCAGGCGCCGGTCCGCCTTCTTGAAGCGCAGGCGCAGGTCGTGCAGCACGTAGGGCAGCCACTGGGCGGTGACCTCGATGGCGCCGATGCGCAGCCCGGGAAACCGCTGCGGAATTCCGTGCAGCACCAGCGCGTGGAACGCCCCCACCACCGTGAGCTTGGAGGTGGTGAAGGTGTTGTCGGCGCCGAAGGTGTCCAGCACGGCGAAGCTGCCTTGGCCGGCGTGGATGCCGATGGCCAGGTCCAGGCGTTGGGCCTCCTCGTAGAGCGGGAAGAAGTAGGGATTGTGCAGCGGTTGATGGGTCTCCACGCCGCGCAGTGAAACCGCGCAGGCACCGTTCTCGCGGGCCCAGCGCAGCTCCTCCAGCGACGCCTCCATGCTCAGCACCGGGAGTTGCACCGCCCAGCGCAGCCGCTCCGGCGCCTGCTTCCAGATGTCGGCGAGCCAACGGTTGTAGGCGCGGCACAGGGCCAGCTCCACGTCCGGCCGCTCGGTGAAGGCCCGCAGCAGCACGGTGGGGTAGAGCACCTGCACGCCCGTGCCGATCTCGTCCATGTGCCGCAGGCGCCCCTCGATATCGGTCATCTCGCGGGTTTCCCGCGGCGTGTCGGCGCCCACGTTGTCGCGCCCGCCGATGATCCGCCCGTCGATGACCCAGAAGTTCTGGCGCACCCCCGAGGGCATGTCCGCGGACACCGGCACCGGCCGGAAACGCCGGTCCTCGCCCTCGAGGTAATCCCAGGTCACCTCGTTTTCGACTACGTGGGCGTCGGCATCGATTGTCAGCATGCGCTCTCTCCGGTCTTGGTCATGCCCCTCTCCACCCCTGGGTTCCCGCCTCCGCGGGAATGACGATCCGGGGGGTTGATGCCGATTCTCATCCGGGTGGGGTTTCGACACAGCGTGTTCCGCGGGAAGGACGGTTGTGGGGATCACGCCCCCAACTGTTTGGCGAACCAGTCCACGATGAAGGTGCGCCGGTCGAAGTGCTTCTCGCCGTGGCCGACGCCGTCCAGCAGCTCCCGCGGCGCGTTGACGGCGTTCTCGTACAGCCGCACCGCGCCGCGCGGGTCCATGACCCGGTCGTCGTGGTTGTAGCCCACCAGTAGCGGGCACTCGATCTTCGGTGCCCGCCCCGCGAGGGTGAACTCCTTTATGCGTTCGCGGGCATCGGCCAGGTCCTTCGCGCCCATGAGCCAGCGCAGCCGCTCCTGGATGGGCGGGTAGAAGTCGAAGATGTCCTCCACGAGGTTGTAGGCGCCGCTCCACACGGCGACGGCCTTGATGCGCTTCTCCTCGGTGGCGCAGCGCGGCCCCGAGTAGCCCCCCATGCTGGAGCCGTGGAGGCCGATGCGGTCCGGGTCGACGTCCGCGCGCGTCACCAGGTAGTCGATGACCGCCTTGGCCACCCGTTCCGAGTCGGGCGGCGCGTAGAGCTTCTTCTCCCGCAGGGTGGCGCCGTGGCCCGGCCCGTCCACGTCGATGAAGCACATGCCCCGGCGCACGTACTGGGCGGCGTCGCCTTCCAGTCCGCGCAGCAGGATGCCGTCGGCGCCGCCGTAGTTGTACACCACCGGGAAGCGGGTGCCGGCCTTGCCCCGTGCCGGGTAGAACAGCGCGTCCAGCAGGTGTCCTTCGTAGGGGATCTCCACCCGCTCGAAGGGCGGCGTCACCAGGCTCCAGGCCTTGTCGAACGTCTCCTTGAGCTTGAAATGGCTCTGCATCATGCGCGGATCGGCTTCCGGCATGTACACCAGCGCGCGCCGGTGGAACTCGGCCGCCCGCCGGTAGAAGTCGTGGGCGGTGACGTGGCGCCCCTCGTCCTCGAACCCGGCGGCCAGGGCCTCGTTCTTCTCGGCCATGCGGGTCCATTCGGTGTGCCAACTGTCGATGTTGTAAGGCTTGCAGCGGCGCGCCACCTCCCGGACGTCCGGGTCCGGGTGCAGCGGCGACACCTCCACGCGCACGTCGAGCTGGCCGCCGCCGGGGAGCCCGGGTCCCGGAAAGAGGCGCTTCTCCAGTTCGTCGTTCGCCAGCGGCTTGTCCGGGGATTCCTTCATCCGATCTCTCCTGGCGCCGATGTCCCGTTCATTCGAACGAGAACCGTGATTCCTTCTCCGCCGACGGCGTCGCTTCCATTACGTGTTTCCATCGAACGAGCGCCGAAGACCCGCCGGGCACGCAAGCCTCGCCGCCGGCAAGGTCAGATGCCGTAGAAGGCCGTGGGGTTGTCCTGCGTGATCTTGGTGACCGCCGCGGGGGAGAGGTCGCCCTTGTCGGCGCGCTGCTTCAGCAGCCCCAGGAAGTCCATCTCCTGGGCCGAATCGTTGTGCGTGTAGTCCGAGCCCACCAGGAGGTTGTCCTCGCCGGTGTGCTTGAGGAGGTAGTCCAGGTCCTCGTCCACCTGGAACGACACGTACATGCGGTTGCGCTTGAGGATGTCCTCCGGCATCTCCTCGATCTCCATGGTGGAGCGCAGCACGCTGGTGGGGCGTTCCTTGTTCTTCTCCAGCCGGCGGCGGATCTCGTAGAGCACGAAGGGCACCCAGGAGGCGGTGGCCTCGATGAAGCCGAAGCGCAACTCGGGGAAGCGGTCGGGCACGCCGTGCACGATCAGGGACTGGAACGCGTGCACCACCGGCAGCAGGATGCGGTAGAAGCGGCTGAAGGTGAACTCGCGCGCGGGCGTGAAGTCCGGCACGCCCGAGCCCGTGTGGAAGCAGATGGGCAGGTCGAGCTTCTGGGCTTCCTCGTAGAGGGGGAAGAAATAGGGGTCGTTGGCCCAGGCTCCGGCTTCCCGGTCGCCCTTCTTGAGCACGCCGCAGGCGCCGTGCTCCTTGGCGAAGCGCAGCTCGTCGAGGGAGGCGTCCATGTTCTGGGTGGGCGGCAGCAGGACCCAGCGGAGCCGTCCCCCGGAGTCCGCCCAGCGCTGGGCCATCCAGCGGTTGTAGCTGCGCCTGAGGGCAAGCTCGACATCGGGCTTTTCGGTGAACTCCACCAGGAACAGGGTGGGGTACATCACCTGGAAGTCCACGCCCATGCGGTCCATGTCTTCCAAGCGCCGCTGCACGTCCTTCAGTTCGCGCGCTCCCTCGGTGGTGTGGGTCTCCTCGTCCGTGCGTACGAAACGGATCTGGCGCTTGCCGTCGATCATCCAGTAGCGCATCTTGGCGTTGCTGGCGTCCTGGCCCGTAGGGTAGGCGGTGGTGGGCCGCAACGGCTCATCGCCGTCGCGCATGAAGGCCCAGGTATCCTCGGTCTCGTCCACATGGGTATCGGCATCGATGACTGCCATGGCGTCCTCCGGGTTGGGGGATGGGATAGTGGATGCGTAAGTGTGGATTAGCAAAAGCGGGCTGGCTTGCCTAGCGGGCTCGGTGCTTGTACCCGCCTCACCACCCCTGGATTCCCGCTTGCGCGGGAAGGACGTTTCGGGGGGTCACGGCCTCACGAGTTTGGACACAGCCGCTTCCGCGGGACTGACGTTCGTGCAACGCTCTGCTTGGAGGGTTGCGCGTTGCGCGCAGCCTACGAACGGGGCCTGAACTTGGGCAGGCTGATGTCGTCGCTGACCGGGTCGAACACCACTTCCACCTTCATGCCGATCTCGACGTCGTCCACCGGGCACTCGACGATGTTGGTGTAGTAGCGCGGGCCTTCCTCCAGGTCCACCCAGGCGATGACGTAGGGGATGTCCTTCTCGAAGGCGCGGGCGCCGCGGCCCGCCAACTGGCGGATGACGGTGAACGTGTAGACGGTGCCGCGTCCGCTGAGCTGGACCCATTCGAGGTCTTCGCCGCCGCACTCCACGCACGACGGGCGCGGACACCACGTCAGCTCGCCGCAGGCGCGGCAGCGCTGCATCACCAGACGTCCTTCCTTGGCGGCCTGCCAGAAGGGCGCGGTCAGCTCGGTGATCTCGGGGAGGGGGCGCCGGGGTTCGGTTCGTGCTTCAGCCATGGTGTCTACCCGTTGTCGTTGCTGAGAATCGCCACGGCGGTGGAGCCGAGGTTCTTGCCGTAGGGGAGGCCGCCGAGGCCGGTGCAGAGTCCGGTGCGCGCGTCCGCCACCTGCCGCTCGCCGCCGTCGCCGCGCAGTTGCGTGACCGACTCCAGGATGTGGATCATGCCGCCGCAGGTGGACGGCTGTCCGCAGTTGATCATGCCGCCGCCGGTCTGGATGGGGAGCGTCCCCTTGAACGAGAAGTCGGTGGACTCGAAGTACTTCGTGTCGCCCTTTTCGCAGAAGCCCAGGTCCTCCATCTGCATCATCTCGATGATCACGTAGTCGTCGTAGAGCTGGGCGAAGTCCATGTCGTCGGCGGCGACGCCGGCCATGGCGAAGGCGCGGGCGCCGGCGTCCCTGATCCCCATGATCGTCGCGTCGGAGTGGGTGCGGGGACCGTAGCTCGGGTTGTCCTGCTCGCCGAAGCCCAAAAGGTAGACCGGCTTCCGCGGCATGTCGGCGGCCCTCTCCGCGGAGGTGAGGATGAACGCCTTGCCGCCGTTGGCCGGCATGACGCAGTCCAGCAGGCGGACAGGGTCGGCCACCATCCGGGAGGTCTTGTAGTCCTCCAGCGTCATGGGCTTCTTGAGGTAGGCGTTGGGGTTGAGCGACGCGTGGTAGCGGGCGGTGACCGCGATATTCCCCAATGCATCCAGGGTGGTGCCGTACTCGTGCATGTGCCGCCGCATCACCAGGGCGATGCCGCTGTTGGCGCCCATCAGGCCGTAGGGCACCTCGAAATCGCGTACATCGCGCGGCTCGGCCCCGTTGTGGTTCTCCACGAACGTGCACGAAGCAGCCACGCACAGGACTCGCTCCACCAACCCCGCCTGGATGGCCGCGGCCGCCTGGCCCAGCGCCGACACCGTGGCGGCGCCGCCGTTGGCGTTGGCCATGGACAGCGCCGGCGTGATGCCCAGGATGGACGCGGTCTCCTCCGGCCAGAAGGGTTGCAGGTAGTTGGTGGTGTAGATGGCCGCGAGCCCCTGGCCGTCGAAGTCCTTGCGCGTGAGGCCCGCGTCCTCCATGGCCAGGCGCGCCGCCCAGGTCAGGTACTCCGGTATGGTCCGGCGGCGCTCGCCCGGGCGCCGGCCCAGGCGGTCCACCGGGGTCTCGCCGATGCCGACGATCGCCGTGTTGCCGCGTATGCTCATGAGATGCGGGACTCCTTGAGGCTCGTTCCTTGAGGCTCGTTCCTTGAAACTCGTTCTCCGCGCCGCCGGAAACGGATGTCAACGAAGGGTCGTCAAGGAGGCCTTCGACGGCCCGGCGGCAACGCTGCTCGAATCTTACGCGACTTTGCGTTGGCGTCAAGGGTTTGGGTATAATCTTGTCGGAAACACAAGGACCATCCAGACCCGCCATACGTGTCCCCCGCCAAGACGGCGCCGCGCGACCGACCTCTCTCACGTCATTCCCGCGTAAGCGGGAATCCAGGGGTGGCGGCGGAGGGGAGCACGTCCGGAAAGGAGACCCCGCTACATGTCGGATTTCAGGTTCCAGCCCATCTTCGAGCTCGGCGAGGACACCACGGAGTACCGCGGCCTCGGCAAGGAGGGAGTGACCGGGATCGAGGTGGACGGCCGCACCATCCTGAAGGTGGACCCCGCGGTGCTGCGGAAGCTCACGGCCGAAGCCATCCACGACATTTCCCACCTGTTCCGTCCGAGCCACCTGGCCAAGCTGCGCGCCATCCTCGAGGATCCGGAGGCGTCCAAGAACGACCGCTTCGTGGCGCTCCAGCAGCTCAAGAACGCCAACATCGCGGCCGGCGGCGTGTTGCCGGCGTGCCAGGACACGGGCACCGCCATCGTCATCGGCAAGAAGGGCGAGAACGTCTTCACCGGCGCCAACGACGAGGAAGCCTTTTCCGCCGGCGTCTACGACGTGTACACGAACACCAACCTGCGCTACTCGCAGCTCGCGCCCCTGAGCATGTACGAGGAGCAGAACACCCGCACCAACCTGCCGGCCCAGGTGGAGTTGTACGCCACGCAGGGCGACGCCTACGAGATCTTGTTCATCACCAAGGGCGGCGGCTCCGCCAACAAGTCGTTCCTGTACCAGCAGACGCCGGCGCTCCTGAACGAGGCCTCGCTGGTGGCGTTCCTGGAGAAGCAGATCAAGACCATCGGCACCGCGGCCTGTCCGCCCTACTACCTGGCCATCGTGGTGGGCGGCACGTCCGCGGAGTTCAACTTGAAGACCGTGAAGCTGGCGAGCACGCGCTACCTGGACAGCCTTCCCACCACCGGCAACGAGCACGGACGGGCGTTCCGGGACCTGGAGCTGGAGGCCAGGGTGCAGGCCATCAGCCAGGCCATGGGCGTGGGCGCGCAGTTCGGCGGCAAGTACTTCACCCACGAGGTGCGGGTCATCCGCCTGCCGCGGCACGGCGCCTCGTGTCCGGTGGGCATCGGCGTGTCCTGCTCGGCGGATCGCCAGGCCAAGGCCAAGATCACGCGGGACGGGGTGTTCCTGGAGCGGCTCGAGACCGACCCGGCCAGGTACCTGCCGGACTTCGTGGAAGAGGATGACGCGGACAGCGTGGTGAGCATCGACCTCGGCCGCCCCATGGACGAGATCCGCGCCACGCTGTCGAAGCATCCCGTGAAGACGCGGCTGTCGCTCAACGGCACCATCGTGGTGGCGCGCGACCTGGCCCACGCCCGGATCAAGGAACGGCTCGACGCGGGCGAGCCGCTGCCGGAGTATTTCAAGGACCACGTGGTCTACTACGCGGGGCCGGCCAAGACCCCGGAAGGTTACGCGTCCGGCTCCTTCGGCCCCACCACCGCCGGGCGCATGGATTCCTACGTGGACTTGTTCCAGTCCCACGGCGGCAGCTTGGTCTCCCTGGCCAAGGGAAACCGCTCGCGCCAGGTCACCGACGCGTGCAAGAAGCACGGCGGGTTCTACCTCGGCTCCATCGGTGGTCCCGCGGCGGTGCTGGCCAAGGACAACATCAAGCGCGTGGAAGTGCTCGACTATCCCGAGCTGGGCATGGAGGCGGTGTGGAAGATCGACGTGGAGAACTTCCCCGCCTTCATCATCGTGGACGACAAGGGGAACGACTTTTTCGCCGAGTTGCAGTAAAAGGGATGTGCTGTAGAAGAATCGCGTGGAAACGGCGCGGGCGCGCGGCGCCCGCCGGAGAACGGGTCCCCGGACCCCGAAGGAGCAGGCCATGAGCGCAGATGCCAGCGGAACGCCGTTGATCGTGGACGCCGACGCCCACGTGGTGGAGTGCGACCGCACCTGGGACTACCTGGAGGGCTCGGAGAAACAGTTCCGGCCGGTGCCGCTGGCGTCCCCGGAGGAGAACGGCGCGGCGCTGCAGTTCTGGCTGGTGGACGGCAAGGTGCGCGGCTTCCGCTTCCCGGCGTTTTCCGAGGAGGAGCTGCAGCGACGCCAGGAACAGGTGGGCCGCAAGTTCGCCGAGGCCAAGGAGGCCCGTGAGTTGGGCAACGTGGGGCTCCGGCTGGAGCACATGGACGACACCGGCGTGGACGTGCAGGTGCTGCACAACACGATGTTCATCGAGCAGGTGACCGAGCGGGCGCCGGTGGAAGTGGCGCTGTGCGGAAGCTGGAACCGCTGGCTCGCGGACATCTGGTCGCAGTCCGACGGACGCCTGCGCTGGTCGTGCCTCGCCCCCACCCTGAGCATGTCCGATGCCCTCGACCAGATCCGCTTCTCCAGGGAACACGGCGCCTGCGCGGTGCTGATGCGGCCGTTCGAGAACAACCGCATGCTGGTGGACCCGTACTTCTACCCCGTCTACGAGGAAGCCAGCCGCCTGGACATGGCCATCGCCGTGCACATCGCCAACGGCAGCGCCTGGCTCAACGACCTTTACACCCACCCGGTAAGGCTCGGCTCCACCTTCCACCGTTTCCGCATCCCCACCGTGGGGGGCTTCGCCGACGTGCTCTTCAGCGAGGTCCCGGAGGTGTTCCCGAGGCTCCGCTGGGGGTTCATCGAGGCCAGCGCCCAGTGGCTGCCGTGGATCCTGCACGAGGTCCGCAACCGCTACAGGACCATGGGCCGCGACTGGCCGGACAACCCCATGGAAGCCTTCAACATGTTCGTGACCTGCGAGAACACCGACGACCTGCCGTACATCGTGCAGGAGACGGGCGAGGACGGCCTGGTCATCGGCACCGACTACGGCCACACCGACACGTCGAGCGACGTGGACGCCATCCGGGTGTTCCGCGAGCGCACGGACCTGTCCGAGGACGTGAAGCAGAAGATCCTGAGCGACAACGCGCGGCGGCTGTACGCGCTGTAGCGCGTTCGGATTGCTTAGCCTCATCGGGAACGACGCACCATTCAAGGAGCAGACCATGAGCGGAGACGGCAACGGCAAGCCTTTGATCGTGGACTCGGACGCCCACGTGGTGGAATGCGAACGCACCTGGGACTTCCTCGATCCCTCGGAACGCCAGTACCGTCCGGTGCCGTTGGCGGCGGCGGAGGAGGCGGGCGTAAGGCAGCAGTTCTGGGTGGTGGACGGCAAGGTGAAGGGTTTCCGTTTCCCCGCGTTCTCGGAGGAAGCGCTGCGGGAGCGTGAGCGGCGGGTGGGCCGCAAGTTCGCCGACGCCGACGAGTCCATGGAGCTGGGCAACGTGGGGCTCCGGCTCGAGCACATGGACGACACGGGAGTGGACGTCCAGGTGTTGCACAACACCATGTTCATCGAGCAGGTCACCGACCGCGCCCCGGTGGAGGTGGCCCTGTGCGGAAGCTGGAACCGGTGGCTGGCGGACATCTGGTCCCAGTCCGACGGGCGGCTGCGGTGGTCGTGTATGGCGCCCACCCTCAGCATGGCCGATGCCCTGGACCAGATCCGCTTCGGCAAGGAGCACGGCGCGTGCGCGGTGCTGATGCGGCCGTACGAAGGCAACCGCCTCCTGGTGGACCCCTACTTCTACCCCATCTACGAGGAGGCCAGCCGGCTGGACATGTCCATCGCCATCCACATCGCCAACGGCAGCCCCTGGTTCAACGACCTCTGCAGCCACCCGGTGTCCAACGCGGCCAACTTCCACCGTTTCCGGGTGCCCACCGTCGGCGCGTTCAGCGACATCCTGTTGAGCGAGATCCCGCGGGTGTTTCCTGACTTGCGCTGGGGTTTCATCGAGGCCAGCGCCCAGTGGGTGCCGTGGATGCTCCACGAGGTCAGCAAGCGCTGCCGGGTGCTGGGGCTGGAGTGGCCGGACAACCCCATGGGTGAGTTCGGCATGTTCGTCACCTGCGAGAACAGCGACGATCTGGCCTACATCGTGCAGGAAAGCGGCGAAGACGGCCTGGTCATCGGCACCGACTACGGCCACACCGACGTCTCCAGCGACGTGGACGCCATCAAGGTCTTCCGGGAACGCACCGACATCTCCGAGGACGTCAAGCGCAAGATCCTCAGCGACAACGCGCGCCGGCTGTACGGGCTGTAGGGGAGAAGCGGGGGCTCTGGGAAGTCCCGGTGAGGTTTGCGTGATGCGATTCACCATTGAAACGGAGCAAGAGGAAGACGGACGTTGGATTGCCGAGGTACTGGAGTTGCCCGGCGTGTTGAAATACGGGAGGAGCCAAGCCGAGGCCATGGCCCTGGTCGAGGCCCTCGCGCTCCGTGTGCTCGCTGAAAGAATCGAGGCGGGTGAGCAACCGGCCGAAACGATCGAGATCCGATTCGCCGCCGCATGAGCGCGTGGCCCAGCACGCGGGCCCGGGGCGTGTTTGCGGGCTCGAGTTCATGGACGACGTCGGCATCGACCGCGCCGCTCTGTCCTGCGGGCTGGCTGGCGGTGGACAAGGTGATCAACGGCAACTTCCCTCTCGATAGCTGCCAAGCCCACAACAATCGGTTCAACGACACCCATCTGAAGACGAGCCGCAAGTTCTAGTCTGAGCAACTCGCCCCCCGCCATCCTCTTCGGACTGTTGTGCAACCGGGAGGGCTGTCCCGTAGCGGTAGAGGTGTTCGAGGGCAACACCGCGGACCCGGGCACCCTGAGCACCCAGATCGACAAGTTGCGCCGACGCTTCGCTCTCTCCCGAGTGGTCCTGGTGGGGGATCGGGGCATGCTTACCAGCGCGCGCATCCGCGAGGAAGTGCACCCCGCGGGGTTGGACTGGATCAGCGCCTTGCGCGCGCCGGCCATCCGCAGGCTGGCCGAAGAAGGCGCCTTGCAGCCCTCGCTGTTCGACCAGCGCCACTTGGCCGAGATCACCTCGGAGGACTACCCCGCAGAACGCCTGATCGTATGCCGCAATCCCCTGCTGGCCAAAGAGCGGGCGCGCAAGCGCGAGGCCTTGCTCCAGGCCACCGAACGGGAACTCGACCGCATCGCTGCCGCCACCACCCGAGAGAAACGCCGCCTGACCGATCCCGGCCGCATCCAGCAGCGCCTCGGCAAGGTCTTGGGCCGGCACAAGGTCGGCAAGCACTTCGAGACCGCGGTCTCCGATGACGGCGTCTTGACCTATCAACGCCGTGCCGCAGCGATCGCTCAGGAAGCCGCCCTCGACGGCTTCTACGTCATCCGTACCAACGTACCCACGACCGTGCTGAATGCCCAGGAAACCGTGGGCGCCTACAAGGGTCTCAGTGTAGTGGAACGCGCCTTCCGCAGCTACAAGACCGTCGACCTCAAAGTCCGCCCCATCTTCCACTACGCTGCCCACGGGGTCCGTGCCCACGTCTTCCTGTGCATGCTCGCCTACTATGTCGAGTGGCACATGCGCCAACGGCTCAAGCCCCTGCTCTTCGACGACCACGACCCCCAAGCCGCTCAAGCCCTGCGCCCCTCGTGGTGGCCCCCGCTCAGGTCTCCCCCGCCGCCAAGAACAAGGCTGCCCGCAAAACCACCGCCAGCGGCTGGCCCGTTCACAGCTTCCGCTCCCTGCTCAACGACTTGGCCACCATCGCCAAAAACCGCGTCCTCGCCTCCCATCTCCACCACCCGCAACCCTTCGACATCATTACCCGCCCCACTCCTCTCCAGACCCAAATCTTCAAACTCTTGGGCGTGCGCCTCGAACGTACTCAGTAACCGTTACCCGAATCTCATCCTTTCCCCTTCAATTTCAATCACTTACTATCGACTGTCGCTCGAAGTTCAGGCTAACGCAAGGGTCTTGTCAAGCGGGCGACCTCCCGGAATCCCTTGTGGTGATCATTGGGCGGTGCGCTCGGAGGAGTTCGGGCGGTGTTCAAGACCTCCTTGCGACCGTCTAGCTGACATTGATACCTCTAGCGCAGGGAGGAACACAGCGCCCAATCCGGTTTGGCGCGACGTTGCGAAGGCACGTCTTGGATGATTGACAAGAGGCCGTTTGCAGGATAACAATTGGATCATGGCGAAAGTCCAAAGGCAATCCGATCCAAGCCCGTTCGAGGCCCCGACGGTGGTTGCCGCGGCGGTCGAGGCGTTCACCCGGGCCCATGCAATGGGCTTGCTGTCCGGCCAAATTGCGCGTTTGGACGAGACTGCCATGAAGGGATTGGAAAGGGGACTGGCCGATGCCGGTGTCGCTCGGGGGCTTAATCTGGAGCTTCAGGCGGCCGCGAGTGCCGGTCCCGAAAGGTTGTCGGTCATTCTCTGGAAGATAAGTGCGGCGCTCGACGAGTCGCCGGTTCCTGACCGGGAGTGGCGGGCCGTCGAACGCATTCTGGGGCTGGAGTCGATGGCCGAACTCATCGGGATCTCGATTTCCAGCGCTCGTCGCTATTTCGCCGGCGAACGGACTACGCCTGATGGAGTCGCAGCTCGTCTACATTTCCTTGCGTTCGTGGTGGGTGATCTGGCGGGTGCGTACAATGATGTCGGAGTCCGGCGCTGGTTCCGCCGTCCCCGCAAACTACTTGACGGGAATACGCCCGCGCAGTTGCTGGAAGGCGATTGGGAACCGCACGACGAGGGACCCCGGCAAGTGCGTGAGCTGGCCGCCTCCCTTGGACCGTCGCCTGCGACATGATCGTCTTTCGGCACGCCGATCCTCGTTTCCCGTTCCTGCGCGAAGATTCGTCACAGCCCGCGGGTCGATGGAATATGCCGGGTCAGTTGACGCACTACTTCACCGATACGGCCGACGGCGCGTGGGCGGAGTTTCTTCGTCACGAGGAGATAAGTGATCCGGAAGACTTGGCGACAGTTCGCCGGGCTCTCTGGGCGGTGGAGATCGGGGAGCCGCAGTTGCTACGGTCCGAGTTGGCCCCGGCGACGTTGACCGGCGGTCGGGATAGTTGGCGGGACTGCCAGAGCGAAGCGGATCGTCTTCGGAGCGGCGGCGCACCAGGGCTCACGGCACCATCCGCCGCTCTGCATTCGGGTGGTGCATGTGGCTGGCGGGTCGACCGGGGGCTGCAACCCGGACCGACCAGGGATGGTATCGTATTCGTGCTCTTCGGGCGGCGCCCGGATCTTGTCGGATGGCAAACCGTGGCCGCCGGATACCCGGGAGAGGAACTTCTGGCCCGTGTGCATCACTTCGACGAAGCGCTTCAAGATGCCAGCGAGAGGTAGCATGGCGCGGGCACACCATTTCCGGACGTAGAGCACCACGACAAGGGGAGGGAGAATGAGAAGTCTTCTCATAACCGTCGCTGTGCTCCTCGCCGCGACGCATCTCGCCTTCGCCGACTACACCGCCGGCCGGAGCTTCGACTACGTCAACAAGACGGCCTACAAGGACAGGGACTGGAACGTCATGTTCTATGAGAACTGTGATCTTCCCGAATACTCCTCCACGCGGTGGATTCGGGAGAATGGCGAGCGGTTCCTGCGCTTCACCCTGAAGAACGGTCAGGTCGGGGGATGCGGCAGCGACAACCGCCGCAGGAGCCGAGCGCCATACTGGGAGCGGGCGGAAATCAAGCAGACGACCACGCTGGAGAAGGACCGCGACTATTCGCTGACCTACAGGGTGAGGTTCGTGAAGGGCTTCGACAGCGACCGGGAGGACTTTCTTCAACTACATCAATCCGTCAGCGGTTGCCGAGGCGGTCCCCTGGTCATGGTGAAATTCAGCAGCGGGTATCTCTTGGGGGCTACAAGGCCCTTTCTTGTGGAGGAGGTTCTCGGGAAATGGGTGAACGTCCGGTTCGACTTCAACCCCTCGACATCCTATGACCTGTACCTTGACGAGAAGAAGGTCGTCGACAACAAGAAAATCCACCGAAAACGCGCTTGCGGCGAGCCGCATTTGAAGATCGGGATCTATCGCCCGGGGGACTCCGAAGCCACCGGCGACAGGTTGTCCGTGATGGATGTCGACAAGGTGAGGCTGGTTGACCGGAACTAGCTAGTGGCCAGCCTACTTCAGCCCGCCCCCGAACCCCCTCGTCAAACCCTTCTGCACGAAACCCACCAGCAAGAGAATCGGCAGGGACGCCAGGAACCCGATGGCGGAGAGCTTGCCCCAGAAGGTTTCGTCCTCGGTGATGAGGGTGGCGATGAAGGTGGGCAGGGTGAACTTGGACGGGGACTGGATGAACAGAAGAGCGTAGGCGAATTCGTTCCAGCTCAGGATCATGACGAAGACGGCCGTGGCGATGATGCCGGGCATCATGACGGGAACGACGATCCAGGCGAGCCTGCGCGCCAGCGACGCGCCGTCCACCAGGGCGGCCTCCTCGTACTCCACGGGTACGTCCCGGACGAAGCCCAGCAGCATCCAGATGGCGAAGGGAAGGGTGTAGACCTGGTAGACGATGATGAGGCCCATCAGGGTGTCGAGGAGGGACAGGGCGCGCAGCACCTGGTAGAGCGGGATGGCGAGGGAGATGGGCGGTGTGAGCTTGACCAGCAGCACGAAGACCAGGAAAGCCATGTCCAGCCTGGCGGGAAACCGTAGACGCACCAGCGCGTACGCGGCGGGGAACCCCGCGGCCAGGGACAGGCTGGTGGCGCCAAGCGCGACGATGATGCTGTTGAGGGCCTTGCCCGCGACGTCGTCGGCCATGAGCGCGCGGTAGTGCTCCAGGGTCGCGGACGAGGGCCAGAGAGAAATGGAGGGGGAGATGTACTCGATGGGCGGACGCAGGGACGTGGCCGCCATCCACACGATGGGCAGCAGGAACAGGACCGCCGCGAGATAGGTGGCGGCGCCGCGCGCCCAGGCGCCCGCCGAACTTCCGCCCGTCATGAGGACCCCCTCAGGAGCTTGGCTGCGTAAAACGCGGCCAGCACCCCAGCCACCACCACCATGATGATCGACGCCGCCGACGCCAGTCCGACGTCGAAGAACTTGAACCCCAGCCGGTACACGTACATGGACAGGGTCTCGGTGGCCTGGCCCGGGCCGCCGCCGGTCAGCGCGAAGACCTTGTCGAATATCTTGAAGGCGTCGACGCTCCGCAGCAGGGCGGCGAGGAACAGGTAGGGCGCCAGCAGCGGCAGGGTGATGGAGCGGAAGATCCGCGCGGGTCCCGCGCCATCGACCTCGGCAGCCTCGTACACCTCCCGCGGAATCACCTGAAGGCCGGCCAGCAGGATGATGAAGGTCAGCGGCGCGGTCTGCCAGGCGTCCACGATGACGAGCGAGAGCATCGCGATGTCCGGATTGAACAGCCATTCCACGGGCGGGACCTGCGCCGCCCGCAGGACGTTGTTGAGGAACCCGAAATCATAGTGGAACCAGGCGCGCCAGATGGCGGTGACCACCATGGTCGACAGGACGTACGGCATGACGATCACGGGGATCACGAAGCGCCGCCCCGGCACCCTGCCGTTGACCAGCAGGGCCAGCGTCAGGCCGATGCCGACCTCGCTGGCGGTGGCGAGGACCGCGAAGACGATGGTGTTCCAGGTGGCGATGCGGAAGAAGCGGTGCGAGAAGAGCTCGACGTAGTTCCCCAGGCCGGTGAAGGTCGCGCCCTCGAAGCCGTAGTCGGTGATGAACAGGGACAGCGCGAGCACGCGTGCGAGGGGATACAGGGTGAGCGCCGCGAACAGCGCCAGCGCGGGCAGCAGCAGGAGGAGGGCCAGTGCTTTGGAGCGCCGGTGCATCTGCTCGGATCCCGAGGGAGGGGCCGCGCCGTTCGAGGCGCCGCCCTCCCTCGGGGGGACTATACTAGAGGCAGACTCTGGTCAATCGTGTCGCTGCCGTTGGATGACTCGGACAGCCGCCTAGCGGCTCAGCGCTCTGGCCACCTGGCGGTTCGCCTCCGACAGGGCATCCTTGGCCTTCATCTCCCCGATGAGGGCAAGCTGCAGGTAGTCGCCCAGCACGGCCTCCACCTTGCTCCACTGGGTGATGCGGGGGCGCGGCCGCGCCTGTTGCAGGGCCTTCAACTGCGCCGGATACCAGCGGTACTTCGCGACCACGTCGGCGTCGGCGTAGATGCTCGCGCGCGTGGGCGGGGTGCCGAACTCGAGGGCCAGGGCCTTCTGGTTGGCCGCGGAGGTCACGAAGTCGATGAACGCGCGGCCCCGCTTGGGATTCCTGGCGTCGGCGGGAACGGCCAGCAGCCAGGTGCCGAGCATGGGGCTCGACTGCTCCGTCTCGCCCGGGGCGGCCATGATCTCGATCTTGCCCGGCACGCGCGACTTCTTGGGGTCGTCCAGGGACGGAGCCCACGAAGGCCACAGCTCGATGGACATGGCCGTGGTCCCCTGCATCAGGGCGTCGCGCACCTCCGAGGAGTTGTAGGTCTCCACGCCCTTGGGGGCCGACTTCTTCAGCTCGAGAAACAGGTTCAGGGCCTTGAGCGCCGCATCGGAGTCCAGCGCCGCCTTGCCGTCCTTGTCCACGACCCGGCCGCCGTGTCCCCAGAGGATCGGCAGGAAGCCGGTGACGATGGGGTTGGCCTTCTTGCCGCGGAACACTACGCCGGAGACGCCCTTCTCGCCGGCGCTCACGGCCTTGGCCGCCTTGAGCACGTCGCTCCACGACTTGGGAGCGCCGCCGAGGTGCTTCTTCATCAGGTCCGAGCGATAGGCGAAGAGCTCGACGTTGCCGACGAAAGGCACGGCGTAGAGCGGTCCGCTCCCGACGGGATAGCGCGAGACCGCCACCGCGGAACCGACGAAGTCCTTGTCGATGCCGCCGCCCAGCTTGTCGAGGTCCGCGAGCCAGCCGCGCGACATGAACTCCACGGCCCAGGTGTCATCGAGCATGATGACGTCGTAGGCACCGGCCTTTTCGCGCATGGAGATGGTGACTTTTTCCAGCAGGCCGCCGTAGCCGAGTTCCAGGCGGTCGACTTCGAGAGAGGGATTGGCCGCCTTGTAGGCCGCGACCATCTTCGACAAGGCCGAGGCGTACCCTCCGTCGCGTCCGGCGATCACCAGCTTCTCGGCCATGGCGGCCGAGGCCGTCAAGAGGGCGGCGGCGAACACGAAGGCCAAAATCCTTGAGAGCTTCATGACGTAGTCCTCCTTTTCGTTTTCCGACCGGTTCGCTCTGGCTTGGGAACCGAACGGCTGCACGCTAAAACGTTTTCAGCATTATTGTCAACATGCCTGGATTACAAGAGTATGAAGGCAATATAAAAGGGTTGAAACCGTTTGCAGGCACGCCCTATAACCAGGGAATGATGAAACGGGTCACGATCAAGGACGTGGCCGTCCTGGCGGGGGTTTCGCCCGCCACGGTCAGCCGGGTGGTGTCGGGCGACGGCCAGGCATCGCCGGAGGCCGCGGCCAGGGTGCGCGCCGCCACGGACAAGCTCGGCTACAGGCCGAGCGTCATGGCGAGGAGTCTCACCCAGTCGAGCACACAACTGATCGCGCTGGTGATGGGTTCGCTGCGGAACCCCTTCGACGCCGCCCTGGTGGAGGCGTTGTCGGCCGGGTTTTTCAAGAAGGGCAAGCGCCTGCTGATCGTCCCTGCCGGTCACGGCGACAGCGATCCTGGAGCCATGATCGCGCTCGACTACCAGACGGATGGCGTGGTGGTGGCGGCGGGGCACATTTCGCGGTCGGCCAGCGAAAGGCTCGCGCGGTTGGGCATCCCGGTCATCCTCTTCGGTCGCATGTTGGAGGCTCCGGGTGTCGACTGCATCGTCGCCGACAATATCGAAGGGGCGCGCAGAGCCGCCAGGGTCTTCTTCCGTTCCGGCGCCAGGCGCGTCGTCGTGGTGCGGCGCGAGAGAGACACGTTTTCGGACGATGAGCGCGTGGAGGGGTTGCGTTCCGCCCTGCAGGGAAGGGCTGACGTCAGGACCGTGAAGACGTCGCTGGGAAACTGCTTCGCCAATGCCCTCATGCTGTTGTCGGGTCCGGAGCGGCCGGAGGCGATCTTCTGCGTCAATGACATCCTGGCCATCGGTGTGCTTGAGGCTGCCGCTTCGGTGGGATTGCGTGTTCCGGACGACCTTTCCGTCATCGGTTTCGACGACATACCGGTAGCCTCGTCGCCTTCCTACAACCTCACGACGCTACGGCTGCCGGTGGACGAAGTCGCCGGCTGGATCGTGCAACGTCTGCTGCGACGGCTGGACATTCCGGCGCTCCCCGTGGAGATGCACCGGGTTCCGACTCCCTTGATAGTCCGGGGTTCGACGCGTAGAGTCGTGTCCGCGACGGCTCCGGTCCATGACCATGTCACGGCAGGAGGCGCACCCGGCCAAGTTGGCAAGTGAGCCTCGCGGGCGGCGACGGAGCGGGATGCCGGACATCGAACTCAAGAATCTGGCCAAGTCCTTCGGGTCGACTCAGGTCATACGGGACGTCTCGCTCAGGATCGACGCCGGCGAGTTCGCGGTCCTGGTGGGGCCGTCTGGATCGGGGAAATCGACCCTTTTGCGGATGATCGCCGGCCTCGAGGAGATCACCGGCGGCACGTGCAGCATCGACGGCAAGGTGGTCAACCATCTCCCGCCCAAGAAGCGCGGCGTCGCCATGGTGTTCCAGAACTACGCTCTCTATCCCCACATGACGGTGTTCGACAACCTGGCGTTCGCTCTGAGGGTCCAGGGCCTCGGGCGCGCCGAGATAGCGGAGCGCGTCCGGAAGGTGGCTGGCATCGTCGAGATGGAAGACTACCTCCACCGCAAGCCCGCGCAGCTATCGGGCGGACAGCGGCAGCGCGTGGCCATGGCCCGGGCCATGGTGCGCAACACCGGCCTGTTCCTGCTGGACGAGCCGCTGTCCAACCTGGACGCCAAGCTCCGGACCCAGATGCGCGTGGAGATACGCAAGCTGCACGACCGCCTGGGCGCCACCTCCGTCTACGTGACCCACGACCAGACCGAGGCCATGACCCTCGCCGACAAGATCGTGGTCCTGAACGACGGACGGATCGAGCAGGTGGGCACGCCGGACGAACTCTACGAGAACCCCAGGACACTCTTCGTCGCCGGTTTCCTGGGTTCGCCGCCGATGAACTTCCTGCCCGGCACGATGGTCGGACTTGACGGTGACGTGACGGTCGGTGTCCGGCCCGAAAAGCTGCGCCTTGAGCCGCGTGGCGGCGACGATCTGCGCATCGAGGCCAGGCTGGAGTTGGTCGAATACCTGGGCTCCAGCGCGCTCCTCCATTGCAGCGCGTCCGGCGTCAAGCTCGTCGTGGAAACCCAGGGCGACGGAAAGCCGCGTCCTGCACCCGGGGGCGCCGTCGACCTGTTTACCGACAGCGGCAGCCTGCACCGTTATCCGGCCAAAGACGAGGGCGGGCAGCCGGCCGTTGGAACGGAAGTGCGGCACGGGGCTTGATCATGACCGTGCGAGACGCGCTGAGCCCGCGCTTCGAGCTCGCCCAGACCGTCGTCCGTGAAGTCGGCTCGCTGGCGCGATCGTTGCGGCAGTCCTCCCTGGTGGTCTCCGAGAAAGGCAGGCAGGATTGGGTGACCAATGCGGACCTCGCCGTGGAAGCGCGCCTCGTCGAGGCCATCCATGAAGCGTTTCCGGGTGACGCAATCCTCGCCGAAGAAACACAAGGTACGGCGGAGGAAGGAGAGCGCCTCTGGATCATCGACCCCATCGACGGAACGACGAACTTCGCCGAAGGCCTGGACCTGTGGGCGATCTCGGTGGGTTTCGCGCTGAAAGGCCGGATCGAGTTCGGCGTGATCTACGCGCCGGACCGGGACGAGATGTACGCGGCGGCGCGAGGTAGGGGCGCCAGCCTCAACGGTGTTTCCATGAAGGCCGGCGACGCGTCGACGCGCCACGGCCTTATTCTTCTGGGGCGCTCGAACCGCACCGATCATGCCGCGTACCTGAACCTCGTGGACCGGATCGTCAGGTCCGATCACGACTACCGGCGGCTCGGCTCCGCGGCGTTGAGCCTCGCTCTGGTGGCACGGGGGTTCGCCGGGGCCTGTTACGAAGCCCACCTCAATAGCTGGGACTGTGCCGCGGGGCTGGTGATATGCGAGGAGGCCGGCTGTGGGTCGGGGTTCCGCGATATCGACCTGATTCGCGGAGGCCCGGTCCTTGTCGCGCACCCCGGTTTCCTCGACGACGCCCTGGCTCTCGTCAATCCGAAGGCCGGCGATTTTTGACTGACCCCTTTCGACTTCGCTTCGTTCGAAAAGGCTTGTATAGCGAAGTGGATAAGGTAGGTTATAGCTATGAAAGTCATACAGTTAACGATGGATGCTGACCTCGTGGAGAGGGTCGACAGCCGGGCAAAACCCCTCGGCACGACGCGGTCCGGGTTTACGCGTGAAGCGTTGCTGCACTCACCGTACCAGGCGGCTTCTCACGTTCGCTTGCGCGCGCCCGCGCCCCTCCCCGCCGCCCCGATCAGCGTGAACGCAAGCGCGCTCAGTCCCAGGCACGCCGCGGTCATGTAGGCGTAGCCGTACCCCTCCATGAAGGCCTCCAGCAGCCGTGGGTTTTCCGCGAGGTTCAGCGCGGCGAAGTCCTGGGGACCGGACTCATTGGTGACGGCGGCCAGGCGCATGCCCACGAACGCCGTCGCGGTGGCGGTGCCCAGGGAGCGGCCGACGCTGCGGATGATGGAGATCACCGAGGAGGCGATGCCTAGCCGCTCCGGGGGCACGGAGCTGATGAGGCCGTGGTTGTTGGGGGTCTGGAACAGCCCCAGGCCCACGCCCAGCAGGGCCAGTCGCGGGACGATCTCCGCCGGCGTCGAGTCCTGGCCCAGGAAGCTCATGGAGTACATGGCCACGGCCACCACGGCGCCGCCGGCGGCGGCCGGAGCGGTGGAGCCGATGCGGTCGGTGAGCCAGCCGGCGGAGGGCGACACCACTATCAGCACGAGCGCGATGGCGGTCATCAGACCGCCGGCCTCCAGCGGGTCCATGCCCAGCACGAGCTGCAGCAGGAACGGCATCATCAGCTCGTTGGTGCTGAGCGCCACGAAGGTGGACAGGCGCGCGATGTTGCCCGCGGCGAAGGGCAGAATGCGCAGCAGCGCGAGATCGAGGATGGGGTAGGGGCAGGTCGCCTCCCGCCACACGAACAGGCCGAGGAAGACGGCGCTCAAGACGAAGCCCCAGTAGCCCAGCCCGCCCCGGGTAATGCCCAGCAGCAGAAAAGTCAGTCCGACGGCGAACAGGCCGGCGCCGGCGAAGTCGAAGGGCTCCCGTCGGGCCTTTTTCCCCGCGTCGCGATCGTCCAGCAGGAGGAAGCGGGCCGCGGCAAAGCCGATGAACGACAGGGCGCTGGAAATGAAGAAGATGTAGCGCCATCCCAGCGTGAAGGTGATGAATCCGCCCACCACGGGCCCCAGCGTGAAGCCGATGGCGGAGACGAGGCCGCCGGACAGGCCCATGGCCCGGCCCCGGTCGGCGCCGGTGAAGAGGCTGGCGGTGAGGGCGAAGGTGTTGGTCATCATCAGGGCCGCGCCCACGGCCTGACCCACGCGACAGGTCATCAAGAGGGCAGGGCCGTCGGCCAGACCAGCCAGGGCCGAGGCTACTCCATAGACCAGGAAACCCGCGGAGAACGTGAGCTTGCGCCCGAGGAGATCGGAGAGCCGGCCGCAGGGAAGGTAGAGGGCGCCGGTCACCAGCGCGTAGACGAATACGATCCAGCCGGCGAAAGTGATATCCGCGCGGAACTCGGTTATGATGACCGGCAGGCTTATGGTAAGCATGCCGACATCCGTGGTGGCGATGAAGACGGAGATCACGACCACCCACAGGGCCCACCACCGGTGGTTGGGTCCGAAGACGCGGTTGTCGATGAAGTCTCTGAGCCAGGGTGTCATGACGGGTGTGCCGGAAACGGGCGTGTGCTCGCCCCATCCTTCTTAGCGGCTTCTCGCCCCGCGCCAAAACGATCGAAGGGATTCGCGCACCCGAGCGGTGGGCGCGGGTTTCGTCGGGAGATCAGGGTTATGGCCATTCGATCCGGCAGGAATTACATCGAGTCGCTGCGCGACGGCCGCGAGGTGTGGCACGCGGGCAAGCGCATCGAGGACGTGACCATCCATCCCGGCTTCACCGGCACCATCAAGACCCTGGCGGACCTCTACGACCGGCAGGCGTCGGCGGAAGACGGCGATACCATGAGCGTGGTGCGTGCCGGCGAGCGCATTTCCTACAGCTATCTTCCGCCGGTGGATGCGGATGATCTCCGCGCCAAGCGCGGCAACATCGAGTTGTGGTCCCGGGAGACCTTCGGCCAGATGGGGCGCTACCCGGAGTTCTGCGCGGAGTTGGTGGTGGGGATGCTGGATTTCGCCGATACGCTTGCCGCCCACGACCCGCGCTGGGGCGACAACGCCAGGGCCTACTACCAGCACTGCATCGCCCATGACCTGTGCCTGACCCACGCCCTCACGGACCAGTTCTACGACCACTCGAAGCGCGCGAGCGAGCAGCGCGACCCGGACCTGTTCCTCCACATCGTCGGCGAGACCTCGGAGGGGCCGGTGGTGCGGGGCCTGCGCAACCTCGCCACGCTGGCGCCGCTGTCCGACGAGGCCCTGGTGTACCCCATCCGCCCTCGGGGCGCCGACGAGCCCGACTACGCCATCGCCTTCGCCATCCCCATGAACGCCCCGGGCCTCAAGATCATCTGCCGGGACCTGTACGCCGAGCACGTCGACCCGGAGCGATTTCCACTCACCGCGCGCTTCGACGAGATCGACGCCACGCTGGTGTTCGACGACGTGGTGGTGCCGTGGGAGCGGATCTTCGCGTACCGCGCGCCGGAGGTGGTGGGGGTGTTCCACCGCAACATCCAGACCTGGGCGCAGTACGCCACCATGGTGCGTCTCATCACGAAGCTCGAGACCTTCCTCGGCGTGGCGCAGTTGCTCACCGAGTGGTCCGGGCGGCACAAGACCCCCGGCTCGGAGATCGGGCTGGCCACCTTCATCAAGGACCTGGAGATCCAGCGCGACTGCGTGGAGATGGCGGAGCACCGGGGCTACCGGACCGCGGCGGGCTTCTGGGCACCGCTCCTGAGCCCCGCGTACCGGGTCCACAGCATCGAGGCGTCGGACCGTGCCGAGCGCAACATGGAGGACCTGCTTACCAGCTCGCTGGTCCTCACGGGGGGCGGCTCGGACCTGGCCGAGGCCGAGCTGGGGCCGCTGGTGGAGCGCTATTTCCGCGGCCTGGCCCCGACCACCAAGGAGCACCTGCGCCTCCTGGCGGTGGCGGCGGACCTGGTCATGACGCCGTTCGGCAAGCGCGGACAGCTCTACGAGCGCCTGCAGAGCGGCGAAGTCGACAACATGAAGCGCCGCCTCAACGCCCAGTTCACGGAGCGCGACGGCGCCGAGCGGATGCTGGCGTTCATCAACGAGGAGTGGTGACGCGCCTGGCGGCGGAAATGCCGTCCAGCGCGTGATCGGACACGACATGAGCCCGGCGGCACCCGTTCTCAAGCGCGCTCGCTCAATCGCCGAGATGAGCTCCTTCCGGGGCGGCATCGGCAGCGCCGCCAGCCGCACGGCCGCCCTCGCGTTTCGGCCCCGGCCCTCCGACGTTCTCATCGCCACCTTTCCCAAGTGCGGCACCACCTGGCTGCAGCAGATCGTGCACGGGCTGAGGACCCGCGGGTCCATGGACTTCGAGGAAATCACCCTCGTGGTGCCGTGGCTCGAGCTGGCGCTGGATCTCGGCATCGAACCCGACGCCTCCCAGGTGGCCGAACCCCGGGCCTTCAAGAGTCACCTGAGCTGGCATGACGTTCCCAAAGGAGGGCGTTACATCTCCATGATCCGGGATCCCAAGGACGTGCTGGTGTCCATGTACCACTTCCACGAGGGATGGCGTTTCGAGGCAGGGGCCATCACCCTGGAAGACTACGCCCGGAACTTCTTTCTCGCGCCGGCGCGGGACCGGGGCTACTGGAAGCACGTGGCGTCGTGGTGGCCCCAACGCCTCCGGCGGGACGTGCTGCTGTTGAGCTACGAGTCCGCTCTGGCGGACGTGCCGGGCACGGTGCGGCGCATCGCCGGGTTCATCGGCTGTCCCCTCGATGACGAGTTGCTGGAAGTGGTGGTGCAACAGTCTTCCATCGACTTCATGAAGGCCCACGGATCGCGGTTCGACGACCACGTGGTGCGCGCCGCGCGCAACGCCGCCGCCGGCCTTCCGCCGGGAGGCTCATCGTCGAAGCTGAGGAGCGGGCGGGTGGGCGATCACGTGGACAGGCTTCCCTTGGACGTGCGCGACGCTCTTGACGGGATCTGGCGCGAGGAGATTGAGGGTCGTTTCGGGCTCGCTTCCTATGCCGGGATGGTGGCCGCTCTCGGCCCGGCGGACGGCTCGCTGGCGATGCGTTAGTTAGGCCGCTACTGGTCGTAGCGGCCGTCCTTGGAGGGGACGAGCTTGCCGTCCTCGTAGTAGAAACAACGCCCCGAATCCTCCATCGGCACCTGCGCCGCCAGCACGAAACCCTGGCCCAGGATCTCGGGGGTCGGAAGCCGTGTGAAGGCGTCCTCCGGGGCTCCTTCCGTCACGATCGGGACCCGCGGCGAGAACGTCACCACGCACACGTTGGATTCGCGCACTTCCTCCGCCAGGTAGCGGCTGAAGGTCCAGATGGCGTCCTTGGTCACCACGTAGGCGCAGGCGCCCCCGGGCGAGACCCCGCCGCCGCCGTAGAGGTTGATGATGTGGCCGGAGCGCCGCGGCTCCATGTGCGCGAGCACGTGTTTCGAGCACAGGAACGTGCCTCCGAGATTGGTCTCGATGACCCGGTTCCAGAAGGACAGGTCCATGTCGCGGACCATGGGCCAACGCGGGATGCCCCAGGCGAAGTGCGGCACGATGGCGGCGTCGTTCACCAGCACGTCGATGCGGCCGAAGCGGTGGACCACCTGCTCGAACGCGCGCCGCACGGCGTTCTCGTCGCGCACGTCGGCGTTGATGCCCAGGGCGTCGGTCAGTTCGCCCAGCTCCGGTCCGGTCTTGTCGAGCCAGTCCTGGCTCACGTCGATGATCACCACCTTGGCCTTTTCCCGAGCGAACGTCAGCGCGGCATGGCGTCCGATGCCCTTGCCGCCGCCCGTCACCACGACCACTTTATCTTCCAGCATGTCATTCCTCCGTTGCAGGTCTGATCGGCGGTAGAATCGGCCGAAAGCGCGGGCCGTCCGGCCTGAGCCCTTCGTCAAAACTCGGGACAGGCGCAGCCAGGCCGCCGAGCGAAGTCGAAGGGTGCAAGAGCCTTTACGTTACCGTGCCCCGCTCCGCTCCTTCAACCCGCGGTACACTTTCTCCGCCGTCACCGGCATCTCGAGCAGGCGCACGCCCACGGCGTCGGCCACGGCGTTGGCGATGGCCGCCGGGGGGTTGTTGTTGGCGAACTCGCCGATGGCCTTGCCGCCGTGGGGCGCGAGCCCGCCCGCCGAGTCCACCAGCACGGTGTCGAGGCGCGGGATGTCGCGGATACTCGGGAGCTTGTAGTCGCCCAGGTTGGCGTTGGCCACCTTGCCGTTGTCCAGCGCCAGCTCCTCCATGACCGCCTGGCCCAGGCCCATGACGACGCCGCCGTCGATCTGCCCCTGGTGGGTGACGGGGTTGATGACGGTGCCCACGTCATGCGCGGTGACGATGCGCTCGACCCGGGTGGCGCCGGTCTCCGGGTCCACTTCCACCTCCGCCACTTGCGCGCACACGTAGGTGGTCTCGTCGGGGTAGCGGAAGTCCTCTTCCACGGTTACGGTGCGATCGTCCGGATTCCGGGCCGCCACCTGCGCCAGGGTGAGGTTTTGTCCCGGGTCCGCCCGTAACGAAAACGCGCCTCCGGCGTAGACCACGTCCCCGGGGTCGCACTCCAGCATTCGCGCGGCGTGGGCCGCGAGCTTGTCGCGCAGCTCGTTGCAGGCGCGCTCCAGCGCCAGACCCGCCACGTAGGTCACGCGGCTGGCGCGGGCGCCGGTGTCGTAGGGCACGGTGTCGGTGTCGCCGGTCGCCACGCGCACCTGCTCCAGCGCCACCTGCATCTGTTCGGCCGTGAGCTGGCGCAGGATCGTGTGGGTGCCGGTACCCTGGTCCACGGTGGGGCTCAGCACGGTCAGGGTCCCGTCGGTCTCGGCGGTGACGGAGATGCCGGTCTCGCCGCCGGAGATGTGCCGGCCGTAGACGGCCACACCGCGGCCGCGGTTGGGGTCGGACCGGGGCGCGCGCCAGTCCGCCGCTTCCAGCGCCCGCTCCAGCACCGCGTGGACCTGCAGTCCGGGCAGGCGCTTGCCGATGGCGTCCTCCTCGCCGGCGCGCAGCACGTTGCGCAGCCGGAACTCGCCGGGGTCCAGGCCCAGCTCCCGCGCGAGGATGTCGGTGTGGGACTCCAGCGCGAAGAAGGTCGGGATGGAGCCCGGACTGCGGTAGTAACCGCCGGGAGTGGTGTTGGTGTAGACCTGCAGGAACTCGAACTCGGCGTTGTCCACGCGGTAGAGGCCGCCGACGTAGTGCCAGGTGGCGAAGGACGCGCTGGCCTTGGTACCGCCGTAGGCGCCGCCCGCATGCCATGCCTTGAGGCGGCGCGCGACGATGCGGCCGTCGCGCGTGACGCCGCTGCGGATGGTCATGACCGTGGCCTCGTCCGGGTTGCAGGCGGCCAGTTCCTCCGCGTAGGTCATGACGATCTTCACCGGCCGCCCGGTTGCGCGCGCCAGGAAGTAGGCCACGGGCAGATCGCGCGCGTCCCCCTTGCCGCCGAACTCGCCGCCCACGTTCACCGAGTGGACGCGCACGCGCGTGTGCTCCATGCCGAGGGTGTCGGCGAGCATGCGCCGGGTGCGGAAGGGGTCCTTGGTGGAGGCCCACACCTGCACGCGGCCGTCGGGATCGATGGCGAGGAGCCCGGCATGGGGCTCCAAATAGCCCTGATGGCGGCCGGGTATGCGGAAAGTGTGCTCCAGCACCACGTCGGCCTCGCGGAAGCCCTGCTCCACGTCCCCCTTGCTCCAGGCCAGGCGGGTGAGGCCGTTGCGCACGTCGGTGGCCAGGCGTTCGCGGGGGGCGCCGTCGTAGGCGGCGACGTCGTCGTGCAGCAGCGGCGCGTCGGGCTCGGTGGCGGCCACCGGATCGAACACCGCCGGCAGGACCTCGTAGTCCACCTCGATGAGCGCCAGCGCGGCCTCGGCCTGCTCGGGCGTATCCGCCGCCACCGCGGCCACGCGGTCGCCGACGTAGCGCACCCGGTCCCAGCACAGCGCCGGCAGGTCGCGGATCTGCTTGCCCATGAAGTGGTTCGGGACGTCCGGCCCCGTGACCACGGCTCGTACCCCGGGCGCGTTCCGTGCCCGGGCGGCGTCGATGGAGCGGATGCGCGCGTGGGGATGCGGGCTGCGCAGGATCTTGCCCCAGAGCATGCCCTCAAGCGGAATGTCCGCGGCGTAGCGCGTGCGTCCGGTGACCTTGTCCGGGCCCTCGGCCCGGAGAACCGAGGTACCGACTATCTTGGAGTCCATCATGGCTGCGGTCCCGTCTCAACTAGAGTTGAAAGGCCCTCGTTCCCACGCAACAGGCTTCATCAAACTCCCTACGCACCCACGTCACGGAACGTTATTCCCGCGGAAGCGGGAATCCAGGCGGGGCGAGGCGGGGAAACACGCCCGTTTCAACCCCTCTCCACCCATGGATTCCCGCATTCGCGGGAATGACGATTTGAGGGGTTTCCGCCTCATCAGTTTTGACACAGCCTGTTCCGCGGGAACGACGGCAAGGGACGTGGGTGCCGATTTCTTACCCGAGCAGAGGTTCAACACAGCTTGGTCGGCGGAAATCTCCGGCAATCCACTACGATTCCGGCATGAGCGAGCGCCGGCCGAACCACCAGAAGACCAGAATGAGCGGCGTCAGCACGACGGTCATCAGCAACGTCACCGAGGCCGCCAGGTTGGTGGCGCTGGAGTTCCAGTAGCTCCAGATGACGGCCGGCAGCGTGATGTTGTCGTGGCTGATGAGAAACACCGCCACGGTGAGCTCCCTGTACACCAGGATGGCGGACCAGATCCACACGGACATGATGGTGGGGCGCAGCAGCGGTACGAGGATGCGCCACGACGTCCGCACCGGGGAGAGGCCCGAGGTGTAGGCCGCTTCTTCCAGTTCCTTGTGGATCTGCAGCAGGGCGCTGTTGAAGGCGCGGGTTGCGAAGGCCAGCCGCGACACCACGTAGACGACGGCAATGAGCCACACCGTGCCGTAGAGCGGCAGGAACCCCTTGAGCACGAACAGTGACAGCAGCAGCGCGGCGATGGCCAGGATCACCTCCGGCAAGGCGTGCGGGAGGAACGCGCCGAACTCCAGCACATAGCGGTAGCGGCTGCCGGAGCGGACGATGAGCCAGGACATGGCGAATGCGATGACCAGGGTGACGGTGGGCACCAGCGCCACCAGCAACACGGTGTTGGTGAGCCCCCGGTAAACGAGATCCCAGTCCACCCGCTCGAAGGCCATGAAGGACATGCGGCTCAGCATTTCCCATGAGGGCGGCGCCACGTAAGGGGTCAGCGCGACATAGGCGATGAGCAGCAGCGGCAGGAGCTTGGAGGCGAGGACATAGAGGCCGATGAAGGTCCAACCGGCCCAGCCCCAGTGGCCCAGGTCCACGAGCGTGGGACGATAGCCCTTGCCGGTGACCACTTCGTAGCGGTGGCCCTGGCGCAGCACCGAGCTGTACCACCAGGTGAGCAGCACGGCCACGCCGATCATCAGGACCCCCAGGGCCGCGGTGACCCCATGCTCCGGGAACTCGTCGTCGCCGGGGTTGGTCTTGAGGTAGACGAAGGTGCTGAGCATGTACACACGGTTGCCGAGGCCGATGATGGCCGGGATGTCGAACGTGGCGATGGCGATGGTGGCGATGTAGATGACCGCGGCCAGGATGGCCGGGAACGCCAGCGGCAGGGTCACCCGGCGCAGGGTGGCGAAGAAGCTCATGCCGTGGATCTTGGCGGCCTCCTCCAGCGACGGGTTCATGGCGCGGAACATCTGCGCCGTTAGGATGAATGCCAGCGCCGCGAGGCTGAGCCCTTGCACGAAGCCCATGCCCGCCGGCGTGGCGATGTTGATGAAGCCGTGCTCGAGCCCGAACGTGCTCACCATCCAGCGGTTGAGGAAGCCGACACGCTGGTGCGCGATGAAGGTCCAGCCCATGGCCGTGTAGATGCCCGGGATCAGCAGTCCCAGGGTCATGGTGGCGTACACCAGACCCTTGGCCGGCAGGGTGGTGCGCTCGGTAAGCCAGGCGATGGGCAGTCCGATGACCAACGCCACCAGTGTGGCGACGACGGTGAAGACCAGGGTGTTGAGGGTGACCCGGGCGACGAAAGGGTCGCCCAGCAGTTCGGCGTAATTGTCGAGGCTGTAGTTGGCTTCAAAGCTGCCGAGGATGCCGGTCTGGAAGCTGATCCAGACCAGCACGGCCACGAGCACAAAGATGACCAGCAAAGGGGCGCTGGCGAGCCCCGCGAGAAGCGGCGATACCTTGGGCCGGAGGGCACGCAGCCGCGGCCAGCCTGCGACTTGTTCCATGGAGTGAATGCGGGCGGGCCGACGACGGCCCGCCCGCGGCCGTTATACCGCTACTTGGTCTGCCCTTCCGCCAGGATCTTCTCGAGTTCCTTGCGGGTGGGGCGATATGTTTTCTGGCTTCCCAGCCACTCCGGAGAGTTGATCACCACCTTGGCGCCCTGGGCCTCGGCGGCGTTCAGATTCTTGCGCGCGTTGGATTCCGGGTACAGGTGGAAGTCGAAGCCGTTCTTGTCCCACATCCACTTCTGGGCTTCCGGCGTGTGCAGGTAAGCGACGAAGAGGGCGGCGGCGTTGGGCGACTGCGAATGCACCGGCACGTGGCCATAACGGGTGTGGGAGACCACCGCCTCCTTCACCACCGCGTAGCCCAGCGGTATGCCGGTCCGCGTCGCCTGGTTGACGTACTGGTCGCCGCAACTGAACACCAGCATGACGAACTCGCCGCTGGTGAGCTTGTCCATGGAGCCGCACCGGATCAGGCCGCCGATGTGCGCGGCGAGCTTCTTGGTGTAGTCCACCATGACTTCCTTGCCCAGGAGGTCACTCATGGCGAACTCGCGCAGGCCCGCGGCGTAGGGCGTGGAGGCAATCTTGCCCTTCCACTTGGGATCGAGGACGTCGTGCATGCTCTTGGGGATGTCGTCGCCCTTGACCATATCGGAGTTGTAGGTGATGCCGACGAGCGTGGACGCGGAGGCCAGCGCGATACCGTTCTTGGCCACGGGGTTGAACCCGGGCCTGGGATCCAACATCGGCCGCGAGAGATACGCCTTCCAGTTCATTGAGCGCGACAGCCCCACCTTGCCGGCCTGCAACACGCCGCCGGAGTTGCCCCAAACCACATCGGTGCTGGCAGGCTGCCCGGCCTTCAATTCACGGGTCAGGTTGCCGATCATGCGGGTCATGGAGGGCCCCGGCGTGAACTTCGGCTTGATGTTGGTGCCGTACATCTTGTTCATGCCGGCGATGAGTTCCCCGAAGCCCTTGCCGCCGTTCAGGCTGGACGACGACCACATGGCCCGGAGCGTGGTTTCCTTCTTCGCGCCTTCCACCAGCTCCTTCAGGTTCTTGGGAGCATCGGCCGCGTAGGCTCCGGCCACCAGGAACAACGAGCACAACGCCGCGCCCAGGGCGACGGCCCACCTGTGTTTGGGTTTGACAGCGAGCATCAGTTTCCTCCTTGAGTGTTGGTTTCGTGACACGGATCATCCTTGCACCACAATTTCCAGCCCATTGCAAGGCCAGCCCGGAGCCGCGTCAATGGGTACCCGCAATTCCGGTGATTCCGGAAGCGGCACACGGTCAGGATACGTCGAATCATGACTTGTCAAAATATGACTTGTCAAAACACGACTTGTCATAACGCCGGAACTCCGGTACAGTGACGACATGGCGGATTTCATCGGGCGCGCTTCGGAGTTGGAGCTCCTGGAAAGGGCCTTCGCGTCGAAGCGCTCCGAGTTCATCCCGATCTATGGCAGGCGTCGGGTGGGCAAGAGCGAGCTCATCCTGCGGTTCATGACACCCAAGCCCGGGATATATTACCTCGGACAGCAGTCGCCCGCCGCGCTGCAGGTTCGCGGGTTCATGGAGGAAGCCGCCGCCGCTCTCCGCATGCCGCTGCTTGCCGAGCTTCGCGCCACCGATTGGCAGACAGCGCTGCTCACCGTGGCCGAGCAGTGGACGGCGGCGCGGCCCGGCGCCAAGCTGGTCCTCGCGCTGGACGAGTTCCAGTGGATCGCCGCTGCGAGTCCGGACATTCTCGCGACCTTGCAGCAGTGCTGGGACCGGCACTGGAAGGGCGCCGGGAACGTGGTGCTGCTGTTGTGCGGTTCCTACCCGGGCTTCATGGAGCGGGAAGTGCTGGGTCAGGCAAGCCCGCTGTTCGGACGCCGCACGGCACAGATACACCTGCGCCCGTTCGGATACCAGGAAGCTGCCCGGTTCCATCCACGCTGGTCGCTGGAGGACCGGGCTCGGGCGTATTTCCTCGTCGGCGGTCTGCCGCAATATCTCCTTTGTCTCGACCAATCGGCCTCCATCGCCCAGAACATCCGCCGGCATCTGCTGGACGAGTTTGCCCCGCTGTTTCACGAACCCACCTTTCTCTTGCGCGAGGAACTCCGGGAAGTCGCTCCGTACCACGCCGTCCTGTTCGCCGTTGCCTCCGGCCACGTCACCGCCCGGGAAATTGCCCCGGCCACCGCATTGCCGGAGCGCAACCTCCATTACTACCTTCAACAACTGGTGGACCTCGGTTACCTGCGACGGCGCTACCCCCTCGACCGCCGCCGGCCGAACTCGAAGCGGATGCGTTTCGCCATGGACGACCCGCTCCTGCGTTTCTGGTTCCGGTTCGTGTTCCCCAACATGAGCGTCATCCGCGGCGCCGGCCCGGCCCGTGCCTTCGACGACCGCATCGCGCCGGCACTCGACGCCTGGTTCGGGGGTTGCTTCGAAAGCCTCTGCCGGGAGGCGCTGCCGCTCATCTATGCCGCGGAAGGGGTGTCGGCCGGCTTCGAGGTGGGCGAGTACTGGAGCGCCGACGTGCAGGTCGACGTCGTGGGGATGCGCGACGACAACTGGACCGATCTCGGTGAGTGCAAGTGGGGTTCGGTGAATTCGTCAAGGGCACTGGAAAGCGAGATGGAACGGAAGGTGGCGCTCTATCCCAACAGTCGGGGCGCCAGTCTGGGGCGCCGCTATTTCGCGCGGCGCAAACCCCCCGGCAAGGAGGGGGCGGACGGCTGGTATTCGCTGGAGGATCTCTACGCGCTCGACGCGCCCCGGGCGCGGCGTCAGTGAGTCAGCCGCCGGTCGGCGGTCCGGCGGGCAATGGCGCGGCTGCCTGTCAACGACGGTTCAGACACCAAGGGTCTTGCGCACCTTCTCTTCAACGCCGGCTCCCACGCGTGTTTCGGCGAGGCAGCGGAAGAACCGCTCCGGGTCGACCCTGGTGTCCAATCCGGGTTCGCCGGGAAGGTCGATGTACACGGAACCACCCTGGACAGTGAGTTTGTATTCGCCTTGGGCAAACCTGATCCGCGTGCGAACGCAATCCCACTTCAGTGCCCGAGCGAGTTCGGCGGCGGCGGCGTTGTGCTTGGCGCCCCAGGCGCGGCCGTCGCCGAACAACTCCCGCAAAGGGCGGGCTCTGGCCGGCGGAGTACCGAGGTCAATGTCCGTTCCGGCAATCCGATGCGCCATTTGCGCCATGCGGTGAGAAACGGCGTCCGCGAGTCCGGGAACGTCGCGCAGCGGCAGGGGCAGACCCGCCCAGCCTTCACGTGCGCCGAACAGGATGGCGGCCGTGAGCCAGTCCGGCTCGCGTAGCCGGTCGTTACGGAATTCGAGCAGTTCCGTGCAGCGGTCACGCAGAAAGAGCAGGATCATGGCGCGCGCCAGAGGCGTTTCGTGCCGGTCGAACAACTCGCTGGGCGTGGCGTCCGCCAGTCCGGTGAGGGAGACGAGGGTGTCGCGGAGCTTCCCGGCGCCCGCCTGCAAGCGCGCATCGAGCTTCGGCGTTTCCGCATCGAGGTAGTCGAACAGTACGTCCTCCGCGTTCGCCGCAGGATCGGCGTCCTTCCGGTCCAGGAGGCGGTCGACGGCGCCCCATAGCAGGGCTTCCCGGAAGGCGTTCCGCAAGCCGCCCGAACCGCCCGGCTCCGTTGTTGTAGCCGCCGGAGACGATGCGCGGCCGTCTCGCATCCACGCCCGGAGTCCGCCAAGGACGGATTCGTTCACGGGCGGCGTCAGGTCCTCATCCGGGTCGAAAGCGCCACGGCACGCTGCGACCGACAGGTCCCCTTGGTGGGCGAAGTGGTGCAGCATTGCCATGATGCCGCCGGCGGCCAAGGGCGCTCGCAGGGGCGTTGCCCGTTCCGCGGGCGCCTGCCCCGGCGGCCATTCCACATCCGACGACTTGGCAAACAGGGTCTTCATGGTCTTGCGCTTGAAGTTCCCCAACGGCACGTTGGCGAATTCCAGGGCCTCGCGTTCGACCGCTCGCTTGTCCTCGGGCGATGAGAAGGCGATGTGCCTGATCCGGGAGGTGGGCAGCGGCGCCGGGATCAGGAGCACGTTTTCGCCGGCCTTCAGTTGGTCGGGGAACCGCAACTCCCGCGCCCCTTCCGTACCGAATGCCGCCACCGTCCCTGCAAGGCCGGTCAATTCCATCTCGACGACCACCGGCCGGAGATGCCCGGCTTCGCTGGTGGACAGCTTGACCGCATCGGCCGGCACCCGCTTGCCGACTAACAACGGAATCCAGCCGGAACAGCACGCCAGGGTGTCCCGATAGTACTTGCCTCCGAATCCGGCCGGGGGCATCACCATGCCTGCCGCGAGCATGTACAGCAGGTTCAGGTGATTGGTGACGAGGAATCCCGAAGCCGGCGCATTGGCCGGAGACCGCGGTTCCTGCGGCTCCACTGGCCGGTGCGGCCTTGCCCCGCCAAACAGGTCCATGTCAGGGTTCGCCATCCACAACTCCTCGCCGCAGGATGCCGGGGTCCGTCGGCAGTATTTGCTCAATGGAATTTTCGCCCTGTTTCATGAACAGGAAGACGCGCTCTATGGCCCGCGCGACCATGACGTAGAACAGGCGTCTGGCGGCGTCCGGTTCCCGCGGGTTGAACCAGTGTTCGTCGATGTCGGCGAGCATGACCGTATCGAACTCGAGCCCCTTGCAGGCTTGCGCATTGATGACCAGGATACCGCCTTCGCCGAAGTTCACGTCGGGACGGTGGTCGCCATGGAAGGTTTCTATGGTGGGTGTCGGGTTGTCCAGGGGAACATCCACGGACACGGATCGGAGCGCCTCGACGTATCGCTTCCGGACGTGATTGTTGGGGGCGATGACGCCGATGAGTTGCCGCGGGTCGCGGTCCGACAACCGCAGAATGCGCCGCGCGACAGCGGACAGGTTGTCGGGGTGGTAAGAGTAGAGCCAAGGGGCCGTACGCGCCGACGGCCCGGGTGCGGGAAGGTCCGGCGGAGGATTTGCAGGGTCGCCGGTGTAGAACTCCCGCGCCAGCCGTGCGACGGGGTAGCGGTTGCGATAGTTCCGGGTGAGTTCCATCACGTCCTCGGTGTCCAGAGCCAGACCGATCTCGATCTCCTGCCGGTTGCTGTTCTCGTCGGTGATCTGCTGATTCTGGTCCGCCGCCACGAAGAAATTTTCGAAGCCGAGGTTTGCGAGGCTCATGTAGAACTGTGGCGGCATGTCCTGGCCTTCGTCGATGACGAGGTACGGCCGCTCGGTGCTGCCATTGGACAAGGGGAGTGACTGGATGATCGCTTCAACTCGGTCCCAGTCGATGTTCCTGAACGAGCCGCCGGGTCGAGGCGGCAGCGACGGAGCGGACGTCCCCGTGATCTTCCTGAACGTCCTCAGGAACCACCCGATCCACGTCTCGCTGTTGAGACCTTCACCGAAGAGTTGGCCGCCGGCGCGGTTGAGGAGGTGGTTGTAGACCAGAAACACGTAGTCGTCCCCGTCCCGTTGGTGACGCCGCGCGCGGATCAGCGCGAGGACCGACTTGCCGGTGCCGGGACCGCCGACGATCAGGTGTTGTCCCTGCTTGGGCAAGGCTCGCGCGGCCTCCTGCTCCTTGCTGAGGTCCTGAATGCCAGGCAGCTCGAATTTGCGTTTCGCCATCAGTCAAGTGCCTTTGCGCAATCCGTAAACCCCCGCGGCCTCGTCGCGTCCTTGATGAAGGTGCGGTCCAGTAGAACGTTGCCGTACTGGCAACTCGTCTCCGGCACCAGCGCGCAGGCATGGCAGGCGGCCCGGTTCAGCAGGTCGGGTCCGTGGCCTTCCTGCTCGGAACAGACGGGGTCCAGCGAACACCAGTCCGCCGCTTCCAACGCGCCGGTCAACAAGCGAAGGAACCGCCCCGGCCTCGCCAACTCCATCAGGCCGCCCAGGGAGCCTTCCTCGTCCGCCACCGCCACGTAGATCAGCACCCCCGCCATCGGCTCCTTGCCGCTCTTGCAGTAGATGCGTTCCTTCAGCGAAGCCGCCGGATACCCGGCTTCCGCTTCGATTCGACGGATCAGGACGTGGGCAAGGGTGTGGCACAGCAGGAAGCGTGGCGAGACGTCGACTTCGACGCGGCTGTCACGGTGAAGGTAGCGTTCGACGAAGGCGTTGGCGCGCTTGTTGAGGACGGTGTTGCGTTCCCAGCGTCGCAGCCATGTCTCGTCGAGGGTGAAGAAAACGCCCTCCCCGTAGAGTTCCAGGGCGGGCAGCCAACCGCACTGTCCGGTGATGTCCGGAGGTGTCAGGTGTTCGCCGCCGGCGCGGCGGAACCCCATGAGCACCATGATCTCCTTCAGCTTGTTTACCGCAACGAGTTGATCGACAACCGCCGGCGCGCGGACGGCGCCGGCCCCCGTCGATGCCGCAAGCGCTTTCCAGGCCGGTGTGTGGTGCGCGGTCACGAAGTCTTCGTCTTCCTTCAAATCGGGTATTTCCCCGGTCAGCGCCTGGTATTCGCCTGCCATCAGGTCGCGCTCCGTGACGGTCCGGCCGTAGAGGGGATAGCCCTGCTCGATCTCCTTCAAGGCGGCTTCAATTTCCTCGACCGTGCAGTTGTACTCGCTGGAGACTTGCCTGATCGCGGTCTTGCGTGCCAAGGACGTTCTTCCGTTCCGAATCCTCTGCTGGTTCCGGGTATTGCCGTACAGGCGGTCCACCACCGTGCCGCGGCGGATGCGCGATTCCGGAGGGATGACCAGCGCCGTGAGGTTCACGGGCGTATGGACCCGGACGTCGTTGAGTTCCAGCAGCCACGCCTGCTCGTCGTCAGGGGGATCGGCGGGAGGTTCGTGAACCCAGGGCTGTTGCCAGGTTCCGCGCGGGAAGAAGACTCGATGGGGCAGGATGCGACTCGATCCGCAACGGCTGCAGACCACTCTGCGGCGGTCCTGTTCATCAAGTTTCAGGTAGGGTTTCCGCGAGTCCGGGTTGCATGGACGCCGTTTTGGACTATGGGCGTCGGCATGCGCGAGCCAGTGCCAGGGCACGTCCGCCAGGTAGCCCTGTTCGTGAACCAGGACCCAAGGCACCTGTTCCAACCTGCCGCCGCACGGCCTGTCCTCAAGCCCTTGGCAACGACCATCGTCCTGCCCGTGCCGCCAAGGCCCACGGTGCAGCAGGCCGCATTGCAGGCAGCGAGCCCAGAGCGGGAAGCGGCGGACCGGTATCCAACCGTGCATGCGTCCGTCGTCGAGAGTCCGCGCGATGGGAGGAGCACAGAGGACCGCGTGGTGGATGCCCAGAGCATTACGGACTTGGTCCACGTAACGGAGTTGCCGCTTCAACGGGTCGCCGCCGGGTTTGTCCCAGTCCCGAATGTCCGGCACCACCACCAAGCGGTCCGAATCACGCACGATGGCGCCCACCGAACAGTGGCGCAGGAGGTGCGACAGGCGGACGGGGACGTATCGTTCCCGGGCTTCCCGGACAGGCACCTTGACCTTTGGAGCCGTTCTACTCATCGAGCTTCAGCACTCCCGAGCTTTCCACGTTGCGCATGGAATGCAGCGTCCGCCACAGGCCGGCGCGCACTTCGTCGTGGCCGCGAAGCAGCCGGTCCTCGTTGCGTTCGTTGTCCTTCGCCTGGTAGCTGAGCTGCCGTTTGTCCCTCCTGCACCGCGACGCTTCCTCTTGCCATTCGTCGACGAGGCGGTCGATGTGCGTGGAGACGTCCGCGGCCTGCCCGGATTCCGCCGCCTGTACGCAGCGTTGCTTCAACTCGGCGACAACGGCTTGCACGGCCTCCGAATCCGCCTCGAAAGCGCCCGCCGACCTGTTCCCCCTGAGCCGATCGCAGCCGTGCCGGATCGCGATCACCAGGGCGGCGTGCAGCGCCCGGGACCGCACCTGCCAGGTGAAGGGAGTGATACTGCCGGGCTCCACGAAACGGTAGAAGGAATCGTGGTAGGGCCGAAAGCTCTCGTAGTGCGAGAGGCTCCGTGCCTGGTGCCGGTAGTAGTTGGCGAATACCAGGCCGGGAACCTCGCCGCGGCCGACGCGGCTGGTGGCCTGAATGTACTCCGCGGTGGTGAGAGGTTGCCCGTTGACGATCATCAGCGCGAGCCGCGGAACGTCGAGCCCGACGGACACCATGTTTGTCGCCAACACGGCGTCGAGACAGCCGGCGCTTCCCCGTTCCTCCGTCAGGCGCCCGAAGGTCTCGGCATTCTCTTGAGCGGTTTGCAGGCTCGTCAACTGGGCGATGCGCGGGGTCTGGAATCGGTCCGAGCCGGCGCTGCAATGGGCGTCGCGCCTGCCTCCATTGCCTTCTTCTTCCGCGTCGGATCGCCTTCCCTGCGAATGCTCGGCCACGAGCCGGACCCCGAAGTCCCGCACATGGGTGACGAACGCGTTGTGGCTGCTGCCTACACCCTTGAGGCTGCCGTGGTAGATCACTTGGGTCCACCAGGCTTCGAACAGTCTTTCCCGGTCCCGGTCGCGGTCGAAAACCCACTGCGGCCCTGCCAGCAGCGCGGCGGCCAAGGGCGCCAGGCAATGCTGCTGGTCGAGCATGGGAGCCAGGTATCCGACGTAAAGCCGTCCGGGACGCGCGTCGTCGGTGCGCGCGAAGTAGGAGTCGTCACAGGACAGCCCCGGCGGAGGGAAGACGGCCAGATCCCGGGCATACAGGCGCCTCACCTGTTCCCTCGCCATGCGGATGGTCGCGGTGGAAGCGATGTACTTGGGACGCACCCCGCGCCGGACGAACAGCGTTTCGAACCCCGCTTCGTACAGCCCGGCCACCGAGCCCAGCGGTCCCGTGATGAGGTGCAGCTCGTCCTGAATCACCAGTTCCGGCGGGCGCCGGCACAGGCCTGCGCCGAAGAATGCACCGGCCCGTGCTTCCCATGCGAAGCGGGCGAACTTGTCGACGGTGCTGATCAACAGCGACGGCGGCTCCTTGTAGAGTGCGTCGTCCACCACGTTGCAAGGCAGCGGGCGGCCGTCCTTGCCGAAGGCGCATTCACCGTTGACGCAGCGGAAATGGAAGCTGCTTGCGGTGGCGTGGTAGCTGGAGATTCCGAACGGCGCGCCGCACCAGGGACAATTCTCCAACAGCAGGGCGTGGCGGGCCGCCGACCTGCCGGCTTCCATCTCGGCGACGCTTGCCTCCGCTTCGCGGAAGGTGTTGGGCGTGCTTGCGCCGCCCACCCATATCCCGGCGGTGATGGGATCCTCGCCGAGTGATGGATCCCCTCTGCGAATCAGTTCCAATGCGAAGATGATGCGCACGGCCCGCTCGAACTGCTGCCGGGTTAGCAGCCGGAGCGTGTAGCGCATCAGGGCCACGGTGCCCCCGCCCGTGTCCCGGTGCTTCAATCGCCGCCATGCGATGAGGAAAGCGACCAGGCCCAGATAGGCCTCGGTCTTGCCGCCGCCGGTGGGAAACCAGATCAGGTCCAACACGTCGCGGAAGTCGTCGTCCTCTCGGATCGTGGATTCCATGACCGTCAGCAGAAAAGCCAACTGGAACGGCCGCCACCGGAAGACCCGTGCCTCGGTTTCTCCGCCGCGTTCTCCGCTGCGTTCGTCGGCTTGCCGCATCTGGTCCAACATCGCGCGGTTCGCCAACCGGAACGATCGGGCCGCGAGAGGATCGGTGCGGAGCAGTTCGACGCATCGCCGCATGCGTTCCAGGGCCACGGCCATTCTGTCGCAGATCCGCCTCGCCGCGGCCTGTTCATGGACGTTCCGAATGCCGCGGGCACGGCGCCGCTGTGTTTCGATCCACTCGGCGTATCCCTCGACAAACCCTTCGAGCTCGTCGCGCAGCGGCGCGCGCGCCAGACGGGCCAGATCGAGAACCTCGCCGGCAGTGCCGGTGTCGACGGTCATCATCGGGGTTTCGGCCGCCGGCATGAACTCCGACCAGAGGCGCGGGGGGCCATGCGGTTCCGTGTCCCAGTCGACCGCGGCGCCATGGCCCACGGCATAGATGTGCCGGTCCTTGTACTGGAGTTCGAGCTCCTGCTCCTCTTCCGTCAACAGAGCCGAATCGATTCGTGGATATTCGAGGAGTTCGCCGGATTCCACGAGGCATTGGATACGTGCCTCGAACAGCGATTTTTCGATCCGCTCCCGCGCCCGTTCCGGGCCGTTGCCCAGCCGTTGCCGATTGAACAGTGTGACGGTCAGGATGGCGCCGTCCCGATGCGGCCGCGCGCGAACGTCGATGCCGGCGCGGCCTTCCCAGATCGATGCGTCCACCGCATCGGATACCCGCCAGGCCAGGCAGTGTCGTTCGAGTTCGGTCCTTTCGTATTCCTGAGACCGGAAGCGCCCCCTTTCGTCGCGGTCTCCGGCGGGCCTGTAGGCGGAGGCGGAAGCGGCGATGGAGAGGCGCACCGCGCCTCGAACGAAGAACGAAAACCCCACGGACGACGGCGGCACGTAACGGCGCTTTCGGACGGGCTGGGCAGGCGTCCGACCTTCTCGTTCGTCACCCGGCCCCGCGGGCGCCTCTTCTTCCCCATCCTCAAGTGATGCCGAATCGGCGTCACCGCCGGTCGCGGCGGGATCGACGCCGGATGGAACATCGAGTTCAACGGGATACAGTACGCCCGTGGGGTACCGATCCAATGGTGAGATACCGACGAGGCGATCCTCACTGGCGGGGCCGATGAGTTGTTGGCGCAACCAATCAACGAGTCTGGTTCTGGCCTCGACGTATTCCATGCAATGCCAGGCGCCCATGTGCAGGAACGATGTCTGTTCGTCCGTCGGCAAGCCCCCGCCGGGGAATCGGGCGCATGTGTACCCCGGCGCCGGCGTCGGGGAGCCGAAATGCGTTCGCGTGGCATCCGCCACGGGAAGTTTTCGGCTCGCCGATCACGAAGGCATCGGCAAATTATCACGCAATTCTATTTTGGGAAAGAACGTTGCAGAACGTCGTTGCGGACTTTGTGGGACACGCCTTGGTTTCATTCACTTTTCGACGGAGTTCACGAAGGTCGTGTTCTTCTCGTCGGCCGCGAACACCATGACGTCGTCGGGCGTCACGCGGAGCGAGAGCATGTCTCCGTGGGCGGTCGGCACCGCGCGGCTCTTGCCGGTGAGCGGGATGTCGCCCGCGGTCGCGTCGTAGACGAACTGGTCGCCGAGGAACACGCTGGAGGTGAGCCGTGCCTCGAAGGCATTGTCACCCTTCGCGGCGTCCGGCTCCGCGTATTGAATACATTCCGGGCGGAACCCGACGAACACTTCCGCGCTCGCATCGGCGTCGCTGGACGCGCGGAAGCGCCCGATCCGGGTCTCCACCAGGTTGTTTTCCACGCGCCGCCCCGGGAGCCAGTTGACCGAGCCGAAGAATTCGGCCACCTCGGCGCAGTTGGGGCTGCGGTAGAGATCCATGGGGCTGCCGTACTGCAGCAGCTCGCCCAGGCTCATGAGGGCGATCTTGTCGGCCATGGCCATGGCCTCGATCTGGTCGTGGGTGACGTAGAGCACGGTGGCGCCAAGCTGCTTGGCCAGGTCGCGGATGCGCCCGCGCACGTCCTCGCGCAGGCGCGCGTCGAGGTTGCTCAAGGGCTCGTCCATGAGCAGCACCTTGGGGTTCACGGCGATGGCGCGTGCCAGCGCCACCCGCTGCTGCTGGCCGCCGCTCAAGAGAGTGGAAGGCCGCTCGATCTGCTCGTCGAGCTGCACCATGTGGAGCGCCTCGCGCACCCGGTCGTCGACCTGCTGGCGCGGGATCTTCTGGGCGCCCTCGCGCAAGGGCAGGGCGACGTTGTCGAACACCGTCAGGTGCGGCCATACGGCGTAGGACTGGAACACCATGCCGAAGTTCCGGTCCTGGGGCGGCACCCACACCGGCGGGTCGTCGCCGAACACGGTGCGGTCGGCGATCCGGATCTCGCCGCTGTTCGGGGTCTCGAGTCCCGCCACGCAGCGCAGCAGCGTGGTCTTGCCCGAGCCGCTGGCGCCGACGATGACGAAGAACTCTCCCTCTTCGACGTCGAGGTCGAGCTTCTTGAGCGCCGCGACCTTGCCGTCGGTGACGATGAACTCCTTGCGAAGTGCCCGGATCGTGATCATGCGGGTTCCGTGCTCGCTTCCTTTCCGAGATGCTGCAGGCGGCGCGTGGCGCCACCGGCATGGTGCCATCAAAGGCTCGTGCCCGACAACTTCGGGACCCCTGCTTGTCGTGCGGAAACGTGTCTGCCTACTCCAGTCGGGCGGCCGTTGTCAAATCGGTAGACTCCCCTGGGGCCATTTGGTAATTAGACTGGATTCCCGCGCCGATCGCCTCCAGGGTGAGCTTCCGCGGGAATGACGGACTGGCGTTCGAACCGGGAGACCTGCATTGCATCAAGACCTGCGAGAATTCCTTGACGTGCTGGAACGAGAGGGCCAGTTGCTGGAAGTGAACCGGGAGGTGGACACGCGCTTCGAGGTCGCCGCCGGCATCCGCAAGAGCTCCGACGTGGGCGGCCCCGCGCTGTTGTTCAACAACGTCAAGGATCATCCCGACTGGCGCGTGCTCGGGGCGCTGTACGCCACCCGGCGTCTGGTGGCGCTGGGGCTGGGCGTCACCGAGGACAAGCTGTTGGAGCGCTACCTGACGCTGGAGGAAGCGCGCATTCCGTCCGAGATGGTGCCCACGGGTCCGGTCAAGGAGGTGCGCTGGACCGGCGACGACATCGACCTCGAAAAGCTCCCCATCTGCGTCCACTCGGAGAAGGACTGCGGCGCCTACGTGACCATCGGCGTGCAGATCGGCAAGGACCCGGACACGCGCATCCCCAACGTGTCCATCCACCGGATGCTGCGGCTGGGCAAGGACAAGCTGTCCCTGTGGGCGCCGGCGGACCATCACCTGGGGCGCATGATCCTCAAGGCCGAGGACCGTGGCGAGGGGCTGGAGGTGGCCACCGCCATCGGCGTGGACCCGGCCATCATCATCGGCTCCCAGTCGCGCGTGCCCTACGGCGTGGACGAGTTCGCGGTGGCGGGCGGTCTGAGGGGCGCGCCGGTACAGTTGACCAAGTGCGACACCATTGACGTGGACGTGCCGGCCCACGCCGAAGTGGTGATCGAGGGGGTGACCATCCCCGGCGAGCGGGTGTCGGACGGCCCCTACGGCGAGTACCCGGGCACCTACAGCGAGAGCAAACAGGCGCCGGTGGTGCAGGTCACCGCCGTTACCATGCGGCGCAACCCCATCTACGAGACCTGCCTGACGGGCATGCCCGTGACCGAGAACCACACCCTCATCGAGTGCGCCAACGCGGCGCTGGTGTACCGCACGGTGTCGACGATCACCCCGGAGGTCAAGGACTTCAGCGTCAGCGCCGGCGGCACCTTCCGGCACCACGCCGTGGTGTCCATGCGCAAGCGCCACGACGCGGAGGCGCGCAACGTCATCCTGGCGTTGCTGGCCACCGGCGCGGGCTTCAAGCGCGTGGTGGTGGTGGACGAGGACATCGACGTGCACGACCCGGTGGACGTGGAATGGGCCGTCAACACGCGCGTCCAGCCGGACAAGGACGTCATCATCGTGCCGAACCTGGCCATGTCCACCCTCGACCCCTCGGCTCCGGCGCCGCGCACGACGGCGGTGTGGGGCATCGACGCCACCATGCCGCTCCACGACAACGAATACTACCGCAAGGTCGTGGTGCCCGGCGTCGACAAGGTGGACTACCTCTGAGGCCTTTGTGGACGGCGTCCTTCGACTTCGCTCCGCATGCGCTCCGCTACGCTCAGGACGAACGGTTGGCGGCGGCCCGTTCCCGTTCGTGCCCCGCGGGGAGGACCTCGCCAACTCGAAGCCACCGCCGGTAACCTCTCCCTTTCGTCCCGAGCGTCACGCGGCGCATCGGAGTAAAGTGCAAGCAGCCTTGGCCTGCCCCGTCGGTCCTGAGCGTGGCTCCACCAGTAGAGTCTCCCTGCCATGAAACACTTCGAATACCTGGAACCCGGTACCGTGGACGAAGCCTGCGGGTTGCTCAAGCAATACGCGGGCAACGCACGCGTATTCGCCGGCGGCAGTTCGCTCACGATCCTGCTCAAGCAGGGCTTCCTGCAGCCGGACGCGCTGATCAACATCAAGAAGATCGACGAACTGCGGCGCATCGAGCAGTCGGGCGACGACCTGATGATCGGCGCGCTGGTGACGCACCACGACATCGAGACGTCGAGCCTCCTGGCCGAGCGCCTGCCCGTGCTGTGCGAGTTGGAGCACGACGTGGCCAACATCCGCGTGCGCAACATGGCCACGGTGGGGGGCAACATCGCCTCGGGCGAGCCATTGACCGACCTGCCGTGCGTGTTCATCACCCTGGATGCCACCGTGCGCATCGCCAACACCTCGGGCGGACGCACGCTGCCGCTGGAAGAGGTCTTCCTGGACTACTACGAGACCCAGTTGCAGGAGGACGAGGTGCTGACGCACGTGGTGGTCCCGCCGCTGCCGCCGAACAGCGCCGTCGACTACGTGCGTTTCTCCAGCAGTTCGGTGGTGGACAAGCCCTGCATCGGCGTGGCCGTGCGCATGTCGGTGAGCCCGGGCGACGGTGCCTGCAATGAAGTGCGTGTCGGCCTGGGCTGCGTCGCGCCCACGCCCATGCGCGCGCGCAGGGCCGAGGCGGCGCTGGAGGGGAAGCCGCTGACGGACGAGAACCTCCAGGCGGCCGCCCGCGCCGCCGCCGAGGAATGCGACCCCATGGACGACCTGCGCGGCTCCGGGCGCTACAAGCGCGAGATGGTGGCGGCGCTGGTGCGCCGGCTGGCGTCCAGGGTGTACGAGAAGGCGAAGGGCCAGGGTTGAGGTTGTGTCAACCCTGGTTGGGTACGACATGGCACCGAAGCCCCGCGTCGTCGTTCCCGCGGAACAGGCTGTGTCAGAACTCCCGAGGCGACCACCTCCCGGAACGTCATTCCCGCGGAAGCGGGAATCCAGGCGGGGTGAGGGGGAACCACGCCGGATTGGCCCTTCCCCACCCATGGATTCCCGCTTCCGCGGGAATGACGTTCCGGGGGTTGGTGCCTTTCGTGTCCGGCCGGCCCGGTTTCCCGCGCCTGATCGGGGTCGAGGGCAAGCTTTCGCGGAAATGACGTTTCGGGGCGTCGGTGCCGTTTCGTGGCCGGGCGGAGTTTGGACACGGCGGGTTTCCGGGGAATGGCGGGAATGGACGCGGGAATGACGGATTCAGGGTCCGGCGCCAACCCGAAGACGAACAGGGACAGAGAGGATCTTGCGGCATGAAGAAGGCCATCGCCATGGAGGTCAACGGCGCGTCGTGCCAGGTGGAAGTGGACCCCTGGCGCACGCTGCTGGACGTGGTGCGGGAGGAACTGGACCTTACCGGCGCCAAGCTGGGGTGCGACATCCAGGTGTGCGGCGCGTGCACGCTCCTGGTGGACGGCAAGCCCGTGAGCGCGTGCTCGGTGCTGGCGGTGGACGCGGACGGGCGCAAGGTGACCACGGTGGAAGGGTTGGCGGACGGCGACCGGCTGCACCCGTTGCAGCAGGCGTTCATGAAGCACGGGGCGCTTCAGTGCGGTTATTGCACCTCGGGCTTCCTGCTCACCGCCAAGGCCATGCTGGACGAGAATCCCCGCCCCGACGACGAGCAGATCAAGAGTTACATGGGCGGCAGCTTTTGCCGTTGCGGCTGCTACCAGGAGATCATGCAGGCCATCCGCAGCGTGGCCCAGGCATAGGAACGCGACAGGCGCAGGCCACCAAGTCTCAAAGGAGCGTGTCATGGCGATAAGCGAGAGGCCGCTGAGCGCGCAGGACGGACAACGGCTGGACTACCAGGCCAAGCTCACGGGCCGGGCCGCGTACCTGGCGGACATGAAGATGCCGGGGGTGTGCGAGGGCGCGGTCCTGCGCAGCCCGGTGGCGCACGCCTGGGTCCGCTACGTGGACGCGTCCGAGGCCCTCAAGGTGCCGGGAGTGGTGGCGGTCTACACCAAGGACGACGTGGTCCAGGGCACCGGCATCGAGCCCTACTACGGGCCGGTGTTCAAGGACCAGACCATCGTCGCGGTGGACAAGGTGCGGCACGTGGGGGATCCGGTGGCCGCGGTGGCGGCGGAGACCCGCGAGGCCGCGGAAGAGGCGGCCAACCTCATCGTGGTGGAGTACGAGGACCTGCCGCCCGTGATGGACGTGCGCGACTCGGTGAAGGAAGACGCCGTGCTGGTGCACGAGACCGTGCGCATTCCCGAGCACGGCTTCGCCGACCTCGCGGAGTTGAAGCCCATCGAGAACACCAACGTCTGCACCCACTTCAAGCTGCGCAAGGGGGACATCGAGCAGGGCTTCGCGGAGTGCGCCCACGTATTCGAGGACACCTTCATCCTGCCGACCACGCAGCACGTGGCGCTGGAGCCCCACGGCTGCGTGGCGGCGTTCCAGCCCGACGGACGGGTGAACCTGTGGTCCACGACCCAGAACCCTTTCGTGGTGCGCACGCAGCTCGCCAACATCTTCAAGATGCCGGTGTCGAAGATCCGCATCATGGTGCCGTATCTCGGCGGCGGCTACGGCAGCAAGGTGTATCCCAAGATCGAGCCGCTCACCATGGCGCTGGCTCAGAAGGCCAGGCGGCCGGTGCGCATCCTGCTGAGCCGGGAAGAGGTGTTCTACACGGTGACCAAGCATGCGGCGTTCATCCGCATGAAGACCGGGGTCAAGGCCGACGGCAGCTTCCACGCGCGCGAAGCGGAGGTGTTCCTGGACACCGGCGCGTTCGCGGAGATCGGCCCCCGGGTGGCCAAGAAGTCCGCCTACACCGCGGCCGGCCCATACAAGTTCAAGCACGTCAAGATCGACGCCAAGTCGGTGTACACCAACAAGCCGCCGGCGGGGGCGTTCCGCGGCTTCGGCGTGTCCCAGTCGGCCTGGGCCAGCGAGTCCCAGACCGACATCATCGCCAGGGCCCTGGGGCGGGACCCCTACGAACTGCGCATGCAGAACATCTACGACGAGGGCGACGAGTTCGTCACCGGCGAGAAGCTGTGGAGCATCGGCGTCAAGGATTGCCTGGAGAAGGTCGCCAGGGAGATGAAGTGGGGCGAGCCGCCGGAGGCGCCCGCGGACCCCTCCAAGGTGCGCGGCAAGGGGCTGGCGGCGCTCATCAAGGCGACGATCACGCCGTCCATCTCGTGCGCGGCCATCAAGCTCAACGAGGACGGCAGCGTCAACGTGTTCACCAGCACGGTGGAGATGGGCCAGGGCTCGGACACGGCCATGGCCGCCATCGTGGCCGACACCCTGGGGATTTCCCTGGAGCAGGTCTCTGTGCTGGGGGTGGACACCGACGTGGTGCCCTACGACCTCACCACCTCCTCGAGCCGTTCCACGTTCCACATGGGCAAAGCCCTGGAGCTGGCCTCTCTGGACCTGTGCGAGCAGCTCCGCAGGTTCGTCTCCGAGGAGCACGGGGTGCCCTTCGACGAGACGCGCATGGAGGGTGGCAGGGTCCTGTTCCGGGAGAATGCGCTCACGATCCGCGAGGTGCTGTTCAACCACTTCGGCATGCAGGGCGGTACGCTGGTGGGCCGGGGCGAGGTCAAGACCAGCACCGTCGACCCGGAGACAGGGGACAAGACCACGTCTTCGTTCTGGTTCGTGGGCGCCGGCGGCAGCGAGGTGGAGATCGACAGGGACACCGGCCGGCTGCGGGTGCTGAAGCATGCCACCGCGGTGGACGTGGGCCGGGTCATCACGCCCCTGGGGTGCCAGCAGCAGCTCGTGGGCGGGGCCATCACCGGCATGGGGCAGGCGCTGTTCGAGCAGATGGTGTGGGACAACGGCATCCTGGTCAATCCCAATCTCGTGGACTACGTGCTGCCGGCCCTGGGCGACATGCCCGACGAGATCACGCCCATCCCGGTGGAAGTGCCGCACAAGAACGGACCCTTCGGCGCCAAGGGCATCGGCGAGACTTCGCTCATCCCGGTGGCGCCCTCCATCGCCAACGCGGTGGACGACGCGGTGGACGTGCGCATCAAGGACCTGCCGGTGACCGCGGAGAAGATATTTCTGGGAATGCTCGACAAGTCCTAGTTCAAACAGACAGAACAGCAGGCGCGCGCCTGGGGCGTTTCCCGGGCGTGCACGAGTCGAAGGGCCGCCGACCGTGGCAGACGGTGTTTGTCAACATGTTGGTGGAACGGTACTGAACGACAAACCAAACAGACCCTGTGACGACCATTCGTAGTAGGGCAGGAGGAACAAGCATGAAGCTCAAGGATCGTGTGGCGATTATCACCGGCTCCGGCCGCAACATCGGCGAGGCGGCCGCGAAGCTGTTCGCGTCGGAAGGCGCCAAGATCTGTATCGTGGACATGGACCCGGGCCGTGGCGAGAAGGTCGTGAGCGACCTCAAGGCCGCCGGCCACGAGGCCATCTACGCCAAGTGCAACGTCGCCGACACCGAAGACGTGAAGGCCATGGTGAATGCCACGGTGGACGCTTTCGGCGGCATCGACATCCTCGTGAACAACGCCGCCGTCACCGACCACGAGACCATCTTCAGCATCTCCGAGGAAGAGTGGGACCTGGTCATCGACGTGACCCTCAAGGGACCGTTCCTCGTCGGGCGCTACGTGGCCGAGCAGATGGTCAAGCAGGGCAGGGGCGGGGTCATCGTCAACGTGGCTTCGACCTCGGGCCTTTCCGGCCGCACCGACGCCATTGCCTACATGGCGGCCAAGGGCGGCGTGGTCAACCTGTCCCGCGGCATGGCCGTGCAGCTCTCGCAGTACAACATCCGCGTCAACTGCCTCACCCCCAACCGCTCGGGCTCGCCCGTGGGCCAGGACGAAGGCGCCGTCGGCCGGGAGTTCAAGAACCTGGCGGGACGCCTGGGCACGGCCGAGGACCAGGCCAAGGCCATGCTGTTCCTGGCCAGCGACGACTCGGGCTTCGTGTGGGGCGAGAACCTCATCTGCGACGGCGGCGTCACCGCGGCGTCGAACTTCCCCAAGGACCGGGTGCCGGCCAACTGACCGGCCGCGTCCGAATGGATCGGCGTTCCGTTGGTATTCCCTTGACATCGGTTCAACGCTTCGACTAGTGTCAGGCGTCCGATTGCAGAAAGGGGGACGCAATGGCAGCACTATCCAGGTCTTTGTTGGGCCTTGTATTGGCAGGGTTGATGTGCGTGGCTGCCGCGGCGGTCCCGGACGACGCACAAGCCAAGATCATTCTGAAGGTAACGACCCAGTCGACCCGTCCGGGAACGCCGCGCGCCGACTATCTCGTGCACTTCAAGAACGGGGTCGCGGAACGGACGAACGGCGAGATCGAGGTCCAGATCTACTGGGCCAACTCACTGGTGCACGCCAAGGAGGCCCTGGAAGCGGTGCAGTTGGGCACGGCGGACATGGCCGACCTGGCCGTCGGATATTTCTCCGACAAGATCAAGCTGCTTCAGGTGGCGGGTCTGCCCTTTTCCGTCAGTGATCCGGTGAAGGCACGGGAAGGCGGCATGCGCCTCCTCAGAGAGGTTCCGGAGGCGCTGGCGGAGATCACCAAGTTCGGTCATGTCTTCGTGGGTATGACCGCGACGGCGGAGTATCACCTCAATTCGCGCGGGCCAATCCCGGACCTGGCAACGCTCAAGGGCAAGAAGGTCGGCACCTTCGGGCGCATCGCGCCCAAGGCCATCCAGGCGGCGGGAGCGGTCTCCGTCAGCACCACCGGAGGTGAAGTGTACGAGGCCCTCCAGCGCAAGACCATCGACGCGCGCATCATGTCTTTCGAAACCGTCCAGCGGTTCAAGACCTACGAGGTGGCCAAGTACGTGAACACCATCGCCATGGGATGTATCGCGGGTGTCACACCCTTCACCATGAACAAGGCGAAGTGGGACTCCCTGTCGAAGGAGCATCAGAAGATCATCCTGGAGGAAGGCGAGCGAGTGGGAGTGTGGGAGGCCAAGGCGATGAGGGACGACGACATCAAGTTCCAGAAGTTCCTCAAGGCCCAGGGCGTCAAGATCATCGAGTTCTCGCGTTCCGACCGTGAGAAGTGGAAGAACACGGCGGGCGTCAAGAAGATCAACGCCGACTGGGTGGCGAGCGTGGAAGCGGCGGGTCTGCCCGGCAAGAAGGCCCTGGACGTTTTCCTGAGCGAGTAGTTGGGTCGGGAGCCCGGTTTACGGACTCCCTTCCCCGTGCATGCGCTGGCTTGAGAGGGTGCCGTGTCGTACGACGATTATTCCGTAGTGGACTGTGACGGCCACGTGGTGGAGTGGATCCCGGACATGGGCGAGTACATGAGTGACCGCATCAAGATGCAGGCCACCAACCCGGCCCGGGACCGGCAGGGGGTGTTCCCTTCCATCGACGGAATGCACTTCGCCCTCCACGCCGGCACCACCGGCCACGAACGGGTCACCGCCAGCGAGTACATGCCCGGGAGCGGCGAGGACTGGGTCGCCTTTCTTGAACAGGCGGGCATCGACAAGACCGTCCTTTTCACCACCGAAGGGCTGTCCGTCGGCTATATCCAGATACCGCGCTATGCGGTCGAGGTCTGCCAAGCCTACAACGACTACATCCACGCGAAGTTCGCCAAGGTGAGCGACCGGCTACGGCCGGTGGCGCTGCTGCCCATGCAGGACGTTCCGGAGGCCGTGAAGGAACTCCGCCGGGCGGTGGACAAGCTCGGGTTCGTCGGCGGCATGCTGCCGTCCACGGGGCTGCCGCTCCACCTGGGCCACCAGAGCTACTGGCCGGTCTACGCGGAAGCCGAGCGCCTGGGAGTGCCCATCGCCATTCACGGCGGCTCCAACCTCGGCATGGGGATGGACACGTTCACGAACTTCACGGGTTCCCACGTCCTGCACCATTCCATTCCGTTGATGATCGCTCTCGTGTCGTTCATCTATCACGGCGTGTTCGATGCACACCCCAAGCTCCGGGCCGCGTTCATGGAGGGGGGGTGCGGCTGGCTCGATTTCCTTATCGACCGCATGGTGCGCGACGAGAACTACTTCGACGCGGCGGACCAGCCCAAGATGCGGCCGGTGGAGTACCTCAAGGGCGGCCGCATTCTGCTGGGGTGCGAGGGCAGCGAGGAGACCCTGGCGTACGTCGCGAGCAGGGTGGGCATCGAGGCATTCGCCTACGCGTCCGACTACCCGCACGAGGTGGACCTGCCGGCGGCGAAACACGAAATCGAGGAGGTGGCGGAACGCGACGACATGTCCAGGGAGGACAAGCAGGCGGTGCTGGGCGACAACGCGAAGCGGTTTTTCAATCTGTGAGTCCGGCCGGGTGCTTCACCCGGACGATGTTGAGCCATGACGCACCGGCGTCACGGTAAAGGGTGCTGGAATCAGAAAGGGGAAAGCATGAAGGCAGTATCGAAATCGTTGGCGGTCTTCCTGATGGCAGGTGTGTTGTGCGTTGCCGGGTGGGCGATGCCGGAAGACGCCCAATCGAAGATCATCCTGAAGGTGGCGACCCAGTCGGCCCGTCCCGGAACCCCGCGCGCCGACTACCTGGTGCATTTCAAGGACGGGGTGGCGAAGCGCACAAACGGCGAGATCGAGGTGCAGATCTTCTGGGCCAACTCGCTGGTGCACGCCAAGGAGGCCCTGGAGGCGGTGCAGTTGGGCACCTCCGACATGGCCGACCTGGCCATCGGCTACTTTTCCGACAAGATCCGGCTGCTGCAGGTGGCGGGGCTGCCCTTCGCCGTGAGCGATCCGGTGCAGTCGCGCGACGGCGGCATGCGCGTGCTCGAGCAGATCCCGGAGGCCAGCGCGGAGCTGTCCAAGTTCGGCCACGTGGTGGTGGGCATGACCGCCACGGCGAGCTACCAGCTCGTGGCCCACTACCCCATCACCAACCTGGCGGAGCTCAAGGGCAAGAAGGTCGGCACATTCGGCCGTATCGCACCCAAGGCCATCAAGGCGGGGGGCGGGATTCCCGTGAGCACCACCGGCGGCGAGATGTACGAGGCGCTGCAGCGCAAGACCATCGACGCGCGCATCCTCTCCTTCGAGGCGGCGCAGCGGTTCAAGACCTACGAAGTGGCCAAGTACATGAGCAAGATCGAGATGGGCTGCATCGCGGGCGTCAACACCTTCACCATCAACAAGAGGAAGTGGGACTCCCTGTCGAAGGAGCACCAGAAGATACTCCTCGAAGAGGGCGAGAAGGTCGGCAAGTGGGAAGCCCAGGCGATGAAGGACGACGACGTCAAGTTCCAGAAGTACCTGGCGGGAAAGGGCGTCAAGATCGTCGACTTCTCGGCCGAGGACCGGGAGAAGTGGAAGAACAGCGCGGGCGTCAAGAAGATCGCCGGGGACTGGGTGGCCAGCATGGAGAAGCTGGGCCTGCCCGGCAAGAAGACCCTGGCCGTATTTCGCGGCGAGTAGCACCGCACCGGTCATGGGGCGGGGATTGACCCCTTCCATCAAACATACGCGGCCGCGGGGGCGGCGGTGACGCCGCCCCCGCACACTGTCACGGGGACACGCTGTCTTGGAACCATCTAAGGATACTCTGGAATCCGCCGGAACACCGAGTTTCGCGGCACCGGAAGGCGACCGGACCGCGATGACCCGGTTCATGACTTTCCTGAACGAAATCAGCGGCTACGTCCTCTTCTTCATGATGCTGCTGATTACCGTGGACGTCACCGGACGCTACGTGTTCTCGAGCCCTATCCCCGGGACTCTGGAGTTCACCGAGTTCCTCATTGTGTTCGTGGTGTTTTTCAGCTTGGCGTACGTGCAGCTCACCAAGCGTCACATCTGCGTGGAGTTGGTGACGCAACGGCTGCCCCGCAGGGTCGGGGATGGACTCGCGGTGGTCGTGCTTGTAATCGCGGCGGTGTTCTTCGTGTTGATGGCCTGGCAGTCGTGGCATGCCGGACTTTCTTCGCTGGAATACCGCGAAGCGTCCGACGGATTGGTGCAGATTCCGGTGTACCCGCCGAAGCTCGCCATCCCCTTCGGTGCAACCCTTATCGCCATTCAGTTGTTGAGAGACGCCTGGAAGCGGTTTCGGAGTCTCATAACCCCGGGGTAGGCATCACATGGACCCAACCTTCCTGGCGATCATCAGCGTCTTTCTCCTGATCTTCCTGCTCCTGTGCGGCCTTCACGTGGCTGTTTCGCTGGGGCTGGTGGGGGTGCTGGGCTTCGTCATGCTCACCGGTAGCTGGGAGGCCGGCATCGGGCTCTTGCGGACGACCCCTTACAAGGTGGTGGCCAACTTCACGTTCTTCGCCATCCCCGTCTTTATCCTGATGGGGCAGTTCGCCAACTACGGCGGCTTGAGCGCGGACATCTACTCGGTGGTCCACAAGTGGCTCGGGCGGGTCCGCGGCGGCCTCGCCATGGCCACCACGGCGAGCTGCGCCGCGTTCGCCGCGGCCTGCGGCTCCAGCGTGGCCACCGCCGCCACCTTCACCCAGGTGGCCCTGCCGGAGATGACCAAGTACGGCTACGACAAGCGGCTTGCCACCGGCGCCATCGCCGCCTCCGGGACGCTGGGAGCACTGATCCCTCCCAGCGGCCTCATGATAATCTACGGGATCATCACCGAGCAATCCATCGGCAAGCTGCTCATCGCCGGCTTCATTCCGGGCGTCCTGTCCGCGCTGATTTACATGGGCATGATCTCGTGCTGGGTCCGGCTCCGGCCCGAAATAGCGCCCATCCTCGAGGAGAGGCCGCCGTTGAGGGAGAAGCTCCTGTCCCTGTACCGGGTGTGGGGCATCGTCACGCTCTCCATCGTCGTCATGGGCGCCATCTACCTGGGCATCGCCACGCCCACCGAGGCGGGCGCCTTCGGCGCGTTCGGCGCGTTCGTGATCATGATCTGCAAGGGCGCTTTCTCGCGCGAGAGGCTGCGCAACACCGTGCTGGACACCGCCACGTCCACCACGATGCTCTTCACCATCATCATCGGCGCCTACATCTTCAGCCGGTTCCTGGCCATCACCAACGTCGGCCCGCGGTTGGCGGACTACCTGGTGAGTTCCGGCATGCCGCGCCACCTGGTCCTGACCGGTTTTCTGCTGCTCTACGTCTTCCTGGGCATGTTCATGGACCCCGCCGCGATGATGGCCATCACGCTGCCCATCGTCTTCCCCATCATCATCCAGATGGGCTTCAGCGGCATCTGGTTCGGTGTGCTTGTGATCAAGACCTCCGAGATCGGCCTCATCACCCCGCCGGTGGGAATGAACGTCTACACCGTGAACGCCGCGGCGCACGGGATGGTCCGCCTCGAAGAGATATTCAAGGGTATCCTGCCGTTCTTCCTGATGGACGTGGTGACCCTGGTCATCCTGGTGGCCTTCCCGCAGATCTCGCTGTGGCTGCCGGCCCGGATGCTGGGATAGGACCCTTTTGGGGGAACTCGGATGAATGGCCGCCTGGAGACGGCGCCCTTCGACTTCGCCGCGCTACGCTCGGGGCGGGCGGGATGCCACCCCGATGATCGGAGAGAGAACTCGTCCGCTCGCCCCTAATTCCCGTTGGTTTCACCCCGCTCCCGTTGCTGCCATCGCCTGAGCGAGAGTGCGACGACCCATGCGGGGACGCTTAACACCAGCGCGAAGACAAGGATCGCCAACGGCCCCAGCAGCCCCGCGAACACCGTCGCGAGCGTGGTAACGGCGCCCAGGCCGATGCCCAGGCTCCACGCCGTCCGGCGATGGTCCAGGCGCCAGATCCGCCGGCAGGCCAGGGCGAGCGGCAGGCCGCAGACAGCCACGGGGGTCAGGCTCTGAAGCATCATGACGCCGGCCATGAGGACGAGTTCCGGCGTCCATCCCCCGCCCTCCCCGGGAAAGAACCGGACCAGTCCCTGGAGCAGAAGCCCCGCCGGAAGCCAGCCCAGAGCAAGCAACCAGAAACGGTAGCGTTTCACCCGACGACTTCGTTGGCCTCGATGATGTCGAGGACCCGGTCCTCGAACTCGGCCATCTCGGCGCGGGTGGCGTTGGTGGGGGTCTCCATGTCGGCGAGGACGCGGCCGGGCTTGCCCAGGATCACCAGGCGCGAGCCGATCTCCAGGGCCTCGTGGATGTTGTGGGTGATGAGCAGGCAGGTCTTCCTGCTTTCGGTCACGAGCTCCAGGAAGACCTCGCGCAGCCGCCGGGCGGTGGACTGGTCCAGGTGGCCGAAGGCCTCGTCGGCGAAGAATATCTCGGGCGTGAGGCAGAAGGCCCGGGCCATGCCGACGCGCTGGCGCATGCCGCCGGACAGCTCGTGGGGATAGGCGTCCTCGAAGCCCTGCAGCTCCAGCTTGTGCAGCCATTGCAGCGCGATGTCGTTCTGTTCCTTTTCGCTGTAGTCCAGGATCTCGAGGCCGACCCGGGCGTTCTCCAGCGCGGTGCGCCAGGGCAGCAGGCGGTCGGTCTGAAAGATGACGCCGAGCTTGGAACGGAACCAGTCGAACTCCTTGTGGGGATCGTGTCCCAGGAGCTGGATGGAGCCGGAGGTGGGCCGCTCCAGGCCCAGCAGCAGGTTGAACGTGGTGGACTTGCCGCAGCCGGTCTTGCCGACGATGGCGACGACGTCACCGCTCCCCACCTCCAGGTCGAGCCCTTCCACCGCGGTGAAGCGGTCGCCGTCCACCGAGGTGAAGACCATCTGCACGTCCTGCATCTGAACGACGGGGTCGGCGGCGTTCACGTGGCCATGCCTCCCTGCTTCGCCGGACGCCAGCGCAGCAGCTTGTGCTCCAGAAAGAGAATGACGAACTGGCTGATGAGCAGGAACGTCACCAGCACCAGGGTCCAGGCGATGGCCTTGGGCATCTCGAAGAGTTCCTGCGCCAGCAGCAGCTTGTTGCCCACGCCGCGGGTCGCGCCCACCAGTTCGGCGACGATCACGACGCGCGCCGCAAGTCCCAGGTTGACCTTCCAGGAAGTCAGCACGGCCGGGATCATGCCCGGCAGGATCAGCTTGGAGAAGAGCTGTTTTCGCGTGGGGCGCAGGGCACGCAGCATGTCCAGGTATTCCTTGGAGATGCTCTTGATGCCGTCGTGGATGATGAGGGCGTAGTTGGGCAGGCAGCCTGCCAGCAGGATGAAGGCGATGCGCGTCTCCACGTGGCTGAACCAGATGATGGCGAACACCACCCACGACAGCGCGGGGATGCCCATGATGAAGTGCAGCACCGGCAGGGTGTACTTCTCCACGGTCTCGGTGAAGCCCATGAAGACGCCCAGGATTGTGCCGGTGATGAACGCCAGCACGAGCCCCAGGAAGATGCGCCCCATGGTGGTGAGGACGTCCCCCAGCAAGGTGAGGCTCGCGACGATCTCGATGAAAGCGGCAAGGATGGCGCCGACGCCGGGAACCAGGTAGGGGGGCAGAAAGAAGGAAGCGACCTGCCAGGCCGCCAGGATCACACCGAAGGAGATGATCGGCTCTTTGCGGGCGGCCAGGACGCTCAGGAGGCGCGCATGCCATGCCTCCTGAGCCCGAGCCGCCGACAACTCGCTCCGGGTTGCCTCGGATTCCATGCTAGCGTCCTGTCCGGTTCATTCGCAGCGTGACCTGTGGTTCGTGTTCCGCCGTCGGCCGCGTTGCAGGGCCCCCGCTAGCGGACCTTGCCCCGGTAGAGTACACCGTCGTCCGGCATCTGCTTCATGTAGCCGCTGTCGATGCCGGCCTGGAAGAGGGCCTTGATGTTGCTTTCGATTTCCACCGCGGGCACCACGTCCAGGGGATAGCGCGCCGCGCTCAGGGCCATGAGGAAGGCTTCCTTGGGCACCCCGGCCGCCTTCTCGATGATCGCGGCGGCCTCGTCATGGTGCGTCGGCAGCCATTTCGCAAGCTCCTCGAAGGCGGCGTAGATCTTGGGGATCAGTTCCTTGTTGGCGTTGATCCAGTCCTCGTGGGCCGCCACGCCGAGGAAACCCCGTTGCGGGGCCCCGTGGATGGCTTCCCACTGGTGGAAGTACTCGATCATCTTGAGCTTGCCGGGGTTGCCCACAAGCATCCTGGAGTAGTTCGGCTCCCAGATGTGTATGGCGTCGGCCCGCTTGGCCATGAGCAATGTGGCGAGTCCCGCCGTATTGGTGGATTGGATCGACACCTTGTTCAGGTCGGTGCCAGCCTTTTGGGCGAAGTAGCGGAACATGGCGTAGTTGGTGGTCACCGTGACCGCCGCCAGGCTCTTGCCCTCGAGGTCCGCCACGCTGTTGATGGCCGGATCCATGGTCAAGAGGGCGCCGTGGCCGTTCAACACGTTGAAGAGGTAGACGGACTTGACCCCCTTGAGCCGGCGGTTGGCTTCCGACAGGAGAGCGGAGGCGATGGTGATCTTGTCCCTGCCGGTGGCGAAGTCCGTGTTGGCCGCGCGCCCCTGCTTGAAGACCCACTGGATGTCGACACCGTGCTTCTTGTCGAATTCGTTGGCCTCGATGAGCGAAGCCGTCGTGTGGCCGAAGGACGGTTTGTCGAACGACGAGATCCGCACGGTGGGCATGTTCTGCGCCAGCGCCGTGGCGGCGCCCGCCAGCGTGATGGCGGTCATCAGAAAGCTTGCGATGAGTCGGACCATGTTTCCCTCCTCGTCGGTTGTCGGGAGTTCGTCCGGTGATACGGAGTCTCACCGGTAAAGTTGTGCAACCTAGAGATTTTTCCCGGCGCTGTCAACGCGCGTGTTAGCGCGACGCCATCGCACGTCTCCAGCCTTGAACTGCCCCATCGGTTGGGCTACCTTCAGAAGGTTTGCGCCCGCGGGCGACCCAAGGGCCGACCCAACACACGGAGGTGACTCATGTACCTGGTGGATGCCGACGGACACGTCGAGGAAAGCGAAACCACGTTCAGCGACAAGTACTTCGATCCGGCGTTCCGAGCTCAGCGACCGCGGGTGGTGGCCGTCGACAAGATGGTCTACTGGATGATCGAGGAGCAGATGTACCCGCGCCGCGTCGGGCGCGGCGCCCACAACCTCGGCACCCCGGCGAGCTACCAGGGCAAGAAGACGCCCCACGCGCAGAAGAAGTCCGACACCATCGGCAGCATGGAGATCCATGGGGTCAAGGAGCGGATCGAGGCCATGGACAAGGAGGGGATCTCGCTCCAGGTCCTCTACCCGACCCTGTTCCTGGCGTACCCGCTGGCCGCGAACCCGGCGCTGGTGACGGCCATGAGCACCGCCTACAACCGCTTCCTCGGCGACCAGATCGGCGCCAACGAGCGGCTCAAGTGGGCCGCGGTCGTGAACCTCGACGACGTCGAAGGGGCGGTGGCGCAGGTGAAGGAAGCCCATGATCTCGGCGCCGTCGCCGTCATGGTGCTGGGCACCATCGGCGACCGGTTGCTGGACGACCCCGCGTTCCTGCCGTTCTACGAGGCGCTGGTGGAGCGCGACCTGACCCTGGCGATTCACGTGGGTTGGGCCTGTCCGGCCATCTCCGGCCTCTTCACCCACATCTATCCGTCGTCGGTGAACGCGTTCCTGATGCCCGTGCTCCTGGGCTTCTCGTCCATGATCAACAGCGGCCTGCTGGACCGGTTCCCCGGCATGCGCGTGGGATTCCTGGAGGCCGGCTGCCAGTGGGTCCACTTCATGATCGACCGGCTCGACCACCGCTTCGGCCACTCGGGCAACTTCCTCGCCGACATCCTCCCGGACACGGTGCCCAAGGCCAAGCTGGCGCCCATGGACTACGTCCGGCAGGGCAACCTCTACCTGAGCGCGGAGGTGGAGGACACGTTGCTGCCGCAGGTGGTGGAACTGGTGGGAGAGGGGCAGGTGGTGTACGGCTCCGACATGCCCCACGGCGACCGCGAGGTGCTGTCCAGCGACTACCTCAAGCAGCGCACCGACATGAGCGAGAGCGTCAAGACCAAGATCCTTCAGGACAACGGCGCCCGGCTCTACAACCTGGACATCACCGGCGCGGCCAGGAAGGCTTCCTGAAGGCGAGGAACGGCGCCCGAGGCCTCACGAGGCTTCGCGCTGTCCGAGTATCACTTCCGGAGAACGGACGGTCACGAGCCGGTCGAGGCTGCGCAGCATGATCTTCGCCGCCTCGGCCGAGATGGCCTGTCCGAAGATGTGGTAGCGTTCCCCGTCCCGCTCCTGGTTGTTGGCCCAGCAGGCGAACTCGTCCGGGCTGGGACGGTGGCCCAACTCCCTGGCGCAGCGCCGCACCACGAAGCCGAGCATCACTTTGCGGCCCTTGCCGTTGTCGGCAAACGAGGACATGACGGAGTTTCATAGGCAATCCCGGCAAGACTTTCAACCCGGGATGCCCTCAGGAGGTCGGGTTTGGCCACCAGAAGACGCCCGAAACTGACGATGAAGCGGCTGCGCGAGACCGCGGAGCGGCTGCGCAACTGGGGCCGCTGGGGCAAGGACGACGAGATCGGCACGCTCAACTTCACGACGCCGGAGGACATCGTCGCGGCGGCGCGGCTCGTGCGCCGGGGGCGGGTGTTCTCGCTGGCGCTCGCCTACGACGATGCCGGTCCCCAGAGCGGCAAGAGCAACTACCCGGCCATGGGCCGGTTCAATCCCATCCACCTGATGCTCCGCACCGGCACGGACGCCTATTCCGGCGTGCTCGACCACCGGCGCATCCGCGGCGCCGACGACATCATCATCATGCCCCTTCAGGCCGGCACCCAGTGGGACGGCCTCGCGCACATCTTCTACGACGACTCCATGTACAACGGCTACGACTGCCGCCTGGTGACTTCCGGGGGCGCCGCCAGGAACGGCATCGAGAAGACGCGGGAGAAGATGGTGGGGCGCGGCGTGCTCCTGGACGTGGCCCGGGCCAAGGGCAGCGACTGGCTGGAGGACGGCTACGCCATCACCTGCGACGACCTGGACGAGACCATGGCGGCCCAGGAGGTGGAGGTGCGCCGCGGCGACTACGTGCTGGTGCGCACGGGACAGATGAAGGCCAAGCTCGACGCCGGCTCCTGGGACGGCTATCCCGGCGGGGACGCCCCCGGACTCGGGTTCGACACGCTCGACTGGCTCCATGAGCGGGAGGTGGCCGCCGTGGCCACGGACACCTGGGGGGTGGAAGTCCGCCCCAACCAGACCCGCGACGCCAACCAGCCGTGGCACTGGGTGAGCATTCCCAACATGGGGCTCACGGTAGGGGAGATCTTCCACCTGGAAGAGTTGGCCGACGACTGCGCGGCCGACGGCCGCTACGAGTTCATGTTCGTGGGGCCGGCGCTGCCGGTCACGGGCGCGGTGGGGTCGCCGACGAACCCGTTGGCCATCAAGTAGCGGGTTGGAAGGCTCCTGAGACAATCAACAACCCGTTCGTCGCAAACGAGGAGATGAACATGCCGGCGCAACTCGGTTCCGTATGGCTCCAGGAACTCACCTGGGAGGACGTCGCGGCCTACCTGGAGGACTCCGACATCATCATCTGTCCGGTGGGCAGCACCGAGGAGCACGGCCCGGCCGGGCCTCTGGGCCTCGACTGCCTGATCGCCATCGCGTTGGCGGAGGACGTGGCGCGGGCCACCGGGACGGTGTGCGCGCCGCCGCTCTGGTTCGGCGACTCGCCGCACCACCTGGGGTTTCCGGGCACCATCTCGCTCCGCACCGAGACGTTGATGGCGGTGATCCAGGACATGAGCCGCAGCCTGGCGAAGCACGGCTTCCGCAAGATCCTCATCATCAACGGGCACAAGGGGGCCAACCTGCCGGGCCTGCTGGCGGCCACCAAGAACCTGCGCGAGTACGAGATGCCCGAGGTCTTCTTCGCGGTCATCGACCCGGTGAAGATCGCCAAGAAGATCGCCAACGAGATCAAGGAAGCGAAGGAGCACCACAGCGGGGAGCTGGAGATCTCGGAGTGCTGGTACAAGTTCCCGCACCTGGTCAAGCAGGAGAAGCTGACCACGTCGCAGGTGGACTTCGACAAGAACTTCTCGCCGTGGTCCCACGGCGACCTCTTCTCCGCGCCCCACGAGGTCATCGACATTCCCTGGACCAGCGCGGAGCAGCGCCGCATCGTGCCCACGGGCTCCTTCAGCCCCTCCGTCAAGGCCTCGCCCGAGAAAGGCAAGGCGTACCACGACTACATGGTCGACCAGATCGTGCAGTTCATCGGCTGGCTCCGGAACTACGACGGCCCGGTGGCCCAGGTCTGAACGCGTGGAGGTCGATGCCGCACAAGTCCCGGGCGCTGCCGGGCTTCCGGCGCATACACGCCTGCTGAACGACCGCGGCCGGGAGGTCTATCTCGTCGGCACCGCGCACGTTTCCCTGGAGAGCGTCGACGACGTGCGCCGGACCGTCGAGTCGGTGGATCCGGACACCATCTGCGTGGAGCTGTGCCAGGCCCGCTACGAATCCTTCACGCGGCCCGACGCCTGGCAGAAGATGAACGTCTTCAAGGTGATCAAGGAGGGCAAGGCGGCGCTGCTGTTGAGCCACCTGATCATGTCCGCGTTCTACAAGCGCATGGGCGACCGGCTCGGGGTACGCCCGGGGGCGGACATGCTGGAGGGCGTGCGGCTGGCCGAGGAGCGGGGCGTGGACCTGGTGCTGGCGGACCGCGACGTCCAGGTCACCCTCAAGCGCACCTGGAGGAGGCTCGGCCTCTGGAACAAGCTCAAGGTGCTGTTCGTGCTTCTGAGCAGTGCCCTGTCGGAGCCCGAGGTCGACAGGAAGGCGGTGGACGACCTCAAGCAAGCGGACCGTCTGGAGGACGTCCTGATGGAGTTCGCCAAGGCCTTCCCGGCGGTGAAGGAGAGCCTCATCGACGAGCGCGACGTCTACCTGGCGCAGAAGATCCGGGAAGCCGGGGGCCAACGTGTCGTGGCCGTGGTGGGCGCGGGACATGTCCCGGGGATCGCCCGCGCGATCGAACGGGAACAGCCGCTGGATGCCCTTGAAGAGGTCCCGGAGCCGTCCCCTTGGGCCAGGAGCATCAAGTGGGTGGTGCCGGCCCTGGTCCTGGCCATCATCGCCTACGGGTTCTACAGCGCCGGCGCGGCCCACTCCCTGGAGTCCATCTCCATCTGGGTACTGGTGAACGGCGTGCTCGCGGCCGCGGGAGCGGCCCTGGCGCTGGGACATCCGGTCACGGTGCTGGCGGCGTTCCTGGCCGCGCCCATCACCAGCCTCAACCCGACCATTGCCGCGGGCTGGGTTTCCGGGTTGGTCCAGGCGTGGGTCAAGAAGCCCACGGTGGCGGACCTGGAGGGCATGTCCGAGGTGGTGACCGCGTTCCCCAAGGGACTGTGGCGCAACCCGGTGTCGCGCATCCTGCTGGTAGTGGTGTTCTCGAACCTGGGCAGCACGCTGGGCACGTTCATCGGCGGCAGTTGGATCGCCGCGCGCTCGTTCTAGTGTGGTGCACTAATTTCAGCTTTGAGGAGGGTCCCCATGGCGGATTCGACGAAGGTCAAGGTCGGTTTCGTGACTCCCATATCGAGCTCGAGTCCCCACTTCGAGCCGTTCCGGGAGTGCATTCCCGCGGAAGTGGAGATGGACTTCGAGGGGCTGGGCATCGTGCGCGGTCCGCTCGAGAGTCTCCGGGGCACGGGCGACCAGGTGGTGGAAACGTCCGCGCGACTGGCGCGGGAGCGTGGCTGGCGGGGCGTCATCGTGAGCGGCGCGCCCGTGGAGGTGCTCAATCCGGGGCTCCTGGGAAGTCTCAAGGAAGCGGTGGACGTGCCGGTGACCACCGCGCTGGAGTCCTGCGCCGAGGCCCTGAAGGCTCTCTCGACCCCCAGGGTGCTGCTGCTGACTCCGTTCGTCGAGTCCATGAACAAGCTGATCCGCGACTATCTCGCCGGCCGCGGCATCGAGGCCGTCTCGCCGGCGGACACCTTCGACGACTATCGCGACGCCATGGAGGTGGGACCGGAGGACGTCTACGCCCTCACGGAAAAGGCCTTCCGGGCCAACCCGGAGGTCCAGGCCATCTACTTCCAGGGGGCCGTGCTGGACCCGTTGGCGGTCATGGAGCGCATCGAGGGCGAGCTGGGGCGGCCGGTCGTGGCCAGCAACCCCGCCATGCTCTGGTACATGCTCTCCAGGGTGGGCTATTCGTGCAGCATTTCAGGCTACGGCCGGCTGCTGCACGACTGGCCGGACATCAAGGCCTGACGCCCGGCGCATTTTCGAGGAGGCCTCAGCCCGGGAGGGCGGACGCGGGGCGTCACTGTTGAGGGGCGGCTTGGCCCTGGGTGGCATCCCCCGCCTGAGGCGCTGCCTGTTCGGTCGCGGGCGCCTGGGCCTTGGCGGCCATCTCGGCCAGCTCCTTCTCCTTGGCGGCGAGATCCGAGAGCGCCTTGTCCATATCGGCGCGGGCCTGATCCAACTGCTGCCGGAGTCCCTGAAGGGCCTTCTGATGGTCGGCCGTAGCGGCCGCAAGCTTTTGAGTGGCGGCCTTCTCCCTGGTGGCCATTTCAGCCAGCGCCTTGTCCCTGGCGGCGAGGGCGGCCAAGGCCTTGTCCATTTCGGCGCGGGTCTGTTCCAGCGAGCGCCGGGCGGCGGCGAGGTTGGCCGCGGCCTCGTCCTTTTCCGCGCCGGCCTGTTCCAAGGACTGCGCCGCTGCCGCTACTTCCTTCCGTGCCTGGGCCAGGGCCTCCGAGTTCCTGGCGATGTCCGCTTCCAAGGCTTGCTTGGCCGCGTTCAGCCCATCGGCCTCGGCGCGCATTCCCGCGATGGCCTTGTCCTTCTGCGCCACCTGCTCCCCGAGGCCCTTTACGCGCGCGTTCAACTCATCCTGCTTGTCCGAAAGCGCGGCGGCGTTCTTTTCCAGTTCTGCCTTGGCCGCGGCGAGATCCGCGTTCTGCTTCGTCAGGGAGTCCCGGGCGCCGGTGAGTTCCGCGGCTTGCTTTTCCAAATCCTGCACGATCGCGGTCTTGTCCGCGAGTTGAGCGGCGAGGTCGTCGGCGGCCTTGGTCTTCTCGCCAAGCTGCGTGGCCAGGTCATCAGCGCTCTTGCGCGCGCTGTCCCGCTCGCCCGTCAAGGCTGCCATGCCCATTTCCAGGTCGGTGACCTGCTTTTGAGTGGCCGCGAGGTCCTTGGCGCTTTGCTCGAGAGCGCTGCGGGACTTCGTCGCCGCCTGCTCCAGCCCCTGGACCTTGGCCTGGAGACTCTTCACCTCCTGGCCCCGCTGTTCCAGACTCTTCGTCAAATCCGCGACCTTCTTCTCGGCATTGTCCTTGGCCTGCAACGCCTGGTCTCTTTCCTGCTTCACCTTCTCGTGCTCGTCGGTGGAGACGCAAGCGGCCAGGGACAAACACAGCGCGACTGCAAGGCAAAAAGTCTTTGTGGCGTAAGTCATGATCCATCCCGTTTCGTTCCGGCACCGGCGTTCCCGCCGCATCCGCGCGGGCGATGTCCGGTCGGCGCAACCGGCGCCGTAGCCAACATTACGGAAGCAAACCGATACTTACCAAACTTGGACGGCAACAGGCAACGAAAAAGGCCGCGTCAGCCCTACCTTGCCCGGCACGGAGAGGTGCGCGCTTTCTGTCGGTTGCACCCACTTGGGGACGACACCCCGCCTAGACGACCTGGCGGTTACGCAGCCCCTCCACGTCTTCCGCGCCGTAACCCAGACCGCGCAGAATCTCGTCCGTGTCCTCCCCGAGCATGGGCGGCGGCGTCGGCGTCTCGGGTGGCGTCCGGCTCATGTTCACGCCGCTCCCCACCAGCTTCACCTTGCCCATCTTGGGGTGCTCCACCTCGATGGGGAAGCCGTACTGCTTGACCTGCGGGTCGTTGAACATGTCTTCCAGGTTGTTCAGCGGGGTGGAGGGCACGTCGTGCTCCCGGAGCTTCTTCAGCCATACGTCGCGCGAGTCCTGGCCGAAGATGGCCTGAAGCTCCCGCTCGAGCATGTCGTGGTGTTCGGTGCGGCCCTCCTTTTCGGCGAACCGGGGGTCTTTCCCCCACTCGGGTTTCCCGGCCACTTCCACGAGCCCGTGCCAGAACTTGTCGGGCGAGGACAAGTGAACGACGAAGGGCCTGCCGTCCCGGTCGACGAAGGCGAACACTCCGGCGGTGCGCGTGCGGTCGGCGCGGCCGGGCACCACCCCGGTCTCGAAGTAACGCGCGCAGTTCTCGGCGGTGAAGGACACCGACGCGCGCAGCAGCGAGGTCTCGATGATTTGCCCCTCGCCTGTCATCATGCGGTTCACAAGCGCGGCCAGCACCCCGTAGCACGCGTACACGCCGGTGAGATGATCGGACAGCGATATGCCCATGCCCTTGGGATCGTGCGGATCCGTCAACAGGCTCAGCAGCCCGCTCATTCCCTGGCCCACCGTGTCGTAACCGGGACGGTCGCGGTAGGGTCCCTCCTGGCCGAACCCGGAGATGGAGCAGTAGATGAGCTTCGGGTTCAAATCGCGGAGCGTGTCGTAGCCGAGCCCGCGCCGGGCCATGACGCCGGGACGGTGGTTCTCGACGAGGACGTCCACCTCGGCGGCGAGCTTGCGGCAGATCTCCTGCCCCTCCTCGGTACGCAGGTCCAGCGTGATGCTCTTCTTGTTCCGGTTCAGGCTGCAGAAGGTGGCGGAGTACATCTTGCCGCCGCCCCAGCCTCGGAACGGGTCGCCGCGCTCCCGGTCCTCGACCTTGATGACCTCGGCGCCCAGGTCCGCCATGAGCATGGAAGCGAAGGGGCCGGTGACGTAGCTGGACAGTTCCAGAATCTTGATGCCTTCGAGTGTACCCGCCATGTGTTCAAGCCTCGATGTGGATGTCCGCGTGCTCTTTGTCCGCGGCGTCATGGGGACGGCGTCCGAAACGCGACCGTAACAATTTTGCGTGAGCGGGTCCACATTGACTCGCCCGGGCCTTTGTGTGACGTTTCGTGGATGGCGGCTCTTGCGGCAATCCTCCTGTTCGCCTGGGGCGCGGTGACGGCGGGCTACGGCGCGTACGCCGCGTTCGCGGCCCTGAGCTCCCAGAGCACCCTTCACGCGGCGCAGGCGGGGCTGGCGTTGCTGATCGCCACGGTATCCATCAGCGCCGCGTTCCTGGTCGTGCTGTTGGGGCGCCTGAGACGGGAGTTGCGGCCGCCGCGGACGAACGGGGGGCCCTACCCGGCTGGCGGCTAGATCTCGCGCACCGCCGCCAGCGCGTCTTCGGCGAAGCGCTCCATCGACTCCCGGACATGGTCGTGGGCGACGCTGCCGATGTTCATCCACGCCAGCACGTGACCGGCGCCGGTGTCCCGGGCCAGCTCGCCGATCCGCTGCACCACCTGGTCCGCCGTGCCGATGGCGGCGAAACCGTTGCACACCCGTTCGAAGGTCACGCCGCCCGCGGCGGCGTTGGCGCGCAGCCGTTCCGGCAGCGGCCGCCCTTGCGACAGAAGCCACTCGGCGTAGCTCCCGCGGGTATCGCGGATCACGTCGTAGTAGCTCATGACGCCGGCTTCGGAACGGCCGCGCGCTTCGGCCTCGGTGCCGCCCACGTGCATGGGCAGAAGCAGGCCGAGGTCGTACGCCTCCGGATCGTGGCCGTGCGCCGCGAGCCCGTCCCGGTAGGCGGCGGAGAACTGCCGCAGTTCCTCCGCCGTGCGCACGTGCACGGGGATGAACAGGTTCAGGCCCATGCGCGCGGCGAAGTTCACGCCATCGAGGGAGCTGGCGGCGGTGTACAGGGGCGGGTGCGGCCGCTGCACCGGCTTGGGGTTGGCGACGATGTCCGGGATCCGGAAGAAGCGCCCCTGGTAGTCCACCGATTCCTCGGTCCACGCCAGCCGGATGACCTCGATGCTCTCCTTCATGAGGTCGCGCACGTGCTCGTGCTCCACGCCGAAGCACTCGTAGGCGCGGGTGTGGGGGTGGCCGCCGCCGGCGGCGAAGCACATCCGCCCGCCGCTCAGCACGTCGAGGGTGGCGGCCTGCTCGGCGAGCTGCATGGGATGGTGGATGGGCAGCGTGTTGACCGCCACCCCGAGCTTCAGCCGGCGGGTCCGCTGCGTGGCGGCCCCCAGCACGACGTAGGGCGCGGACAAGAGCGAGAATCTCGGTGTGAAGTGGATCTCCGCCACCCAGTAGCCGTCGTAGCCGAGCGCATCGCCCAGCTCCGCCTGGTCGAGGAACTGTTCCATCAGCTCCGCGGGCACGCTTCCGGAGGGGCACTGGATCTCGGTAAAGAGGCTCACTTTCATCGATCGGTTCTCCACGGTTTATGAGCGCGCCTTGCCGGCGACGGCCCCGCGCAAGTTCATGGAATCACTCATGGAAACGGGACGCGGATTCCACGGCGGTGGACGGCGGGCTCACCGAGTTCTATACCCAAAAGGCTTCGGGAAACAAATCCGCTCATGGGAACCCTGCTGCGCCGGCTGTTCGCCGGGTTGCGCTACCGCAACTACCGTCTCTATTGGCTCGGACAGCTCTCCTCCGTGCTGGCGCTCAACATGGAGATGGCCGCGCAGGCGTGGCTGGTATTCCTGTTGACGGACTCGCCGCTGATGCTGGGGGTGGCCGGGATCGTCTACGCCGTGCCGCGGGTGTCGCTGGTGCTGGTGGGCGGAGCCGTCGCGGACCGGGCCGACAAGCGCCGCATCATGGTGTGCACCCAGTCGGTGCTGGCCCTGGCCTATCTCGTGCTGGGGCTGCTGATTCTGACCGACCGCATCGTGTTCTGGCACGTGCTCGTGTTCGCGTTCAACTCGGGCCTGATGCGGTCGTTCGACCGCCCCAGCCGCTACGCGCTGCTGCCGGAGATGGTGCCGCGGGAGGAGATCGCCAACGCGGTGGCGCTGGGCAGCTCGGTGTGGCAGGCGTGCCGCCTGGTGGGGCCCGGCCTCGCCGGCCTGCTCATCCACTGGTTCGGCGTGGGCCACACCTTCATCGCCTGCTTCGTGAGCTCCGCGGCGGCGGTGGCGCTGTGGGCGTTCATCCGCACCCGCCCGCTCATCGGGCAGCCCCAGGGCGGCGTGTGGCGCAACATCCTCGCCGGGCTCGACTTCGTGCGCCGCAACCAGCTCTTCTACAGCCTGCTGGGGCTCACGTGCTTCAACAGCCTGTTCGGCATGTCCTACGTGATCCTGCTGCCGGTGTTCGCGCGCCTTATCCTGGAGGTGGACTCCCGCGGCTTCGGGCTGCTCCAGTCGTTCTCCGGCGTGGGCGCGCTCATCGGCACCCTGATCGTCGCCTACCTGGCCCAGGCCGGACGCCGGGGCTGGCAGGTGCTGGTGGGGTCGGCGATCTTCGGCTCGCTGCTCATGCTGTTCGCGTACTCGTCCTCGTTCGCGCTGTCGCTGGGTCTGATCTTCTTCCTGGGCCTGTTCAACCAGATCTACCTCACCTCCATCAACACCATCCTCCAACTGAACCTGCCCAACGACCTGCGCGGCCGGGTGCTCGGGCTCTTCGGTCTCACCTGGGACCTCATGCCCCTGGGCGGCGCCATCTCGGGCACCGTGGCCGAGTTCGCCGGAGCCCCCACGGCCGTGGCCATGGGCGGTTTCCTGGTGGCGGCGCTGGGGCTCTACGGCCTGGCGCGGCTGCCGGCGGTGCGGGAGATCGAGTGAAGCGAACGCTTTACCGCTGAGGCCATGCGTTGATCATCCCCTGCTCCGGCACATAGCGGTACTTGTGATCCAGCACGTGCCGCCCCCTGGATCGGGGCATGCGCCAGTACTCGAACTCCAGGGCGGACAGGTTGTGGTCCCCGTCAAACTCCATCGTGTATATCTTCAGTGCCGTGCTCGCACACTCGCGCCGTTCGCCGGGGACCCATCCGTAACCGGCGGGAAATTTGCACCGGCCTGTCTTGCGGTAGGTCCGTTCCCTCCCGTTCCGGATCTCGTAGACCCGGCCAATCCCCTTGCCATGGCACTCGAAGTACTGTGTCTTCGATCCGTTCACCTTTGCACGCGCCCAGATCTGCCGGCCCTTCCACTCCTTCGGACCCTGGATGGTGGTGGCGCTGCGACCATTGACATGAAAGAGGGTGTCTGCCGTGTGCATGCACGGCGCATCCTTGTTGCCGTCCCATTCGGCGCCGGTCCACAAGTGATAGGGGATGAAGAGCTGACGAGTCTCACAGTCATACAGGTTGGCGACGTTCCAAGATGCGGCGTCCTCCGGGTCCTTCTTGGGCTCCGTGCAGGCCAACTCGTGCAGCGCGGAGGCATCCTGCACCACGGCAAGATGAGAAAAGCCGTGCACCGCCGGAGCCGCGGCGAGCCATGCCATCGCGAAGGTCCAGGCGACGGCCCATGCGCCGAGGCGCGAGGGGATTGCAAATTGATTCGGCAGCGTCCGCATTGTAGGCTATCTTATAGCGCCTGATACTTGCGAGAGGAAGGGAACAGGTCCATGAAACGCGTGTTCTTGCTGTTGATAACCAACATCGCGATCCTGGTGGTGCTGAGCATCGTCGTCAGCGTGCTCGGCCTCGACCGGATGCTCTACCAGAGCGGGCTCAACCTCGGCCCGCTCCTGGCGTTCTCGTTCATCTTCGGCATGGGCGGCTCGTTCATCTCGCTGGCCATCTCCAAGTGGATGGCCAAGATGGCGGTGGGGGCCGAGGTCATCGAACAGCCTCGGAACAACACCGAGAGCTGGCTCGTCAACACGGTGCACCAGCACGCCCAGGCCGCGGGCATCGCGATGCCGGAGGTGGCCATCTACGATTCGCCGGAGCCCAACGCCTTCGCCACGGGTCCGAGCCGCAGCAACTCGCTGGTGGCGGTGAGCACCGGCCTCCTGCGGAGCATGAACGCGGACCAGGCCTCGGCCGTGCTGGCGCACGAGGTCGGCCACGTGGCCAACGGCGACATGGTGACGCTGACGCTCATCCAGGGGGTGCTCAACACCTTCGTCATCTTCCTGTCCCGGGTGATCGGCTTCATCGTCGACCGCGCGCTCCACAGGGACGGCGAGGGCGGTTACGGGATGGGCTACTTCATCACGGTGATCGTCTCCCAGATCCTGCTGGGCATCCTCGCCAGCATCATCGTCTACTGGTTCTCGCGCCGGCGCGAGTACCGGGCAGACGCGGCGGGCGCGCGGCTGGCGGGCACGGCCAACATGATCGGCGCCCTGCAGGCCCTCCAGCGGAGCGTGGAGCCGGAGCACATGCCCGAGCAGCTCGCCGCCATGGGCATCTCCGGCGTGCGCAAGGGCGGCCTGCGGATGCTCTTCGCCAGCCACCCGCCCATCGAGGACCGCATCGCCGCGCTGCGGGAAGGGCGCCACATGCAGGGCTTGGGTTCCTAGGCCCTCCATTCGCCACTCCCGCGAAACAGGCTGTGTCGAAACACCATCTTGGCGAGGCAACAACCCTCAGCAACGTCAACGCCGGCAAGTCTTGACACAGCCTGTTCCGCGGGAATGACGCATACAACGCCGCGTGACGATTCAACCAATCTTCCGCGGCGCAGGTTCCGGACCCTCCCCCCTGCCGCTGCCTTGCCGCCGCGGCCGAATCCCGATACACCCCCCTTTGAACGCGCATAGCGAAAGGGGGCCGGATGGCGATATTCTCCGGGGAGTTCGGGCTGCAGTTCGTGTTGCAGGCGGCGTCCTACTACACCACCCGCGAACTGGCGGACCTGGCGGCGTTGGGAGCGGAACGGGGGTTCAAGCAGGTCTGGCTCAGCGACTCGCTGCGCTACCGCAACGTCCTGAGCGTGGCCACCGCCATCGCGGCGCGGGCGCCGATCAAGGTGGGCACCGCCATCCTGGTGCCCTATTTTCGTAATCCCATCGACGTGGCCGACGCGGTGCTGGCCATCTCCGAACTGACCGACGGCCGCGAGATCAGCCTCGGCATCGCCAAGGGCAGCAAGGGGCAGGTGCCGCAGTACCTGGAGATGCGCAAGCCGTTCCGCGTGGTGCGGGAGACCGTGGCGTTTCTCGGCGCGCTGTTCCGCGGCGAGGAGGTCCGGTTCGAGGAATACCCCTCCCTGTGCGACTATTTCCACATGAACCCCCGCGGACACATCGAGCTGGTGCGTCCGCCGGCGGCGCCGGTGCGCTTCTACGGCGGCGGCGTGGGGCCGCGCTTCCTGGCCATCGCGGGCGAGACCATGGAAGGCGTGCTCATGGGCGGCTACTTCATCTCCATGCACAAGCTCGGTCGGCTGGAGCAGGCCATGGCGGGGGCGGACGCCGCCGCGCGGGCCGTGGACCCGGACAAGAAGCTGCGCAAGGTGTGCGAGATCAACTTGGCGGTGTCGGAGGAACCGGAGCTGGCGCTGGCCGAGGCGAAAAAGTACTCGGCCCACCACATGGTCAGCCTCCAGGCCCTGGGTTACAGCCCCGAGGAGTTCGAGCGCATCGGCATCGATTACGAGCGCGTCAACCGCATCCGCGAGGCGCTCCACTCCGGCATGACCATCGAGCAGGCGTCGCGGGAGCTCGTGACGGACGCCATGCCGCGCGCCTGCTTCGTCGCCGGCCGGCCGTCGGACTGCGTGGAGCCCATCCTGGAGCTGGCGACCGAGGCCGAGCGCCTGGGGTTCCAGCAGATTTCCTTCGCCAAGCTCGGGCGGGACTACGCCTCGGTCATCCGCTTCCTGAGCGACGAGGTCATTCCCAGGCTGTCGTAACGTCGTTCCCAAGCGAGACGAACGGTACGTCCTCTTGAACGCCTCGGTCACCGATCCCACTTCCGCCAGCACGGCGCGGCTCAACCGCACCTACCCGTGGGTGGTGCTGGGGATCTCGTTCATGACCGTCGCCGCTGCCTTCGGGTGCCGCGCGGCGTTCGCGCTCTTCTTCGTGGCGGTGCTCGAGGAGTTTCACTGGAGCCGCGGGTTGGCCGCCGGCGCGCTTACCCTGGGCTCGGTGGCGTGGACCTTCTCCGCGCCGGTATGGGGGCAGATGCTGGACCGCCTGGGGCCCAGGGTGGTGTTCCCGGCGGGCGCCGGCCTCATGGCGGCAGGGTTCGTCGTCAGCTCCATGACCCACGCCGTCTGGCACTACTACCTGGGCATGGGGCTCCTGGTGGGGCTCGGTTTCGCCGCGCTGCCCATGACTTCCCAGGCCACGGTCATCACCAACTGGTTCGTACGCAAGCGCGGCATGGCCATGGGCATCGCGGCGTCGGGCATAGGCGTCGGCATCTTCTTGGTGGTGCCGGCCACGGAGTGGCTGATCGTCGCGTTCGGTTGGCGCAACGCGTATCTGATGCTGGCCGGCGTGATGCTGGCGGCGGTGGTGCCCCTCAACCTGTTCTTCCAGCGGCGCAGGCCGCAGGACATGGGACTGCTTCCGGATTTCGGCGCCGCCACGGTGGCGGCGAGCGGAGGGCCGCGCCGGGCGCGGGAAGACGGCGTGACCCTCGCCGGGGCGCTCCGCAACTACCGGTTCTGGGCGCTGGCCGGGGGGTTCGTGCTGGGCGCCATCCCCGTGCACATGGTGCTGGTGCACCAGGTGGCCGCCATGGTGGACGTGGGACTGTCGCGCGACTTCGGTGCCTGGGTACTCGCTCTCACCGGGTTCTTCACCACCTTCACCATGATCGGCATGGGGACGCTCTCGGACCGGATCGGCAGCGAGCGCGCCTACACCATCGGCAGCATGGCCCTGGTGGGCGGGATCCTGGTCATCCTGTACCTCGACCGGATGTCGGAGTTCGCGGTGGTGTCCCTGTATCCGCCGCTGTTCGCGGTGGGTTTCGGGTCGCGCCAGGGCCTCTATCCGACCATCGCCGCTGACATCTTTCATGGCAAGCACTTCGGCTCGATCATCGGCCTGCTGGCCCTCAGCATAGGAACCGGCGCGGGCGTCGGCCCCTGGCTGGCGGGCTACCTCCACGACGTTTCGGGCAGCTATGCCAGCTCGGGTTGGATCGGCATCGTGCTGTGTGTGCTATCGTTGGTGTGCATCTGGATCGTTGCCCCGAGCAAGGGGGCGGATTGACCTCGATGTTGCAGAAACTGGAAGCATGGAGAGGCCGGGAGGCAAGCGGGATGGGTTTGGAAGGGCAGAGGCGATTGTTGGCGAATGTCACTGTAGGTGAACGTTCAAGCGGCGGAACAGGGTTATCGGGAACCTTACGAATCGTCATGCCCGCGAAACAGGCTGTGTCAAAACTCCCCGGGCACCCACGTCGCAGAACGTCATTCCCGCGGAAGCGGGAATCCAGGGGCGGGGGAGTGGCACTACAGCGAGGCTGCCCGCCTCTCCACCCCTGATTCCCGCCCCCGATCAGAGTCGAGGGCAAGCTTTCGCGGGAATGACGATTTGTAAAGCGTGCTTCGGACCGTTCTTCACCAACTTTTTACAACATTGGGGTAACAGGAGAGGACAAGAGTATCGGGAGACACCATGCCGAAGACGCTGATCATCGATGCGCATCACCACTGGATGCCGGAGGAGCACTACCGGAACCCCGATCCCCTGATCCGTGACGGCGAGACCGTGGTGCGGCGGCCCGACCGGTTCGGCATCCGCAGGGGAGGGGTGCAGCTCTTCGGCCCGCCCGCCATGACCGCGGACATGGCCGCGCAGATCGAGGAGATGGACAAGGTAGGGATCGACCGGGCCGTGCTCCATGTGGGCTGCTGGGTGGACTGGATCGATGTCCCGGCGGCGCGCTTCATCAACGACGAGATGGCCCGGCTCACGGAGCGGTTTCCCGGCCGCATCATCCCGCTGGCGCACGTGCCCGCGCTGGAGGCCGGGGGCCGCCGGGAGCTCAAGCGCGCGGTGCTGAAGCTCGGCTTCCGCGGCGTCGGCATCAACACCCACATCCGCGGCGCGCTTTTGGACGACAAGCGCTACCACCCGTTCTACCGCCTGGTCTCCGACCTGGACATTCCCATCTTCGTGCACCCGTCCTCGGAGCTGCCGCTGGCGCACCCCCACGGCATGGAGCAGTTCAACCTCACCCGCAACCTCGGGCGCGCCATGGACAACACCATCAACATCGTGCGCCTGATGCTGAGCGGCACGCTGGAGAAGTTCCCCAGGCTGCGCTTCGTATTCACCCACCTGGGGGGCGCCTGGTTCGCGCTCCGGAACCGCCTGAACCCGTCCTTCTGGGACAAGCGCGAGCAGGGCTACTTCGACAAGTTCCGGCACCGCATCTTCATCGACACCGCGCCCCCGTTCTGGCGCCCACTGGAGATCCGTTTCGCCATGGACATGGTGGGCGAGGACCAGGTGCTCATGGGCAGCGACTTCCCCACCATCGACCGCCTCGGCGACGCCGTCGCCATCGTCAAGGCCGTCAAGGCCGGCGCCGCGGTCAAGCGCAAGCTGCTGGGCGGCAACGTGGCCCGGCTGTTCCCCGAGAACGGCTGCTGAGGGCAGGGGAGGGGAGCCCGCCGTGAAAGTCCTGATGTGCCCGCCGCTCCATTACGAGCCCGCGCCCGGCGAGGACCCCTCCGCCGTCATGGCCGAGTGGCGCGGCCTCTACCGCCTGCTGCGCGACGAGCTGGACGTGCAGGTGGACCTGCTGGAGCCCAGGCCCAATCTGCCCAAGCTCGTGTTCGCCGCCAGCGGCGGCTTCGTTTGGAAAGACACCTTCATCGCCGGCCGAGCGCGCGACGGGTCGCGGCGCCCGGAAGCCGAAGCGTGGGCGAACTTTTTTCTGGTGCGCGGCTACGCCGTGCCGGAATTGCCCGAGGGCTGTCCATTCGATGGAGAAAGGGATCTGGTGGTAGCGGACGGAACTCTGTTCGTGGGTTGCCGCTCCGACGACGACCTGGCCTCTCACCGAGCGCTTTCGGAGATACTCGAGCGCGAAGTCCACTCGCTGCGCCTGTCCGACGGTTGGGACTGGCCCCTCGACACCTGCCTGTGTCCGCTGGGCGACGACAAGGCGCTCTACCATCCCGGGGCCTTCCTCGCGGAAGCCCGCAAGATTCTGGAGGACAGCCTGCCGGGAATGAAGCCGATGGATGCGGACGAGGCCCGACGCCTCGGCTGCAACGCGCTCGCAGCGGAAGGGAGTGTGATACTGCCGGAGGGTTGCGAGTCCACGGCCGCCCGGCTGGAACGGGAGGGCTTTCAGGTCCATGCCCTTCCGTTGAGGTGCTACGCCCGGCACGGCGCCGGTCCCAGAGCATTGGCGCTGAAGATCGAGGATTGAGTCCGTGGGCTCCGTCGCCTGCCCGGTTGATGGCTTCGTTGCGCTGTTCACGCGGTTTGCCCAATACGCGTCCGATATTCTTGACAGGCGGCTTTCAGAGAGGACGGCGCGGGTTCGCGTAGTCGCCTTTGCTGGCACATCCCCACAAGTGAGTCGACGTGAGGGCCACAATCTCGTGGTCGTGCGAGCCGAGGATAGTCCTGTCTCGATTCGTTGACCGTTTCGCCGGCCAAATAGGCCAGCCAAGTCTCGATGTTCCACGTCGGCACGAAGACGGCGACATGGTCCGCCTTGTCCCTTGGCGATACCGACGCTCGGTCACATGCCTCGTCGAGCGCCGTCAACCGAGCATTGACGCCTTCTGCGTCGCCATCCAGCATGGCCACAAGCTCACAGCCTACCCGGTTTCTGTTCCTGCGATACGCCTCGATCTCCTTCGGAAATTCCTCGCGGACGAATTGCTCGGCCGTCCAGTCCCAGCTCGTATCGCTTGCCGTTTTCGTCGAAGTCCATCGTGAATGCGCGGGTATTACGGCCCACCTGTGGTAGCCGTACCTGGCAGAACCCGTCGATCACGTCTTCCAGCGCCTTTCTGAATTGTTCCACCTGGCCGGGTTGTTCCAGTTGGAACTGCTGATACCAAGAGCTGAAGTTATGCCCGTCCCTGGCCAGCAAGACGTGATGTCTCTTGGTCTCGGGCTCGAATCCGGCCGGGTCCAGCCTGCAAACCAGCACCTTGCGTATGAACTCGAGAAACCGGGTCAGTCTGGTGTTGTCGGGACCCGGGACGACTCGGCCCAACGCGGACTCTGTCCAGTCCGCGGGGAAAACGGGGCCTGGCGAGTGGTCGTCCCGATAGAGTTGCACTTCGCCCCGCTTGAATTCGAACAACGGCCGTCCGTTGCCATCGCAAAGGGACTCGTCGGAAATGCGCGACTGATGATTCTTCGTGTCGTGCTCGATCTGTAGCCTGTAGACCAGGGTGTCGCCGGGGAGTTCCGCCTCGACCTCAAAGACCTGAAGCATCCCGGTTTGCCAGGCTGTCAGGGTGCGTGAGGGAAATATCTCGGGATCGGTGATCCTGTGTGTGCCGCTCAAGAGCAGGCGGAGCGCGTAAATGATGTCCAATACGGACGTTTTGCCGGTGCCGTTCCGGCCGAGGAGCAATGTCAGTTCCTGGAATGCCAGGTCGAAGTTAACCAGGCATTTGTAGTTGTCCACATGAAGGCGCTTGAACATGGTCGTCTCCGCGCAACCAAACTCGTGAACTATTACTCGTTTCGTCCCCCCTAACCGCCCCCCCGCATCGCCCGCCACATCCTCTCCGGCGTAATCGGCAGGTCGCGCAGGCGCACGCCGACGGCGTCTTCGATGGCGTTGCCGATGGCGGGGGAAACGGGCATGAGGCCGCCTTCGCCGAGGCCCTTGGAGCCGTAGGGGCCGGGGCCGTTGGCGTCTTCCAGCATGATGGTGTGGAAGGTCCCGGGGATGTCCTTGAAGGAGGGGAGGCGGTAGTCGATGATGTTCGGGTTGAGCAGGTGGCCGTTCTCGTACTGCATTTCCTCCATCAGCGAGTGGCCGATGGCGAACATGACGCCGCCCTCGTCCTGGCCCTCGCACTGGAGCGGGTGGATGGCCTTGCCCACGTCGGCGGTGGAGATGTACTGGAGGAGCTTGACCACGCCGGTGTCCGGGTCCACTTCCACCTCGGCGCCGCCCCAGCTCGTTTCCCAGAAGGTGGTGGGCGAGCCCAGCACGGCCTTCTTGCTGTGCACGTCCTGGTAGGTGCCCTTGGCCAGCAGTTCGCCGCCCTTGGCGCCGAAGGTGCGGTTGAGCACCTCCTCGTAGCTCATGCGCTTGCCCTTGCCCGCGCGCACGTGGCCGTCCTTCAAGGTGACCTTGTCGGCCTTGCACTTGAACAGCTTGGCGGCGGCTCGCCGCAACTGCCGCTTCAGCTCCGTGGCGGCGCGCTCCACGCACAGGCCCATGATGACCATGGAGCTGCTGGCGTTGGTGGCGGCGTCGTAGGGGGTCGAGTCGGTGTCGAGCTGGGCCACGGTGACCGCTTCGTAGGGCAGGGACAGCCCCTCGGCGGCCACTTGCGCCAGCGCGGTGCGGCAGCCCTGGCCGATCTCCACGGTGCCGGTGAACAGCACCGCGCTGCCGTCGGAGTTGAGCTTGATGGACGCCGACGCCACCTTGTAGGTGCCGCCGCCGTCCTTCATGCAGCAGGCCAGGCCCATGCCGCGGTTCGGCTCTTTCTTCTTCTTTCCCCAGCCCAGGGCCTTGGCGGTGCGCCGCAGGCCCGCCTCCAGGTCGCAGTCCACCGGGCTGTCGCCCTTGGTGAAGAGGGCGCCCTTCTTCATCAGGTTGCGGACGCGGAACTCCAGGGGGTCCAGGCCGAGCCGGCGTGCGATCATGTCCATCTGGGACTCGTACGCCCAGGTGACCTGCAGGGTGCCGAAGCCGCGGAACGCGCCGGCGGGCACGGCGTTGGTGTAGACGGTGTAGGCGTCCACCTTGACGTTGGGGATGCGGTACGGGCCGGGCGCGCGGTAGCCGGCCTTCTGGGACACCCGCGGGCCGTAGTCGGCGTAGGCGCCGGTGCCCATGTGCACCTCGCACTCCCGCGCCACGAGCCTGCCGTCGCGGGTGACGCCGGTCTTGATGCGGAACCGGGCGGGATGCCGGGTGATGGTGCGGAAGGTCTCCTCGGAGGTGTGGGTGATCTTCACCGTCCGCCCGGTCTTCCACGCCAGCGCCGCCACCAGCGGCTCGTTCTTCACCGACAGCTTCCCGCCGTAGGCGCCGCCGATGTGGGGCACGATGACGCGCACCCGGTTGATGGGGATGGAGAAGAACTCGGCGATGTGGCGCTGGAGGGTGAACGGGTCCTGGGTGGACGACCACAGGGTCACGTGTCCGTCCTCCACTCCGGCGATGGTGATGTGCGGCTCCAGCGGATAGTGCTGCACCTGGGGGAAGGTGAAGACGTCCTCGAAGACCTCGTCGGCCCGGGCGAAGCCCTTGTCCACGTCGCCCCGGGAGTAGTTGTAGGCGTAGCACACGTTGGTGCCGCGGAACTCCTCGGGCACGCGGTAGGCGTGGCCGTGCAGCTCGTCCGCGTCCGCTACGTGCTCGTGCACCAGCGGCGCGCCCGGCGCGATGGCGTCGGCCACGTCGGTGACCGCGGGAAGCTCCTCGTACTCCGTCTCGATGAGTGCCAGCGCCTCGGCCGCGGTGGCCTCGTCGTCCGCCGCCACCGCCGCCACCGGGTCGCCGTCGTAGCGCACCTTGTCCAGGGCAACGATGGTCTGGTCCTTGTAGGCGGAGCCGAAGTACGGGTTCATCCCGTCCAGGGTCTCGCGGGTCAGCACCGTGACCACGCCCGGCAGCGCCGCCGCCTTCGCGGCGTCCACGCGCAGCAGGCGCGCGTGGGGAAAGGGGCTCCGCAGGACCTTGGCGTGGAGCATGCCCGGCAGCTCCAGGTCCATGGCGTAGACGGCCTTGCCGGTGGCCTTGACCACGCCGTCCACCCGGTGGTGGGACTTGCCGATGACTTGGTGTTTCGCGGCTTTCGCCATTTCGTCGTTACCTCCGTGTGGGTCGGGCGGCGGCACGGTGGCGCCGGACACGCGCGTTGAAACCCGGCCCGGGCATCCTCTTCGCGGACCGCTCGCGCTTCAGGCGCCCTGTCCGGTCATTCGCACGACGAGACAATAACGCCGTTGCGACGGCCCGACAGCGGAACCGGGTCGACCGTGTTATCCGCGCGGATAGCGCTCAAGCACCCAATCGACAGCGTCCTCGGGCGTCCTCAACTCGCCTTCGAGCTGGGCCTCCTCCACGGCCCGGAGCATTGCCGAGAACGCCGGGCCGGGCACGTAGCCGAGCCGGATCAGGTCTCGGCCGCGCAGCAGCGGCTCTGGTTTCACTTCCTTTTCACCCAGTTCGGCGAGCTTTTGCTGGCAAAAGTCGTAGTAGCCCAGATCGCCGTTGGATGAAAGCGCGTCGATGCGGCACAGCTCCAGCAACTCGTGGATGCCGTCGTCGGCGAGGAAGCGCTTCAGCGTGCTGAGGCGCATCTTGGGCGCCTGGGTGTAGCGCAGGTGGTAGCGCACCAGCCAGGCCACGCGTTCGGCCACGGCGCGGCTGCGCTTGAGGCGCCGGAGGATCTCCGTGGCCATCTCGGCGCCCAGCTCGGGGTGGCCGTAGAAGGTGACGCGTTCGCCCGCGGGCGCGCGGCACGGCGGCTTGGCCACGTCGTGCAGCAGGCAGCCGTAGGCCAGGGTCTCGGTGGGGGCGTCCAGGTGCCCGAGGAGCGTCAACGTGTGCACGAACACGTCGCCTTCGGGGTGGTAGTCCGGGGTCTGCTCACACCCCTTCATGGCGGCGATCTCGGGCAGGACCACCTCCAGGAGCCCGGTTTCGTCCAGCAACTCGAAGCCGCGCCGGGCGCCGCCCTCGGTGAGGGTGCGGGTGATCTCCGCGCCGATGCGTTCCCATGCGACCTCGGTGACGGCGCCGGCGTGGTCCCGGATGGCCCGGACCGTCGGTCCGTCGATGGCGAAGCCCAGCCCGCAGGCCAGGCGCACGGCCCGGACCATGCGCAGGCGGTCCTCGGCGAAGCGTTCGTGCGGATCGCCGATGGCCCGGACGAGTCCGCGCGCGAGGTCTTCCCGGCCTTCCACCAGGTCGATGACCCGGTCCTCCACCGGGTCGTACATCATGGCGTTGATGGTGAAGTCGCGCCGGCGGACATCGTCTTCCAGGGTGCCCTGGCGCACGTGCTCGGGCCGCCGCCCGTCGCGGTAGGGGCCGTCGGAGCGGAAGGTGGTGACCTCGAACGGCTCGCCCTCCACCAGCACGACGATGGAGCCGAACTGCGAACCCACGTCTACGGTGTCGGGGAAGATGTCCTGAACGGCCTGGGGCGTGGCCGCCGTGGCCACGTCGTAGTCCTTGGGCTCCCGTCCCAGGAGCCGGTCGCGCACGCAACCGCCGGCGAGGTAGGCTTCGTGGCCGGCCACGCGCAGACGCTGGATGATGTGAAGAGCCTTGTCCTGCTGTGACACGGAATCATTCCCGGAGGGCGCGGTTGAGCCTTTGGTCCGGTTCACGCGGCATATGCGGGCACGCGCGGTTTGAACCGCCCCGGTGACGGATCGGTTCGGGACGAATCGGCGAAGTGAATATACGGGACCCTGGGCTCCTCAGTTCTTCAGGGCGGCCTTGTCCAGGTTCCCGACCACCGTGAGGATGAGCTTGTCGGGTTGCAGGTATTTCTTGGCGGCCCGGTGGACGTCCTCGGCGGTGACCTTCCGGATCAGGTCCGGGTAGCGGTCGACGTAGTCCAGGCCGAGGCCGAGGTACTCCACCTGTCCCAGGAAGCCGGCGATGTCGCCGTTGGTCTCGAGGCCCAGGGCGAAGTTGCCGATGAGGTAGCTCTTGGCGTCCGCCAGCTCCTCGGCGGTGACGCCGTCGCGCCGGATGCGCTCGACCTCGGCCCTGGCCGTTTCGATGGCCTCGCGGGCGCTCTCGTTGCGCGTCTGCATGGCCATCTGGAAACGCCCGGTCTCCCTGCCGGCGAGGAAGTAGCTGTAGACGACGTAGGCCAGGCCGCGTTCGTTGCGGATGCTGTCCCCGAGCCGCGACGACAGGCTGCCGCCGCCCAGGATCAGGTTCATCACGCGGATGGCGTAGTGGTCGGGGTTCGACCGGAGCGGCCCCTCGTGCCCCATGATGATGTTGGACTGGCTGAGGTTGCGGTCGATCTTGACCGCCGTGCGTTCCGGCGGCCGCAGGGTCACGGGTTCGTCCAACGCGCCGGAGCTCTTCTCCCAGCCCGCCAGGGCCTCGGCGAGCTTGCGCTTCATCTCCTCGTGGGTGATGTCGCCCACGGCCACGAGAATGGCGCGGTCCGGGCGGTAGTAGCGCCGGTGGAAGTCCACCACCGCGCTCCGGTCCAGGCCGCGGACCGAGTCCTGCGAACCCTCCACCGGCCGGCCGTAGAAGCTGCCGGGGTAAAGGGCGGCGCGGAACGCTTCCCGCGCGATGGACCCCGGGCGGTCGCGCTTGGCCCGGATGGAGGCCAGGAGGGACTGCTTGGTGCGGTCCAGTTCCTTTTTTGGAAACGCCGGCTCCGTCAGCACCTCGCTCATGAGCGTCAGCCCGGTGTCCAGGTCCTTCTTGAGGATGCTCAGGTTCACCGTGGCCAGCTCGCGGCCGGCGTCGGTCCCCAGGTGGGCGCCCATGCCCTCGACCAGGCCGCTGATGGCCATGGAGTCGCGGGTGGGGGTGCCCCGGGTCAGGAGCCGGGACGTGAGGTTGGCCAGGCCGTGGCGGTCCGCGGGATCGTAGCGCGAGCCGGCGCGGATCAGCAGTTCCACGGAGACGATGGGCAGCGCGGGCTGCTCCGAGGTCACCAGGACCATCCCGTTGGGGAGAATCTCGCGTTGTGCGTTCATGGCGGCGGAGGCGACGGCCTGCGGCGCCAGGACCAGGCACAGCAGAAGCGGCAGCCAGCGTTTCATGAGCGTTTCCTCTCCTGGGGCACCAGCACCCCCACGGTGCGGCGGTCGCGGTCGAGGTACTGCCGCGCCACCCGCTGGACGTCCTCGGCGGTGACCCCCTGGATGCCTCCCAGGTATTCGTTCATCCGGCGCCATCCGCCGGTCACCTCATAGAAGCCCACGCGCATGGCCTGGCCCCGGTTGGACTCCTGGGCGAAGATGAAGCTCGCCGCCACCTGGTTCTTGGCCTTGTCGAGCTCGGCCCGGGTGACGCCCTCGTCCCGCACTTGGCCGACCACCTCGTCGATGGCCGCCTCCACCTCGGCGATGTCCTTCCCCGGCATGGCCTGGGCGCCGAGGCTGAAGGTCGTGGGGTCGATGGAGACCCGGTGGTAGCCCGCGTAGGCGTAGCGCGCGATGCGCTTCTCGTACACCAGGTCCCGGTGGAGGCGCGACGTGCGTCCGCGCGACAGGATCATTTCCAGTACGTCCAGCGCGTAGCTGTCCGGGTGCCCCACCTCGGGCACGTGGTAGTTCATGACCACCACGGGCAGCTCGGCTTCCTTCTTGAGGTGTACGCGCCGCTCGCCCCGTTGGGGCGGCTCGGCCTGTCTCACCTCCGGGGGCTCGGGCCCCCGCGGGATGGCGCCGAAATGCTCGCGGATTTGCGCCAGGATCTCTTCGCTGTCGAAGTCCCCGGCCACCACGATGAAGGCGTTGTTGGGCGCGTAGTAGGTGCGGTAGAAGTCCTGGAGGTCCCGCAGGGTCATGCGCTCGATGTCCTGGGGCCAGCCGATGATGGGGCGGCGGTACGGGTGCACCGCGTAGGTCACCGCCCTGGTGACCTCGCCCAGCGCCGCCCGCGGCCGGTCGTCGGTGCGCTGCCGCCGCTCCTCCTGCACGACCTTCTTCTCGGGCGTGAAGTGGATCTCCCGGAGGCGCGTGTTGACCATGCGGTCGGCCTCGAGCTCTATGGCCACGCCGATGGATTCCCGGCTCATGGTGGCGTGGTACACGGTGGTGTCGTAGGAGGTGAACGCGTTGGAGCGGCCGCCGTGTTTCCGGATGATGCGGGCGTATTCCTCGGGCCCCACCTTGTCCGTGCCCTTGAACATCATGTGCTCGAGGAAGTGCGCGATGCCGCTCTTGCCGTCCACCTCGTTGCGCGAGCCCACGCGGTACCACACCTGGAAGGTGGCCGCGGGGCTCCGGTGGTTCTCCAGCAGCAGCACCTTGAGGCCGTTGTCGAGGACCTCCTCACGGACGTCCACCATTCCCTTGGGCGCCGCCGCCCCGGCCACGGCCGGGAGCAGGGTGACCAGGAACAAGCCGGCGAGTCGATGTGTCCAGTACATGAGTTTGAGAATATCGGGCGGGCGGGGCCTGCGCAACAGGGTTCGCTGGCATCGAGCGCCGACGGCCCTCCACCGTGCCTGCCCTCGGCTTCAAGACCCGTTGGGCGTGACCAAGCGGCGTGGTATGAGCGAGCCGAGGCCGTGGCGCCGCATCCGTTCGATGAACGTGGTGCGGTTCAGGCCCAACAGGTTTGCGGCGGCGGTCTTGTTGCCGTTGGCGCGCTCCAGTGCCTGGACCATCATCTCGCGTTGAAAGCGGCGGATACAGTGATCGATGTCAATGCCGTCGCCGGGAAGGATGAACTCGCGCAGCAGCGCGGCCTCACCGGGTGACTTCAGGTAACCGGAGAGTTCGGGAAGATCCTGGACACGGATCTCCGGGTGGTCCGTGAGGGTGACCAGTCGCTCGATGAGGTTCTCCATTTCCCGGACATTGCCCGGCCAGTCGTACGCCTGCAGGCGTGTCATCGCGTCCTCCTCGATGGTTCGCGGAGGGTTGCCGCCGCAGCGTTTCAGGAAGTGTCGAATCAGGGGAGGAATGTCGTCCCGACGTGCTCGCAAGGGAGGAAGCTCCAGGGACAGGATGGCAAGCCGATAGTAGAGATCCTCTCGAAACAGTCCGGCCGGGATGGCTTCCCGGAGGTCGCGATTCGTGGCGGCGACGAAACGCGCGTTGGTGCGTGTGGCGACGTCGCTACCCAACGGATTGAACTCACGCTCCTGAAGGACGCGCAACAGCTTGGCCTGGAGCTTGGGCGTGATCTCACCGATTTCGTCAAGGAAAATGGTTCCTTCCTTGGCTATCATGAAACGTCCCGACCGGGACAGTTGCGCACCGGTAAAGGCGCCTCTGACATGGCCGAACAGCTCGTTCTCCAAAAGTTCCTCGGGTATGGCGCCGCAGTTGACGGCAACAAACGGCTGCCCCGCACGCTTGCTGCGGTCGTGAATGGTCCGTGCGATGAGTTCCTTGCCGGTGCCGCTCTCGCCGGTGATCAGGACGGTCGAGTCGCTCGCGGCGATCCGCAGAGTGAGATCGAAGACGCGTCGCATGGCTTCGCTTTGCCCGATCATGGAATCGAGCGTATCACAGAGATGGTTGCCCCCTGGCGGTGTGTTCTTTTGCCCCATTCTGGCTGGCCTCCTGTATTTTTAGACTATCTGTACAATAATATACCGGAATGCAATAGTCGGGCCAAGGTCGGTCGTTGTGCGTTTGCTGAAATTTCCCGCGCTGCATGAAGAAATGATCGGCGTCAGCGCTGTTCCAGACGGGAGTCGCCAAAAAGTTGACAATTCCGCCGCTTGAGAACCTGGCTCGGACTGGCCAACCGTGCGGAATTGCGTTCTTTTCCGAATGTCATGACGCTGACACCTGATCGTCGATTTTGTGTCGCGAGGGGTCGCGTCCGTGTAAGAGCGGGGCCGTGCAAGCCGTGACGCGGCCCTGCATTGCTTGAAATGGCGGGTCCGGGCAGTAAGACTGAGGGTCGTGTCATGAGGACCATGTTTCAATGAGTGATCCTGCGAACAAGACTGCGTCCGTCGCCGACCAGAAGGGCGTACCCCCTGTTCCCCTCACCCTGGAGGGCTGGAGCATCCTCCACCAGATGTTCCGCATTCGCTGGCCCGAGTGGAACGGCGCGACTCCGGCGGCGCGTAGCGGTGCCGCGGATGAAGCGGTGGCCCTGCTGAAGTCCATGGAGCGCGCCGGCAACGGGCGCACCGGGCTCGCGTCGCTGCTGGGCCACAAGGGCGACCTGATGCTCATCCACTTCCGCGACTCCATGGACGCCCTGAACGAGGCCGAGCTGGCGCTGGCCCAGCTCAAGCTGGCCCCGTTCCTGGAGCCGACCACCTCCTACCTCTCGGTGGTGGAGCTGGGGCTCTACAGCGCCTCCGGCCAGCTCTACCGCTCCCTTCAGGAGAAGGGAGTTGCCCCCGACACCCCGGAATGGAAGGAGCAGGTGGCGGCCTACCTGGCCCAGGCGCGGAAGACCATGGAAGGCCGCCTCCGGCCCGACATCCCGGCCCGGCGCTACGTCTGCTTCTACCCCATGGACAAGAAACGCGGCGAGGCCAAGAACTGGTACGACGCGCCCTTCGCCGAGCGCCAGCGCATGATGGCCGACCACGGCTTCATCGGCCGGCGCTACGCCGGCCAAGTGACTCAGATCATCTCGGGCTCCATCGGCTTCGACGACTGGGAGTGGGGCGTGGACCTCTTCGCGGACGACCCGGTGGTGTTCAAGAAGCTGGTCTACGAGATGCGCTTCGACGAGGCCAGTGCCCTCTACGGCCTGTTCGGGCCGTTCTATCTGGGCCTCCAGTTCCGGGCGGAGGAGTTGGGGACGTTGCTGGAGGGGCGGACGCCCGGGTTCGGAGCTGGACGGTTGGCGTAGTACGTGACCGGAAGTCGCGAGTCTCTCCACGGTGTTAGGGGATTACCAATGGATGATAATCGAAGAGATGAGACCGCTTTCTTTGAGCAAGAAGTACAACGAATTGCGCGCGCACTATGGCCCCGCGCCGAGTTTGGTGGCGCCGCTATGGTGGACGGCAGGGAGACAGACGGCGTGTTTCAGACGGAAGACCGTATTCACATAGTTGAAGCAACAATTTCAAGACGGAAGTCGAAGGCTCAGGACGACATCGAAAAGCTCACGAAATCGATGAACAAAGCGCGTAGCCGAAGCGATGTCAAGGCTATCCGCGGGTGGTTTGTCACCCGCGACGAACCGACCGCTGAGCAACGTGAGGTCGCCGACAAGGTCCGAGACAAGATCAACACGCTGTCTTTTTCATAGTTTCAGGCATGCTTAATTGATTCGAGAGGGTACCTTGCCGCCCGGGACGACTACCCTTTTGGCAGCGTACGGGATCCCGTGACCGCTGAGCCGAAACCGAGTATCGAGTACGTTCCTCTCGAGCTGTTGACGGTTGAAACCAAAGACGTTTGGTCCCTGGAGAAGGTGAACGCTCTCATCGCTGGAGGTGGGACTGTGGTTCTCCTGGGCGATTATGGCGCGGGGCCATTGGCTTATCGTGGTTGTCACGTGAACCGCCCCGGGTTTCCCGGAGACTCTATTCTTTGAGAGGATGGGGTCATAAAGAAGTCAACGAGGTAATCCCCGGAGGTCCGGGAGAGAGCGGTGCGTATGGTGTTGGAGCATCAGGCGGGGTACGATTCGCAGTGGGCGGCGATGGTATCGGGGGCGTCGAAGCCTGGTTGCACAGCGGAGACGTTGCGCAAGTACTCAAACAATTCCGTCTCCGGTAAACCCGGGGCAGTTCAGCCTAGTTTTGGAGGGAGACGATGAGATTGGCATGCTTAATGTTGGGTTTGTGTTTTGTGGCCGTGAGCCCGGCGCTAGCAACAGAAATTCCCGTTTGCAAAACGGCGGCGGGGGGTGTGGTAGTCACACCCTCACACAAAGGTTGCAAGTGCGTGACGTGTGGCCCGAGTTTTCGCGGCGGGTATATCGTGGATTGTAAAGGTCGTAAATTGTGCCAACTCCCCGATACATTCAAAGAACGTGTTATTATTGGAAAAAAAGTGACCGTGCCGCCGGACTCGGCGACGCCGTTCAAAATCGGCGCTATGTGTATTACTTTCGCAACGGACGCGCTTAAGACGTACATTAGGAATAAATGTTCGGTCGACCTCAACATAAAATGGAACGATGATTTGTGTGCGGTTAGGAAACAGGAAACGTACCCATGTTCAGTGAGTCTGAAAGCCAACGGTCGCACCGAACGTAAACTCATAGTAAAGGATACACAAACTACCAAGGGAAAGTCGACAGTGACTGTTTCACATGAACGGACGATAGATTTTGGCAGAATAAATAGTGTCGCGTGCAAGAGCCCCTTGTATCCGTACGAAAAAGCGAATAAACGCGTTGTTTGCCAGTGAACGCCCAAGTGGAGAAATCCGCTTCGTCCAACTGTGCAGATAGGGTGTTCGCCTGACAGCGGTCGCTGCTGGTCTGGAGTATTCTCTAGGCGGCTCATCTCACCTTGTCCTCCATGGGTTTCGCGGTTTTTGGCATGCAGCGGACGAAGACTGAGGTGTGAGGTGGTCCTGGTTTGTAGGACAGGCAGGCGGCGGAGTTAAGGTGTATTGCTGATAATGGATCATGC
>CAZFIU010000002.1:0-198971 GCA_964519455.1 uncultured Syntrophobacterales bacterium
GCCCGGCCCCACCCCGCCTGGATTCCCGCCCCCGATCGGGGTCGAGGGCAAGCTTGCGCGGGAATGACTCATCGGGGTGTAGCGGGATTCCGTAACTACCAGAAATCATTGAACAAGATCTTGTTTTCATATCAATGACATGAGGAGAGCGGGAATGACAGAAGCGACCCGACGAGAAGGGGCCGCGATGACTCGGACAGAGAAGGGACCGCAATGAGCGATGTGGCAAACATGAGGACCGACGTTGTGGGGAGCCTGCTGCGGCCCGACGGGCTCAAGCAGGCGCGGCGCCGGTATGACGCGGGCGAACTGGACGCGGACGGGCTGCGGAAGGTCGAGGACGCGGCCATCCGGGAGGCCGTGGCGCTCCAGGAGAATGCCGGCCTCGGCGTGGTCACCGACGGGGAGTTCCGCAGGCTCAACTTCCAGGACAGCTTCGGCGCGTGCGTGGAGGGGTTTCGCTCCGGCTCGGCACGGATGGAGATCCTGGAGCGCCAGTCCCAGGGCGGAACGGCGCTGCGGCGTTGGGACGTGCAGCGCGACGTGAACCCGCAGGTGCCGGTGTGGCACCGGCTGCCGGCGGTGGAACGCCTGCGCCTGGCGCGGAACTTGCCGCTGGAGGAATACCGCTTCCTCGGTGCCGCGACCCGCACGCCCGCCAAGGTGGCGCTGGTGGGACCCGACCGCATCAGCCAGCGCTTCGACCACGAGAACTCGCGGGGCGTCTATCCCACCATGGAGGACTTCCTGGACGACGTCGTGGCCATCGAGAAGGCCATGGTGGCGAGCCTGGTGGAGGCCGGCTGCCGCTACGTCCAGATCGATGCCCCCGGCTACACGGCCTACGTGGACGAGCCGTCCCTGGCGGCCATGCGGCAACGCGGCGAGGACCCGGACGCCAACCTGGAGCGCTCCATCGCCGCCGACAACAGGATCGTCGAAGCCTTCGGCGACGCCGTGTCCGGCATCCACCTGTGCCGCGGCAACCAGCGCAGCATGTGGCACCGGGAGGGCGCCTACGACGCGGTGGCGGAACGGCTGTTCTCCGGGCTCCGGCACCGCCGGCTGCTGCTGGAGTACGACACCGAGCGTGCCGGAGGGTTCGAACCGCTGCGCTTCGTCCCCAAGGGGACGGTGGTGGTGCTGGGCCTGGTGAGCACCAAGGTGCCCGAACTGGAGAGCGTGGACTTCCTGAAGCGGCGCATCGATGACGCCGCCCGCTACCTGCCGCTGGAACAGTTGGCCATCAGCCCCCAGTGCGGCTTCTCCTCGGACGTGGTGGGCAACCTCATCACCCCCGACGACCAGAAGCGCAAGCTCGAGCGGGTGGTGGAGACCGCGCGGCAGGTATGGGGTTGAGCATTTCAGGATGCGTCAAGCCGATGAGGCAGGACCCTGCGAATCGTCATTCCCGCGAAACACGCTGTGTCAAGATTCCACGAGGCAGAGGCCCCACGAATCGTCATTGATATGAAAATAAAATCTCGTTCAGTGATTTCTGGTAGTTACGGAATCTCGCTACACCCCAATGAGTCATTCCCGCGGAAGCGGGAATCCATGGGTGGTGCGGCGGGGGAAACGGCCGTTTGGCCCCTCCCAACCCCTGGATTCCCGCTTCCGCGGGAATGACGTATGGGGAGTTGGTGCGATTTCGTGTCTGAGCAGAGTTTGACACGGCTTGTTCCGCGGCAATGACGTTTTGTGGCGTGGGTGCTTTGGGAGTTCTGACACACCCTGGGACGCGGGAAACAATGGGTGAGGAGGGCGAACTCATGGGTGATCCGGCCGACTATCCAAGCTTCGTCGACGGCCGCGTGACCGTCAAGGTGGGGGACATTACACAGGAGGCGGTGGACGCGGTGGTGAACGCCGCCAACGGCACGCTGATGGGCGGCGGTGGGGTGGACGGGGCGATCCATCGGGCGGGTGGCCCGGCCATCCTGGAGGAATGCAGGAGCATCCGGGCCACGCGTTACCCGGACGGACTTCCCACCGGCGACGCGGTGATCTCCACGGCCGGGCGCATGCCCGCGCGCCGCGTGATCCACACCGTGGGTCCGGTCTACGGCAGCGGCGGCCCGGACAAGGCTGAGGAACTGGTCCGCTGCTACCGCAACTCTCTGCGGGTCGCGGACGAGGAGGGGCTGGAGACGGTGGCCTTCCCGGCCATCTCCACCGGCATCTACGGTTATCCCATGGACGAGGCGGCCGCGGTGTCGTCCCGTGCCATTCAGGCGGCGCTGGCGTCCCATCCTTCCATCCGGGAAGTTCGGTTGGTGTTCTTCCTTCCGCGGGACGCGGGGGTGTTTGTGCGTCACCAGGTCTTTCAGGCCGGGGACGCGCCTTGCCGACTCTAAGGACATTCCACAAAGGACACTCCATGGACACGAACGGAGACCCGACATCATGAAGATCAGCGCCATCAAGACCCGGCGGCTGGCGAACATTCCGCTGGACCTGCCCTTCCACGAACGCCGCACCGCCTCCGTCGACCTCTTGTCGGTGGAGACCGACCAGGGGCTCGTCGGCACGGCGGAGATCGGCCACGGCCCGGGGGCCGCCATCCTGCGGTTCATCGAGACGGACCTCGCGCCCTTCCTCGTGGGCCGCGATCCGCTGGAGAACGAGCGCCTCATGCACGAGATGCGCTGGCGCTTCAACCCGCGCGCCGAGCCGGGCGTGTGGAACCCCGCGGTGAGCTCCATCGACGTGGCGCTTTGGGACATCAAGGGCAAGCTCTACGAGCAGCCCGTGTGGCGCCTGCTCGGCGCGGCGCAGCCGTCGGTCCCCAGCTACTTCACCTTCGGTCTCCGGAGCTACGGCCGGGATGCTCTGGTGGAAGCGGCACGGCACTGGGTCGGCCAAGGCCACAAGCGCCTCAAGCTGATGGTCGGACGCCTCAACATGCGCGGCGAGATCGACATGCGCGGGGCCAGCGGCGCGCACCGGGAGGACGACCCTGCGGAGGACGAGCGCCGGGTGCGGGCGGTGCGCGAAGCGGTGGGGGACGAGGTGGAGCTTATGGTGGACGCCGCCTGCCTGCTGCGCTACGACGCCGCGCTGCGCTGGTGCAAGCGGTTGGAGCCCTACAACCTCATGTGGTTCGAGGAGCCCCTCCTGCGGAACGATCCGGAGCGGTTGGCGGCGCTCCGGCGCCACACCTCCATTCCCATCGCCGCCGGACAATGGGAGGACTTCCACGGCCTCGCGGGGCTGGTGCGGGCCGAGGCGGTGGACTTTCTGAACATCCAGGTGGGCTCCGTCGGCGGCTTCACCATGGGCATGAAGGCGGCGGCGGTGGCCCAGGCCTTCGACCTGCCCATCGGCAACGGCGCCTACTACGACATGAACCTGCACGCCGCGGTGCCCAACGGCTGGCGCACCGAGTTCCACGTCAACGACTGGCACATGGCCAAGACCCTCTACCGGGACCCACCCGCGCCCGAGGACGGCTGGGTGACGCTCCCGGAGACGCCGGGACACGGCATGGTCCTGGACGAGGACGCGGTGCGGGAGTACGCCCGGAGCTGAAAGGAAGAGACCCATGGCACAACTCGAAGGCAAGGTCGCGCTGGTGACGGGCTTCGGCTCCGGCCTCGGCCGCGCCATTGCCGTTTGTTTCGCGCGCGAAGGGTGCGCGGTGGCGGGGACTTCGACCACGGCGAGCAAGGGCGAGGAGACCCTGTCCCTCATCGGCGTGGCGGGCGGCACGGCCATGTTCATGCCCGCGGACGTCCGGTCCTCGGAGGAGATGAAGGAGGTGGTGGCCGCCACCGTGGACCGCCACGGCGGCCTCGACATCCTCGTTCACAGCGCCGGCGTGCGCACCAACGGCGCGGTGACGGAGATCACCGAGGAGGAGTGGGACCGCACCCTGGACACCAACCTCAAGGGGGTCTTCAACGTGTGCCGTCATGCCATCCCCGAGATGGTCAAGCGCGGCGGCGGCGCCATCATCAACATCGCGGCCCGCTCGGGCATGATGGGGCAGGCGGGGCGCGCGGCCTACTGCGCTTCGAAGGGCGGCATGGTGCGCCTGACCGAGGCCATGGCCGAGGACCACGCGCGTCAGAACATCCGTGTGAACTGCATCTGCCCCGGCCCCAACCGCACCCCCATGGTGGACACCTCGACCCCGGAGAAGCTCGCGCGCTACGCGACCCGGGTGCCGCTCGGCCGCATCGGCGAGCCCGAGGACGTGGCCCGGGCGGCCCTCTACCTGGCCTCGGACGCCGCCTCCCACGTGACCGCCGCGATCCTTCCGGTGGACGGCGGCATGCGCCTGACGGGCGCGTGAGAAGGGCCTGAAAGGGTGTGGAAAAGGAGGTTCCGCGGCGGTTTTCGGAGAACGAATCCGGCCCGAAATGTCAAGCGACAGGCCCGTCAAAAATGGGTTGACCGCTTACCGGGGATGTTCTAAGAGTCCTACTTTCTAAATTGCGAAGAGAGGAAAGAGGTATGCCTGACAACTTAACCGTAACGGACAACCGGACGGGGAAAACCTACGAGATTCCGATCGAGAACGGCGCCATCAACGCATTCGAGCTTCGCCAGATCAAGACTTCCGAAGACGATTTCGGCCTCATGAGCTATGACCCGGGCTTCCTCAATACGGCATCGTGCCACAGCCACATCACCTACATCGACGGCGAGGCCGGCATCCTGCGCTACCGCGGGTACCCCATCGAGCAGTTGGCCGAGGAAAGCAGCTACCTTGAGACCACGTACCTGATCTTCCACGGCGAGCTTCCCGGCGCCGCGGAGTTGGCGGACTGGAGCTGGAACATCAATCACCACACGCTCCTGCACGAGAACATCAAGAAATTCATCGACGGTTTCAAGTACGACGCCCACCCCATGGGAACGCTGGTCAGCTCCATCGCCGCGCTCTCGACTTTCTATCCCGACGCCAAGAACATCTTCGACCCGGAGGGCCGGCGCAAACAGATCTATCGCCTGATGGGCAAGATCCCCACCCTGGCGGCCTTCGTCTACCGCCACGCCATGGGGCTCCCCTACGCCTACCCGGACAACGACCTCAGCTACACCGGCAACTTCCTCAACATGCTGTACAAGATGACCGAGCTCAAGTATTCGCCCGATCCGGTGCTGGAGAAGGCGTTGGACGTGCTCTTCATCCTGCACGCGGACCACGAGCAGAACTGCAGCACCAACGCCATGCGCAGCGTCGGCAGCTCCCAGACCGATCCCTACTCGGCGCTGGCCGGGGCCGCCGCCGCCCTCTACGGACCACTCCATGGCGGCGCCAACGAGATGGTGCTGCGCATGCTGGAGGAGATCGGCTCCAAGGACAAGGTGCCGGCCTTCATCAAGGGTGTGAAGGCCGGGGAGGGGCGCCTCATGGGCTTCGGGCACCGGGTCTACAAGAACTATGACCCGCGGGCCAAGGTCATCAAGAGGATCGCGGACGAGGTGTTCGAGGTCACCGGGCGCAACCCGCTGTTGGACATCGCCCTGGAGCTCGAGCGCATCGCCCTGGAGGACGAGTACTTCATCACGCGCAAGCTCTATCCCAACGTGGACTTCTACTCCGGCCTCATCTACCAGTCCATGGGACTCCCGGTGAGCATGTTCCCGGTGCTTTTCGCCATCGCCCGCACCTCCGGCTGGCTCGCCCAGTGGGAGGAGATGCTGGTGGACCCGGAACAGAAGCTCGCGCGTCCGCGCCAGCTCTACCTCGGCCAGGAGATCCGCGACTACGTGCCCATGGACCGCCGGAAGGCGGCGTAGACGTTCCGCGGGATACAGACACTTCACCCGGACGTCACGCGCCCTTCATCCGGGACTGATTACCTGCACGCAGCACCTTCTGAAAGTGTCGATTACAAGTGCGCGCGTCCCGTCGGCGGGACGGCGCAGGGAACCCCTGAAAGGACAAGATCATGAAGAGATTGCTCACCGCGGCCAGCGTTCTGGCGGCACTACTCGCCCTCGCGGGCTCTTCCTGGGCCGTATCGGGCAAACTGGTGCTTTACACGAGTCAGCCCAACCGCGACGCGCAGCAGACCGTGGACGCCTTCAAGGCCGAACACCCCGGCGTCGAGGTCGAGTGGATTCGTGACGGAACCACCAAGGTCATGGCCAAGCTGCGGGCCGAGTTCGCGGCCGGGAGCCCGCGCCCGGACGTCCTGCTGATCGCGGACACGGTCACCATGGAAGGCCTCAAGCGCGAGGGCCGCCTGATGGCCCATGCCGGCGCCCCCGTGAGCGCGTACGATCCGGCCCTCTACGACAAGGAGAAACACTACTTCTCCACCAAGCTCATCACCACGGGCATCGTCTACAACACCAAGGCCGGGATGAAGCCTTCGTCATGGAAGGACCTCGTCGAAGCCAAGGCCAAGGGCCTGGTTGCGATGCCGAGCCCGCTGACCTCCGGCGCGGCCCTGATCCACCTCGCCACGCTGACGGCTCATCCCGAGTTGGGCTGGTCCTACTACGACAAGCTCGCGGCCAACGACGTCAATCCCAAGGGTGGCAACGGGGGCACGTTCCGCGCGGTGGCCGGCGGCGAGAAGATGTACGGCATGGTCGTCGACTTCCTGCCGATCCGCGAGAAGGCCAAGGGATCGCCGGTGAGCTTCGTCTTCCCGAAGGAGGGAGTGAGCGCGGTCACCGAGCCCGCGGCGATCCTGAGCACGGCCAAGAACCCCGAGGCGGCCAAGGCCTTCATCGACTTCCTGCTGTCGCGCAAGGGCCAGGAACTCGCGGCGAGTCAGGGGTACCTGCCCGCGCACCCGGAGGTGACGCCGCCGCAAGGCTTTCCCTCGCGCAGCGAGATCAAGCTGATGGCCTTCGATGCCGGCAAGGCGCTTGCAGAGGCCGAGACCAACAAGAAGCGTTTCAGCGAGGTCTTCGGAAACTAGCTTGCCGGAGAGGGATTATCGCTTGACCCGCTTCCGGGGACGGTTTCAACGGGGCGGCGAACACGTGATGTTCGCCGCCCTTGTTTTGTTCGTCGCCTTGCTGAGCGTGCTGCCCATGGCGCGGCTCCTGCTGGAAGGCATCGCCCCGGGCGGCGTGTTCGATACCGCGGTCCTCGAAGAAGTGCTGTCGGCGCGTTCGACCTGGCGGACCACGGGACGCACCCTGTTCACGGCCGGTCTGGGCACGATCATCGCCACCGCTCTGGGCACGACGTTTGCCTTGGCGGTGGCGCTCACCGACGTGCGCGCGAAGGGGGCCCTCGTCTTCTGCTTCATGTTGCCCTTGATGATCCCGCCCCAGATCACCGCGCTGAGCTGGATACAGTTGTTCGGGCCCTCGAGCCCGCTTCTCAACGCGCTCGGCGTCGCGCCGCCGCCGGGCACCCCGCACCCCATGTACTCGCGCGAGGGCATCAGCCTGCTTCTCGGCATCCAGCATTCCGCGTTGGTGTTCCTGGCGATGCGGGCCGGTTTGCGCGGCCTGCCGCGCGAGATCGTCGAGGCCGCCCGCGCCTCCGGCGCCGGCATTGCCAGGGTGCTGCGCGACGTGGTCATTCCGGTGATGACGCCGGCGCTGGTGGCCGGCGCCGCGCTGGCATTCGTGTCGGCGGTGGGCAACTTCGGCATCCCCGCCCTCCTCGGCATTCCGGCCCGCTACACCGTGCTGCCGACGCTGATCTATCAGCGGTTGTCGAGCTTCGGACCCACCCTCATCTCCGAGGTGGCGGTGCTGTCGATCATCGTGGGGCTGATCGCGTTCTCCGGGGTCCTGCTCCAGGGCTGGATGTTGCGCCGGCGCGACTACCGGACCATCGGACCGGCGTCCCAGCCCCTCGACTTCAGGCTCGGGGTCTGGCGACCGTTCGCGGAGGCGGCGTGCTGGCTCGTGATCTTCTTCATTCTGGTGGCTCCCCTGACCGCCTTGATCTCGACGTCGCTGGTCCCCGCCTATGGCGTGACGCTCGGGCCCGGCACGGCGACCCTGGACAACTACGTCGAGGTGCTCGCGCGGCAGGACGCCACGATCCGTGCCTTCCGCAACAGTTTTTTCCTGGCGGGCGGGGCCGCCGTCACCCTGGTCGGCGTCTCGCTGGTGCTGGCCTACTTCGTGACCCGGCGGCGCAGCCGCATCCTCGGCGCCCTGAACCTGGCGGCGGAGCTTCCCTACGCGCTTCCGGGGGTCGTCCTCGCCATCGCCGCCATCCTGATCTTCCTGAAACCGCTGCCGCTGCTCGGCTTCAGCATCTACAACACGGTGTGGATCATTTTCGTGGCGTACCTGGCGCGTTTCCTGACGCTGAGCCTGAGGCCCGTGATCAGCGGCTACCACCAGCTCGACCCGACCCTGGAAGAAGCGGCGCAGATGGCCGGAGCCACCCTGATGTACCGGCTGCGCACGGTGATGATGCCGTTGCTCGCGCCGATCGCCGCGGCCGGGGGGATCGTCGTGTTCCTGACCGCGTTCAACGAACTCACCGTATCGGCTCTCTTGTGGTCGTCGGGCGCGGAGACGCTTGGCGTCATCGTGTTCAACCTCGACGACGGCGGCTTCACGACGCTGGCGGCCGCGGTAGCGGTGGTCACGGTGCTGGTCGTCTTGCTGTTGATGGTGGCGACGCAGGTGATTGCACGGCGGCTGCCCCGCGGCGTTCTGCCCTGGGAGGGTTAGACCGACGGGATCACCCATGCGTCATCCACCGCGATGCGCAGCGTCTCGCCGACGGCCGGCGGCCGCCGGAGCCACAGCCGTACCGGTGCCTTGGCATCGTCGGTCGTCGCCTCGACGGCATAGACGCCGCCGCGATAGCTCGTGCGCCGGACGGTGGCGGCAAAGCCGCGGCCCTCGTCGGGGCGCAGGGCCTCGGGTCGGAGACAGAGCCGCACCGGTCCGTTGGTGGCGTGGCTGCCGGCCCTTACGGTGCACTCATGGCCGAACACCCTTGCGCGGCCACGCCCCTCTACCGGCGCCTCCGTCAGGGTCGCCTCGACGATGACGCCTTCGCCGATGAAATTCCCTACCATCGGCGTTTCGGGTTCGTCGTAGAGTGTTTCGGGCGCCGCTGTCTGCTCGATGTGACCGTCCGACATGACCGCGATGCGGTCGGCCATCGCCATTGCCTCGGCCTGGTCGTGGGTGATGTAGACGATGGTCGTGCGGGTCTTGCGGTGAAGGTCGACGAACTCGTCCTGCATCGCGGCCCGCAGATGGACGTCGAGATTCGCCAGGGGCTCGTCGAACAGCAGGATCCGCGGTTTCATGACCAGACAGCGGGCCAGCGCGACGCGCTGGCGCTGGCCTCCGGAAAGGTCCGCCGGCCGGCGTGCCGCCAGGGTCTCCAAGCCGACGGTGGCGAGAGCCTCGAGCACCGGCTCGCGGCGGTCCCTGGCGTTGGCGCCGGCGACCCGCAAGGGGTAGCCGACGTTGTCGGCCACGCTCATGTGCGGCCACAGCGCATAGGACTGGAAGACGATTCCCACCCGGCGCTGCTCCGGCGGCACGTGGACGCCGGGGCCCGACATCGCCGTCCGGTCGAACAGGACGCGGCCCGACGTGGGGCGCTCGAAGCCGGCAATGAGACGCAGGATCGTTGTCTTGCCGCAGCCGGAAGGGCCCAGCAAGGCCAGGAACTCGCCGTCCTCGACCGTGAGCGTGATGCCGTCGACGGCCCTGATCGTACCGAAGTCCTTCGACAGTCGCTCCAGAGTCAATTGTGCCATCGCGTTGCGCCGTTCGGTTGAGCCGACCGTGTTCCCGAAGCATGGAGATAACAGGATTAGGGCGATGACGCGACATCAGTGTCGTGTCCCGCCAATTCGTGCGATAATAGGCCGCACCGGACCCTCCGTGGGTCGGATTGTTGAAGCTACCCACGTTTCGTCCGAACCCCTGAGCTCTTGGAAGTACGGATTCCGCCATGGCCAATGACCGCGTGACCGTGGGATTGATCCAGTCCCGGGCGTCCCTGGATCCCCACCGCAACCTCACCGCCACCGCCCGGCGTATTCGGCTGGCCGCCGAGGGCGGCGCCCGGATCGTGTGCGTCCAGGAACTCTTCCGCTCGCGGTATTTTCCGCAAACCGAGGACACGGAAGCCTTCGCGCTCGCGGAGCCGATTCCCGGGCCCACCACCGAGTGTTTCCGTCCGCTGGCACGGGAGCTGGAGGTGGTGATCGTGGCGTCGGTGTTCGAGGCGCGCGCCCCCGGTGTCTGTCACAACACGGCCCTGGTCATCGATGCGGACGGGGAGATCCTGGGGCGGTACCGCAAGATGCACGTCCCGGACGACCCCGGCTTCTACGAGAAGTTCTACTTCACTCCCGGCGATCTGGGGTTCCGCACGTTCCGGACCCGCTATGCCCGGGTCGCCGTGCTCATATGCTGGGACCAGTGGTTCCCGGAAGCGGCGCGGCTGGCGGCCCTGGGCGGGGCGGAGATCCTGTTCTACCCCACGGCCATCGGCTGGGGCGCGGGCGAGACCGCGGCCGCGCGCAGCGCCCAGCTCGAGGCGTGGGAACTGGTGCAACGCTCCCACGCGGTAACCAACGGCGTTTACGTGGCGGCGGTGAACCGGGTGGGCCGGGAGGACGACATCACCTTTTGGGGCCGTTCCTTTGTCACGGACCCGTCGGGCCTGGTACTGGCGCGCGCCGGCAAGACCAAACCGGAGATCCTGCTGGCCGGTTGCGACCTCGGGGCCATCGCCGAGGCTCGTCACAACTGGCCCTTCCTGCGCGACCGGCGTATCGATGCCTATCAAGGGCTGACACGGCACATGCTGGACGACGTCCCGGATTGACGGACGATGGAGGGCGGGAACGAAGACGTCGGCGGCCGTGGTACGATGCCGGCCGGTTCAGGGACGGACAGTGACAGGTCCGCGCGCGCCGGGCGTGGAGGTGTCCCCGCTGGAGGCGCGGCGGGCCGCGCGCCCGCGTCCGGGGGCGCAACGCTCCATCAAGCCGAAACCGCGGACCTGACGGACCCGCGCCGGCAAGGCTACCGCATGCCGGCCGAGTGGGAACCCCATGCCGCCACCTGGCTTGCCTGGCCCCACAACCTGGACACGTGGCCCCACGACCTCGATGGGGTCCGGCAAACCTGGGTCGCGTTCATCCGCGCGCTGGTCCCCGGGGAGAGGGTCCACCTGCTCGTGAACGGGGCCGCGGCCGGGAGGGAGGCCGCGACGTGGCTGGAACGCGGCGGCGTCGACCCGGGCGGCGTCACGTTTCTCCACGTTCCTACGGTCGACGTGTGGATCCGGGACTACGGGCCGACGTTCATCACCCGCGCGGCGCCTTCCGCGGCCTTGGCGTTCGTCGACTGGCGCTTCAATGCCTGGGGGCTGAAGTATCCGGACTACGTGGCCGACGACGCCGTGCCGCGGAAGCTGAACGAGGAGCTGGGATTGCCCGCGTTCTCGCCCGGCATCGCGCTCGAAGGAGGCTCCATCGACGTCAACGGCGCCGGCCTCTGCCTCGTCACCGAGGAGTGTCTGCTCAATCCCAACCGCAATCCGGGTCGCGGCCGGGAGGGGATCGAGGCGCTGCTGAAGACGGCGCTGGGCCTCGACCGCGTGCTCTGGCTGCCCGCGGGCATGGCCGGCGACGATACGGACGGCCACGTCGACAACCTCGCGCGTTTCGTGGACCGGGAGACGGTGGTGTGCGTGGTGGAGCCGGACCCCGCGGACGAGAACCACCGGGCGCTCCAGGAGAACCACCGCTGCCTGGCCGCCGCCGCGGACGCGGCCGGCCGGCGTCTCCGCGTCGTCCCGCTGCCGCAGCCGAACCCGGTGACGGCGGACGGCGCGCGCCTGCCCGCTAGCTATGCCAACTTCTACATCGCCAACGGCGTGGTGCTGGTACCGCTCTACGGCGGCCCCAGGGACAGGGTCGCGCTGGACACCCTGGCGGACCTGTTCCCCAAGCGCCGCGTGACCGGCATCGACGCGCGCGCGCTGATCCTGGGCCTGGGCGGCATCCACTGCGTGACCCAGCAACAGCCGGCAACTTGACAGCCCGCGCGGGTGCGGTTTAGTTTGCTGCTCCGGCAGCCATCACCAGATCATGCGCGACACCCGGTAGTTGGCCTGGACGAACTCCTTGGCCCGGGCTTCGGCGGCCTCGGCGGAGGCGGCGCTGAAGCGGAGCGGCAGCCCTTTTCGCGCCAGCACCAGGCAGGCGTCGTCGAGGCTGGCGCCGCCGATGAGCGTGAGGTACGCGGACCACGCGCCGGCTTCCTCGACCGAGCGGATCTCGACCCGGACGACGCCGTCGATGGAAGGAACGTGAATGTCGAGTTTCATGCCGGGGCAGTCTGAAGTCCGGGGCGGTCCAAGTCAAGGTTTGTGGTAGACCACTTGTGAAAGGCGAGCACCGTGCCGACGCAACCCAGCAAGGAGCTGCAGACCATCCCCAATCCGCGGCAGGACCGGGACTACGAGGTGGCCATGGAATGTCCCGAGTTCACCTGCGTGTGTCCCAAGACCGGGCAGCCGGATTTCGCCACCATCCGCATCCGCTACGTCCCCGGTCCGCGCTGCGTCGAGTTGCTGTCGTTGAAGCTCTATCTGTGGTCGTACCGCGGCGAGGGCGCTTTTCATGAAGACGTGGTGAACCGCATCCTCGACGACCTGGTGGCGGCCTGTGCGCCCAAGTACATCAGCGTGGAAGGCGACTTCAACGTCCGCGGCGGCATCCACGCGGTGGTGACGGCGGAGCACGGCGCGCGGGCCAAAGGCGCGGGCCGGACGCCCGCCGCGCGGTGACCATGGCCGACGCAACCGACACCCTGAGCAAGCTCCCGCCCCAGAACCTGGAAGCGGAGGCGTCCATCCTGGGCGGTGTGCTGCTGGACAACGAAGCCATCAACAACGTCATCGAGCTGGTCAACCCGGACGACCTCTACCGCGAATCGCACCGCAAGATCTTCCGCGCCATGGTGGCGCTGTGGGACCACAACGAGCCGGTGGACCTCATCACCCTGAGCGACCAGCTCAAGAGCATGGGGGAGCTGGAGGCCGCCGGCGGTTCGGCCTATCTCGCGGAGCTCGCGAGCCAGGTGCCCACCGCCGCCAACATCGCCTACTACGCGCGCATCGTCCGGGAAAAGGCCATCCTGCGCCACCTGATCCGCACCTCCACCGACATCGCCACCCGCGGGCTGGAAGAGCGCGGCGACGTCGACGTGTTCCTGGACGACGCCGAGAGCGCCATCTTCGACATCGCGGAAAAGCGCATCAACAAGACCTTCGTCCGCATCGGCGACGTGATGACCGACACCATCAAGCGGGTCGACGAGCTCTACCACCGCAAGGAGCTGGTGACGGGCGTGGGCACGGGCTACGCGGACCTCGACCGGCTCACCGCGGGCTTCCAACCGTCGGACCTGCTCATCGTCGCCGGCCGGCCGGGCATGGGGAAGACGGCCTTCGCCCTCAACATCGCGGTCAACGCGGCGCTCAAGGGCGTCGGCGTGGCGGTCTTCTCGCTGGAGATGGCCATGGAGCAGCTCGTCCTGCGGATGCTGTGCGCGGAGGCACGCGTGGACAACTCCCGGTTGCGGACCGGCTACCTGAGGGATCACGAATTCCCCGCCCTGGTGCAGGCGGCCGGGCGGCTGGCCGAGGCGCCGGTGTACATCGACGACACGCCGGCGGTCACGGTGCTGGAGGTGCGCGCCAAGACCCGGCGGCTCTTGCGCGACCGGAGCCGGAAGATCGGCCTGGTGGTCATCGACTACCTGCAGCTCATGCGCGGCCACCGCGACTCGCCGAACCGCGAGCAGGAGATCTCGGAGATCTCGCGCTCGCTCAAGGCCCTGGCCAAGGAGCTGAGCGTCCCCGTCGTCGCCCTCTCGCAGCTCAACCGCCGCGTGGAGGAACGCGGCGACAAGCGCCCGGTGATGGCGGACCTGCGCGAGTCCGGCGCCATCGAGCAGGACGCGGACGTGATCATGTTCGTGTACCGCGAGGACGCCTACGAGAAGGACCGGACGAAGCACACGGGCGTCGCCCAGATCATCATCGAAAAGCAGCGCAACGGCCCGGTGGGCACCGTGAAGCTGACCTTCCTCAATGAATACACCCGGTTCGAGGACTACTCGGGGCGCGACGACGAAGAGTATCCCGACGCGCAGGAGTACTAGCACGCTACGGTGGGTACCCGCGGGGGCGACCCGCGGGTCGCCCCTACCCCGGACAAACTTCTGGAGCGGCGCATGTTGCCGGAAACGAGGCACGCTACGGTGAATTCCCGTAGGGGCGACCTGCGGGTCGCCCCTACCCCGCCACAATCCCCAGGATTCCTCTCACCCGCGCGGCGATGTCCTCACCCTGGGTCAGGTAGCTGATCATGGCGGCGGCGTCGGCGCCGCCCTCCCAGGTCCGCGCCACGTTGTCGGCGGTGATGCCGCCGATGGCGACGATGGGAAGGCGCACGCGGCTCCTCACGGACCGAAGCATGGCGGGTCCGCGCGAAGCGTAGCCGGTCTCCTTGGTGCGGGTGGGGAACATGGGGCCGAAGCCGATGTAGTCGGCGCCGCCGCGCTCGGCCTCCTCGGCCTGCTCCACGCTGTGGGTGGAGATGCCGATCAAGCGGCCGCCCATGAGCGGCCGGGCGGCTTCCAGCGGCAGGTCGTCCTGCCCCAGGTGCACGCCGTCGGCGCGTGCCGCCAGGGCGACGTCCACGCGGTCGTTGACGATGAACAGGCACCCCGCCCGCTCGGTGCGCGCGCGCACGTCGAGGGCCAGGCGCAGGAACTCGTCGGCGGGGCCGTCCTTCACCCGCAACTGGAGCACCGACACGCCCCCCGCGAGCATGGCGTCGACCACTTCCGCCACCGGGCGGCCGCCGGTCTGCGACGCGTCCACGATGGCGTAGAGCGGTGACGGCAGGACGGTCACGGTTCCCTCTTCACGGTGATGCCCAGGTCGGTGATCTTCTTCCGCAGCGTGTTGCGGTTGATGCCGAGCATCTGGGCGGCGCGGATCTGGTTGCCGCGGGCGGCCTTGAGCGTCATCTCGATGAGCGGGCGTTCCACGTGCCCCATGATCGTCGCGTGCAGCCTCTCCACCTGCGCGTCGCGCGTGCGCCTGAAGTACTCTTCCAGGCGTCCGCGGATGATCTCCTCCAGCGACAGGCTGTCGTAGTCCGGCGTCCTTGCCTGCCGGTTCGACAGGGTGAAGTCCCGCGTCGACAGGATCGGCCCCGGAGAGAGCACGGCCGCGCGGATGAGCACGTTCTCCAACTCCCGGACGTTGCCCGGCCAGTCGTACTGCTGCAGCTCCCTGAGCGCGTCCGCGGACACCCCCGAAACCTGCGTGCCCATGTCGTCGTTCACCTCGGCGATGAAGAAGTCGATCAACGCCGGCAGGTCGCTGCGCCGGTCCCGCAGGGGCGGGATCTCGATGGGGATGACCTTGAGGCGGAAGTAGAGATCGTCCCGGAAACGTTCCTCGTGGACGGCCTTCTCCAGGTCGCGGTTGGTGGCCGCCAGCAGCCGGGCGTCCGACCGCAGCATCTCCTTGCCGCCGACGCGCCGGTAGGATCCGTCCTGCAGCACCCGCAGCAGCTTGGTCTGAAGGTCCAGCGGCAGCTCGCCGATCTCGTCGAGGAACAGGGTGCCCTCGTGGGCCAGCTCGAAGGTGCCCAGGCGTCTTTCCAGGGCGCCGGTGAACGCCCCCTTCTCGTGGCCGAACAGCTCGGACTCCAGCAGGTCGCGCGGGATCGCCGCGCAGTTCACCGGCACGAAGGGCTTGTTCCAGCGGGCGGAGTTGTAGTGGATGGTCTTGGCGACGAGTTCCTTGCCCGTGCCGCTCTCTCCCTCGATCAGGATGGTGGTGTCGGTCCCGGCCACCTGCCCGATGGTCTTGAACACCTGCTGCATGGCGGCGCTGGTGCCGATCATGTTGACGCCGGGCTCGTACTTCTTCTTGACTTCCTCCTTGAGATCGCTCAGTTCGCGGCTCAGCCGGCGCCGCTCCAGGGCGCGTTCCAGCACCACGGTCAGGACGTCGAGGTCGAAGGGCTTGGTGAGGTAGTCGAAGGCGCCCGCCTTCATGGCCTCGATGGCGTTGCGCATGGTGTTCTGCGCGGTCATGACGATGAAGGGCGTCTGCAGGCCGGCCTCCCGGGCGGCATCCAGCAGCGCCAGCCCCTCCATGTCCGGAAGGTGGATGTCCACCAGGGCGGCATCGAAGGCGGACTCGTCCATCAACCGCCGCGCCTCGTTGCCGGTGGCGCAGGCAGCCACCCAGTAACCCTGCCGCTCCAGCGCCTTGCGCAGCACGCGGCTCAGCGAGTCCTCGTCTTCCACCAGCAGGATGCGGCCCAGTTCCATGGCGTTCAATCCTGTTGCGCGGGCAGCGAGACCTTGAACACCGACCCCTCGCCCACCCGGCTCTCCACGACCAGGCGGCCGCCGTGCTCCTTGACGGTGGTGTCGCAGATGGCCAATCCCAGACCGGTGCCGCGGCGCTTGCGCGTGAAGAACGGCGAGAAGACGTGCGGCAAGTCCGCTTCGTCGATGCCGGTGCCCTCGTCGCTGATGTCCACCCTGACGAACTTGGTGTTGGCCGCGTGTCCGGCGCGCAGCAGGAACTCCGTCTCCATGCGCGTGGCCACCGTCAGGCAGCCGCCCGCGCTCATGGCCTGCAGCGCGTTCCTCACGAGGTTCAGGAAGACCTGGATGAGCCGGTCGCGGTCGCCCGCCACCGGCGGCAGGCTGGGGTCGAAGGAGCGCTGTATGCCGATCCCGGCGGCGGTGGCGGCGGGCGCTTCCAGTCGCAGCACGTGCTCCAGCAGCTCGTGCACGTTCAGCGGCTCCACGTGCAGACTTGCCGGCCGCCCGAGGTCGAGGAGCTGGTCCAGAAGCTGATTGACGCGTTCCACCTCCCGGATCATGATGTCGGTGTTCTCCACGAGGGACGCGTCGTGCGCCACTTCGGCGCGGATGAGTTGCGCCGCGCCCTTGATCCCTCCGAGCGGGTTCTTGATCTCGTGGGCCAGGCCGGCGGCCACCTTGCCCAGCAGCGCGAGCCGGTCCGACCGCCTGAGGTCCTCCTCCATGGCCTGCCTCAGGGTGCGGTCGCGCAGCAGCAGCACGCTGCCCGAGACCTGTCCGTGGCGGTCCCTGAGCGGCGACACGAGCGCGCTCACCGGCACCTTCCCGCGCCGCGGCCTGACGAAGTCGTTCTCCGCGCGGCTCGTGCTCTCGTCGGGCCCGAGGCTGTTGTCGATCATGTCCAGCACCCAGCCGTTGGCGCGAAACAGGTCGCGCGCGTCGCGCGCGAGCAGACTGCGCGCGGAGCGTCCGGTGAGGGTTTCCGCCGCCTGGTTGACGAAGGACACGCCGCGGGCGCAATCCACCACCATCACGGCGTCCTCGAGGCTGGTGAGCACATCCTGCCACGAGACCTCCGCGGCCAGGTCGCCGGAAGGGGGCGCGGTGGGCATGAGCTTGGTGTAACCAGGGTTGTGCATGGACGGTTTCAGACCGGGGATGATAGCCGGAGTCCGGGTGGGTTTCAAACCCGCGCACGCGCGCGCGGCCATGGACCGGGCGACATTCCTGGCTTGCATTCGGCCGTGTCAGTGTGTAAAAGTTGAACCTCGGTGGGCAGCTTGCCCGCTTTTTTATTTGAGGCTTTTGTTTGAGGCTTGTTCGAGGCGATTGTTCGGGTGCCGATGACGACGCGCGCGACATTGGAGCGTCTCTGGGAGATCGTCGAGCCACTGGCCGCCGGGCAGGGTCTGGAGGCGGTGGACATCGAGTTGCGGCATGAAGGGAAAGCGGGGCGCGTGCTGCGGGTCTACCTGGACCGGGTGGAGAAGCAGGACGAGACCGAGGCCCCCGGCCTTGCCGAGCTGAGCCGGGTGAGCCGCGAGCTGAGCGACCTGCTGGACGTCTACGACGTGGTGGAGGGCGCGTACACCCTGGAGGTGTCGTCCCCCGGCGTCAACCGGCCGTTGCGGAAGCCGGAGCATTTCGCGCGGTTCGTGGGTCAAAGGGTCCGGCTCCAGACCGAGGAAATGATCGGCGGCCGGAGAAAGTTCTCGGGACCGCTGCACGGCGCCGCCGGGGACGGCGTCGTGGTGCTGCAGGACGGACACGAGGTCTTCATCCCGTTCGACCTGATCGTCAAGGCGAACGTCGAGTACGAGTGGGCGTCACCCTGACGCAGCCCCGGCTGGGGGAGAATGATGCAGCAGGATCTGAACCGTGTCATCGAACAGGTGACCAAGGAAAAGGGCATCGACAAGGAGATCCTCGTCGAAGCCATCGAATCCGCCATGGTGTCGGCGGCCAAGAAGACGTTCGGGGCGGAGCGCACCTTCGAGGCCCAGTACAACCCCGAGATCGGCGAGATCGAGCTGTTCGAAGCCAAGACCGTGGTGGACGACGTCGCCGACCCCGAGACCGAGATCGACCTGGACGACGCGCGCGAGACCCTGGACCCGGACGTGGAACTGGGCGACGAGCTGCTCATGAAGATCGACGCCCAGGTGTTCGGCCGGATCGCGGCGCAGGCGGCCAAGCAGAACATCGTCCAAAGGGTGCGGGACGTCGAGCGCGAGATCATCTACAACGAGTTCAAGGACCGTCAGGGCGAGCTGGTGCACGGCATCGTGCAGCGCTTCGAGAAGAACAACCTGATCGTCAACCTGGGAAGGACCAACGCGATCCTGCCGGAAAAGGAACAGGTGCCGCGCGAACGCTACCGGCAGGGGGACCGCATCCGCGCCTATATCGTGAGCGTCGAGATGACCAGCCGCGGTCCCCAGATCGTCCTTTCGCGCACCCACCCGGGTATGCTCATCAAGCTGTTCGAGCAGGAAGTGCCGGAGATCTACGAAGGCATCGTCGAGGTCAAGGGCGCCGCGCGCGAGCCGGGCGGACGGGCGAAGATCGCCGTGGCCTCCAACGACCCGGACGTGGACCCGGTGGGCGCGTGCGTGGGCATGAAGGGGACCCGGGTGCAGTCGGTGGTGCAGGAGTTGCGCGGCGAGAAAATCGACATCGTGCACTGGATTCCGGAGCAAGCCGAGTACGTCTGCCGCGCGCTGGCTCCCGCGAAGGTCACCAAGATCTTCCTCGACGACGACGCCCACTCGATGGAGGTGATCGTCCCGGACGAGCAGCTCTCCCTGGCCATCGGACGCAAGGGACAGAACGTCCGGCTGGCCTCCCGGCTTACCGGCTGGGGCATCGACGCGCGCAGCGAGTCGGAAGCGGAAGAGGAGAGCCGGCAGGCGCGGCAGTCGCTGTCGGCGGTGCCGGGCTTGAGCGAGGTGATGGCGGAGCTGCTCTACCAGTCGGGCTTCAAGTCCGCCGAGGACCTGGCGGAGGCCGATCCCGCCACCATCCACGAAATCACCGGCATCGAGCTGGAGAAGGCGGCGGCCATTCTGGAAGCCGGCGCGAGACACGTGGAGGAACTTCAGGAGCAGGCGGCGCGAGAGGCGGAAGAGGCCGCGCGCGCCGCCGAGGCCGGTGAAGAAACGAGCGAAGCGGCAGCCGAGGCGGGTGCGGCCGCGGACGGCGAAGGGGAGGGCGAAACGGCGCAGCAGGACGCCGAGCCGGCGGAGGCGCCGGAGCCGAGGGCCGAACAGACGGAATGAGCGCCCGTACGCCGGTGCGGACCTGTCTGGGTTGCGGTCAGCGCGACGCCAAGACCGCCATGCGTCGGGTCGCGATCACGGAGAACGGTCTGGAACCCGAGGAAGTCCGGGGACGAGGAGGCTATCTGCACAACCGCGAGGACTGTTGGCGAGCTTTCCTGAAACGGAAGAGCCTGTACCGGGCTTTTCGTCGCGATCTGCCCCGCGGGGATCGTGAGGATCTGGTGGAAAAGCTTCGCGCTCAATGGGGTGGGAAATGAGCAAACTGAGAGTGCATCAACTGGCCAAGCAGCTCGAAATGGAGCCGAAGGATCTCATCGCCCTGCTCGACAAGATCCGGGTGCGCGGCAAGAAGTCTCAGAGCTCCCTCGAAGATTCCGAGATCGAGGCCGTCAAGGCGGCGATTGCCGCCGCGGAAAAGCCCAAGGTCATGGTCGGCGAGGAACGCGTGGTGGTGGATCGGACCATCACCGCGGAAGACCAGGACATGGGCGAAGTACAGGCGCACGAGAAGGTCGTGGAGCGGCGCGTCCGTACCAACGTCATCCGGCGTCGCCGAAGCACGGTCGAGTTGGTCACGCGCAGGCCCATTCACCCGGTGGCGCCTCCCCCCGAGGAGGAAGAGGGAACGGCCGCGGACGCCGAGGTGAAGTCGGTTTCCGTGGCTCCCATCCCTGTCGCCCGGCCCGTGGTTCCCGCGATGCAGCCTTCGGAGACGCCGCCCCACCCGGTGGCGCCTCAGGAAGCCGTGATCGGCGGAACACGGGAAGCCGAGCCGGTCGAAGGCGCTGAACAGGTCGTCGCGGCGGAAGCCGCGCCCTCGGCGGGTGACGTCGAGGGGACGCCCGCGACCGAGATGCCCGCCGCCGAGGCGGAGGGCACCACCCCTTCCTTGGAGTCGCGGGAGCCGGACCGGTCCGAGGCGCCGGCCTCCGGGAGCGAAGTCGCGGCGCCCGCGGCCAACGGCGCCGCCGCGGTCGAAGCGAACGGGGCCGCCGTGCCCGAGACGGGCAAGGATGGTCCGGATGGCGTGACGCGGCCCGTGGGACCGCGCATTCTCGGTCGCATCGACCTGAACCGCAAGGCGACGGTCGCGCCCAAGCCGGCGGCGTCCGCGGATGGCGAGAAACGGGGCGAGACGCCGGAATCCGGGAGCCAGGAAAAGGCCGGCAAGGGCGGCAAGGGCAAGAAGCGGGTCATTCGCAAGCAGGAAGTCATCGAGCTGAAGGAACGGGAGTTCCGTTCGCCCCGCGGGCGGGTGCTGCGGAAAAAGCGCGCCCTGCCGGGCAAGGAACAGCGCAAGACCGAGATCACCGTGCCCAAGGCCAGCAAGCGCGTGGTGCGCGTGGCCGAGGTGGTCACCGTGGGCGATATGGCGCGGTCCATGGGCGTCAAGGCGGGAGAGGTCATCAAGAAACTCATGGGCCTGGGCATGATGGCCACCATCAACCAGGTGCTCGATTTCGACACGGCGACCCTGGTGGCCAACGAGTTCGACTACCAGGTCGAGAATGTGGCCTTCGACGTGGAGACCGCGCTGCAGGGGCAGCATGAGGTGGCGGAGCCCGAAGAGGGGCTGGAGCCGCGGCCTCCGGTGGTCACGATCATGGGACACGTCGACCACGGCAAGACCTCGCTGCTCGACGCCATCCGCAGCACCCACGTGACCGACGCGGAGGCCGGCGGCATCACGCAGCACATCGGCGCGTATCACGTCCGGGTGGAAGGCCGCGGCGTGACCTTCCTCGACACCCCCGGGCACGAAGCCTTCACCGCCATGCGGGCGCGCGGGGCGAAGGTCACGGACATCGTGGTGCTGGTGGTGGCCGCCGACGACGGCGTCATGCCACAGACCATCGAGGCGGTGGATCACGCCCGCGCGGCCGAGGTCCCGATCATCGTGGCGGTGAACAAGATCGACCGCCCCGACGCCGATCCCGAGCGGGTGCAGCGCGGACTGTCCGACCACGGTCTGGTGCCCGAGAACTGGGGCGGGGACACGATCTTCGTGCCGGTGTCCGCCGTCACCCATGAAGGCATCCCGAACCTGCTGGAGATGCTGTTGCTCCAGGCGGACCTGCTGGAGCTCAAGGCCAACCCCAACAAGCTGGCGCGCGGCGCCGTGGTGGAGGCGAAGCTGGAGCGGGGCCGCGGTCCGGTGTCCACGGTGCTGGTGCAGGAAGGGACCCTGAAGGTGGGCGATCCCATTTTCGCGGGGCCCCATCACGGCAAGGTTCGCGCCATGGTGGACGACCAGGGACGGAAAGTGGACAAGGCGACGCCGTCCATCCCGGTGGAGATCCTGGGACTGCAAGGCGTGCCGCAGGCCGGCGAGGCGTTCTCGGCCCTCACCGACGAGGCCACGGCCCGGCAGTTGGCCGAATTTCGGGAAGACCAGCAGCGCGAGGCCGAACTGGCCAAGACCAGCAAGGTCTCCCTGGAGGAGTTCTACGACCAGATCAAGGCAAGCGAGGTCAAGGAGCTGCGCGTGGTGCTCAAGGGCGACGTCCACGGTTCCGTGGAAGCCCTCGGCGACGCCCTCACGCGGGTGTCCACGGACGAAGTCAAGATCCGCGTGATCCACAGCCTGGTGGGCGGCATCACCGAAAGCGACGTGTTGCTGGCCAGCGCCTCCAATGCCATCGTCATCGGTTTCAATGTCCGGCCCGAGCCCAAGGCCACGGGTCTGGCGGTGCAGCAGGGCGTGGACCTGCGCCTCTACACCATCATTTACGAGGTGATCGACGACATCCGTTCGGCCATGGAAGGGATGCTGGAGCCGGTCTACCGCGAGGAGTTCCACGCCCGCGTGCAGGTCCGCGAAGTGTTCAACATCCGCGGCGTCGGCACCATCGCCGGCTGCGCGGTTACCGACGGCAAGATCCAGCGCTCCAGCATGATCCGGCTCCTGCGCGACCATGTGGTGGTGCACGAGGGGCGGCTGGCGAGCCTCAAGCGTTTCAAGGACGACGTGCGCGAAGTGGGCACGGGCTACGAATGCGGCATCGCCATCGACGGGTACCAGGACGTCAAGGTCGGCGACGTCATCGAAGGGTTCGAGAAGATCCCCGTCACGCGCGCGCAACTCCGGTCCGATGGCGGCGCCGCCGCCCAGCTTTCCGCGGACCGGTAGCGCGGCGGCCGCGAAACGAAGCAGTGGCCGAGAGGCCGGCGGCATGGTGATCGGCGTCCTCAAGCTCGTGCTGATCCTGCCGGAGAACCACTCCCTCAAGGGGAAGCGGTCCGTGCTGCGCAAGATTCAAGCGCGCGTGTCCAACCGGTTCAATGTTTCCACGACGGAGTGCGGCGACCAGGACCTGTGGCAACGGGCGCTGCTGGGCTTCGCGGCCGCGGGCAGCAATCCGCGAATCGTGGAAGCCACGCTTCGTGAAGTCATCGAGTTCGTGAACCGCATGGGCCTGGCCGAACTGGGCGAGTCGGAACTCCGCGTACTGCACGAATAGGCGGCGACATCATTTCCGCGGAACAAGCGCCTCGAAGCGGCATTGGACTTTGGCAAGAAATCGTCAAAAGACAGGCATTCCACGTCCGCAGCGTGTGGGCGATTTGCTGATCGAGTTCGTTTCACGGCTGTTGACGCGCTCTCTCAACGATCCGCGGCTGGCTTCGGTGACGCTGACCGGTACGCACGTGCGCCCCGACCTCAAGCACGCCACCCTTTACTTCACGGTGCGCGACGGTGATGCTTCCGGGGAAGAAGCGCTCCCGGGCCTGCGCGCGGCCACCGGGTTCATCCGGAGTCGGATCGCCGCCGACCTCAACCTGCGCTTCGTGCCCGACCTCGAGTTCGTCCACGACGAGGCCCCGGACCGCGCCCGGCGCATCGAGGACCTGCTCGGGCAGGTCCGCTCCAAGGTATAGGCGACAGGACTCCACGGCACATCATGCATCTGGTCACGAGCGGCATCCTGCTGGTGGACAAGGCGGAGGGCCCATCCTCGGCGCGGGTGGTGGCCGCGGCCAAGCACATCACGGGCGCGCGCAAGGTCGGGCACCTGGGCACTCTGGACCCGTTCGCTTCCGGGCTCCTGCCGCTGGCGGTCAACGAAGGGACCAAGGTCGCGCAGCACTTCCTGGACGCCGACAAGGGGTACACCGGCGTGATCGAGCTCGGAGTCGAGACCGACACGCAGGACCGCACCGGCAAGGTGCTGGTCCGGCGCGACGCCCCGCGGCTGGGTGCGGCGGAGCTCGAAGCGCTGCGCCGGGAGTTCAGCGGCCACCTGCGCCAGGTGCCGCCCATGTACTCCGCGCTCAAGCAGGACGGAACCCGGCTCTACGAGCTCGCGCGCAAGGGCGTCGAGGTGGGGCGGGAGGCGCGCGACATCCGGGTGGAGGTCACGCGCCTGGAGCAAACGGCGCCGGCGGAGCTGGAGTTCGACCTGACCTGTTCCAAGGGCACCTACGTGCGCACCCTGGCGGCCGACATCGGCGCCGCCCTGGGTTGCGGCGGCTCCCTGAGCCGCCTGTGCCGGGTGGCGTCCGGTCCGTTCAGCATCGACGACGCCATTACCCTGGACGCCTTGCGGGAACTGCCGGACGCCGCCGCCGTCCCGCTGGTGCCGTTGAACCAGGCCCTGGGCCACCTGCGCGGGGCCGTCGTGGACCGGGCCGCCGCCGACGGGCTCAGGCGCGGTCTCCAGGGCGCCCTGGCGGGCATCGGCCTGCCCGATCCCGGCGAGACCACCCGCCGGGTGGTGGACGAGGACGGCGCCCTCGTGGCGTTGATCGACTGGGAGGCGATGGTGCGGCGGTGGCGGATACTGAGGGTGTTCAACGGTTCCGAATGAGCGCGGCCGCCGTCCGGCGCGGCTTTTGCAAGTGCGCGGCCGGTATGCTAACAAGCACATCAAATCAATAGACAGGAGAAAGAAAAGGGTACAGATGGAATCAGCTCGGGAGCAGACCAGCGAGACGATCAGGCAGTTCAGACTCCACGATTCGGACACCGGTTCGCCTGAGGTGCAAGTGGCGATTCACAGTCACCGCATCACCTATCTGACAGAGCATCTGAGAACTCACAAGAAGGACCATCACACGCGGATGGGCCTGCTCAGGCTCGTCGGCAAGAGGCGGCGGCTTCTGGATTATCTCAAGAAGAGGGATGTTCAGAGGTACCAGACCTTGATCCAGCGGCTGGGTATCCGTCGATAGATACCCGGCCGTTGTCGTCCCTTCCCGCGTTCTTCTCTTCAGCCCGACCACTGCCCTCGAGGGTACACCTATGCAAACAAAGATCGAGTTGGATTATTGCGGCCGACCTCTATGCGTCGACCTCGGCAAGGTCGCCAGGCAGGCCGACGGCGCCGCGCTGGTGCGTTACGGCGAGACCGTCGTGCTCGCCACCGCCGTGGCCTCCAAGGACATTCGCGAGGAGATCGACTTCTTCCCGCTCACCGTCGATTACCAGGAAAAGACCTTTGCCGCCGGGCGCATCCCCGGCGGTTTTTTCAAGCGCGAGGGACGCCCCTCGGAAAAGGAAATCCTCACCTGCCGCCTCATCGACCGGTCCATCCGGCCGCTGTTCGCGGGCGGTCTCAAGGCCGAGACGCAGATCATCGTCACGGTGCTGTCGGCTGACGGCGAGAACGACACCGACGTCGTTTCCATGTTCGCCGCCTCGCTGGCCATCGAGATATCGGACATCCCGTTCAACGGCCCTCTGGCCGGCGTCCGGGTGGGTCGCGTCAACGGCGAGTGGGTCATGAACCCGCTCCAGAGCCGGATCGCGGACTGCGACGTCAACATCTTCCTCTCGGGCACCCGGGACGGCATCCTGATGGTGGAAGGGGGCGCGGCGGTGGTGCCCGAGGAGGGCGTGCTGGATGCGCTCTTCCAGGGCCACCAGGCGATCCAGCCGCTCATCGACCTGCAGGAAAAGCTCCGGGAACAGCTCGGCAAGCCCAAGCGGGTCGCGCCCCAGGAAGAGAAGGACGAGGCGCTGACGGGCTGGGTGCGGGAGCGCGCCGGGGAAAAGGTCAAGGAGGCGGTGTGCATCGCCGACAAGAAGCAGCGCAACTCCCGCATCGACGAGGTGGGCGGCGAGGTCCAGGCCGCGGGCGGGGAAGAGTTTCCCGGACGCGAAAAGGAGATCAAGGGCGCCTTCAGGGCGCTGGAGAAGTTCGAGCTCCGGGACTTGGTGCTGCAGCGCAAGCGCATCGACGGCCGCGGCCTCAAGGACGTGCGCCCCATTACCTGCGACGTCAACCTCCTGCCGCGCACCCACGGGTCGGCGCTCTTCACCCGCGGCGAGACCCAGGCGCTGGTGGTGGCCACCCTCGGCACCTCCTCCGACGCGCAACGCGTCGACGCCCTCACGGGCGAGCAGTTCAAGAAGTTCATGCTGCATTACAACTTCCCTCCCTACAGCACCGGCGAGGTCAAGTTCCTGCGCAGTCCGGGCCGGCGTGAGATCGGCCACGGCGCGCTGGCCGAGCGCGCGCTGGTGCCGGTCCTTCCCGACGAGGACGCGTTCCCCTACACCCTGCGGGTGGTCTCGGAGATCCTGGCCTCCAACGGCTCCTCCTCCATGGCGAGCGTCTGCGGCGGCTCCCTGTCGCTCATGGACGCCGGCGTTCCCATCAAGGCGCCGGTGGCGGGCATCGCCATGGGCCTCATCAAGGAAGGCGACGAGGTGCGGGTGCTGACCGACATCCTCGGCGACGAGGACCATCTCGGCGACATGGACTTCAAGGTGGCCGGCACCCGGGAAGGCATTACCGCGCTGCAGATGGACATCAAGATCGGCGGCGTCACCCGCGAGATCATGCAGGAGGCCCTGTACCAGGCCCGGGAGGGCCGCCTCCACATCCTCGACATCATGGACGGCACTCTGGCGGAGACGCGCCAGGAGGTCTCGCGCCACGCGCCGCGCATCACCACCATCAAGGTCCGGCCCGAGAAGATCCGCGACATCATCGGACCGGGAGGCAAGGTCATCCGCGGCATCGTCGAGGCCACGGGAACCAAGATCGACGTGCAGGACGACGGCACCGTCACGGTGGCGTCCAGCGACGAGTCGGGCAGCCGACGGGCCCTGGACATGATCGAGGGCATCGTCGCCGAGGTGGAGATCGGCCGCATCTACAAGGGTACGGTGCGGCGCGTGATGGACTTCGGCGCGTTCGTCGAGATCCTGCCGGGCACCGACGGACTGGTCCACATCTCGCAGATCGCCGACGACCACGTGCGGCGGGTGCGGGACGTGCTCAACGAGGGCGACGAGTTGCTCGTGAAGGTGCTGGACGTGGACCGGCAGGGCAAGATCCGTCTGAGCCGCAAGGAGGCCCTGAAGGAAGAGCCGACCTCCGAGCGGGTGTAGCGGCGGACCTTCGGGCAAGGGCGGAGATTCAAACAGATCAGGCGGCGGCGGGCTCCAGGCCCGCCGCGTCCCCATGGCGATGGGATCGCCGAGGGTGGCATCCATCCGATGTTCCAAAAGACGGTTCTGGACAACGGCGTCAGGATTCTTACCGAGGAGCGCTCCGGGACCCGGGCGGTGAGTCTCGGCATCTGGGTGGAGAACGGCTCCCGCTACGAAGAGCCGCGTCAGGGCGGCCTCTCCCACTTCCTGGAGCACCTGCTGTTCAAGGGCACGAAGGAGCGTAGCGCCCAACGGATCGCCGAGGAGATGGACGCCGTCGGCGGCGTGCTCAACGCCTTCACCGGCAAGGAAAACACCTGCTACTACGCCAAGGTGGTGGACGAGCATCTGCCCCTGGCCGTGGACGTCCTGAGCGACCTCTTCCTCAACTCGGTGTTCGACCCGGAAGAGATCGAGCGCGAGCGCACCGTGATCCTCCAGGAGATCGCCTCGGCGGACGAGAACCCCGAGGACTTCGTCCACGACCTGTTCAGCCTGGACTACTTCGGCGACCATCCCCTGGGGCGCGCGGTGTGCGGTGAAGTGGACACCGTTTCCGGCTTCACCAGGGACGATCTCGTCGGGTTCATGGCCGAGCGCTACCTGCCCGGGCGGATCGTCATCGCCGGGGCCGGCAATCTCTCGCATGCCGCACTGGTGGACGCGGTGAGCGGCCCGGTCGGCGCGCTCGAGGGCAAGCCGTTTCAGTCTCCGGCCGTGCCGCCGCGGCCCCGCCCCGGCCTGTTCCACCACCCGCGCAAGCTCGGGCAGGTGCACATCTGCATGGGCGTGCCGGCCCTGCCGCACGGCGACCCGCGGCACTACGTGGCGCACGTTCTCAATACCCTGCTCGGGGGCGGCATGAGCTCGCGCCTGTTCCAGGAGATACGCGAGCGGCGCGGCAAGGCCTACTCGGTCTACTCGTTCCTGTCGCCCTACCGGGACACCGGCTACCTCGGCGTCTACGTCGGTACCAAGGCGGAATGGGCACGGGAAGTCATGGACCTCGCCGTGGACGAGATGGCCAAGGTGGCCGCGGGCCGGATGACCGAGGAGGAACTCGGGCGGGCGCGCGAGCAACTCGTCGGGCACACCCTGCTGGGCCTCGAGTCGGCGGACTCGTGGATGACGCATGTGACCCGTAGCGAGATGCACCGCGGAGCGCAGATCTCCGTGGACGAGATCACTCGCGGCGTGCGCGACGTCACGCTGGAGGCCGTGACCGAGTTGGCCCGGGAGTTGTTCGCGCCCGGCTCCATGACCGCCACCCTGCTGGGCGACCTGGAAGGGCACAGCGTCGACGGGGTCGGGTTCGGCGGCACGGCGCCCGAGACCGCCGCGACCAACCCTTGAGGGTGAGGTTGCACGGGAGCGGAGATGTTGCGCATACATCATTCCCGCGGAACAGACTGTGTCAAAACGCCATCTTGGCGAGGCAATAACCCCCAGAAACGTCATTCCCGCGAAAGCGGGAATCCAGGTGGGGTGGAGCGGGGAAACGCCGCCGGAGCGCCCCGCCTCACCACCCCTGGATTCCCGCTTCCGCGGGAATGACGACTCGGGGGTCTGGCGCCAATTCTCGTCCGGGCGCCGCCGCCCGAAGCGGTTGCCGTTGTCATGGCCGACGTCAAGGTCCGGATCAAGAGGGTGAGGGACGGCAAGGCCGCCGTTCCCTTGCCGCGTTACATGACCGAGGGTTCGGCGGGGCTGGACCTGGCCGCCGCCGTGGAGGACGAGGTCGTGCTGGCGCCGCTGGAGCGGGCGCTGATACCCACGGGCTTCGCGTTGGCGCTGCCGCCGGGCTACGAGGCGCAGATCCGTCCCCGGAGCGGCCTTGCCCTGAAGCACGGCGTCACCCTGGTGAACAGCCCCGGCACCATCGACTCGGACTACCGCGGCGAGGTGCAACTCGCGGTCATCAACCTGGGGCGGGAGCCGGCGACCATTCGCCACGGCGACCGCGTCGCCCAGATGGTGGTGCAGCGCGTCCCGCGGGTGCGATTGGAAGAGGTGGACGAACTGCCCGCATCCACCCGTGACGCCGGCGGCTTCGGCCACACCGGCGCACAGGAACCCGGAACTCGCAGAAGATGATCGACCGCTACACACGCCCCGAGATGGCGCGCATCTGGTCCGAGGAGAACCGCTTCGGCAAGTGGCTGGAGGTGGAGATCCTGGCCACCGAAGCGCTGGCCGAGCTGGGCAAGGTGCCCGGCGACGTGCCCGCGCGCATCCGGCGCAACGCGCGTTTCGACGTTGGGCGCATCCGCGAGATCGAACGCGAGGTGCACCACGAGCTGATCGCGTTCCTGCGCTGCCTCGCCGAGTCCATCGGCGACGACGCCCGTTTCGTGCACGTCGGCATGACCTCGTCGGACGTCATGGACACCGGGTTCTCGCTGCAGCTCAAGGACGCCAGCGCGCTCCTGGTGGACGACGTGCGCACCTTCATGTCGGTGCTGCGCGAGCAGGCGCATCGCTACAAGGACACGCCCATGATGGGGCGCACCCACGGGATCCATGCCGAGCCCATCACCTTCGGGCTGAAGCTGGCCCTGTGGCACGAAGAGATGGCGCGCAACCTGGCGCGCCTGGAGAGCGCGGTCGCCGAGGTGTGCTGCGGCATCGTCTCCGGCGCGGTCGGCACCTATGCCCAGGTGCCCCCGGAAGTCGAGGCGTACGTGTGCAAGGCCGCGGGCCTCACACCGGACCCGGTGTCCAACCAGATCATCCAGCGCGACCGCCATGCCTACTTCTTCAGCGTGCTGGCCGTGCTCGCCAGCTCCATCGAGAAGTTCGCCGTGGAGGTCCGCCACCTCCAGCGCACCGAGGTGCTGGAAGCCGAGGAACCCTTCGCCGCGACCCAGATGGGGTCGTCCGCCATGCCGCACAAGCGCAACCCGATCCTGTCGGAGAACGTGTCCGGCCTGGCGCGGCTCGTGCGTTCGTACTCGGTCTCGGCCCTGGAGAACGTGGCCCTGTGGCACGAGCGCGACATCAGCCACTCGTCGGTGGAGCGGGTCATCGGCCCCGACGCCACCATCCTGGTGGACTTCATGCTCTACCGCTTCACCCGCGTCATCCGCGGCCTGTGCGTCTACCCCGAGAACATGGAGCGCAACCTCGCCCTGAGCGGCGGCGCGGTGTTCTCGCAGGGCGTGATGCTGCGCCTGGTGGAGAAAGGGCTCGCGCGCGACGAGGCCTACAAGATCGTCCAGCGGCACGGGCTCGTGGCGGCCAAGGAGGGCAAGGACCTCAAGCAGCAGTTGCTGGAGGACGCCACGGTCACGGAGCACCTGAGCTCCGGCGAGATCGACGAGATCTGGGAGCTCAAGGACTGCTTCAGGCACGTGGACACCATCTTCGAACGGGTTTTCGGCGCGGCGTGAAGAGCGGCGCGCCGGACTGGATTCAAACCGCGCCGGTGAGGCGCACGAGGAGAGCCATGGAAAAGCGTGAGTTCATGTACGAGGGCAAGGCCAAGAAGCTCTACACCACCGACGATCCCGCCAAGATGATCCAGTATTTCAAGGACGACGCCAGCGCCTTCAACAAGAAGAAGCTGGGCACCGTGATGTCCAAGGGAGTCGTCAACAACGCCATCTCCGAGGTGCTGTTCAAACACCTGGAGGACAACGGCGTGCCGACCCACTTCCTGGATCGCCTCAACGAACGGGAGATGCTGGTGTGGAAGCTGGACATGCTACCCATCGAGGTGATCATCCGGAACATCGTGGCCGGCAGCATGGCCAAGCGCCTGGGCCTGGAGGAAGGGCAGTCGCTGTCCACCACCATCCTGGAGTTCTGCTACAAGTGCGACGAGCTGGACGATCCGATCATAAACGACTACCACATCCTCGCGCTGGGCTATGCCACCGCGGAGGAGCTGGAGGAGATCAAGCGCCTCACCTTCCGCACCAACGAGCTGATGAAGGCGTTCTTCGACGAGCGCGACCTGATTCTCGTGGACTTCAAGCTCGAGTTCGGGAAGCGCGACGGAAAGGTCGTCCTCGCCGACGAGATCTGCCCCGACACGTGCCGCTTCTGGCAGAAGGGCTCCCTCGAGAAGATGGACAAGGACCGCTTCCGCCGCGACCTGGGCGGCGTCGAGGAAGCCTACCAGGAGGTCTGCCGCCGGGTGACCGGGAGCTAGTGGAGGTCCGCCGCATCCCCGCCCGGCCACCCGTCAGTACCGCGAAGCAGGCTGTGTCAAAACTCATGAGGCAGCGACCTTTCGAAACGTCATTCCCGCGGAAGCGGGAATCCAGGCGGTAGGGCGGGGCGCGGTTTTATCATGCTCGTCAAAGTCTTCGTAACCCTCAAGGAGGGCGTCCTGGACCCCCAGGGCAAGGCCGTGGAGAACTCCCTCCACAGCCTCGGCTTCGGCGCCGTCCAGGAAGTGCGCGTGGGCAAGTACCTGGAGTTGAGTCTGGATGTGGCCGAGGCGGACGACGCCGAGCAGCAGGCACGCCGCATGTGCGAGAAGCTGCTCGCGAACCCCGTCATCGAGGACTACCGCTTCGAGGTCGCGGGGTAGCCTATGCGCTGGGGGGTGGCAGTCTTTCCCGGCTCCTGCGACGACGATGACGTCGTCCACTGTCTGCGCCACGTGCTCGGGCACGACGTGCGCACCCTGTGGCACAAGGACCCGTTCGACGGCGGCTGCGACGGCGTGGTCCTCCCGGGCGGCTTCTCCTATGGCGACTACCTGCGCGCCGGCGCCATGGCCCGGTTCGCGCCGGTCATGCAGGGCGTCGTCGACTTCGCCGCGGCCGGCGGCCTGGTGCTCGGCATCTGCAACGGCTTCCAGATCCTCTGCGAGGCCGGGCTGCTGCCCGGAGCCCTCACGCGCAACGAGTCCCTGCGCTTCGTGTGCCGGCGCGTGACCGTGCGCGTGGAACACGCCCAGTCGCCGTTCACCCGCGCCGTGCAGCCCGGTGACCTGTTGGAAATGCCGGTGAAGCACGCCGAGGGCCGCTACTACGCCGACACCCTCACCCTCAAGGAACTCCGCGACCACGGACAGGTGCTGCTGCGCTACGTGGACGCGAACGGCGGGACTCCTGACGCGGCCAATCCCAACGGCTCGGTGCAAAACATCGCTGGCGTGTGCAATCGCCGCCGGAACGTCTTCGGCCTGATGCCGCATCCGGAGGATGCCACGGAAGAACTGCTCGGAGGCGTCGGCGGCCTGACCATTTTCTCCTCCATGGCCGCCGAGATCCGGTGCCGGGAGGGGCAATGAGCCCCGACACCGCGCCCGTGACCCCCGAGGTGATCCACGCCCACGGCCTGACCGACCACGAGTACGCCGGGATCCTGCGCCTCCTGGGACGCGCGCCGAACCTCACCGAGTTGGGCGTTTTCTCGGTGATGTGGTCGGAGCACTGCAGCTACAAGAGCTCGCGCAGGCAGCTCAAGCAGCTTCCCACCGACGGTCCCCGCGTCATCCACGGCCCCGGCGAGAACGCCGGCGTCATGGACATCGGCGACGGCCTCGCCGTGGTGTTCAAGATCGAGAGCCACAACCACCCGTCCTTCATCGAGCCCCACCAGGGGGCGGCTACCGGGGTGGGCGGCATCCTGCGGGACGTGTTCACCATGGGCGCGCGCCCCATCGCCAGCCTCAACTCGCTGCGCTTCGGCGACGCCCGCCACCCCAAGACCCCCTACCTTGTGAACGGCGTGGTGGGCGGCATCGGCGGCTACGGCAACTGCGTCGGCGTGCCCACCGTGGGCGGCGACGTCTACTTCGACGAATGCTACGACGCCAACATCCTGGTGAACGCCTTCACGCTGGGGCTGGCGGAGCGGGACCGCATCTTCACCGGCAAGGCCCGGGGCGCCGGCAACCCCGTGGTGTACGTCGGCTCCAAGACCGGCCGGGACGGGGTCCACGGCGCCACCATGGCGTCGGAGTCGTTCTCCGAGGACTCCGAGCAGCGCCGCCCCACGGTGCAGGTGGGCGACCCCTTCACCGAGAAGCTCCTCATCGAGGCGTGCCTGGAGCTGATGCGCACCGACGCCATCGTGGGCATCCAGGACATGGGCGCGGCGGGCCTCACCAGCTCGGCCGTGGAGATGGCCGGGCGCGCGGGCTCGGGCGTGGAGCTGGAGCTGTCACACGTGCCGCTGCGCGAGCCGGGCATGACCCCCTACGAGATCCTCCTGTCCGAGTCCCAGGAGCGCATGCTGCTGGTGGCGCATCCGGAGTCGGTGGCCGAGGTCCGGGCAATCTTCGCGCGCTGGGACCTGGACGCGGTGGTGGTGGGCCGGGTCATCGACGAGCCCGTGTTCCGGGTGCTGTCGGAGGGCCGTCCGGTGGCCGACATCCCGGTGGCCGCGCTCACCGACGCCGCGCCCGCGTACGACCGGCCCGCGAAACGGCCTTCGCGCCAGGACGAGATCCAGCGCCTGGACGTGGACGCGTTGCCGCGGCCCGAGTGCATGACCCGGGTGCTGGAGCAACTGCTGGACTCCCCGAACCTGGGCTCCCGGGAATGGGTCTACCGCCAGTACGACCACTACGTGCGCGGCAACACGGTGCTGGCGCCGGGCGCGGACGCCGCGGTGATCCGCGTCAAGGGCACCGCCAAGGGACTGGCCCTCACCGTGGACTGCAACGCGCGCTACTGCTACCTGGACCCCCACGCGGGCGGCATGGCCGCGGTGGCCGAGGCGGCGCGGAACCTGTCGTGCGTCGGGGCGACGCCGCTGGGGCTCACGGACTGCCTGAATTTCGGCAACCCCGAGCGGGAGGACGTCATGTGGCAGTTCTCCCAGGCCATCCAGGGCATGCGCGAGGCGTGCCTCGCGCTGGAGGTCCCGGTGGTGAGCGGCAACGTGAGCTTCTACAACGAGACCGACGGCGTCTCCATCCATCCCACGCCCACGGTGGCCATGGTGGGCCTGCTGGAGGACGTGACGCGCTTCGCCACCCCGTGGTTCAAGGAGGAGGGCGACCTGGTGGTGCTGCTGGGCCTCAACCGCGACGAGCTGGGCGGCAGCGAGTACCTCAAGGTGGTCCACGGACAGGTGGCGGGCAAGCCGCCGGCCGTCGACCTGGTGTTGGAGCGCGGGGTCCAGCGGACGTGCCGGTTGGCGGTGCGGGAGGGACTGCTGTCGTCGGCCCACGACGTTTCCGAGGGGGGGCTCGCCGTGGCCCTGGCCGAGTGCTGCATCGCGCACCCCGACACCGAGGGCATGGGAGCGGTCATCGAGATCGAGCAACCCGGGCGCGCGGACGCGCTCCTGTTCGGCGAATCGCATTCGCGCATCGTGGTGTCCTTGAAGCAAAGGGACTATGGCCGGTTGCAGGACATCGCAACCCGGGAGAACGTGCGCATCGCGGCGATCGGGAAGGTGGACGGAGACCGTCTGGCCGTCAACGACCTGGTGCGCGCGCCGGTGCGACGCCTGCGCAACATTTGGTCGACGGCCCTGGAACGGTGTGTTAAGTGACGGACAGGCTCGGGAAAGGAGGAACCCCCGGACAACGCACGCGGCAGGGTTTCTCCGGACAGGACGCGATGTTCGACAAGTTCCATGAAGAATGCGCCGTGGTGGGGGTCCACGGCCATCCCGAGGCCGCCAACATGGTGTACCTGGGCCTCTACGCCTTGCAGCACCGGGGCCAGGAATCGTCCGGCATCGTGTCCTCCGACGGCGACGTCCTCATCTCCCACCGCCAGATGGGCCTGGTGGCGGACATCTTCAAGGAAGACGTCATCAAGAACCTGCGGGGCGCCTCGGCCATCGGGCACAACCGCTATTCCACCAGCGGGCACACCGACCTCAAGAACGCCCAGCCGTTCGTGGTGGAGTACGCCGACGGTCCCATCGCCGTGTCCCACAACGGCAACCTCGTCAACGCCAACCAGCTCCGGCAGCAACTCGAGGAGTCCGGCTCCATCTTCCAGTCGACTTCCGACACCGAGGTGATCGTCCACCTTATCGCCACCTCGAAGGAGAAGACCCTGACGGACCGGGTCATCGACGCCCTCCACCGGGTCAAGGGCTCCTACTCCCTGGTGTTCCTCACCACCCACACGATGATCGCCGCCCGCGACCCCCTGGGTTTCCGGCCGCTGATCGTCGGCCGGTTCCGCGGGCGCGGGGACCGGGACGCCTGGGTGGTGGCCTCGGAGACCTGCGTGCTGGACCTGATCGAGGCGGAGTACGTGCGCGAGGTGGAGCCGGGTGAAGTGCTGGTCTTCAGCCGCGCCGGCATGGAGTCCCTCAAGCCGTTCCCGGAAACCCCTCCGGCGCGCTGCATCTTCGAGTCCATCTACTTCGCCCGGCCCGACAGCAAGGTCTACGGCCACAGCGTCTACCAGTACCGCAAGGAGCTGGGCCGCCAGCTCGCCCGCGAGAGCCACGTCGACGCCGACATCGTCACCCCGGTGCCCGACTCGGGAGTGCCCGCCGCCATCGGCTACGCCGAACAGTCCCGCATCCCCCTCGACCTCGCCCTGATCCGCAACCACTACGTCGGCCGCACCTTCATCGAACCGCAACAGCACATCCGCAACTTCGGCGTCAAGATCAAGCTCAACGCCATGCGCGAGGTGCTCCAGGACAAGCGCGTGGTGGTGGTGGACGACTCCATCGTCCGCGGCACCACGAGTCAGAAGATCATCCGCATGCTGCGCGAAGCCGGGGCCGCCGAGGTCCACGTGCGCATCAGCTCGCCCCCCACCATCAGCCCCTGCTACTACGGCATCGACACCCCCACCCACAAGGAACTCATCGCCTCCGTCCACTCCGTCGACGGCATCCGCGACTTCATCGGCGCCGATTCCCTCGCCTACCTGAGCCGCGAAGGCCTCTACACGTTCTTCAAGGGCAACGACGCCGGCTACTGCGACGCCTGCTTCACGGCCAACTACCCCGTCCTGGCGGACGACAACGGCAAGACGCCGCAGTTGCATTTGTTCGAGGCGGTGAGCCGGCGGTGAGGGTGTGGATCCTCTCGTAGAAATGGGGGTATCCGGTGGTTCATTTAGCCGATTCCCACTATTGAGCGGTGCAGCGGCGGCCCAGTGGCCGCGCAAGTGTCCGGATACAAGATCAGGAAAGTCTTCGGGTATGACGAGAACGTTCATTTCTAACTTCCCTGGTCGTCCCTGTCGCCTTCGGTGAAGGATAGTGCGGTCTCCATCCAACCGCCGCTCAGAAGCCGGCCCAATCCTTGAGTCTTGCGCAGCTCCCTCGAGTCGGGCAGGTCAGGGACCGGGCGGATAATCGCATCGCTCGTGTCTTCCAGGCGACCGACCACGGAAGTGTTCTCGAACGTCCGGTCGTTCACCATGGACAACAGTTCGGGCGAATGGGTCGTAGTAATTGCCTGAATGTCGCCTTTCGCAGTCTGCGTTTCCATAAGATCGAGCAGGAGTTGAACCCGTGAGGGATGGATGCCGTTATCGATTTCCTCGAAGAAATAAAGGCCCTTCGCGTTTTCCGAGAGTAATGTCGCCAACATCGCAAGGAAACGAAGGGTACCGTCGGAGATGCTGTAGGCCGATAGTTTTCGATCTCCGCTCTCGCATATGACAAACTGAACCAGACCGGTGATGGTATCGACAGGGAAGTCGAAGTCCACCACATCCATCGGAGTAAGCTCTCTAATCCACTGTATCAAGCTGTCCTTTCGGCTTGGTTCGGAGCAAATTCTTCGCAGAACAGTGGGCAAATTCTCGCCGTTGTCTCCCAGAACGGATTGGCCTGGGAACGCTGGCTTTCTCATTCTATCGGGAACCAGATCAAAAAAGCGCATGTTCGAGAGGACCTCAATCGCGTATTCAGTCGCATCCTTGTGGGAGCGTCTCACCTTCATATGTTCCCCAATCTGGGTCAGCGCGGGTTGATCGGGTCTTACGGAGATTCGATCCCCATATTTCTTTTGATCTCCCACCTTGCCCATACGGAGGAGCAGATTATTCTCGTCATCCTGGAGCCGCACCGGGTCTGGTTCACTTGGGTGGCTTGTATAAATAGTTGTTTTTCCTTCCTCTAATTCCTCCTGGAACACCCGAAAGCCGCCGAAATTGGGTATGTCGCTCTGTACGCCTATCGAATAATCAATTTGTCGTCGATTCTGCTTCATTCGCATCGAAAGCACGAATCCATAATACCCATCGACTTGTTGGAGACGGCTGATTTCCCTCGGAGCACCTCGAATCGATTCCCACTCAGCCTGACCACCCGCTCCGTATTTCCCGCCCATGATCTCCGCGAGGGTGTAACCACGGCCGATTCCGTGGAGAAAACGGAAGGCGTCCCGGATATTACTCTTGCCGCTGGCATTGGCGCCAACGACCACGGTGAACGGACCGAGGTGCAACCTCTCGTTGGCGAAGTTTTTGAAGTCCACGAGCGTCAGCTCAGTGATCACGGTTTATCTCCTAGTCCGAGTCCCGGCTGGCGCGGCGGAACGATGCCGGCGCGGGCGGTGATGTGGTTGGACCCAGGCGGGAGGTCCTCGAAGTGGAAAACAAGAGACGAGCGTGGCCTGAGTCTTCGCGACACGGGCACGTTGCGCCGCCGTCCTCGGCGTGGGTAGGCTTCCGCGTAAATCGGCGCCGCGGAGATCTGTGCTTCCGTCAATCGCGGATAGGCCGCCTGGAGCGAGGCAACGGAGTCCCCATTCGCGAGCATGGCGGCGATGTCGTGGACGGGGATCCGTGTTCCTCTGAAACACGGTGCGCCGCCCATCACTCTGTCGTCACTCTCGACCATTCGCCTGGCCTCTGCCAGGAGACTGACTCGCCGCAGCACAGCCTCCGCCATCACCCGCAAATCGACCGAAAGGGGCTCGTCATACACGGCCTCGGCGGCTGGCTCGTCGAGCAGACGACGGATGAAACGGCGTCGTCCTTCTGGTGTAAGTACTGGCCCTAGCTGATGGGCGAGTTTCAGTCCAATCAGGCCCGTTCCCAGCACGACACGTCCACCGCTTCGGCTCTCTGCTGCTTCACCTAGCAATCCGGCGTCAATGATCCGATGCACTTGCTTCAAGGGAACACCCGTGATGCATGATGCCTCGGTTGCCGACCAATACTTCTTGGCCCAAGTCCTTGCCACAAATGTTTCCGCCATGGTGGAAGAGATTTTAGCCCCGTGGCGGCAAGAGGGCAACTCATCAGTCGCTCGCCCACCGGACGGTTCTGCATGTCGGAGCGTGACGGCCGGCGGTCACGGGTCGGAGCCGAATTGGCGGGTGATGAATTCTGGTGTAGGATCTTCCATCATTCCAGCGGGTCCGAAACTCGATAGAGGTTGCCGCGATGCCGAAGACAACATCAACAGACCACGGGTACCCTGCCTCTGTCACGCCTTGTAGCCAATAAGGAGAGTCCATGCCGCCGGCTACACCATTGAACGGCGCGTGGGGGAGAAAATTTGAGATGAGCGAACTGACCCTGGTGATCGGCAACAAGAACTACTCGTCCTGGTCGCTAAGGCCTTGGCTGGCCCTGCGCCATGCCGGGATCCCGTTCGCCGAAAAGATGGTCCTGTTGTTCGACGAGAACTGGAAGGAAGCCATTGCGGCCGTATCTCCGTCGCGGCGGGTGCCGGTGCTGCTTCACGGCGAACGCACCATCTGGGAAACCTTGGCGATCCTGGAATACGCCCACGAGCTGTTCCCCGAGGCCAGGCTGTGGCCCGAGGATCGGGATACCCGCGCCATGGCTCGTTCGATCGCCTGCGAAATGCATGCCGGCTTTACCGCGCTGCGCAACTGCATGCCCATGAACCTCCGTCGAACGGACCTGAAGGGCAAGGGCCGTGGCCCCGGGGTCGCGGAAGACATCGCACGGGTATGCGAGATCTGGCGAGAGTGCCGTGACGGCTACGGTAAGGAAGGCGAGTTTCTCTTCGGCGGCTTCGGCGCGGCCGACGCCATGTTCGCCCCGGTGGTGACCCGCCTGGATACGTACGGCGTCGAGCTCGACGACACTTGTGCCGCCTACAGCCGTGCCGTCCTGACGCTGCCCGCCTTCGTCGAATGGCGCGACGCGGCGCTTCAAGAACCCTGGATCGTGCCGGAAGACGAGATCGATTGAATCCCGTCAGGGCTGACCGTTGATGGATTGGACCTCACTTGCCAGGTGAAACAGATCGCGCATTTCGTAGTTTGGCGAAAATCGCCTGTTGTTCCACAAGCCCGGAGGTCGTTCTGGTCCGAGTTGCCAGCGCGGCTTCGAAGGCGCCGTTCATGGCCTCGATGTGCTCAGCCACGTTGACGTTGCGGAGGTCCCGGCGTCGCAGTTCCTCGAGTTTCGCGGAAGCCAGCCGCCACCGTTCGACATAGGCGCGCAGTTCCTTTTCCTCGTCGGCAACCATGTGATGCAAGACAGTTTACGTCGTCGGTTCGAGGACAACAACCGCTTTGCATTGCGGTGCCGGATCGACACCAACCGTCATTCCCTTCACTGCGTCGTTCTCCTTGGTACGGACGGACATTTGCCGCTTTGTGGACCAGCCGTTATATTGATTGCTCGATCTCGTTAATTGAGATCGCCCGCGAGGCGCGATGGCGTTCAGGAACGACCCCGGTCATTCCTGTCCGAATCCCGCACAATCGCATCGATAGGAGGAGCCGATGTATCCGTACAAGACTGTCCTGGCGGTTGCCCTGGCGTTGATCGGCATCGGCGGCGTCGTCCATGCCGACGTCACCATCGGCTATCAGCTCGTCTACGGGCCGTGGAAGGCGCAGATGAACGAACTCAAGGCGCAAGGCCTTGGGGGCAAGAAGATCAAGTTCGTGAAGTTCACCTCCGGGACCGAGGTGACCAGGGCGATGGCGTCGGGTGCGGTGGACATCGCACTCGGCGGTTCCTCGTCCACCGCGGCGGGCTACAGCCGGGGCGTCGACTTGCACGTCATCTACGTCTACGACAACATCAACGACGCGGAAGCGCTCGTCGTCGACGGATCGATCATCGCGCCGCAGGATCTCAAGGGCAAGACGATCGCCGTGCCCTTCGGTACCACCACCCACTTCCACATGATGTTCGCCCTGGAGCAGTTCAACATTCCACTTCGGGCACTCAAGGTCATCGACATGTCACCACCGGAGATGGCGGCGGCCTGGGAGCGTGGCGATATCAACGGCGGCTTCGTTTGGGACCCCGCTCTCGGACGCATGAAGCGCAGGGGACGGGTGCTGATTACGTCCGGAGAGCTCGGCAACTGGGGCAGGGCGACCTTCGATGCCATGGTGGCGCGCAGGGGCTTCACCGACAAGAACCCCGGATTCACGTGCCAATGGGTGAAGGCGGTGGCGTCGGCCGATGCGGACTACCGCGCGAATCCGGGCGACTACGGACCGGGCACCGCCAACGCGAAGGCGATTGCCGCCGCCGTGTCCGGCGACGAGGCGCGGGTCGGCGGCGTGCTGGCTCTCTATGGTTATCCGACGCTGCGGCAACAGGTTTCGGCAACCTGGCTTGGCGGCGGCGTGCAAAGAGCCCTGAAATCGACTTCGGAGTTCCTGAAGTCCCAAGGCAAGCTCGATCGGGTGCGGGAGAGTTACGCGGATTCGGCGACGCCGAAATACGCGAAGATGGCCCTCGGAGGCGATTGCTGAGCCGTGTTCCTGTCCAAGACTGTGGGCTTCAACGGGAACGGCCATCTCGCTCGCCGCGCAACTCCCGGGTCGCGGCGCGGTCCAGGACGACCTCGCCCTCCCGGTCACACAGCGCCACCCCGTAGTCACTACGCGCCCGCTCCACCGATACGTACCCCTGCCGCACGTCTTCCAACACGGCCTCCGGGCTGCGTTCGAACGCCGGGCCCACGCCGCCGCCGCCCGGCCGCTCCATCCGCAGCACGTCGTCGCTCTTGAGCCGCTGGTCGCCGAAGCGTGACGGCATGCTGCGCTCGCCGGCACCGGGGTTGATGATGCAGCCGCCGGTGCCGCCGGGGCGGCCGCCCGCGATGCCCTGGGGGGCGAGGGCGTGCTTGTCGGTGCGCATGGAGAAGCGCACCTCGTCCTGGAGGATACGGTACTCGCGGACGAAGCCCAGGCCGCCTCGGTGGCGGCCGGGGCCGCCCGAGTCGGCGAGGAGCTCGAAGCGCTCCACCCGGGTGGGGAACTCGGATTCGATGATCTCCACCGGGGCGATCTTGCCGTTGCTGAGATGGAAGGAGGTGGCGGAGGCGCCGTCCTTGCCGTTGCGGCCGCCGACGCCGCCGGCGAAGATCTCGTACTGGACGTAGCTGCGCTTGCCGTCGCGGGCGCGGCCGCCCAGGGCGATGGCGCCGCTGCCGGAACCCTCGGCGATGGTCTTGTCGGGGACCAGGGAGCCCATGGCCTGGAGCACGGCCTCGGCCACCACCAGCGCGGTGGGCATGTAGGCGTTGACCGCGGCGGGGTAGTCGGGGCACACCACGGTGCCTTGGCGGAAGCGGGTCTCCACCACCCGCGCCAGACCCTGGTTGATGGGCAGGAACGGGTCCACGAGGGCGATGAGGCAGTAGTAGCAGCAGGCCCGCACTAGGGGCGGGCGGATGTTGGCCGGGCCGGTGGTCTGGGGGCCGCAATCCGAGAAGTCGAACAGGATGCGGTCGCCGGTCTTCTCCACGGTGACGCGGATGCGCACCGGCTTGTCGAGGTCGATACCGTCGTTGTCGACGCACGCCTCGCCCGTGTAGCGGCCGTCCGGCCAGGAAGCGATCACCTGCCGCAACCGCCGCTCGGCGTGTCCCGCCAGTTCCTCGGTGGCGGCCATGACCGTGGGTTTGCCGTACTTGTCCAGCAACTCGGTCATGCGCCGTTCGCCCAGCCGGTTGGCGCCCACCTGGCCGCGGATGTCGCCCACCACCACTTCCGGCGTGCGGCTGTTGGCGTGGATGAACCACTCCAGCTCGCGCACCGGCCGGCCCGCGTCCATGAACTTGACCGCGGGCAGGTGCAGGCCTTCCTGGAAGATCTCCCGTGCGGTGCCCGAGCCGCTGCCCGGCACGGTGCCGCCGATGTCGCTCTTGTGCGCCATGCTGGCGCAGAAGCCCACCCACTCGCCCCGGTAGAAGACGGGCGTCAGCACGCCCATGTCCGGGGCGTGCGGGCTGCCGCCGCGGTACGGGTGGTTGACGATGTACGCGTCGCCTTCCTTGAGATCGTCCGGGGAGAACCGTTCGAGGAGCCCTTCGGTGCAGGCAGGGAACGCGCCCATGTGGAGCGGCAGCACCACGTGCTGGGCGATGACCTCGGCCCGGGTGTTGAGAATGGCGCAACTGGCGTCGTGGGATTCGCGGATGATGGTGGAGAAGCCCGTGCGGAAGAGCGAGGTCTGCATCTCCTGCACGATACCGTCCAGGGCCGCGCGGATGACCTGGACGGTGATGGGGTCGGCGGTCATGCCTGTCCTTGGTGTCATTCCCACACCTTCTCCGTCATGCCCGCGCACTCTCTCTCCGTCATTCCCGCGAAAGCGGGAATGACGAGTTAGAAGGGTCGGCGCGAAGCCCCTTTAACCGCTTTCGTTGTCTGCCTCCGCCCGTTCCCGCCGCACTGCCGCCGTCCGCGTCTCATCCACCACAAAGCCGCCGCCGCTTTCCTCCACCGCCACGCCGTACACCTCCAGGGCGTTGTCCGGCGAGACGTAGCCGTTCTTCACGTCGCGCAGCACCGCCTCCGCGTCGCGTGCCAAGGGCTCGCCCAACCCTCCGCCGCCCGGAGTCTCCAGCCGGAACACGTCCGCCTGCCGCACGGCGACGTCGGAGCAGCGCGACGGGATCTCCCGTTCCTCCTCCGACCCGGGATTGAGGATGCCCTTGCCGGTGCGGCCGGTGCCGCCACCCTCGACCCCCTTGGGCGCCACCACGTGCTTGGTGGAACGGAGCGAGAAACGACCCTCGGGGTTCAGGAACTCGTACTCCCGGACGAAGCCCAGGCCGCCGCGGAACCGGCCGGCTCCCCCGGAGTCCCGCACGAGTTCGAAGCGCCGCACGCGCGTGGAGAACTCGGACTCGATGATCTCGATGGGCGCGATGCGCGCGTTGGACTGGTTGACGTTGGTGCCGGACACGCCGTCCTTGCCGGTGCGGGCGCCGGAGCCGCCGCCGAAGATCTCGTACTGCACGTAGCTGCGGCCGGTCTTCTCGTTCCTGCCGCCGATGATGATGGAACGGCTGGCGCAGCCGTCGGCGATCTTCTTGACCGGGGTGAGCTGGCTCAGGGCCTCGAACAGCGCTTCCACGAGCGCGTGCACCGTGGGGTTGTAGGTGTTCACCGGGGCCGGGAAGCGCGGGTTGAGCACGCTCCCCTCGGGGCAGTTCACCTCCACCACCCGGGCCAGCCCCTGGTTGGTGGGCAAGGCCGGGTCGGTGAGGGCGGTGAGGCAGTAGGAGCATGCCGCCCGTACCACCGACGGGCGGATGTTGGCCGGGCCGCGGGTCTGGTCCGCGCTGCCGGTGAAGTCGAACAGCAGGCGGTCGCCCTTCTTGTCGATGCGCACGCGGATGCGCACGGGCTTGTCCAGGTCGATGCCGTCGCTGTCCAGGAATCGCTCGCCCGCGGCGCTCTTGTCCGGCCACGTCGCTATCTCGTTGCGCACCCGCTCCTCGGTGAGCTGGAAGAGGCGGTCGTAGCAGGCGAGCACGGTCTCGCGCCCGTACTTGGCCATCATCTCCCCGAAGCGCCGCTCGCCCAGGCGCGCCGCGCCCACCTGCCCGCGGATGTCGCCCACCACCAACTCGGGGGTGCGGCTGTTGCAGCCGATGATCTCCTCGATGTCCTTGCTGGTCTTGAAGCGGTCGATGTACTTCACCGGGGGCACCTGCAGCCCTTCCTGGTACACCTCCCGTGCCTGGCTCCAGCAGCTTCCGGGTACCGGCCCGCCGATGTCGCTCTTGTGCGCCATGGTGGAGGAGAAGCCCACCCACACGCCCTCGAAGAAGATCGGCGTCATCACGCACATGTCCGGGGCGTGGGGGCTGCCGCCGAGGTAGGGGTGGTTGGTGATGTAGGCGTCGCCCTCGTGGATGTCCTCCGGCGGATAGTTCCGCAGCACGCCCTGGGCACAGGCCGGGAACGCCCCCATGTGGAGCGGCAGCACCACGTGCTGCGCCGCCACCTCGCCGTCGCGGGTGAGGATGGCGCAGCTCGCGTCCTGGGACTCGCGGATAATGGTGGAGAAGCCGGTGCGGAAAAGCGAGTTCTGCATCTCCTGCACGATGCCGGCCAGCCGCGCCTGGATCACCTGGAGGGTGATGGGATCGGCGGCGGGGCCGGCGTGGGTTTCCGGATGTGCCATGTCATCTCTTCCGGCAGGCTGTTGGCCTGCGTTACGGGTGCCGTTTCATCGCCCTGAAATGGATGTACCGAGCCTCGGATTCCGTCATTCCCGCGCAACGGGCGGTGCAAAGGTACCAGCGCCCCGAATCGTCATTCCCGCGAAAGCGGGAATCCAGGCGGGGTGAGGTGGGGGAACGCGCCGCTTGCCCCTCTCCACCCCTGGATTCCCGCTTTCGCGGGAATGACGATTCGGGGCGCTTTCGCCTGGAGTGTTTTGCACGGCTTGGCAAACGGGAATCCCGGGAGGGGCGCGGAAGTAACGAGGAGTCGAACCATTGCCGGTCAATTTGTACAAACTCATCAATAAGGGACCAATCCGATGGCGGCTCCGGTTACGACTGCCACCCCTTCGCCGTAATGATCAAGTTCTTGTAGTCGTCCACCCGTGCCTGCTGTTCCGGATGGATCACCGTGGTAGTGTCCATCTGCTCCACCACGGCCGGCCCTTCCAGCTCGTGCCCCGGCTCCAGCCGGTCCCGGTCGTAGATGGGAGTGTCCTGGAAGCCCAGGTCGCGGCCGAAGAAGATCCGGCGCTCGCCCGTACGGGCGTCGTCGACGCTCTTTCCCGTGGCCGTGAACGGCGACAGCCGGGTCTGCGGCACCCGCCCCTCGGACACCAGCCGCACGCTCACCAGCTCCACCGGTTCGGACTCCGCCTTGTGGCCGTGGGCCTGTTCGTGCACCTCGTGGAAGCGCTGCTGCGCCAGCTCCATGTCCTCGGGCGCAAGCGGCGGGGTGGGACACGGCACCGTCAACTCGTAGCCTTGTCCGGCGTAGCGCAGGTCCAGGTACGGCGTCAGCACGATGTCTTCTTCGGCGAAGCCTTCGCCGGACAGCTCCTCCCGCGCCTGCGTCATGAGCTGGTCGAACAGCACGTTGATGTCCTCGGGCCCGAGTTCCTGCATGGGCGCCAGCTTGGAGCGCACATGGTCGTGCTTCACGTCCGACATGAGCAGCCCCAGCGCGGAGTGGACCCCCGGCGTCAGCGGCACCAGCAGCGTCGGGATGCCCAGGTCCAGGGCCAGCCGGCCGGCGTGCATGGGGCCGGCGCCGCCGAAGGCCACCAGGGTGAACTCCCGTATGTCGTACCCGCGCTGGGAAGACACCGCCTTGATGGCCTCCTCCATCTTGACGTTGATGATCCGCAGGATGCCGTCGGCCGCCTCGTGGAGGCTCAGCCCCAGGGGCTGGGCGATGCCTTCCTCCACAAGCGATTCCGCCCTGTCCTTGTCCAGGGTGAGCCGCCCGCCGAGGAAGTGGTCCGGGTCCAGCACTCCCAGGATGACGTTGGCGTCGGTGACGGTGGCGTTCTCGCCGCCCCGGTCGTAGCAGATGGGGCCGGGGTCGGCGCCGGCGCTGTCGGGTCCCACCTGGAGCGCCCCCACCGAGTCGATGCGCGCGATGGTGCCGCCGCCGGCGCTCACCGTGTGGATGTCGAGCATGGGCAGGCTGATGGGCCGCTGGTTGATGCGGCCCTGGGTGGTCACCACCGGACGCCCCTGGTGGATCAGCGCCACGTCGCAACTGGTGCCGCCCATGTCGAAGGTGATGATGTTGTCGATGCCGACCTTGCCGCTGGCGCCCAGGGACGAGATCACGCCGCCCGCGGGGCCAGAGAGCACCGTGGCCACGGGGATGCGCGCCGAGGTCTTGAAGGTCGAGACGCCGCCGTTGGACTGCATGATGTAGAGCTGCGGCGTGTTTACCCCCATCTCCCGCAGGCGCGTCTCCAGGAGCCCGAGGTAGCGGCTCATCACCGGCGCGATGTACGCGTTGATGACCGTGGTGCTCATCCGGTAGAACTCGCGGATCTGCGGCAGCACCTCGCACGACAGCGACAGGCTCGCCTCCGGAAACTCCTCGGCCATGACCTCCTTGACGGCCAGTTCGTGGTCGAGGTTCAGGAAGGAAAACAGGAAGCACACGGCCACGGACTCGACGCCCTTGGCCTTGAGCCGGCGGATGGCCTCCGCCGCCTGCGCCGGGTCCACCGGCGTGAGCGCGTTGCCCTGGAAATCAACCCGCTCGCGGACCTCCTCGGTGGTGTAGGGGGCCGCCAGCAGGCGTGGCTTCTCGAAGAACAGGTCGTAGGTCACCGGCCCGTAGCCCCGGCTCTGCTCCATGACCTCGTAGATGCCGCGGAAGCCCTCGGTCACGAGGAGCCCGGTGACCGCTCCCTTCTCCTCCAGGAGGGCGTTGGTGCCCACGGTGGTGCCGTGGGAGAAGAAGCTCACGTCGCCGGCCGGCACGCCCTGGTCGAGCAGCTCCCGGACCCCGTTGAGCACCGCCTGGAACGGCTCCCTGGGGGTCGAGGGTACCTTGGCGATGCTGATCGCGCCGCTGTCCTCGTTGAAGAATACGAAGTCGGAGAAGGTCCCGCCAGTGTCCACCGCTACTCGATATCGCGCCATCGGAGTTGCGTTAACACGATTCTGTAAGGGCTTCAAATCGGCATCTGGAGCAGTACTCACTCACACGGCTCCTTCTGCAGAAAGCCTACCGCAGACACCCTCCTCAACAAAGGTCAAGCCCACGGATCGCCGTCGGCCTGAAACCATTCGCCCAACTCGTAGAGCGACGGCGGGTAGTTGAGCACCGGGACAACATCCACCGATTGATCTACAATACTCATCAAATTCCTATACTTCACCATCAAACTAAGGTATCTTATAACATTGAGGAAACTCGACGTTGGCAGATGTCATGAACAAGAGCGACATTACCCATCGTGCTGAGGCCGCGGTCGCGGCCGTACTCCCGCGTGCCGTGAGTATTCAGATCGGCCGCGAGGACGGCCGTTCGGCGGATCTCATTCTCAATGGAAGGGGTATCGAGATCAAGTGGCTCGGCGAGGGCGGGCTAAGACAGGTACGTGAGATGATCGCCAGCCGGAAGAACCGTCCGGATGTCGTGGTGGCCCGTCGCATGTCCCCCGGCGCGCGCAAGGCGCTTTCCGCCGAGGGCATTGGTTGGGTTGACGAGACTGGCGCCGCGGAGATCGCACTAGGGTCGCTGATCGTCTCCAGAAGCGGCCGACCCATGAAGACCCCGCCGAGACCACCGTGCTGGACGCCGTCGGTCCTTGCTGTTGCTGAAGCATTGTTGTGTGGCCGGAAGGCTACCGTGGCCGCGATACAGGAGACTACGGGACTCTCTGCCGGGAGTGCTACGAATGCACTGCGTACCCTCACGGAACTCGAACTCCTGACCGCCGCCGTGCTTCGTGGCCCCGGCTCTGGACGTCAAATTTCCGACCCAGAGCGTCTGCTGGACGAGTACGCGACCGCGGCGTCAGCGATGATGCCGGCAACCGCACTGGCGGTCGGCGTGACTTGGCGTGACTTCGTCCAGGGCCTGAGTGAAGTCGGTCGGCACTGGGCGCGGGCGGGCATCTCGTGGGCGGCTACGGGGACTGTCGCAGCGTCGGTGCTTGCTCCCTACCTTACCACCGTCACCACCGGTGCGGTCTACGTCGATAGCAAGACGATCGCTGGACTCGAATCCGTAGCGATGGAAGCCGGTCTACGACCGATCGAAGGTGGCAGGCTCACCTTGCGTCCGTTTCCCACGGTTACGGCAAGACGGCTGGCCGTAGCGAAAGAGGGTCTGTGTCTCACTACGTGGCCTCGCGTGTACGCCGACTTGCGCACCGCCGGCGTGCGAGGAGAGGAGGCCGCCGAGCATTTGCGGGAGGTGATCCGTGGTCAGTCCGGTGTCTGAAGCCTCTCGCTCGCGGGCGGCGCGGGAATCAGCAGAGTGGGCACTTGTGCGCGTCCTCCAACAATACGGCGGAAGACCGGAGTTTGTCGTGCTTGGTGGTTTGGTCCCGGAGTTGCTCTGCGCTGGAAGTGTATTCCATCATGCAGGGACGACGGACGTGGATGTGCAGGTAGACCTTGAGATTGCGTGCGGGGCCGTGAACACCGCGCGATTGGAGCAAGCGCTCCGCAACGCAGAGTTGCCCTTCTTGCCGTCGAGACGTTTCATGCCCAACTGCAACCCTGGTCGCTGTACGGCGTCCAAAGCTGCCAACTAGCCGTCCGGCTCACGGCAGGCCAAACCCTGCCGCGTCCTGCTTGACACCCTCGGCGGTTTCCCGATAGAGGAGTGCCAGAAAACTTCGCGGCCGCAGGCGCCGCCGCGGTGACGCGGCGGCCGGAGAGGAGCACTCATGATCGAAGGTCTGCAGGGCAAGGTGGTGATCGTCACGGGCGGCGGGCACGGCATCGGCAAGGCGTATTGTGAAGGGTTTACCAAGTCCGGTTCGCGCGTGGTGGTGGCCGACATCGACAAGGACGCGGCGGACCAGGTGGCCGCCGAACTGGGCAAGATGAGCGAGGCGGGTTCGCTGGCGGTGCAGGTGGACGTGTCCGACGACGACTCCACCAACCGGATGGTGGCCAAGACCGTCGAGCAGTTCGGGCGGGTGGACGTGCTGGTGAACAACGCGTCGATCTTCGCCACCATTCCCATGAACCGGGGCCGCATCGAGGAGATCAGCATCGAGGAATGGGACAAGCTCATGTCCGTGAACCTCAAGGGCGTGTTCCTCTGCTGCCGCGCCGTGCTGCCGCAGATGCGCCAGCAGAAGTCCGGCAAGATCATCAACGTGGCCTCCGGCACCGCGCTCTCCGGTCCTCCGGGACGGATTCACTACGTCGCTTCCAAGGCCGGCGTCATGGGCTTCAGCCGCACCCTGGCGCGGGAGGTGGGAGACGACAACATCCAGGTCAACATCCTGTGTCCCGGCTCCACCCTGTCCGAGGTGAACCCCACCGAGGAGATCGTCAAGATGCGCGAGAGCAGCATCGGCCAGCGCGCCATCAAGCGCGTCCAGGTGCCCCAGGACCTCGTCGGCGGCGTGCTGTTCATGGCCTCGCCCCTGGCCGACTTCATGACCGGCCAGACCCTGGTGGTGGACGGCGGCCAGAACATGCACTGACGGCCCAAGGGCGGGACAGGACCACTACGTCATTCCCGCCCCCACCCCTGGATTCCCGCTTTCGCGGGAATGACGATTCGAGGGTACGAGTTGACACAGCCGCGGAAGCGGGAATCCAGGCAAGGTGAAGCGGGGCGGGGCGCATGACCGGGCACGCCGACCGCGGACATGCCGGTACCATCGGCCGGCTCGTTGACCTGCTCGGCCGGGCCGCCGTCCTCACCGACCCGGCCGATCTGGATCTGTACGCCTGGGACGCCCTGAGCCACAGCCGCATCCACCCCGCGCATCCCGTCGTTCCCGTTCATCCGCTGTGCGTCTGTACTCCGGCCGACGCCGCCCAGGTGCAGGCCGTGGCACGGCTGGCCAACGAGGTCCGGGTCCCGCTGGTGCCCTACGGCGGCGGCTCGGGGCTCATGGGCGCGGCCGCCTCCCTCGCGCCGGGCATCGTCGTGGACCTGCGCCGGATGAACGCCGTCCTGGAGACCGACGCGGACGCGCTCAGCGCCCGGGTCCAGGCCGGGGCCGTGCTGGAAACCGTCGACGCGGAGTTGCGCGGCTCGGGCCTCATGCTGGGCCACGACCCCTGGACCCTGCCGGTGGCCACGGTGGGCGGCACCGTCTCCACCGACAGTCTCGGTTACCGCGGCGCCAAGTACGGCTCCATGGGCAGCCAGGTGCTGGGGCTGGAGGCGGTGCTTCCCCAGGGGGAGGTGTGCCGCACTCCCGCCGTGGCCAAGCGCTCCACCGGTGTCGATCTCAAGCACCTGTTCATCGGCGGCGAAGGCTGCTTCGGAATCCTCACCGAATTGACGCTCCGGGTCTTCCCGGTGCCCGAGACGCGTTCCCTTCATGCCTTGCGGTTCGGCTCCTTCGCGGCGGGCTTCGAGGCGGTGCGCGACCTCACCCGCGCCGGCTGCCGGCCGATTCTGCTCGACTATGGCGACGAGACCGAAGATCCGGACGGGCCGTCGATCCTGTACCTGGGCTTCGAAGGGAACGCCGACCTGGTGGCCGCGGAAGAGAGCGTGGCGCTGGAGGCCTGTCGGCGCCGCGGTGCCCGGACGCTCGCCGCCGAGCGGGCGGAGCTCTTCTGGCGCGAACGCCACTCCGCGGCCCGTCGTTTCGCCGCGAACCGAAGCGAGCGCCGCAAGCGCGGCCGGGACGGGGTGCACCAGGACTGGGTCCACGTGGCCCTGCCGGCATCCCGGGTGCTGAACTTCCGGCGGGAGGCCGTCGCCCTGGCCGCGGCCCGCGGGGTGCGCTTCCGCGACAGCGGGCTCTGGACCGGCCCGGAATTGTTCTCTCTGCGGCTTGCGAAGGAGGGCGGCGACCGGGCGCGGGCCGAGCTGGGGGACGCGGTCGAGGCTCTCCTCGAGCGCGTCCACGCTCACGGCGGGTCCGTGGAGTACTGCCACGGCGTGGGCGTCAAGCTGGCTCCCTTCATGGCCCGCGAGCATGGCGAGAGCCTCGAGCTGATGCGCTCGCTCAAGCGCCGCCTGGACCCCAACGGCATCATGAATCCCGGCAAGCTGGGACTGTGACGCATCCGTCCGTTTCGCGTTCGCACGCCACCTTTGACAATTTCGTCAAATGTCGATACCCTCCGGTACAGGAATGAGACGACAAATCTATCGGATACGGGCGCACAGCCTGAACGGCCAAGAAGGAACCGCACCTATGGGGGCGGTTCCTTTTTTTGTCGGATGGTCGCCGACGGGAGGGTATCGTGTTGCGTGAGCAGTTGGAAACACTTGCGGTTCTTCAGGGCATCGATCTCGAAGTGAAGGAGCACAAGGACGCGCAGACCGAGCGGCGCGAGGAAATGGAGAGGCGCGAGCGCGATATCGCCAGACTGGCGGCCGAGGTGAAGACGTTGAGGGAGACGTGGGAGGAGCGAGACCGCGTGCGGCGCGACAAGGAGCAGGTCATCCACGATGCCAACCGGAAGGCCACCGACAAGCGCATGCGCATGAGCCATGTGAAGAACCTCAAGGAGCTCCAGGCACTCCAGCGGGAGATCGGCGTCATCAAGGAATCCAACGCCATTATGGAAGAGGAGCTGCTCGAGGTGATGACCGACCTGGAGGAACACGAGGGGATACTCAGGCAGAAGGAAGAGAACCTGACTACCCTCCGGGACGACTGGAATGAGAGAAAAGGCCCCTTGGAGCGAGAGATCGCGGAGCTGGAGCACAAGATCGACCGGACGCGCGACCAGCGCGCGGCTACCGCGTCACGTCTGAACGACGATCTCGTGGGCCGCTACGAGCTGCTGTTCAACCGGCGCGGCGGCACGGCGGTCGTGGAGGTGTCGTCGGCCATCTGTCAGGCCTGTTACATGAACATCCCGCCGCAGCTTTGGAATGAAGTGCTGCGCAACGAGCGCGTGAACCTCTGTCCGAGTTGCCAGCGCATTCTCTTCTACAACCCGCCGGTGCCGGAACAGGGCGGGCAGCCGTAGCGCCAAGGGTTGCGCCCACGTCCCGCAAACGGGACACTGGGGGTGGACCAGCGGACCAGACGGTCGCCTCCGCGTTTTGCGTGGAGGAGGAAAGTCCGGACTCCACAGGACAGGGTGGCCGTTAACGGCGGCCTCGAGCGATCGGGGGAAAGTGCCACAGAAAACACACCGCCCGGCGGGTTCCGGCTCACGCCGGACCTTCGGGTAAGGTTGAAAAGGCGAGGTAAGAGCTCACCGGTCCGCCAGTGATGGCGGATGCCAGGTAAACCCCACCCGGAGCAAGACCAAATAGGAGGGTTGGGTCGTCCGCCTGAAGCCCTCGGGTAAGGTCGCTGGACCCCGTGAGCAATCACGGGGCTAGATGAATGACCGTCCCGCTTCTCGTTGGGAAGCGCGACAGAATCCGGCTTACCGGTCCGCTGGTCCTACTTGCCGCCGTTCCGCGGCGATCCGTTACCAACCTCTACACCGTTCCCACTCATCCCGCGACGGGCGGCCGTCGGTTGCCCGTTGTCGAGTTTGTTGCCGCCCGCCGAGCCCCGCGAACGGTTTATCAAAACCCACATCTTGTGGCCGGCATACGTTTGCCGGCCCCGGACCAACCAGATGTGGGAACAACTCATGCTTTCCAGGCCCGATCCGGCTACGCCACAGATGCCGAAAATTATGACGCTTTCGTGTTGACGAGGGGTTGGTGCGACGGTATATTCGCTTCAGGTGGGATAAAGTGGGATGAAATCCCATACATTCCCAACTCGGTCTGCTCGGAGTGTGAGCAATGTTTCGCGGACGTTACGAGCATACGGTCGATACCAAGGGACGGCTCAGCATTCCGGCCAAGTATCGCGAACTCCTCCTGGGCAAGGGAGATAATCGACTCATTATCACAAATTTCGTGGTCAGCTCCAAGCGCTGTCTCGATGTCTTCCCGCTGGATGAGTGGACGGCGCTGGAGGAGGCGGTGCGCCGGAAGCCCAAGTTCGACCCCAACATGGTGCGGTTTCAGACCTATTATCTCGGCGCGGCCGTGGAGTGCGAAGTGGACACGCACGGACGCATCCTCATCCCGCCCACGCTGCGCAAGTACGCGGACCTCAAGCGCGACGTGATGCTGGTGTCGGCCGGGGAGAAGTTTCGCATCTGGGACAAGGACGCCTGGGACAAGGTGTTCACGGAGGCTGAAGAGCAACTCATGGAGGATCCGGGCTCTTTCTCGGACTTGGGCCTGTGAGTCCCGAGGCGATGCCGGAAGAAAGGAGCGATCCATGATCGGACTCGACCGAAAGGCCATTCAGGATATCGCCGTGATCGACGTCAACGGCGACATCGACCTCCGGGAGATGGTGCGGATCAAGGACATGATCGGCGGCCTGATCGAGAAGGAACGGCACAAGGTGGTGCTGAACCTCAAGGCCGTGGACCATATCAACTACCTGAGCATCGGTGTCTTGCTGGACCGCCTGAGACTGTTGCGCGAGATGAACGGCGACCTGAAGATCTCGGGCATGAGTCCCCACCTGAAGGACATCTTCAGGGTGGTGGGCATGGACGGGGTGTTCGAGTACTACGCTTCGCTGGACGAGGCCATCGAGAGCTTCGATGACGACTGGGAGGGGGCGGCCACCTGTCATTGAACGGCCGCCGCCATGAGCTACGCGCACGAGCCCGTGATGCTGCATGAGGTGCTGGAGATTCTCGCGCCGTCGCCGGCGCGCCGCTACCTGGACGCCACCGTGGGGGGCGGCGGACACGCGCGCGAGATCCTGCGCCGGTCGTCCCCGGACGGCGCACTCCTGGGGCTGGACTGGGACGCCGCCGCCATGGACGCGGCCGGGCGCGCCCTGGCGGGCTTCGGCGGGCGCGTGGTGCTGCGCCGGGCGGCATTCACCGAAGCGCCCGCCGTGCTCGACGAGTTGGGTTGGACGGGCGTCGACGGCATGCTGCTGGACCTGGGGCTGTCCTCGCATCATCTCGACGTCCCCGAAAGGGGCTTCGGCTTTGCGAACGATGCGCGGCTCGACATGCGCATGGACCGGCGCCGCTCGCCCGACGCGCACGATCTCGTGAACACCCTGCCGGTGGGTGAGATGGAGGAACTGATCCGCGAGTTCGGCGAGGAGCCGGGGGCACGCCGGATCGCGCGGGCCATCGGCGCCGAAAGGCGCGACACGACCATCGAGACGACCCGGCAACTGGCCGGGATCGTGGCCCGGGCCCTGGGCGGATCCGGCGGCCGGCGCCGCGGCGCACGCACGCCGGCGACCCACCCGGCCACCCGGACGTTCCAGGCCTTGCGCATTGCCGTGAACCGGGAGTTGGAGAACCTGGAGACGTTTCTCGAAACGGCCTACGAGATGCTGCGCACCGGCGGGCGGCTCGTCATCATCTCGTTCCATTCACTGGAGGACCGGCTGGTCAAGCGCGCGTTCCACAAATGGGGTCTGGATTGCCTGTGCCCGCCACGTCTCCCCGGGTGCGCTTGCGGCTGGAGCCGCAAGGCCGCCACGGTGACGCGCGGGCCGCGCATGGCCGGCGAAGAAGAGGTGCGGGCCAATCCCAGGGCGCGCTCGGCGCGGCTCCGGGCGGTCGAAAGGGTGTAAGGCGCTCGGTGCCAGTGTGCGCGGACCTCGAGGAGGGGCCATGTTCAGAGCCGGCCAGGAAGCGACCAGGGCCACGGGCGTTCTCGATCGGCAGGAGGTGGCCGAAGTCCGCACCGAGGCGCGGCGCGGCGAAGCGTTGTTGCCCATCGTGTTGAGTTGCCTGCTGGTGGCCTTGGCGTTGTTGCTGGTGTGGCAGCGGCTGCGCGTCGTGCAACTGGGCTACGTGCTCTCCACCGCCGCCAAGCTGGAGCGCCGGCTGGAGCAGACGAATCGCGAGTTGAAGCTGGAGTTGGGGTCGCTGACCGCGCCCGACCGTGTCGAGACCATGGCGCGGCAGCGCCTCGGACTCAAGGACCCGGAGGGTAAGCGGGTCGTCATCGTGCCATGAACAAGGAAATACCACAGGATCCCGCCGCGAGGATGCGGTTTCGGTTGCGGGTAGCCGGGGGCCTGCTCCTGGCGCTGTTGCTGAGCGTGGCGCTTCGCGCCATACAGCTCCAGGCCTTCGACGGGGAACGGCTCGCGCGCATGGGCGAGAGGCAGCATCTCCAGGAATGGATCGTCCAGCCCAAGCGCGGCACCATCTTCGGCCGCACCGGCGATGCGCTCGCCATAAGCATCGAGGCCCAATCGGTGTACGTGCGCCCGCGGCGCCTGAAGGTCACCGGCAAGGTCGTGGCCGACGTGGCGCGCGCGCTGGACATGAAGCGCGCCGACGTGCGCCGCAAGATGACCGCCGGCGAGCCCTTCGTATGGCTCAAGCGACAGGTGACGCCGCGCGAGGCGCAACGGGTACGCCGGCTGAAGGTCGAAGGAATCGGATTCTACCATGAGCCCAGGCGGTACTACCCGCAGGGGCGGCTCGCCGGGCAGGCCCTGGGGGTCGTGGGCAGGGACGCGCAGGGCCTGGAAGGGGTGGAGCGCAGCTACGACCGTTACATACGGGGCGAGACGAGCTCGTGGGTGGTGGAGCGCGACGCGTTGGGCCGCCGCGTGCTGGTGGCGGGTCTGGACGAGTTGAAGCTCCAACCCGGTCCCGATGTGCACCTGACGCTGGACACCGCGCTCCAGCATCTGGCGGAAAAGCACCTGGAAGCGACGGTCAAGCGCTACCGCGCCAAGGGCGGTACCGTGGTGATGGCCGACCCGTACACGGGCGCGATCATGGCGCTGGCCAGCTACCCGTTCTTCGATCCCAACCAGTACCGGACCCAGGAGCGAAACCGTTGGCGCATCCGCGCGATCACGGACACCTACGAGCCGGGCTCCGTCTTCAAGGCCGTGCTGGCGGCGGCCGCCCTGGAAGACGGCGTCGTGGGCCGGGAGGACCTGATCTTCTGCGAGTACGGCAAGTACCGCTACGGCGGGCGCACCATCCACGACTTCAAGGAATACGGCTGGCTGTCGTTCGCCAAGGTCCTCCAGCTCTCCAGCAACATCGGCGTCACGAAGGTGGCGCACAAGCTCGGCAAGGAGCGCTACCACCGTTACATCCGCCGCTTCGGCTTCGGACGGAAGACCGGTGTGGACCTCTTGGGAGAGGTGGAAGGGACGGTGCGCCCGCACCACAAGTGGTACAAGGTGGACCTTGCCGCGGCCTCGTTCGGGCAGTCCATCGGGGTGACCCCCCTGCAGATGGTCACGGCCTTCTCCGCCATTGCCAACGGCGGCTTGCTCAGGCGCCCCTACTTGGTGGACCGGGTGGTGGGCGAGGACGGCCGGGTGCTGTTCCGGAACAAGCCGGAAGTGCTGCGCCGCGTGGTTTCCCGCGACACCGCCCGCGCGGTGGTGGACATCCTGAAGGGCGTCGTGGCCGAGGGCGGTACCGGCTCCCGTGCCGCCCTGGCCGGGTTCGAAACGGCAGGCAAGACCGGCACTTCCCAGAAGGCCGACCGCGTCAAGGGAGGCTACTCGAAGAAGCGGATCGCCTCGTTCGCCGGGTTCGTTCCCGCCGATGAGCCCCGCTTCGTGCTCCTCACGCTGGTGGACGAACCCACGGTCCAGGTCTACGGCGGCCTGGTGGCGGCGCCCCTGTTCCAGCGCATCGCCGGCCCGGCGCTGCACGCCCTCGGGCAGAAGCCCGACCGCCGCCTTCTCGCGACCGCGCCCTCGGCCGGAAAGGTCGGCGTCGTCCGGGTGTCGCGCGGCAGGACCCGGCAGGAGAAGGCCGATTCGGCCGGACCGAACCTCATCGGCATGAGCATGCGCCAGGCCGTCGACGAGGCCAGGAAGCTCCGGCTCTCGGTGGTGCTCCGGGGACACGGCTACGTCGCGGCCCAGAGAACGGACCGGGGCGGCCGCCGCCTCGTCCTGACCCTCAAGGAATGACGCCGATGCTGCTGCGGGAGCTGTTGCATACACCGGATGTCCGGGACGAACGGGGCCCCGTGGACCGCCAGGTCCAGGGGCTCGCGTGCGATTCGCGGCGGGTGCGTGCCGGCTCCCTCTTCTTCGCCCTGCCGGGACAGCGCGCCGACGGCCATGACTTCGTCCGCGACGCGGTCGAGCGCGGCGCGGCGGGGGTGGTGGTGGAGCGGCCCGTGGCGGTACCTCCCGAGACCGCCTGCGTGAGGGTGTCCGACGCACGCCGCGCCATGGCCCACGCGGCGGCGGTGTTCTTCGCCCGTCCGAGCCGCTCGCTCGTCCTGGTGGGCGTCACCGGGACCAACGGCAAGACCACGGTCACCTACCTCCTGGAGGCAATCTTCGGCGCGGCGGGCCGTGCCTGCGGGGTCATCGGCACCATCAGCCGGCGCTACGGCGGACGGGAGCAGCCCGCGCCCCTGACCACGCCCGAGGCGCTGGAGATCCAGGAGCTGCTGGCGGAGATGGCCGGCGCCGGGGTGGACTTCGTCGCCATGGAGGTTTCCTCCCACGCCCTGGACCTCCATCGGGCGCACGGGCTGGACTTCGACGCGGCCGTGTTCACCAACCTGTCGCGCGACCACCTGGACTATCACGGCGACATGGAGTCGTATTTCCGCAGCAAGGCGCGTTTGTTCACGGAGTGCCTGCGCGCCAGCGTCAAGGACCGGCCCGTCGCGGTCATCAACGCGGACGATCCCCGCGGGCTCGAGCTGGAGCGGCTGACCCGGGACGCCGGGCTGACGGCCCTCACCTGCGGCCGCTCGTCCCGTTGGGACGTGCACCCGGTGCGCCTGGACAGCGACGTGGACGGCTTGCGCGGCACCCTGGCATGCGGCGGGCAGGAGGTCGAGTTCGCATCGCCGCTCATGGGCGAGATCAACCTGGAGAACATCCTGGCGGCCGCCGCGACGGCCTGGGCGTTGGGAGCGGCGCCGGAAGCCATCGGTGCCGGCCTTGCCCGGCTGGAGCGGGTGCCGGGGCGGCTGGAGCGCGTGCCCAACGACTTGGGGGTCACCCTGGTGGTGGACTACGCGCACACGCCGGACGCCTTGGACAAGGTCATCCATGCCTTGCGGCCATTGACCCGGGGACGGCTGATCACGGTGTTCGGCTGCGGCGGCGACCGGGATGCCGGCAAGCGTCCGCTCATGGGACAGGTCGCCGCCGGCGCCAGCGATGCCGTGGTCGTGACCTCGGACAACCCGCGCGGCGAGGAGCCTTTGGCGATCATCCGCGGCATCGAAGACGGTGTCCGCGGCGGCGGCATGCGGCGCATCGGCGAGGACCGCGCCGGGCGCACGCGGCACGGTTACCGGGTGGAGCCGGACCGGCGCGCCGCCATCCGCCTGGGCCTGTCGCTGGCGGATTCCGGCGACGTGCTGCTGGTGGCCGGCAAGGGGCACGAGGACTACCAGATCCTGGGCGAACGCAGGATCCATTTCGACGACCGGGAAGTGCTGCGGGAGGAAGCCGCCAGGTTGCTGGCCTAGCGGTCGAGGGATGACGGTGCGCGAAGGGTCATGGACTGGAGCATCGAAGAGTTGGCGCGGGCCGCCGGGGGGACCATCGTCCAGCGCGGCGCCGCGCCCCGGGTCGGCACGATCTGCACGGACTCGCGGCGGATGGAACGGAACGGCGTGTTCGTGGCGCTCCGGGGCGAGGTGCACGACGGACATGCGTTCGTGCCCGAGGCGGCGCGGCACGGGGGCGGCTGCGTGATCGTGCAGGAGAACGTGGCCCCGGGGCCGGAGATGGCGGTGATTCGCGTGCGCGACACCCTGCGGGCGCTGGGCGACGTGGCCCGCTTTCACCGGCGGCGGCTGGCGCCGCGGGTGCTGGCGATTACGGGTTCGAACGGAAAGACCACGACCAAGGAGATGATGTTCGCGATCCTGCAGCGCGCGCGCCTGGACGACCGCCCGTTGCGCGGCCGGGTGCTCAAGACCGAGGGCAACTACAACAACCTCGTGGGTCTGCCCTTGACCCTGCTGCGCCTGGGCGAGCGCGAGCGCGCCGCGGTGGTGGAGCTGGGCACCAACCGGCCCGGCGAGATCCGCCGCCTCACGGCCATCGCCGAACCGGACGTGGCGGCCATCACCTCGGTGGGCCCGGCGCACCTCTCCGGCTTGAAGACGGTCGCCGGGGTGGCGCGGGAGAAGGGCGCGATCTTCCGCGGCCTGGCGGCCCAGGGCACCGCCGTGGTCAATCTCGACGACGCCCGGGTGGTGCGCCAGAGCCGCGCGTTCCGGGGACGCGTGGTGACCTACGGCACCGGCGGCCACGTGCGCGGCGAGGACCCGGAGGTGCTCGCCGGCGGGCGCCTGCGCTTCAACCTGCGGGTGGGCCGGCTGCGGGAGCCCGTGCGCCTGCGCCTGTGCGGCCTGCACAACGTGCACAACGCGGTGGGCGCTGCGGCCATGGCCCACGCCTTCGGAGTGGACCTGACGGCCATCCGCCAGGGGCTCGAGGCGGTGCGTCCCGTCGCCATGCGCATGGAAGTCGAGCGCTGGCGCGGCATCGGCATCATCAACGACGCCTACAACGCCAATCCGGCCTCCATGGAGGCGGCCCTGGCCGCGCTGCGGGCGATCCCGGCGCGGGGGCGGCGCGTGGCGGTCCTGGGAGACATGCTGGAGATGGGCGAGAACGAGAGCACGTGCCATCGCGAGCTGGGCGCGACCGCGGCCCGCGGCGGCCTCGACGCCCTGTACGTGTTGGGCGGTTTCGCCCGCGAGATCCGGCGCGGCGCCGTCGCCGCCGGCATGGCGCCGGCGGCGGTGCGCGTGGCGCGCGGCCACCGATCCCTGGGCGGCGAGTTGCGCGGCGTCCTGCGCAAGGGCGACTGGGTGCTGGTCAAGGGCTCGCGCGGCGCGGCCATGGAGAAGGTGCTGGCCGCCATGAAGGACGGAGGAGCCTGAGCCGTGTTGTACCTGCTGCTCTATCCGCTGCATGCGACGTTCCCGGTGCTGAACGTGTTCCGCTACATCACGTTCCGCGCGGCACTGGCGGCGCTCCTGTCGCTGCTGCTGTCCTTCGTCATCGGCCCCTGGCTCATCCGTTCCCTCAAGGAGTGGCAGATCGGCCAGCACATCCGCGAGGACGGGCCCGCGCACCATGCCGGCAAGGCCGGCACTCCGACCATGGGGGGCACCCTGATCGTGTTGTCCCTGACGCTGTCCACGCTGCTCGTGGCGGACGTCACCAACGTGTACGTGCTGCTGGCCCTGGCCGTCACCGTGGCGTTCGCGGCCATCGGTCTCGTCGACGACTGTCTCAAGCTCAGGCGCCGCAGCAGCCGCGGCCTCTCCATGTGGAGCAAGCTCCTGCCCCAGACCGCCGTGGCCGCGGCGGCGGTGGTGGTGCTGCTGTCCCAGCCCGACTTCACCAGCACGGTGGCGGTGCCGTTCTTCAAGAACGTGCAGCCGGACCTGGGCCTCTGGTACGTGCTCTTCGCCGTGGTGGTGGTGGTGGGCGCCTCCAACGCGGTGAACCTGACCGACGGCCTCGACGGGCTCGCCATCGGGCCGGTGATGACCGCGGCGGCGGCCTACGCGGTCATCGTGTACCTCGCGGGCCACGTGAAGTTCGCCGAGTACCTGCAGATCCCCTACGTGTCCCGGGTCGGCGAGCTGACGGTGTTCTGCGCGGCGGTGGTGGCGGCGGGCATGGGTTTCCTGTGGTTCAACACCTATCCCGCGCAGATCTTCATGGGCGACGTCGGCAGCCTCGGTCTCGGGGCCGCCCTGGGGATCGTGGCGGTCATCAGCAAGAACGAGATCCTGCTGGTCCTGGTGGGCGGGGTCTTCGTGGTGGAGGCGATGTCCGTGATCATACAGGTGGCGTCGTTCAAGACGCGCGGCAAGCGGGTCTTCCGAATGGCGCCGATCCACCACCACTACGAGCTCAAGGGTTGGCCGGAGCCGCAGATCATCGTGCGGTTCTGGATCGTGTCGATCATTTGCGCGCTGTTCGCGTTGAGCACGCTGAAGCTGCGCTGAGGGGTAGCCGGGTGGCGTCGGTCGCAAGAATCCTGGAGCCGGTCACGGACGGCGAGCCGGTCATGGAACTGGAAGGCAAGAACATCATGGTGCTGGGCCTGGCGCGCACGGGTCTGGCGGTGGCGCGATTCGTCACGCGCCGCGGCGCCGCCGTGGTGGGCGTGGACGCCCGCGCCGCCGGGGAAATGGAACAGGCGCGGACGGAGCTGGCGGCGCTGCCGGCGGTGTGCCACTTCGGCGGCGAGGACACGGCCTGGCTCGACGGCGTGGATGCGGTGGTGCCGAGTCCGGGGGTGCCGCGGGACAACCCGCTTCTCGCGGACGCCGTGCGCCGCGGCATCGAGGTGTGGAGCGAGATCGAGCTGGCCGCGCGGTTCGCGTCCATGCCGCTCATGGCCGTCACCGGCACCAACGGCAAGACCACCACCACGAGCCTCCTGGCCGCCATGCTGGAGGCGGCGGGCCTGCGCGCGTTCGCCGGCGGCAACATCGGCAAGCCCTTGATCGACTGCGTGGACGGGGACTGGGACTGGGGCGTGGTGGAGGTGAGCAGCTTCCAGCTCGAATGGGTACGGGAGTTCCGCCCGCGCATCGCCCTGTTCCTGAACCTGAGCGAGGACCACCTCGACCGCTACGACGGACTGGAAAGCTACGGCGCGGCCAAGGCCGGGATCTTCGCCGCCCAGCGGCCGGGCGACGTCGCGGTGCTGAACCGCGACGATCCGTGGGTGTGGGGACTGCGGCGCCGGCTGACCGCCCGGGTGGTGTCCTTCGGCTGGTCCGAAGCGGACGAGGGGGCGTTCGTCGCGGGCGACGAGATCGTGTGGCGCGCCGGCGGCGCGGAGGAGCGGCTGCCGCTGCGGGACCTGCGGCTGCGCGGGGTGCACAACGTCGAGAACGTCATGGCGGCCCTGTGCGCGGCCCGGGCGGCCGGCGCCGGCGCCCGCGCCGTGGAGACCGCGGCACGGAGCTTCCCGGGCATCGAGCACCGGCTGGAGTTCGTGCGCGAGCTGGACGGCGCGCGCTACTACAACGACTCCAAGGGCACCAACGTCGGCGCGGTGGAGAAGTCGCTGGCGAGCTTCGACGCGCCCGTGGTGCTGATCGCCGGCGGGGTGCACAAGGGCGGCAGCTACGCCGCCCTGGCGCCGCTGGTGCGGGAGCGCGTGCGCAAGCTGATCCTGCTGGGCGCGTCCGCGCCGCTCATGCGCACGGCGCTGGGGGCGTCGGCGGACACGGTGGTGGTGCCGGACCTCGCCGCGGCGGTGCGCGCCGCGCGGGCCGCGGCCCGTTCCGGCGACGTGGTGATGCTGTCTCCGGCGTGTTCGAGCTTCGACATGTTCGAGAACTACGCCGCGCGCGGAAGCGCATTCAAGGAGCTGGTGCGGGCCCTATGAGCGAGATCCGCAACATGGACCGCTGGATGGTCATGAGCCTCGTGGTGCTGCTCGCCATCGGCATCACCATGGTGCTGAACACCAGCTACCTCTTTTCCCAGGAACGCTTTGGCGACGGCACCTACCTGTTCCGCAAGCAGTTGGCCGCGGTGGCGGTCGGCGTCGCCGGCCTGTGCGTGGCCGTCCTGCTGCCCCCCTCGGCCTACCGCCGCCTCACCGTGCCGTTCTTCGTGTTCGCGCTGGCGGCCCTGGTGCTGGTGCTCCTGCCCGGCGTCGGCCTGGTCCGGGGCGGCGCGCAGCGCTGGCTCGGGGTGGCGCCGTTCGTGTTCCAGCCGTCCGAGCTGGCCAAGGTGGGCTTCGTCCTCTACCTGGCCTTCACGCTCTCCAGGAAGGGCGAGCGGTTGGAGCGGTTCACGGCCGGACTGCTGCCGCCGCTGCTGGTGACCGGGTTGTTCGTGCTGCTGCTGCTGGCGGAGCCGGACTTCGGGGCCGCGTTCACCATCGCCATCATCGCGATGGCGATGCTGTTCGTCGCCGGCGGCCGGGTGTTGCACCTTGCCGCCGTGGCGCTGGCGGGGATGCCCGTCGCCGTTTTCCTGGTCATGAACTCGGACTACCGGGTCAAGCGGTTGCTGGCTTTCCTGGACCCGTGGAGCGATTCGGCCAACAGCGGGTTCCAGATCATCCAGTCCTACATCGCCTTCGGTTCCGGCCAGTTGTGGGGCCGCGGACTGGGGCAGAGCCGTCAGAAGCTCCACTACCTGCCGGAGGCGCACACCGACTTCATCTACTCGGTGATCGGCGAGGAACTGGGGTTGTGGGGCGCGCTCCTGGTGGTGCTCCTCTTCGGCATCCTGCTGTTCCGCGGCATGCGCCTGGCGCTGGAACGCGAGGAGCCGTTCACGCGCCTCATGGTGTTCGGCCTGACCCTGCTCCTGGGGCTGCAGGCGCTGGTGCACATGAGCGTGGTCATGGGCCTGGTGCCCACCAAGGGCCTGGTGCTGCCGTTCGTGAGCTACGGCGGCTCCGCCATGGTGGTGCACCTCACGGTCGCGGGGATGCTCCTGAGCGCTTCCTGCCGGAGGGAACAGCCATGAGACTCATCGTGGCCGGCGGCGGCACCGGCGGCCATCTCTTCCCCGGCCTCGCGGTGGCGCGGGAGTTTCTCCGGCGCCACGAGGATGCGCGCATCCTCTTCGTGGGAAGCCGCTGGGGCATCGAGAGCCGGGTGATCCCGCAGACCGAGTTCCGGCTGGAGCTGCTGCCCATTCGCGGTCTCAAGGGGCGCGGTCTCAAGGGGCTCCTGGAGGGCCTGTACGGCATCCCCCTGAGCCTGTGGCGCTCCCGCGCCATCATCCGCCGCTTCGATCCCCAGTGCATCATCGGCCTGGGAGGCTACGCTTCGGGTCCGCTGCTGCTCGCCGGTGTGTCGCGGCGCATCCGCTGCGCCGTGCTGGAGCAGAACCTGCGCCCGGGTCTCACCAACCGCGTCCTGGGGCGGCTCGTGGACCGGATCTTCACGAGCTTCCGCGAGAGCGTGGACTACTTCCCCGCGCACAAGGTCGTGCTCGCCGGCACGCCGGTGCGCTGGCGCGAGTTGCCGCGGGTGGAGCGGGAAGCCGAGCGTTTCCACCTGCTGGTGTTCGGCGGCAGCGCCGGAGCGCGCCGGATCAACGAGGCGGTGCTGGGCGCGCTGGCGCACCTGGGGGAGGAGGCGGCCCGGTTCCGGGTCACGCACCAGACCGGGCGCGCGGACGAGGAGCGGGTGCGCCAAGGCTACGCGTCGCTGCCGTGCGCGGCCGAGGTGCTGCCGTTCATCGACCGAATGGACCGTGCCTACGCCGGGGCCGACCTGGTGGTGTGCCGCGCCGGCGCTTCCACCCTGGCGGAGCTGACGCTGTTCGGCAAGCCGGCGGTGCTGATCCCGTACCCCTACGCGGCCCACGACCACCAGCGCCTCAACGCGCTGGCGCTGGAGAAGGCGGGCGCCGCGGCGATGATCGTGGAGCGGGAGCTGACCGCCACGGGGCTGGCGGAGACCCTGCGCGCGCTCCGAGGCGACGTGGACCGGCGCCGCGCCATGGGCGAGGCGGCGGCGCGCCTGGGACGGGGCGACGCCGCCGAACGCATCGTCGACGAGTGCCACGCGCTGGTGCCGGCATGGTCGCGGCACGCAACCGGCGCGGCCGGCAAGGAGGCCGCGGGATCATGAACCGGCCGGCCGGACGCGACACCAGGCCGTTCGAACGGCGTCACCGGGTGCACTTCGTAGGCATCGGCGGCGTGGGCATGAGCGGCATCGCGGAGGTGCTGTTGAACCTGGGTTACGAGATCAGCGGCTCCGACCTGCAGGAGAGCGACGCCACCCGGCGCCTCGACGCCCTGGGGGCGGCGGTCCACATCGGCCACGACGCCGCCCACTTGCCGGAGGACCTCTCGGTGGTGGTGATCTCCGCCGCGGTGAAGTTCGCCAACCCCGAGGTGACGGCGGCCAAGGAAAGGCAGATCCCGGTGATACCGCGGGCGGAGATGCTCGCCGAGCTGATGCGCATGAAGTACGGCGTCGCCGTGGCCGGGAGCCACGGCAAGACCACGACCACGTCGATGGTCGGTCACGTGCTCACCGAGGCAGGCCTGGATCCGACCCTGGTCATCGGCGGCCGGGTACGCTCGCTGGCGGGCAACGCGCAGATGGGCAAGGGCGACATCCTGGTGGCCGAGGCGGACGAAAGCGACGGTACCTTCCTGCTGCTCTCGCCCGTGGTGGCGGTGGTGACCAACATCGACCGGGAGCACATCGACTACCACGGCACCCCGGAGGCCCTGGCCGACGCCTTCCTGGCGTTCGTCGACAAGGTGCCGTTCTACGGCGTCGCCGTCCTGTGCCTGGACCACCCGGCGGTGCGCGCCCTGGTGCCGCGGGTCAACAAGCGGGTGGTGACCTACGGCCTGTCGGCCGACGCGGACTTCAGCGCCGAGTGCGTGGCGACCCGGCGCATGGAGTCCACGTTCTCGGTACGGCACCGCGGCCGCGCTCTCGGCACCGTCAAACTGCCCATGCCCGGGCGCCACAGCGTCGCCAACGGGCTGGCCGCCATCGCGGTGGCGGGGGAGTTGGGGGTGGAGTTCGACGAAACGGCGGCGGCCCTGAGCGCCTTCGCCGGCATCCACCGCCGCTCCGAGATCAAGGGAGAGGCGGCCGGGGTGCTGGTCATGGACGACTACGGGCATCACCCCGCCGAGATCGAAAGCACGCTGCAGGCCATTGCGGAAGGCTGGGACCGGCCGTTGACGGTGGTGTTCCAGCCGCACCGCTACAGCCGCACCAAGGACCTGTTCGAGGACTTCGTGCCGGCCTTCGACCGTGCGCACCGGCTGATCCTCACGGAGATCTACGCCGCGGGCGAGGAGCCGGTGCCGGGCGTCAGCGGCGAGGAACTGTATCGGGCCATTCGGCGCCGCGGTCACATGGACGTCGAGTTCGTCGCCTCCAGGGAGGACGTCGCCGGCGGGTTGCTGCCCCGGCTGGCGGAAGGGGACATGGTCCTCACCCTCGGGGCGGGGGACGTCTACAAGGTAGGGGAGTCTTTGCTTGAGTGCCTGCGGGAACAGCGCCCATGAGCACGGACCGGCTGGCCGCAGAGCTGAGCGGCATCCCCGGCCTGGAGGTGAAGGCGGGCGAGCCCCTGGCCCGCTACACCTCCTTCAAGGTCGGCGGACCGGCGGATTGCTTCGTGGAGGCGCACACGACAGCGGGCCTGAGCGCAGGCCTGGATCTCTTGGCGCGCCGCGCCGCGCCGGTGCTGCTCCTGGGCAACGGCAGCAACATGCTGGTGAGCGATCAGGGCGTGCGCGGCGCCGTGCTGCGGTTGCGCGGGGAGTTCCGCCGGGTGCGCTGGCTGGACGACGGGGCGCGCGTGGGCGCGGCCTGCGCCGTGAGCCGGCTGGTGCGCGAGGCGGTGCGCCGGGGCCTCGGCGGACTGGAGTTCGCCGAAGGGATCCCCGGCAGCGTGGGCGGTTCGCTGGCGATGAACGCCGGCGCGTACGGATGGGAGATGGAACGCGTGGTGACCAGGGTTGAAGGACTGACCGCCGCGGGGGCGTCGTTGGCGCTCGGGCGCGACGAGCTGCGCTTCGCCTACCGCGAGACGCGGCTTCCCGCGGGCGCGGTGGTGACCCGGGTGGACCTGGTGCTCACGCCGGACGCGCCGGCGGCGGCGGAGACGCGCATGCGCGCGATCATGGCCCGGCGCCGCGCCAGCCAGCCGTCGGGCCGGCCCAACTTCGGTTCGGTGTTCCGCAATCCGCCGGGGGACCACGCCGGGCGGCTGATCGAGGCGGCCGGACTGAAGGGCCTGCGCGTGGGGCGCGCCGAGGTGTCCCGGCGCCACGCCAACTTCATCCAGAACCTCGGCGGGGCGCGCGCCGAGGACGTGCGCCGGCTGATCGAACAGGTGCGCGGCGCGGTGGAGAGCCGTTTCACCGTCGTCTTGCAGCCGGAGGTCCGGTTCGTGGGGGAATGGCCGCGATGAGCGTACAAGCCGGAACATTCCGGTCCCGCCGCGTGGGGGTCCTCTACGGCGGGCCTTCCGCGGAACGGGAGGTCTCGCTGGTGTCGGGCAAGGAGGTGGCCGGCGCCTTGCGCGACCGCGGCTACGCGTCGGTGGCGCTCATCGACGTCGGCCCGGACCTGCCCGTGCGCCTGCGCGAGGAGGGCATCGACGCGGCCTTCATCGCGCTCCACGGCAAGCTCGGCGAGGACGGCTGCGTGCAGGGACTGTTGGAGGTCATGAGGATTCCCTATACGGGCTCGGGGGTCACGGCGTCGGCCCTGTGCATGGACAAGGTGCTGGCCAAGCAAGTGCTGGTGCGCAACCGCATCCCCACGCCGGCCTCCGTGGTGGTGGCCGCGGAGCGCGCGCAGGACGTCGGGCTGCCGCTGCCGGTGGTGGTCAAGCCGCGCGCCGAAGGGTCCACCATCGGCGTCTCCATCGTGCGCCGGCGGCGCGACATGGCGCGGGCTCTGCGCGAGGCCTGCCGTTTCGACCGCGATGCGCTGGTGGAGACCTACGTGCCCGGCAAGGAGATCACGGTGGGCGTCCTCAACGGCGAGGCGCTCGGCGTGACCGAGATCCGTCCCGTGAAGGGGTTCTACGACTTCAAGACCAAGTACACCTCGGGCATGGCGTCCCACGTCTTTCCCGCGCCCCTGCCCCGCCCCCTTTACCGCCGGGCGATGCGGCTGGCGGCGCGCGCGTGCGCGGTGCTCGGCTGCGAAGGGGCGCCGCGCGTGGATTTCCGCATCTCCCCGGAGGGGCGTCTGTACGCGCTGGAGGTCAATACGCTGCCGGGGATGACGCCGCTGAGCCTGCTGCCGGAGATCGCCGCGGGGGTCGGCATCGGGTTCGGCGAGTTGGTGGAGCGCATCCTCGACCGGGCCGCGCTCAGGAACGGAACCCGGAATGCCCCGGCGCCGGAGGCGGCCCATGACTGACATGCGCGCCCGGCTCGGGAAGCCCAACCGCCGCCGGATGGGTCTGGCCGCGTGCGCCGCGGCGGCGTGCGCGCTGGTCCTGGGCGCGTGGCTGTATCCGCGGGCCCTCGCCGGAGTCTACCGGTACGCCGGTGTCGTGTTCCAGGCGCCCGCCGCCATTCGCGGCACGGCGAGGGACATCTCGGAGTTCGTCCGCTCGCATCCTCATTTCACGGTGCGCGAGATCAAGGTCCTGGGCGCGGCGCGGGTGAAGGGGCAGGACATCGTGGTGATGTCCGGGTTGGGGGCCTACACCGGCATCTGGAACACCGATCCCGCGGAGCTTGGGCGGAGGGTAGAGCGACATCCGTGGGTAAGGCGGGCGCTGGTGCGGCGGGAGTTGCCGGCGCGACTGACCATCACCGTGGAAGAGTGGAGTCCCGGCGGCATCGTCGCCCTGGACCGGCTGTACTACGTGGCGAACGACGGCGTGATCTTCAAGGCCCTCGACGAAGAGGACTCCGTGGACTGGCCGTTCGTCACCGGCCTGCGGGCCGCCGGTCTCGCGCCGGAAGCGGCGGACACCCGGAAGAAGCTGGCGCAGGTGCTGGAGGTGGCGCGCACGGTGGAGCGGACCGGTTTGGAGCTGTCGGAGATCCGTTTCCGGTCGGGCGGCGGCGTCGTGCTCTATCCGGTTTCCTACGCGGTGCCGTTCCACATGGGATGGGGTGACTGGGACGACAAGCTCCGCAGGCTCCAATGGTTCGTGCGCGAGTTCCGGGAACAGGAGGCCCGTTTCAGGGCCGTGGACCTGAGTTTCAAGGGACAGGTGGTGACGCGTCCGCGAAAGCGGGCGTGAGCACCCGGTTGCGATCAAAACGGAGGGGCGTGAGACGCTATGGCCAAGAAGAACAATCTCGTCGTCGGGCTCGACATCGGCACTCACAAGATCTGCGCGGTGGTGGGAGAGCAGACCGACCAGGGCGCCGAGGTGGTGGGTGTCGGAATTCATCCGTCCAACGGCCTGCGCAAGGGCGTGGTGATCAACGTCGAGGCCACCATCGAAGGCATCAAGGAGGCCGTGGAAGAGGCCGAGATCATGGCCGGCTGCGAGATCAACACGGTCTTCGCGGGTATCGCGGGCGGCCACATCCGCGGGTTCAACAGCCAGGGGGTGGTGGCGGTCAAGAACAGGGAAGTCACCGAGGCCGACGTCGACCGGGTGATCGACGCGGCCAAGGCGGTGGCCATCCCGCTGGACCGGGAGGTGCTGCACGTGTTGCCGCAGGAGTTCGCCCTCGACGGCCAGGGGGGTATCCAGGAACCGCGGGGCATGTCCGGGGTGCGCCTCGAAGCCAGTGTCCACGTGGTCACCGGCGCGGTGGCGGCGGCGCAGAACATCATCAAGTGCTGCAACCGCACCGGCCTCAACGTGGCCGACTTCGTCCTCGAGCCGCTGGCCTCCGCGGACGCCACCCTGACCCGGGAGGAGCGGGAGCTGGGCGTGGCGCTGGTGGACATGGGCGGCGGCACCACCGACGTCGCGCTGTTCCACGGCGGCTCGGTGAAGCATACCGCGGTACTGGGCGTGGGCGGGAACCATCTCACCAGCGACATCGCCGCGGGCCTGCACGCGCCCATGGCGGCGGCGGAGCAATTGAAGCAGCGCTACGGCGCGGTGGGGCCCGACGTCGTCAACCGCAACGAGATGCTGGAGGTGCCCAGCGTCGGCGGACGCAGTCCGCGGACGGTGTCGCGGCAGGTGCTGTGCGAGATCATCGAGCCGCGGCTGGAGGAGGTCTTCCATCTCGTGCACCGCGAGATCACCAAGTCCGGCTACGCGCGGCAGGTGGTGTCGGGCATCGTCATGACCGGAGGGTCCACGCTGCTGCCGGGCATGATGGAGATGGCGGAGAGTATCTTCGACGTGCCGGTACGCCAGGGCCTGCCGGCCAATGTCGCCGGATTGGTGGACGTGGTGTCCAGTCCGGTCTACTCCACCGCCACAGGCCTGTTGCTCTACGGTCTCGGGCAGCAGGACCGCAATCTCTTCCGCGTGCGCGACAACGACGTGTTCTTCAAGGTGCGCGGGCGCATGACCGAATGGTTCAAGGAGTTTTTCTAGAGTTTCTCAATGGCAAGGAAACAGGTAGCCGGAAAAAGGAGGGCATGTCATGTTCGAGATGGTGGATCCGATCGAATCGGGAGCCCGGATCAAGGCGATCGGCATCGGCGGGGGCGGCGGCAACGCGGTCAACACGATGATCGAAGAGGGCCTCAAGGGCGTGGACTTCATCGTGGCCAACACGGACAGCCAGGCGCTGGACGCCAACAAGGCCGATATCAAGATCCAGATAGGGGACTCCCTGACCAAGGGGCTCGGAGCGGGCGCGAATCCTGAAGTGGGCCGGCGCGCCGCGATGGAGGACAAGGAGCGCATCCGTGAATTCCTCGCGGGCGCCGACATGATCTTCATCACCGCGGGGATGGGGGGCGGCACGGGCACGGGCGCCGGGCCGGTCATCGCCAGCGTCGCGCGCGAGGTGGGGGCGCTCACGGTGGGCGTGGTCACGAAGCCCTTCATCTTCGAAGGCAAGCGCCGCATGCAACAGGCCGAGGAAGGCATCCGGGAGCTCAAGGACAAGGTGGATACCCTCGTGGTCATCCCCAACCAGCGTCTGCTCAGCATCGCCGGCAAGTCCACCACGCTGCTGGAGACCTTCAAGGTGGCCGACGGCGTGGTGACCCAGGCCGTCCGGGGCATCGCCGACCTGATCGTGACGCCGGGGCTCATCAATCTCGACTTCGCTGACGTGCGCACGGTGATGAGGGAGATGGGTTTCGCTCTCATGGGGGCGGCTTCCGCCACCGGCGAGAACCGCGCCCTGGAGGCGGCGCAGCAGGCGATCTCGAGCCCGTTGCTGGAGGACGTGTCCATCAACGGCGCGCGCGGGGTGCTGATCAACGTCACCGGCGGGGCCGACATGAGCCTGTTCGAGGTCAACGAGGCGGCCACCCTGATCCAGGCGGAAGCCCACGAGGACGCCACCATCATCTTCGGCGCGGTGATCGACGAGGCCATCGAGGACGAACTGCGGATCACGGTCATCGCCACGGGGTTCGGTGACGAGGGAGTGCATATGCCGCAGCCGGCCGCGGCGGAGAAGAAGGAGGCGCCGCAGCAGAAACAGGGATCGCTGGGTCTGGGCGTGCGCGATGCCCGGGACAAGAAGATCGTGCATCTCGGCACTCTCGTGGACGACGAGTACGGCGCCCCGAACTGGCAGCGCGGTGAGGAAAAGGAGTCGGGGACTCCTCAGCCCATCGATCTCGAAGAGAAGGACGTCGCCGAGGAAGACTTCGACATCCCGACGTTCCTGCGCAAACGGATGGACTAGGACTCATTCGGGGGCATCGCGTCGCTCCGCGTCTCGGCGACGCGACGCCGCAAGAGGAGCGGCAGGGTCCCCCAGACTCCGAAAATCAGTCCGGCCAGGGTCCAGTACGTCGGGTTGCGCCCGCCGTACCGGGCCACCAGGAAGCAGAGGATGCCGTCGCACAGGTGAATGGCCGCGACGGTGGCCAACAGCGCCTGGGCTTCCAGGTCCGGCCTGATGAAGTAGACGCCGGAAGCGTATCCGATCAATGACGTGAGGTCGGTCATGGGTGCGGCCCGGGCCGTCGGGCGCGCCGTTTCCGGCGACCCTTGACCCTCCTTTCATGGGTACTATATTTGAGCATGTGGCAAAGATAAACGACCTCCGGATGAGACGGCCTTCGAAAGAACCGACATGTCCGTAAGAACCATCGAGTGGCGCGACGGAGAAGTGCTCCTCATCGACCAGCGGCGTCTGCCCCGGAAGGAGGTGTACCGGGTTTGCCGCAACTACCGCCATGTGGCCCAGGCCATCCGCCACATGGTGGTGCGCGGGGCGCCCGCCATCGGCGTCACCGCGGCCATGGGGGTTGCGCTGGGGGCGCGGCACATCCGGGATCGGAAGAATGTCGAGACCGTCATGCGGCAGGTGTTCGAGACCTTGGCGGACACCCGGCCCACGGCCGTGAACCTGCACTGGGCGCTGGAACGCATGCGCGGCGTCTACGAGGCCCACAGGCACGGGGACTTGGAGACGTTGCGGCAGCGGCTGGAGGAAGCGGCGCTCGAGATGTACGACGCGGACATCGCGGCGAACCGCAGGCTCGGCGGTCTCGGCGCGGCGCTGCTGAAGGACTCCCGGCGCATCCTGACCCATTGCAACGCCGGCGCGCTGGCTACCGCGGGTTACGGCACCGCCCTCGGGGTGCTGCGCGCCATGAAGGAAACGGGCCTGCCCATCGAAGAGGTCTTCGTGGATGAAACGCGACCGTTCCTGCAGGGCGCCCGACTGACGGCGTGGGAGCTGTGCAAGGAGGAAATCCCCGTCACGCTCATCACCGACAACATGATGGGGTACGTCATGCAGCAGAACCGCGTGGACTCCGTCGTGGTGGGGGCCGACCGCGTGGCCGCCAACGGCGACGTGGCCAACAAGATCGGCACCTACACCGTGGCGGTGATGGCCCGGCGCCACGGGATTCCGTTCTACGTGGCATGCCCCACCTCCACCGTGGACCTGTCCTGTCCCTCCGGGGCGGAGATTCCCATCGAGGAGCGCGCCGACGAAGAAGTGACCCACATCGCCGGCCGGCGCATCGCACCCGACGGAGTGAATACACTGAACCCGGCTTTCGACGTAACCGACCATTCGCTGGTCTCCGCCATCATCACCGAAAAAGCCGTCGTCACGGCGCCCTATCGCAGGAACCTGCGGAACGTCTGTATTCCGTAGGGGAAGGCGAGCTTCCGGCAACGCGCAGGAGAGTCCGCACCATGGCCGTCATCGAGAGGCAAGACGAGCTGGAAGCCTGGTTCCACGAGGCCGGCAAGCCGCGGGAGCAGTGGCGCGTCGGCACCGAGTACGAGAAGGTCGGCATCGAGCGCGACACGGCCAGGGCGCTGTCCTACTCCGGGCGCCGCGGCGTGCGCGCCATTCTCGAAGGGCTTGCCAGCGACTACGACTGGGAGCCGCAGGAAGAGGAGGGTTTCCTCATCGGCCTGAAGCGCGGCAACCACGCCATCACCCTGGAGCCGGGCGGGCAGATCGAGCTGAGCGGCGAGCCGTGCGACGACATCCACTGCAGCAACACAGAGTTCTCCCAGCACATCCGCGAGCTGATCGACGTCGCCGAGCGGTTCGACGTGGCTTTTCTGGGGCTCGGCATACAGCCCTTCAGCCGGGTGGACGAGATCGAGTGGCTGCCCAAGCGGCGCTACCGCATCATGGGGCCCTACATGTCCAAGGTGGGGAGCCTGGGCCACCGCATGATGAAGCAGACCGCCACGGTGCAGGCCAACATCGACTACGGCGACGAGAAGGACGCCATGGCGAAGCTGCGCGCGACCATGGGCCTGGCGCCGGTGATCGGCGCGGCGTTCGCCAACTCGCCCATTTCGGACGGCGAACCCAACGGTTACAAGAGCTACCGGGGCCACATCTGGACCCGCACGGACGCGGACCGGTGCGGGCTCCTGGAGTTCTGTTTCTCGCCCGACGCGACGTTCCATCACTACGTGGAGTACGCCCTCGACGTCCCCATGTACCTCATCTCCCGGGACGGCCGGTACATCGACATGACCGGGATCTCGTTCCGCCGCTTCCTGGAGCACGGCCACCAGGGCCATTACGCCACCATGGTTGATTGGCAGGTTCATCTCACGACGCTCTTTCCCGAGGTGCGCCTGAAGCAATACATGGAGTTCCGTTCAGCCGACAGCCAGGCGCCCGAGCTCATGCCCGCGTTGCCGGCGCTCATCAAGGGCCTCTGCTACGACGTCGATTGCCTCGCCGCCGCCTGGGACCTGGTCAAGGGATGGACCTTCGACGAGCGCATGACCGCGTATCACGACTCCCACAAGGACGGCCTCGCCGCACGCTTCCGCCGCTATACCCTGGGGGACGTGGCCAAGGAGATGGTGGACGTCGCCTGGGAGGGACTTGCGCGCCAGCGCGCCCTGAGCCGGCGCGGCGAGGACGAGACCATTCACCTGAAGGCCCTGCGCGACCTGGTGCAGCAGGGCCTTTGCCCGGCGGACGTCATCCTTTCCAAGTGGCAGGGCGAGTTCCGCCAGGACCTCCGCCGTCTCATCGACGACAGCTCGTACAAGCTGCCTTAGCGGGCTGGACTTTTTCCGTCCTTCACGCTAGTATCCGTCCCATCTTTCCGTTGGCGTGATGCGTCACGCCAAGTCCCGGAGCGGTCAGGCCGAGCCGGCCGACTCCATGAAGGGACAGCGGGAAGACGGGAATTGCCGCTTGGATCCGGAAGCGCCGGACCGAGACGGATGAGACATTCTGGCGTCTGCCGTTTCCACGGTAGCGGGATGGCCTTCCGGATCGGTCCGGGAGGCTTTTTTTGTTTCCGGCCTTGTCGGTGGCTTGTTGTCGGCCGTGCTTGCTTCGAGGAGGGAAACGCATGGGACGGAAAATGACGGCGCCGGAAATCCGTGGCATGAAGGAAGGCGGCGAGAAGATCGTCTGCCTGACGGCGTATGACTACTGCTTCGCCCGCATCCTGGACGAAGCCGGCATCGACCTCCTGCTGGTGGGCGATTCGCTGGGTTCCGTCGTGCAGGGGCACGAGAGCACCCTGCCCGTCACCGTCGAGGACATCATCTACCACACGCGCGCGGTCATCCGCGGACGCCGGCGCGCCCTGGTGGTCTCCGACATGCCGTTCATGACCTTCCAGTTGGGGGTGGACGAAGCCAAGCGCAACGCCGGCAGGCTCGTGCAGGAGGGCGGCGCCGAAGCGGTCAAGCTCGAAGGCGGCGTCACCCAGGCGACCGCCATCGAGGCGCTGGTGAAGATGGGCGTGCCGGTCATGGGGCACGTGGGGCTCACTCCCCAGTCCGTGCACCAGTTCGGCGGCTACCGCATCCAGGGGCGGGGCGAGGCCGACGCCCGCGCCATCTTCGACGACGCCCTGGCGGTGGAGGAAGCGGGCGCGTTCGCCGTGGTGCTGGAGGGCATTCCGGTTCAACTCGCCAGGGAGATCACCCAGAGCCTGACCATCCCCACCATCGGCATCGGCGCGGGCATGCACTGTGACGGGCAGATCCTGGTGGTGCACGACATGCTCGGCCTGTTCGATGATTTCACCCCCAAGTTCGTCAAGCGCTACGCCGACCTCAAGGAGACCATCGGCGGCGCGGTGCGAAGCTACATGGACGAAGTGCGGACGGCGGCCTTTCCGGCGGAGGAGCACGCTTTCCACTGATGCCGGCGCTGCCCGCCATCCAGCGGATCCCCGAGATGCGGGCGTGGAGCGAACGCGTCCGGCGCGAGGGGGAGCGCATCGTCATGGTGCCGACCATGGGGTTCCTGCACGAAGGCCATCTGAGCCTCGTGCGCGCGGGCCGGGAGCACGGCGACCGCTTGGTGGTCTCCATATTCGCCAATCCGACCCAGTTCGCGCCCACCGAGGATTTCGAGAGCTATCCCCGGGACCTGGAGCGCGACGTGCGCCTGCTCGGGGAGGAGGGCGTGGACCTGCTCTTCAACCCCACGGCGGAGGACATGTACCCGCGAGGCTACCAGACCTACGTGGACGTGGAGGACGTCAGCCGGCCGCTCTGCGGCGCCCACCGGCCGGGACATTTCCGCGGCGTGGCCACGGTGGTGCTGAAGCTGTTCAATATCGTGCGCCCGCATGTCGCGGTGTTCGGGCTCAAGGACTACCAGCAGGTCCAGGTCATCCGGCGCATGCTCGTGGACCTCAACCTGGACGTTGAGATCGTAGCGTGTCCCACCGTGCGGGAGCCGGACGGGGTGGCCATGAGCTCGCGCAACCGCTACCTGGGAGCGGCCGAGCGGGAGGCGGCCGCGTGCCTGCAAAGCGCCCTGTGCAAGGCCCAGGCGCTGGTGCGCGGCGGCGAGGCCAGCGCCGCGAGAGTGCGTGACACGGTGGTGGCGGAGATCCGCCGCCAGCCCCTGGCGCGCCTCGAGTACGCCGAGCTGTGCGATCCCGACGACCTCGAGCCGGTGTCCGAGATCCGCGGACCCACGCTGCTGGCCCTGTGCGCCTGGGTGGGCAAGGCGCGCCTCATCGACAACCGGATATTGGAAGGCAGGCAGCCGTAGCCCGATGGCGCATACGTCGGTTGCCCGACACACCGCGAGAAGGATACGAACCGGTCCATGGCCGCGAGCAAGGAAACGAACGAGAAGACCGTCACCGTCAACCGGCGCGCGCGCCGGGAGTACTCCATCGAGGAGTCCTTCGAGGCCGGCATGGTGCTGCTGGGCAGCGAGGTCAAGTCGCTGCGCGACGGGCGCGCGAACCTGGCCGACAGCTACGCCCGCGTCGACAAGGGCGAGGTGGTGCTGGTCAACTCCCACATCAGCCCGTACCCGGCGGCCAACATGTTCAATCACGAGCCCACCAGGCCGCGGAAGCTGTTGCTGCACAAGCGCGAGATCATGAGGCTCACGGGCAAGGTCAAGGAGCGCGGCTTGACCTTGATCCCGTTGAAGCTATACTTTAGGGACGGGCGCGCGAAAGTGGAGCTGGGCCTGGCCCGGGGCAAGAAGCTCTACGACAAGCGCGCCACGGTCAAGGAACGGATGGTCCGGCGGGAAATGGAACGGTCCATGAAGAGCCGTTGAAGCGGAACGCCGGGGCACATCCCATCTTTTGGGGGCGATATGGGTTCGACGGGGGTGGGAAGTCAAAGTGGCATGCCGGGGTCCTGCGGCCTCGTTAAAAACGCAGGACTGCAAGTAACTGCAGACGAACAAGATTACGCCCTGGCTGCCTAGACAGCCAGCGTCTTGCCGGCTTTCTCCCGCGGGGTCGGACAAGGCGTCATTCAGCGGGATGGACCGATTCCCCTGCCGGAGGGGTTGAGGTCGAGATCCAAACCGGCTGGTCGCACATGACCCCGTCGCCGGGGGCTTGGACGATGAGATCAAAACGGCGACTAAGCATGTAGTCACTTTTGGCGGAAAGCCTTCGGACGGGGGTTCGATTCCCCCCGCCTCCACCATCCTACCCTTCCGTCTGCGTCCGTTACCGGCCACAGATGGCCACCAAAGGCCCGTAGTTCGAGTCAGTCTCGAAGCGGTGGAGCGGTTGTTTGCCGAGACTCCGCTTCGTCTTCATCTTGGCGAACCTTCGACAGCGCTGCAGCCACGAGTCCAGCGGGTACCGCAACGATTCCCAGCCCGCACATCAGAATTACGAAGGTGAACAGCTTACCGCCCGCAGTGATGGGATAGACATCGCCGTAGCCCACGGTCGTGAGCGTAGCCGTCGCCCACCACAGGCTATGGACGATGGAAGGGAAGGCTTCGGGCTGCGCCGCATGCTCGAACTGATAGATGCCAAAGGCTGAGAGGTACAGCAGGATTGCGGTGACGGCCGAAAACAGCACGATCTCTTCCTTCGCGAGTTTAAGCGCTCTTCCAAAGCGCTCCATTTAAGATGCGCCCAGGTGTCGTGTCGCTACGCTGTACGATGTCCGTGATCTTCATGCGACCTCCTGTTTCGGCTGAGTTTCGGAGCCCCGTTGCCGAAGCCGTGCTTCAGGGGTGATAACATGTGCATGGATCACCGCACCACAGCAGCAACGTGTGCGGCGGCCCCTGCCACGTCACGGCAACGGCAACTCCGCCGGTTGGTTCAAGATCAATGACGCCTCAGCGCGTGGTTCTCGCGAGCATCGACTTCTTACCTGGTGCTTCGTACACTGACCCACGGAAGCCACGCGATTGTCCGGGACATGTTCTCGCAAGTGCGCGGCGGACACTGACGCTCAAGCGCCACTCGGGCTAACTGCCGAAGTCATAACGGTTTGCACAGCCTGAGTGCTTGAGGGACGAGGAAAAGGCTCTTCGGCCCCTTGGGGCGTTGTGTTCTCACACCCCACGCAATGCGCGGATGGCAACAGGACCACGGCGTCGACTGCCACTACATCGCTCCGGGCAAGCCCATGCAAAACGGGTTGATGGAGCGCTTCATCGGCCGTTTGCGCGATGAGTGCCTAAACGAGCACGTGTTCACCAGTTAACGCCACGCGCGGGTTAATATTATAGAATGGAGGACGGACTACAACCGCAGGAGGCTGTATACCAGCCTCGAAGGACTCGCGCCCTTGGAGTCTGTAGCCCGGTCCCGAGAGGACCACAACCAAAATTTACTAACTTTTAGGTGAGGACAAATTGGAGAGCAGGTCAGATGACTATGGCTAGTCGGGGGCCGCATCAGAAATATAGAGCATCAATATCTTGCCACGCTTCCTTAGAGCCTTTGCCTTTACCTCCAGGTAACTTCGATTCAGGGCGGCCTGGGTGTAGACGTTGAGGGTGAACAGTGGAGACGATGCGTGTCAGGGTCGACGGCTTCGTCCACCACAACCAACACATACAAGTGGTTCACCCGGAACAGCCAGACCACTTCATAACGGCACGGGTAACCGATCCCATCTTCAAAACTATTTGGGCGGCCCTTGCCAAGACCGTGTTTGGTGCGGGGAGACAATCGCTGTTTCCATTTGCTCGGCATTTTGAGTATTATTGATTTTTATGTTAAGTAAATTGTCCTACGTCCGGCCGCAGGGCGCCGAACTGCTCCGCCGTCTCCGCGAACCGCGCCGCTTCTTGCAGATCATCACGGGGGCGCGGCAGGTAGGCAAGACCACGCTGATCACACAGGTGGCTGAACAGTCCGGTCTGGCCCGCCGTTTCGCCAGCGCCGACGAGCCGACCTTGCGCGGGGCGGAATGGATCGCGCAACAGTGGGAGGCCGCCAGGGTAGCGGCCGAGCAGGCGGGGAAGGAAGGGGCGCTGCTCGTCCTCGACGAGGTGCAGAAGGCGCCGAATTGGGCGGAGGCGGTCAAGCGGCTGTGGGATGAGGACACGCGGCAAGGGCGACGGTTAAGGGTGGTACTGTCCGGTTCGGCGCAGCTCTTGATCGGGCGCGGCCTGACGGAGAGTCTCGCGGGACGCTTCGAGGTGCTGCACCTGCCGCACTGGAGCTTCTCGGAGATGCGGGAGGCCTTCGGGTGGTCTCTGGAGCCGTTCCTGTTCTACGGCGCCTATCCCGGCGCGGTGCCTTTGGTGACGCAACCGGTCCGGTGGTCCCGCTACATCCGTGACTCGCTCATCGAGCCCATGATCGCCCGGGACGTGCTGTTGCTCTCCCGTGTCGACAAACCGGCGTTGCTGCGGCGCCTGTTCGAGTTGGGGTGTGCATACTCGGGTCAGGTCCTTTCTTACACGAAGATGCTGGGCCAGCTCCATGACGCGGGGAACACGACGACGCTGGCTCACTATCTGGAGTTGCTGGCGGGCGCGGGCGTGCTGACGGGACTGCAAAAGTACGGCAGCGAGGTGGCGCGACGGGGCTCCAGCCCGAAACTGCAGGTTCTCAACACGGCCCTGATGACTGCTGGGACCCGGCTCACTCTGTCCCAGGCCCGCGCCGACCGGGAGTTCTGGGGGCGGTTGGTGGAGACGGCGGTGGGTGCCCATCTGTCCAACGCGGCCGCCGACGGCCATTGCGAGGTGTTCTACTGGCGCCACCGCAACCGTGAGGTGGACTTCGTGGTGCGCGCGGGGCGAGCCCTGACGGCCATCGAGGTCAAGAGCGGACGCGCTCACTCCGCGCTGCCGGGAATGGCTGCGTTTGCGCAGGTCTTTCAACCGGCGCGTACGCTGCTGGTGGGTGGCGACGGCATCGCCGTCGAGGAGTTTCTGTCAAGCCCGGTGGAGTATTGGGTGGGAGCGTGAGCCGATGAACGCTGAACGCGTGGAGTGGATTTACAGGTACTTGGTGAAGGCGATGGCAACCGCGGCTACGGCTGTCAGCAAGCCGAGAAGGCGCCATGTGAGGTTGGTAATCTGCGCCGTGAGGCGGGTTTCAACGCCAGCAATGCGCTCGACCAGCCGGGTTTCCAGTATGGCCAAGTCCTCGCGGGTTGCGTAGTTGTGTCTGGCGTCCATGTCTGGCCTAAAGCAGTTTCAGGCTGGCAAGCAGTAGCCCGCCCGTGACGAGCATTGCCATCACCAGGCGCCATGTGAGGGCGTGCATCTCTCTCTGGAGTTTCGCGTCAAGCTGAGCGACGGCAGTCAGGACGTTGGCTACATCCTCGCGGGTTGCGTATTGGTGCGTGGCGTCCATGTCCAGATTATATAACATACGATCCAATTGAGGCAAGCCCCTGCAATGCCCGTGGGGGCGTCTGAATGCGGGAACGCGGTACGGCCCGGCTCCCCGCATCAAGCTCCACGCCCTCTCACCCGTGCCCCGGGATGCCTTCGTAGGCGTGCTCGCCCCACACTTCCTTCACCCGGCTGTTGCGGCCGCAACTGAAGCGGTAGTAGCGATAGCGCACCGGGTTATTCTTGTAATAGTCCTGGTGGTAGTCTTCCGCGACGAAGAACGGTCCGGCGGGCAGGATCGGGGTGACGATGGGTCGGTCGAGCTGCTTCTGCGCGGCGGCCTTGGACGCCTCGGCCAGACGGCGTTCCTCCTCGTTGGCGACGAAGACGGCGGTCTCGTAGGACTGGCCGCGGTCGCAGAACTGGCCGCCGTCGTCGGTGGGGTCCACCGAGTGCCAGAACGCGGTGAGCAGCGCCTCGTAGCTGACCTTGGCCGGGTCGTAGGTGATCTCGACGGCCTCGTAGTGGCCGGTGCCGCCGGCGGTGACCTGCCTGTAGGTGGGGTCGGCGGTCTTGCCGCCGGTGTAGCCGGAGACGGTCGAAACCACGCCGGGTACCTTGTCGAAGTCCGACTCCACGCACCAGAAACAGCCGCCGGCGAAGACGGCCTTCTGGAGTTGCTGCGCGCTCGCGGCAGGGGCGAGAAACAACAGCGTTGCGGCTACGATCAGCATCATTCGTTTCATGACATCCCTCCGGGGGCTCGAGTTGGTCCGCGCGCCGGTCGTCGATCCTTGCGCTCGGCGTGCCACCTTCCTGTATCCACCTAACCAGAATGAAGAGGCCGCCTCAAGCGCGAGACGCAAACCTCTCGTAGTCTTGTATTCTGTTCTGTTCCTTCCTATTGTCGGGCAGTCGAAGGACCCGTGACCGGCGGGAGTGGGAGCCTGTAGCAAGGGAGCGATGCGATGGGGCAACTGGAAGAGAAGATCGGTGCGGACTATCTGCGGCTTCTGGCAGCCAGGCAGCGCCTGACCGTGCTGGACGGGAAAGCCAAGAAGATGATCGCGGACCTCAACATGGCGATCCAGGTCTTGAGTGGCAAGGAGACCGGGCACATGGACGACGACGGCAGCTACCACATCCACACGCGCGCGAAGAGTGGCGTGCCGGAGCGGCAACTGACGTTGCCCACCGTCGAGGAACTGGACAAGGTGGTGCGCTACAAGGCGAATGCCAAGGAGGAAGTAGAGACCTTGAACAAGGAGTTCAAGGACCTGGAAATGCGGTTGTGACGCTTCAGATCAACGACCGTGACTGACAGCCGTCGACGTTGATGCACGCGCCCGAGATCCAGTTGGCGCGTTCCGACGCGAGAAAGACCACCACGTCCGCCACCTCCTCCGGCTTTCCGAAACGCCCCGCGGGCAGCTCCCGTTCGACGAATGCGGCGATCTCCACGGGCTGTTCCCTCTGTCGGCGGTCCCATGAGCCGCCGGGGAACAGGATGGAGCCCGGCGCCACGCTGTTGACGCGAATCCCGTCGGGCGCCAGTTCCCGCGCCATTTCCTTGGACAGGCTGATCATGGCGGCCTTGGCCGCGTTGTAGGTCATGGGGCCGCCCCACTCGCGGCCGTAAATGGACGCGATGTTGATGACGCAACCCCGCTGGCGCTCGCGCATGGACGGCACCACCAGGCGGCACAGGTCGAGTGCCGAGAAGAAGTTGAGGGCGAAACCGCGCTGCCAGTCTTCGCCGGAGGCGGACAGGTTGCCGCCCGGACGCGAGCCGCCGACGTTGTTGATGAGGACGTCGACGGCCTGAAACCGCTCACGGGTCTCGGCGAACCAGGCGCGCGCCGCCGCCTCGTCGGTGACGTCCAGCGCCGAGGCGAGCACCTCCGCGCCGTTTTCGCGCAGTTCCCGGACGGTCTCTTCGAGGTCGGCGCTCCCGCGCGCGCACACGCTCAGCCGGCAACCCTCGGCGGCGAGGCCCCTCGCGATGTCCTTGCCGATGCCCCGGCTCGCGCCGGTGACCATGGCCACCTTGCCCGTCAGTCCGAGATCCATGCGTGCTCCATATCCGGCCGGCGGCGCCTGTCACGGCAACGCATGGGAGGCGTCCCCTTTCCGCGGCTTGCGGAAGCCCATCCAGCTCCACTGGTCCGGGTGGCGTCGCACCATGTCCTCGATCTCCTGCACGAACAGACGCGCGTTGGTGCGCAGGTCCGCTTCCCGGTCGCCGGTATTCACGAAGCGGAGCTCGGGTTTGACGTGCAGCGTGAGGCGGTCGTCGCGGCCGCGCACCATGAAGAGCGGCACGACCGCCGCCCCGGTGCGCTGGGCGAGGGTAACCGGGCCCTTGGGAGCGGGCGCGCGGCGTCCCAGGAAGTCGACTTCGACTCCGGCGCTCCTGAACTCGTCCGGCACCACCAGGACGATGCCGTTGCGCCGCAGTGCCTGGATGATCCGCGGCACCGACTCGCGCCGGGGACGGGCGGGTATGACCTTGACCCCGGCGCGCGTGACGTACTCGTGTTGCAGCGCGGCGAAGCGTTCTTCGCCGGCGAGCTTGAGGACCACGCTGAGGTCGTATCCCTGGGACGAGAGCCGTGGTCCGATCATGGGGAAATTGCCGAGATGGGCGCTCAACGCGAGGATGCCGTTGTTGCGCGCCAGTGCCGCGCGCAGGTGCTCCTCGCCGCTGATCTCGATGCGCGCGCAAATCTCTTCGTCGGCCATGTAGAGCGTGGCGAACGCTTCCAGGAAGCTCTGGGCGAAGTTGCGCCACGCCCGGTGCACCACGGTGCGGCGGTGCGTCTCGGTCGGCAGCTCCTCTGCCATGGTCCGCGCCAGGGTGTCACGCATGCGCTTCCGGTAGCGCCACAAGAGCACGCGGCTCACCCGCTCGACGACTCCGGCAATGTAGGGTGTCGCCCACCCGGGCAGCCAGCGCAGGCTGCCGACGAAGGCGCGAATCAGGTACTCTCCGACGCGGTAGCGGGCACGGTACAGCAGGCCTTTTCGTCGACCCTGTCTCATGTTTGCTTGCGGTCCTGGACTCGCAACGCGAGGGTCCGGCATTTTCCACCGGCTCCGGGCCTCCATGCCGCGGGCATCCCGATGAAACTCGAATGGAAGCGCTATGAGGCGTGGTCCGGTTGGCCTTGCTTCGCGCCCACCCGGCCCAGCGCCGACAACCCCCGCAACCGGCCGATGATGCCGGGGATCTTGTCCGCCGCGAACGCCACTTCCTCGCGCGTGTTGTAGCGGCTGAGACTGAACCGGACGGCGCCCTGGAGCCACCGCGGCGGGACCTTCATGGCGCGCAGCACGTGGGACGGCTCCACCGAGCCCGCCGTGCAGGCGGAGCCGGTGGAGGCGCAGATGCCGAACTCGTCCAACAGCACCAGGATCGACTCGCCCTCCAGGAATTCGAAGGCGATGTTGAGCGTGTTGGGCAGGCGCTCCGCCCGGCCGCCGTTGACCCGGGCGCCCGGACAGGCGGACAGGAGCGCGTGCTCCAACTCGTCGCGCAGTGCGGTCAACTGCTCGCGTTCGGCGGGGATGTCCCGGGCCGTGAGCTTCGCCGCCTCGCCCATGCCCACGATGCCGGCCACGTTCTCGGTGCCGGCGCGCCGGTTGCGCTCCTGGTGGCCGCCGATGATGAACGGCCGCAGCGCGATGCCCCGGCGCACGTACAGCGCGCCCACGCCCTTGGGGCCGTGGAACTTGTGGGCCGAGATGGTCAGCAGGTCGACGGAGCCGTTCTTCACGTCGAGGGCGATCTTGCCCGGCACCTGCACCGCGTCCACGTGGAAGGGAATGCCCCTGGCCTTGACGATCTCGCCGGCTTCCCGCACCGGAAAGACCACCCCGGTCTCGTTGTTGGCGTACATGATGGAGACCAGGGCGGTGTCGTCCGCGAGGGAGTCGCGCAGCTCGTCCAGGTCCAGCCGGCCCTCTTCGTCCACCCCGAGCCAGGTGACCCGGTAGCCCTTCTTCTCCAGGTGCTGGCCCAGGCCGTGCACCGCGGGGTGCTCCACCGCGGTGGTGACGAGGTGGCGCTTGTCCGGCGCGCTCTCCAGAATGCCGCGGATGGCGGTGCTGTCCCCCTCGGAGCCGCAACTGGTGAACATCACCTCGACTTCGTCGTCGGCCCCCAGGAGCCCCGCCACCTGTGCGCGCGCGCGGTCGAGGGCGCGGCCCACCCGGGTGCCGAAGCTGTGGATGCTGGAGGGGTTGCCGTAGAGCTCCGTGAGGTACGGCGCCATGGCCTCGTAGACCGGCGGCGCGATGCACGTGGTCGCGTTGTTGTCGAAGTAGATGACGTCGGCCATGGCGCTCACACCACGAAGGAGGCGCCGCACCCGCAACTGCGTTTCACGTTGGGGTTCTGGAACACGAAGGCCGCCTCCATCAGGGTCTCCTTGTAGTCCAGTTCGGTGCCGCCCAGGTAGAGCAGGCTCTTCAGGTCCACGATCACCTTGGCGCCGTCGTGCTCGAAGATGCGGTCCGTGGGCTTGGGATCGTCGAGATCCATCTTGTATTGCAGCCCGGAGCAGCCGCCGCCCACGACCTTCAGGCGCAGGCCGGTACAGTCGCGCTCTTCCTGTTCGAGCAACTCCTTGATGCGGCTGGCCGCGCTCTCCGTGATCTGGACCCCTGTGGCCATTGTTGGACCCCGTGCGCCGTGGACGGGCCGGGCCTTGGCGGGCCCGGCCTGCCGGCGCTCTATTTCCCCGCGGCCGCCCGCGCCGGTCTCGCCGCCGCGGTCCGCTTGGCGTAGGCCGGCGAGAGCCCGCGCAGGCGGCTGACTTCTTCCTCCACCCGGTCCAGCACGTAGTCCACCTCTTCCTCGGTGTTGAACCGCCCGAGCCCGAAGCGGATCGAGCCGTGGGCAAGGTCCTCGCGCACGCCCATGGCCTTGAGCACGTGGGATGGTTCCAGCGCGGCGGAGGTGCAGGTGGACCCGGAGGAGACCGCCACGTCGTTGAGGCCCATGATCAGGGACTCGCCCTCCACGTATCCGAAGGCCACGTTGAGGTTGCCGCACAGGCGCTCCGTGGGATGCCCGTTGAGGTGCAGTTCGTCCAGGCGCGAGAACAGGCCCGCCTGGAGCCGGTCCCGCAGTTCGGTGATGTGCGGCAACTCCCTGGCCATCTCCTCGCGCGCGATCTCGCATGCCTTGCCGAAGCCGACGATGCCGGGCACGTTGAGCGTGCCCGAGCGCATGCCCCCTTCGTGGCCGCCGCCGTGGATGGTGGGGCTCAGGCGCACCGCCGGCTTGCGCGCGCTGACGTAGAGCGCGCCGATCCCCTTGGGTCCGTGCAGCTTGTGGGCGGTCATGGAGAGCAGGTGGATCCCCGAAGCTTCCACGTCGATGGGCGTCTTGCCCACCGCCTGGGTGGCGTCGGAGTGGAACAGGATGCCGTGTTCCGCGGCGATCCGGCCGATTTCTTCCAGCGGCTGGATGGTCCCCACCTCGTTGTTGGCCGCCATGATGGAGATGAGCAGGGTCTTGTCGTCGATGGCCGCGCGCAGCTTGTCGAGGTTCACCGTGCCGTGGGCGTCGACGGGCAGGTAGGTGACGCGGAAGCCGTGGCGTTCCAGGAACTTGCAGGAGTCCAGCACCGCCTTGTGCTCGGCCGAGCAGGTGATGACGTGGTCGCCGCGGTCACGGTGCATCTCCGCCACCCCCTGGATGGCGAGGTTGTCCGACTCGGTGGCACCGCTGGTGAAGACGATTTCCTTGGGCGCGGCGCCGATCAGCGCGGCCACGTTCTTGCGCGCCTCGTACACCGCCGCATCCGCCTCCCAGCCGAACGCGTGCTTGCTGGCCGAGTTGCCGAAGCACTCGGTGAAGAACGGCAGCATGGCCTCCACCACCCGCGGGTCCACGGGCGTCGTCGCATGATTGTCGAAATAAACGGGCAGTTTCACGAGAACACCTCCGGAACCTATTCATTTAGGCTCTAAGCCGCGGGATTGTCAAGAAACGGGAAGGGACGGGGACGACATTGGGGCGGGGAAGGGCGTTCGCCTTTCGACGGGGTTCAGGACAGGCTTCGTGCAGCGAAGTCGAAGGACATGGCGGCGTGCAACCGATCAGAGCGTTGCCAGGCTTTGGCCCGTCGCGGACCCGGCCACCCGCATGACCTCCTCGGGCGTCCCTGCCGCCACCACGTAGCCGCCGTTCTCGCCCCCCTCGGGTCCCAGGTCCACGATATGGTCGGCACAGCGCAGGAAATCCGGGTTGTGCTCGATGGCGATGACCGTGTGGCCGGCGTCCACCAGCCGGTCGAGGATCTCCACCAGCCGGCTCACCTCCTCGAAGTGGAGGCCGGTGGTAGGCTCGTCGAAGAGATAGAGGGCGTGGCCGCCGGGCCGCTTGCTCAGTTCCCGAGCGAGCTTCACCCGTTGGGCCTCGCCGCCCGAAAGCGTCGTCGCCGGCTGGCCCAGGCGCAGGTAGCCCAGCCCCACCTGCCACAGGGTCTCCAGCCGCGCCCGCACCAGCGGCACGTTGCCCAGCAGTTCCAGCGCTTCGGTGACGGTGAGGTCGAGCACGTCCGCGATGCTGGCTCCCTTGTAGCGGATCTCCAGTGTCTCGCGATTGTACCGGCGCCCGCCGCAGACGTCGCAGGTCACCGACACGTCCGGGAGGAACTGCATCTCGATGTCCACCATACCGGCGCCCTGGCACGCTTCGCAGCGCCCGCCGGCGGCGTTGTGGGAGAAGCGTCCCGCGCCGTAGCCGCGCAGCCGGGCCTCGGGCAGGCGCGCGAACAGGTTGCGCAGCGGGTCGAAGAGCCCGCCGTAGGTGGCCGGGGTGGAGCGGCTGCTGCGCCCGATGGAGCCCTGGTCGACGTAGAGGACGCGGTCGAACGCATCGAGGCCGGTGACGGAGGGCGATGACAGGGCGTCCGCCACGAGGCTGCTCTTGCCCGAGCCGGACACCCCCGTCACGCAGTTCAGCGCCCCGATGGGGAAGTCCACGTCGATGTTCTTCAGGTTGTGGCGTGTTGCGTTCCGTATCGAAATCGTGCCGTTGCCGGTCCGGCGCCGAGGGGAGGGCGTTGCCGCCGCTCCCGCCAGGTACGGCGCGGTCCGGGACGCGGGGTTCGCGCGAACCTCTTCCACCGACCCCGTGGCCAGCACCTCCCCGCCCTCGACGCCTGCTCCGGGCCCCATGTCGATGACGTGGTCGGCGGCCAGGATCACGTCCCGGTCGTGCTCCACCACCAGCACGGTGTTGCCCGCGTCCTTGAGGTCCCGCAGCACCTCGAGGAGCCGCTCGGTGTCCCGCGGGTGGAGTCCGACGGTGGGTTCATCGAGCACGTAGATGACGCCCGAGAGGCGCGCGCCGATGTGGGCGGCCAGGCGAATCCGCTGGCACTCGCCCCCGGAAAGGCTGTCGGACGCCCGCGCCAGGGTCATGTAGCCCAGCTCCAGCCGCAGCAGCGCTTCGGTGCGTTCGCGGATCTCGCGCAGGACGTTCCCGGCCACCGCGGCCTCTCGCGCGTCGAGGGCCAGTTCTTGCATAAATCGGGACAAGTCCCTGAGCGGCAACGCCGAAACCTCCGCGATGTTCAGCGCGCCGAGCTTCACCAACAGACTCTCGGGCCGCAGACGCGTCCCGTGGCACTCGCTGCAGAGGGGTTGGGCGGCCTCCCCGGATGCGTCGTCGTCCTTGCGGGCCGGCCGCCCGCGCGCCTGGACGCCGAGCCCGTGACACGCCGGACAGGCCCCGTGGGGGCTGTTGAACGAGAAGAACTGCGGCACCGTCTCCGGGAACGGCGCGCCGCATTCCAGGCATGCGGCGCGTTGCGTGTAGCGACGGGACTCCGCGCCGGAGCCGTCGCGCGCTTCGATGGCCACCACCCCGTCGCCGTGCTCCAGGGCGACCTCCAGGGAGTCCGCCAGCCGCTTGGCGATGCCCTCCCGCGCCACCAGCCGGTCCACCACCAGCTCGGCGCGGCCGGGCAGAGCCGGGCCGGGCGTTTCCGCCGCCTCGGCCAGCTCCGCGACCTCGCCGTCCAGCCTGACGCGCACGAATCCCGCGCGCACCACCCGTTCGATCTCGCCCCGGAACTCGTCCGGGCCGCCGCAACGCAACGGGGCGAGCACCTCGATGCGGGTGCCGGCCGGCCGCCGCAGGACCGCGTCGACCATCTGCTGCACCGTGTGCACGATGATCGGCGTGCCGCAACGCGGGCAGTGAGGGCGCCCCACGTGCGTGAACAGCAGCCGCAGATGGTCGTGGATCTCGGTCAGCGTCCCCACCGTGGAACGCGGGTTCTCGTGGAAGCGCCGTTGCGGTACCGCGATGGCCGGAGAGAGCCCGCGGATGGAGTCCACGTCCGCACGCGCCAGCGGGTTGAGGAGCTGGCGCGCGTAGGTGGACAGCGACTGCATGTAGTGCCGCTGCCCCTCCGCGTACACGGTGTCGAACGCCAGGGAAGACTTCCCCGACCCGGAAACCCCGGTGATCACCACCAGCTTGCCGCGCGGGATCTCGACGTGGACGTTCTTGAGGTTGTGGACGCGCGCGCCCTCGATGACGATGTTCATGACAGCCCGCTTCTTCCCGGGAGCCGTGGAAGGCACACTGAACCATAGAATCCAGGAGTGTGTACCGAAACCGTTCGTCCTGAGCGTAGCGAAGCGGAGTCGAAGGATGAACGCAACCTCAGGGTGCGGCACGGCTACCGCGACGGCGCGCCAACTTCGCCGCCAGCAGGATGGCCTGCTTCATGCTGCGGCTGTCCGCGACTCCCTTGCCGGCGATGTCGTACGCGGTGCCGTGGTCCACGGAGGTCCGGATGAGCGGCAGGCCCAAGGTGAGGTTGACGCCGTCGGTGAAGTGCAGCAGCTTGAACGGCCCGAGCCCCTGGTCGTGGTACATGCACACGACCGCGTCGAACTCCCCGCGCGCGGCGCGGTGGAACAGGCTGTCCGCGGGGACCGGGCCGGACACGTCCATGCCGCGGGCGGTGCAGTCGCGCAACGCCGGCCGGATGACCCGGCGTTCCTCCCGGCCGAACATGCCGTCTTCGCCGCCGTGGGGGTTGAGCGCGGCCACCGCCACCCGCGGCTCGGCTACGCCGAACCATTCCCGCAACGCCCGATGGGTCAACTCGACGGTGGTCCGCACCCGTCCGCGCGTCAGCGTCGCGGCCACTTCCGCCAGCGGCAGGTGCACCGTCACCAGGACCACCTTGAGTCGTGTTCCGTGGAGCATCATGCGCACTTCCCGGGTGCGGGCGAGGTCCGCCAGAAGCTCGGTGTGCCCGGGATAGAGGTGTCCGGCGTCGTTCAGCGCCTTCTTGCTGATGGGCGCCGTGGCCATGGCGTCGGCGGCGCCCTCGCCGATGAGGTCCACCGCCCGGAGGATGTAGCGGTACGCGGCTTCGCCGCCGGCTCGACTCGACCGGCCCGGCCGGATCCGGGCAGGTTTCAGACCGGGGACGGCCTCCACGACAACGGGTGCGTCGGCCGCCGCTTCACCCGGCTTCCGGACCGGCCATCGCGGGGCGTGGACCTGTTCGAGCGACAAGGGGTCGCCCACGAGCACGACGCGGCACGCGCGTCGCACGGTCGCGTCGCGGGCCGCCTGGACGGCCACCTCCGGGCCGATCCCGGCAGGATCGCCCATGGTCACGGCGATTACCGGTTTCGGTGTGGCCACCCGGTGCTTCCTTGTTGGCGAGGCGCCGAACATTAGTGTGCTGCCTCACAAACAGGCTCATGAATCTGCGGGTCCTTTTGGCCGTCGGCTGCGTTGCTCTTCCTCGCGTGGTACCCGCCACTGCTCGTCATCGCGCCTTGCCGACAACCAAAATGCCCTCGCATATTCATGAGCCTGTTTGTGAGGCAGCACACTATGGGTTGGCAGCCGGTGGGGCGGGCGCCGCGGGCGCGCCCTCGACGGGCTCGCTCAGCGGCACGTCCGCATCGTCCCCTGCCTCGGTGGTGAACAGAGGAATGCCGAACAGCTTGATTCTCTTGCGGTCGTTGACGCCCGAAGGGTCGGGGATGGGTTCTTCGTCGTAGATGTAGGTCATCGGGTTGAGGTAGTCCCAGAAGCCCTTGTCCCTTTCCGGTGGCGCGGTGGTGGCCATCAGGCTGCCGACGGTGCCGCGCTCGACTTCCTGGGCCTCGAAATCGTATTCGGAGAGCTTGACTTCCACCCGGTGCTTCTTGCGCAGGTCGGTCTTGAGCCACTTGGCGAACCGTTCCCGGAGCGTCTTGGTGTAGAGTTCGTCGCGCACCTGCTCCGAAACCGCTTCGAAGCCGAGCCGCACGCCGCCCTGGCGGTCTTCCACCCGGACCAGGTGGTAGCCCAGGCTGGTGTGGACGGGCGGGCTGATCGCGCCCTTCTCGAGAGCGGCGGCCGCCTTGGCCAGGGAATCGGGCAGATCCTCGGGCTTGACCCAGCCGATGTCGCCGTCCTCGCTGGCACCCGCGCCCTCGGAGTGGGTGCGCGCCAGGGCGGCGAAGTCGCCGCCGTCCAGGATCTCCCGGCGCAGCGCTTCGGTGCGCGCCCGCACCGCTTGCTCCCGGTCGGCGGGAGCGCCTTCGCCCAAGCCCAGCATGAGGTGGCGGAGACGAAGCCTGAGCGCGGTGCGATACAGTTGCGGATTGGCGTCGTAGTAGCGCTTCGCGTCCTGCATCGTAACGTGGATACGCTGGCGGACGTTGCGCCGGATCAACTCGTCCCGCTCGATCTGGGCGCGGACCTCCTGGCGGTATCGCTTCCGGTCCTTCCCCTGGCGTTCGAGCATCGCCGCGAACTGCGCCGGCGAGAGCTGGTTCTGCTCCCGCAGCACCTTGATGTAGTTGTCGATGTCTTCCTCGCGCACGCGGATGCCCGTGCTCTTCACCTCGGCCTGGACCAACTCGTTGGTGATGAACTCCTCCAGCCATTCCTCGGGCACGCGGCCGGCCGTAAGCTCGTCGAGCGGGACGGACTGCGACAGGTGCTGGGCGGCGAACTTGCGGAAATCCGAGTAGGTGTGGGGCACGCCGTTGACCACCACGACGATTTTCTCGACGAGGTTCGCGGAAGCGGTGCCGGCGGCCAGCGCGAAGAGCGCGAGCAAGGCCGCCGCGCACAGGCCCCGCCGCCATTCCGGCATTCCCGCCTTCCAGGCCGTGTCGGGACTCCGCTTGCATGACAACCGGCATCGACGTCCTGCATCGTCATTCCCGCGAAGGCGGGAACCCGGGGGTGGCGAGGGGCGAAGATAATCCTTCATGGTCGGATCAGGATACATTCCTACGAAATCGCGTGCAATAACTCGCAGGTCTCATCGATGAGCCCGGGCCAGTCCGCGTGGTCCGGGGTGTACGACAGGCGTCCCTCGGGGGAGAACCGGAAGTCCCGGTGGTCCTCCCGCGCGAGCTTCAGCAGGCGGTCGACGTCGAGGGTGGAGGTGGCGTGGAAGTTCAGCGACAGGCGGCCGTCCTGGTAGATGATCTGGGTCGCCAGGGCGTGGATCAGCGCGCGCCGCAGCTCCATGACCCGGAACAGGTTCTCCACCACCTCGGGGTAGTGGCCGTAGCGGTCGCGGATCTCGTCCCGCAGTTCCTTCAGTTGCCCGGCGTCCTCCAGGTTGGCCAGGCGCTTGTAGAAGAGCAGCCGCTGGTTGGCGCTGGGCATGTAGTCGTCGGGGAAGTAGGCGGCGATGCCCAGGCGGATCTCGGGCTCCACGCTGACCCGGCGCTCCTCGCCCCTCAGCTCGTGGATGGTCTCCTCCATCATCTGAGTGTAGAGCTCGAAGCCCACCGCCGCGATCTGGCCGGATTGCTCCCGGCCGAGCAGGTTGCCGGCGCCGCGGATCTCCAGGTCGTGCAGCGCCAGCTTGAAGCCGCTCCCCAGCTCGTCCAGTTCCTGCAGCGCCCGCAGCCGTTTCTCCGCGTCCTTGGTGACGGTGCCGCCGGCGGGCAGCAACAGGTAGGCGTAGGCGCGCCGCGACGACCGCCCCACCCGCCCGCGCAACTGGTAGAGCTGCGCCAGGCCGAAGCGGTCGGCGCGGTTGATGAGGATGGTGTTGGCGTTGGGGTAGTCCAGGCCCGACTCGATGATGGCCGAGCACACCAGCACCTGGGCCTCGTTCTCGTGGAACCGGTCCATGTTCTTCTTCAACTCGGCCGGGGTCATCTGCCCGTGGGCGATGGTGACCCGGGCCTCGGGCACCAGGTCCATGATCTTCTGGCCCGTGCGCTGGATGCTCTCCACCCGGTTGTGCAGGAAGAACACCTGGCCCTCGCGGTTGATCTCCCGCAGGATCGCGTCACGGATCGCGCCCTCGTCGTAGCGCGTTACGTAGGTGCGCACCGCGAGCCGGTTGGGCGGCGGCGTCTCGATGACGCTCAGGTCGCGTATCCCGGACAGGGACATGTGCAGCGTGCGCGGGATCGGCGTGGCGGTGAGGCTCATGACGTCCACGGTGGCGCGAAGCTGCTTGAGCTTCTCCTTGTGGCCGACGCCGAAGCGGTGCTCCTCGTCGATGACGACGAGCCCGAGGTCCTTGAAGACCACGTCCTTCTGCAGCAGCCGGTGGGTGCCGATGACGATGTCGATGAGCCCGTTGGCGAGGTCCTTGAGGGACTCCTGCACGGTCTTGCCGGTGACGAAACGGCTCAGGCTCTCCACCCGCACCGGGTAGGGCTCGAAGCGGGCGCGGAAGGTCTCCAGGTGCTGCTGGGTCAGGATCGTGGTGGGCGCCAGCACGGCCACCTGCCTGCCGTCCATCACGGCCGTGAAGGCCGCGCGCATGGCCACCTCGGTCTTGCCGTAGCCCACGTCGCCGCAGATGAGCCGGTCCATGGGCTTGCTCTGCGTCATGTCCTTCAGGGTGTCGGCGATGGCCTGTTCCTGGTCCGGGGTCTCGTCGTACTCGAAGGCGGCCTCGAACTCCCGGTAGGCCTGATCCGGCGGCGGGAAGGTGTGGCCTTCGTGCACCTCGCGGGCGGCGTAGACCCGCAGCAGCTCCTTGGCCATGGCCACGATGGACTTGCGCGTCCGCGCCTTGAGCTTGAGCCAGGAGGTCCCGCCCAGGCGGTCCAGCACCGGCGCCGCGCCGTCCGCGCCGATGAACTTCTGCACCAGGTTGATGCGGTCGATGGGCAGGTAGAGACGGTCGCCCCCCTGGTACTCCAGGTGCAGGAACTCTCCCTCCGTGCCCGCCACCTTGAGGTACCTGAGGCCGCGGTAGATGCCGATGCCCTGGTCCAGGTGCACCACCACGTCGTCCTGGCGCAGCTCGCTCAGGCTGGTGATGAAGTGGCCCGCGTTCTCGCGCTTGCGTGCGGCGGGGTCGCGTTTCCTGCGCCCCCAGAGCTCTTCCAGGGTGACGAGGATCAGCTCCTCGTCGGGGAGGCGTATCCCCTGGGTCAGGTCTCCCAACAGGATCTCGGGGCCGTTGCGGGAGGCTCCCGCCACTTCCTGGAAGGGCCGCTCCGAGATGGGCAGGTCCACGTCGTAGTAGGCCAGCAGTTGCTGCAGGCGCTGCGCGTCGCCCGGATGCCTCGCGACGAAGAGCACGCGCTGGCCGCGCCACTGCTCCAGGTGCTCCACCAGCGGCGCCAGCGATCGTTCCGCTCCCTGGGGCACCGTCAGGGCCGTGTGCAGGTCGGTGTTCGTGTAGGAACGCACCGATATCCCCGACGCGGGGTCCTCGGAGGCGGCGAGCGTGTCCAGGCTCTCGCTGTGGAGCTGCCGGAACGCCGCGGCCTCCTCGCGCCAGCCGTCCGAATCCAGGTAGAGGGCTTCGGCGGGCGGGTGGAAGCGTTCGTCCGCCACGGCCTTGGCCGCGCGCTGGCCCACCAGTTTCTCGAACCGCTCCAGTTCCTCTTCCACCCGTGCCGGCTGGTCGCACCAGACGATGCCGCGCCGCGGCAGATGGTCGAGCAGCGACGGCAGCGGGCGGTCGTGGAAATAGGGGACGAGGAACTCCATACCGGCGAAGCCGACGCCCTCGCGCACCGACTCCAGCAGCGCGCGCTTGTTCTTGCGCGTGAAGCCCAGCTCGTCGGCGCGCTCCTCGATGCGCAGGAGGGTGTCGCGGGTCGTGCCCGGCCCGGCGGTGAACTCCTTGATGGGCAGCAGCACCAGCTCCTCGTGGTACGAGCGCGAACGCTGGCTGCGCGGGTCGAACTCGCGGATGGACTCGATGCGGTCGTCGGCGAACTCCAGGCGCACGGGTCGCCCGTAGCCCGGCGGGAACAGGTCGACGATGCCGCCGCGCACACTGAAGTCGCCGCGCTCCTCCACCAGCGGGGCGCGCGCGAAACCCAGGTCCGAGAGCTGCCACAGCAGGTGCTCCCGGTCCACTTCCTGCCCCTCCACGAAGCGCGTGCTGTGGAAGCTCTCGCGCGGAACCACGCGCTGCATCACCGCCGCCGGCGTGGTCACCACCACCGGCGCGCGCTGCCGCGCCAGCCGGTGCAGCCCCTCCATGCGCGCGGCCATGTGGTCGGGACTCGGCGACAGGCTCTCGAACGGCAGGATGTCCCAGCCCGGGAAGAGATGCGCGCGGCTGTCGAGGGGTTTGGCCTGTTCCTCTTCTCCCAGGAAGAAGAGGAGGTCGCGGAAGAGCGCTTCCGCTTCTTTCACGGTGGGCGTCAGCACCAGCAGCGGCCCGTCGAGCCGCCGCGCCGCGAGGAAGACCGCGTACGCCTTGGCGCTCCCCTGGAGGCCGGAGATGCGCTTCTCGCCTCGCCATTCCTGGCTCAGCAGTCGGGAGATCTTGTCGTCGAGTGAAAGGGACGCCACCGGGCCGGTTACCTCACGAGGGAACGGAGAAGGAGTGTAGCCGAAGGGGGGCGGGAGCCGCAACGGTGCGGGTCGGGTTCCTGTCCTTCGCCCGCGTGGCCAAGAGGCGGAACGGGAACCGGACGGCCGGGTTCTTTGAGTGGAGTTCTCGAACGATTCGAGGTTGATGAAGCGGGCGGTGTTCGTGAGGAGAAAGGAGACCATCCTGGACTTTCCCGGCGGCGGTGGGCTAAATTGGCGCACTCCACTCACGACGACTCTCCACGGAAAAGGACGGATCATGGCGAAGACGAACGCGAGGATCGCGAGCGCGGCGCAGGCAATACCGGAGCGGGGCTATCCCGATCTCCACGAGCACCTCCAGCGGCTGGACGATGCCGGCCTGTTGATCCGCGTGGCGCGGGAGGTGGACAAGGACCAGGAGATGCACCCGCTGGTGCGCTGGCAGTTCCGCGGCGGTATCAAGGAGCGCGACCGCAAGGCGTTCCTGTTCGAGCGGCCGGTGGACGCCAAGGGCAAGCGCTACGACATCCCGGTGGCCATCGGCGTGCTCGCGGCCAACCGGCGCATCTACCGCATCGGGCTCGGGTGCGGTGAGGACGCGGACATCAACGCGCTGTGGGCCGAGGCCAAGACCAACCCGGTGGCGCCCGTGGAGATCCCGTCGTCGGCCGCGCCGGTACACGAGGTGGTGTACTCGGGCGCGCAGCTCAAGACCCGCGGCAAGGGAGTGGACGGCATCCCCGTTCCCATCTCTTCTCCGGGATGGGACAACGCGCCGTACGTGAGCGCGGCCCATTTCATTTCCCGCGATCTGGAGCACGGCGGGCACAACATCGGCACCTACCGGGCCATGATCAAGGCGCGCGACCGGGTCGGCTGCAACCCCTCCATCGAGTTGGGGCAGGGCATCTACCGGCACTGGGAGAAGTACCGGCAGCGGGGCGAGAAGATGCCCGTGGCGCTGTGCATCGGCGGCGTGCCGGCCATCTCCTACGTGGCGGCGCAGAAGCTCGCCTACGACCTCGACGAGTTCTCGGTGGCCGGGGGCCTGGTGAAGGCGCCCATCCGGGTGGTGGAGGGGCGGACGGTGCCGGTGATGGTGCCGGCGGACGCGGAGATCGTCATCGAGGGCTTCGTCTCCACCGAGTGGCTGGAGCCCGAGGCGCCCTTCGGCGAGTCCCACGGCCACGTGAACCCCAAGGAGTACAACCCATTCATGGAGGTTACTTGCATCACGCGCCGGCGCGACGCCGTCCTGTGCTCCATCATCAGCCAGGTGACGCCGTCCGAGTCGAGCGTCATCAAGAAGATGGCCTACGAGCCCATCTACCTGGAGCACCTGCGCGACGGCATCGGCGTCAAGAGCGTGGTGCGCGTGATGCTGCACGAGCCGCTCACCGCCACCCAGAAGCTCACGGTGATCCAGATGCGCCAGCCCACGCCCGCGGAGGTGTGGCGCGCGCTCATGGGCGCGGTGGCGTTCCGCCCGTCCATGTCCAAGATCGTCATCGCGGTGGACGAGGACATAGATCCCGACAACCTCGACGCGGTGTTCTGGGCCATGGGCTATCGCTCCAAGCCGCACCGGGACGTGCAGATCATGCACGGCATGGACGTGGGCCACGCCCCGCGGCACGACGCGCGCGGCTCGGCCGAGGATTCGTGCCTGCTGTGGGACGCCACCCTCAAGGAGAAGCTGCCGCCCATCTCGCTGCCTACCCGGGAGTACATGGAGCGGGGCCGCAAGCTCTGGGAAGAGCTGGGGTTGCCGGAACTGGAGCCCCAGTCGCCGTGGTTCGGCTACTCGCTGGGCGACTGGAACGAGGAGCTGGAAGAGGAGGCCGCCCTGGCCACCCGCGGCGAGTACTGGAAGACCGGCGCCAAGATCGCGCGCCAGCGCCGCTCCACCAAGGACATCCCGCCCAACACGTCGTACTACGGCGAGGACGAGGATTGACCGGAGGCGATGGCACCGACCCCCCGAATCGTCAACCCCGCGGGACAGGCTGTGCGAAAACCCGCCCGGACGCAGAAAGGAGCCCACCCCCCGAATCGTCATTCCCGCGAAAGCGGGAATGACGTTCTGTGATGTGAGTGCCCCGCCAGTCTCGACACAACCTGGAAAGCGGGACTCCAGGGGCGGCCGGGCCGAGTTCTCCGGCGCCAGCGAAAGGAATCGTTGCCCATGGATTACAAGACGCTCAAGTGGGCCGTGCACGACAATCCGTCGCGGGCGGGCGAGCCGTGCATCGGCGTGATCACGCTCAACCGGCCGGACCAGTTGAACGCGGTGGACCCGCTCATGCGGCTGGAGCTCGATGCCCTGTGCAACGAGATCGCGCGCAACTCCGTGCTCAAGGTGGTGATCCTCACGGGCGAGGGGCGGGGGTTCTGCGCCGGCGGCGACCTCACCTCGGAGGGCGCGGTGCTGGGCGCGTTCGAGGGGTCGAGCGGCATCGAGGGGCCCTACAAGGAGCTGGCGGAGTATTTCCTGAACGACCTGCGCCACCGGGTGCTGCAGAGCGCCATGCGCAAGCTGGAGGACCTGCCGCAGCCCACCATCGCCGCGGTGAACGGGCCGGCGGTGGGCGTGGGACTGGAGATGACCACGCTGTGCGACATGCGGCTCGCGTCGGAGCGGGCGCGCTTCGGCGAGGTGGCGGTGCCGGCGGGGTTCGTGCCCGAGAGCGGCGGCTCGCGCAACCTGCCCAAGCTCGTCGGCATCGGGCGCGCCATGCGCCTGATCCTCACGGGCGAGATCATCGACGCCGCCGAAGCGTTGCGCATCGGGCTCGTGGACGAAGTGTTCCCGCACGAGGAACTGATGGAGCAGGCCTTCGCCCTGGCCGGAAGCATCGCCGCCAACCCTTACCTGTCGGTGCGCCACGCCAAGCGGCTGGTGAAGATGTACTGGAACTGGAACCGCACCGACGAGGGCTACCGCGAGGAGCTGGAGTCGGTGCTCGAGATCACCCGTACCAAGGACTGCCAGGAGGGCATGCGCGCGTTCAAGGACAAGCGTCCGCCGCGCTACACCTACCCGTACGACGCCGGGTGGCCGTTCCCGGAGAAGCCGGGCAACAAGGAATGACGAACGCGCGCCGGAATCCCGGGAAGCATGAGCAACTCTGAATCGGCGGCCCCGTGGCCGGGCTATAGAGAGATTCCGTCCAGGCTCAACATCGCCGAGGAGGTGCTGGAGGGTCCGGTGGCGGCGGGCCATGGTGCGCGCGCCGCGATGGTGTGGCGCGGCGGTTCGCTCAGCTACGGCGAGTTGCGCGACAGGGTGCACGGCTTCGCCCGAGGGCTCCGGGCGATGGGGATCGAGCCCGGCGAACGGGTGCTCCTGCAGATGCCCAACTCGGCTGAGTTCGCCACGGCCTTCCTGGCGGCGGTGAAGCTCGGCGCCCTCCCGGTGGCGGTCAACTCGCTCCTGGGGGTGCGGGAAGTCGGGGCCATCCTCGAGCAGACCGAGCCCCGGTTTGCCGTTACCGAGGGCTCTCGCGCGCGGACGTTGCGCGAGCTGCGCGCCTCCGTGGGGCTGGAGGCCGTGATCTGCGCCGGAGAGGCCATGGGCGATGAAGTCCCGTTCGACGCCGTGGGCGGCGAATCGGGGGACGATGTCCCCACGCGAGACACGTCCGCGCACGAGCCGGCGTTCATGGTGTGCACCTCCGGCACCACCGGGCGGCCCAAGTGCATCGTGCACGCGCACCGCTGGATCGTGGCGCTGGGGGACCTCAACCGCTACCGTCTTCCGCCCGAGCCGGAAGACGTGGTGATGGCCACGGGGGAGTGGAGCTTCATCAGCGCCCTGGGCCACAACCTGCTCTTCCCGCTACGCAACGGTGTCACCTGCGCGGTGCTGTCGGGCCGGGCCACGCCCGAGAACGTGCTGGAGCACGTGGCCGCCTTCCGCGTCACGCTGCTGCACTCGGTGGCCACGGTCTACCGCCGGATGCTGGCCACGGAGGGCATCGAGGGCGCGTACGACATCCGCACGCTCCGGGGCGTCCACTCCACCGGCGAGGCGCTACGCGAAGCCACGTACCGCCAGTGGAAAGCGCGTTTCGGCTGCGAGATGTACGAGCACTATGGCGTCTCCGAGTACCAGCTCGTGGTGGGGCAGGGCGCGCGCCACCCGGTGAAGCCGGGTTCGGTTGGCGTGCCGGCTCCGGACGTGGGCATCGCCATCGTCGACGAGGACGGCCGCCCGGTGGCGGACGGGGCCGTGGGCCGGACGGTGATCTCCACCGAGGACCCCGGGCTGTTTCTGGAGTATCACGGTGATGCCGAACGTACCGAAGCGGCCCGGCGCAACGGCGTCTACGATACCGGCGACCTGGCCTATCGGGACGCGGACGGCTATTTCTTCATCGCCGGCCGCGGCGACGACTGCTTCAAGACCCGCGGGCTCTTCCTCGTGCCCACGGAAGTGGAGAACGCGCTCCAGCGCCATCCCGCCGTGGCCGAGGCCGTGGTGGTGCCGGAGCCGGACCCGGAGATCGGCAACCGCGTGCTCGGCGTGGTGGTGCCGGCGGAGGGGCAGGGGGCGTCCGCGGAGTTGGCGGAGACTCTGCGGCGGAGTCTCAGGGACGAGTTGGCCCACTACAAGGTGCCGTACCGCATCGCGTTCGCCGATGCGATTCCCAAGAGCCCGGTGGGGAAGATCCTGCGCAACGAGGTGGCGGCGCGAACCTGGCGCTGAAGCACGGTGGCCCGAGCGGCCGGGTTCGATCCGCTCCCTGACGGAACCGAAGGGCGCCAACCGTGTTCTCCAACGGCCGGCTAAAAGCTGTATCGCAGTGACAGCACGACCTTCGTCTCGTCGACGTCCACAAGCGGCGCGTTGTCCAGCGTAGCGGCGGCCTCGACGTAGTTGATCGCCGCGTTCACAGACAGCCCGCGGGCCAGGTCGTATTGGGCTCCCAAGGACGCGGAGGTTTCTTCATCGCCTTCGATCCGGCCGTAGTGCCCTTCCAGCGACAGGCTCAGCATCCCGGTCTTGTGGCGGACCCCGGTGGAGACGTGCCAGCGATCGGCCGCCGAACCATTCGACGAGAAGCGCTGGTAGCCGGCGCCGGCGTCGAACAGGCTGCTGCCGTAGACGAATTCGCCGACGGCGCCGACGGCGCTCGTGTCGAACTCCTCCGCGCCGTTCGCGGGGCGGTAGGTTTGCCTCGTGTAGCGCGTTGTGAAGCGGTAGTCCCGGTGCCCGATGGGCCGCTGGAAGCTCGCGCCGAGATCGAGTCCCCCTCCCTCGCTTATGGTGGCGCCGACCACCCACGGTCCGAGTCGGCCGCTATAGCCGCCGCCCCAGTCCCGCGGTTCGCCGAGGGCATCGTCCAGGGCCAGCGACGCGTTGCCCGCCCCGCGCGCGCGGCGTGTCTGCCCGCGTACGACGCCCGATACGTTCCCGCCGAACACCGTGCCCCAGGCGCCCCCGACGGACGCCGCGGCGTTGTCCGTGTAGCCGTCGTCCTGTTCGAGGACCGCGGTCGGGTCGGTCGCGTATTGCCCGAAGTAGGAAAGGCCGATGCGCCAGCGGTTGGGCAACTGGGTCCGGGCGGCCGCCTGGAAATTGCCGATGAAGCCCGTGTCGGTGTCGTTGTCGTCCTTCGGTTCCACGCTCGTCGAGACGTCGAGGAGGCCCGTCAATACGAACGTCACGTCACCGATCTCGGTTGCGAGAGGCTCCTCCAGCGACGACAGCCGCTCGTAGTCGATGGGGATGTCCTGGGCGGTGGCCGTCGTCGCGTGAAGGGCAGCGACGCCCACAACGAGAGCCAGGAGCCGCCGTGGAAGGCTCGTAAGAACGTTCATGGTCCTTACGCTTTCCGGGGAAAAGTCGATCGAAAGGCCTGTCGCGCGATGGCCCGGCCGGCCTTCAACGCTTCGGTGTTGTCGATGTTCCAGTGCACGCCGCCGTAGAGGCGGCTCATCCCGTTTTCCTCCGCCATCCGGGTAAGGCTGGTCCAGTGGCGGGTGACGCCCGCCAGCTTCGGCCACAACACCTGGTCCGGCGACTGCCCGCCGAAGGCGACGTCGTCGCGGCCGTAAATCAGTGCGATCATCTCGGCCGCGGCCGCGGCGAACGTCGAATGGCCGGACGTGTAGGCGGGGAACTCCGGGGTGGGGATGTAGCTTCGCCAATCGGATTGCCGGACGACCCGCGGGTCGGGGTTGGCGAATGCCGGGGCGCGCGTGCGAAAGGCGCTCTCCGGTCGTACGATGTCGTGGTGGTACTTGTTGTCCCAGGCGCTGATGGAAGCATCGCACTGGGTCATGCCGATCAGGGCGAAGGCCCGGGCCAGCTCGATGAAGCTCAGTCCGCGGTCCTGCAGGAGTTGTATGGCAATGCAGACCATGTGGCCGGCCGGGGTGCAGCCCCAGGGGCCGTCTTCCCAGAACAGGGCGATCTCCGACTGGTCCGCCGTCCGCATGGTGCTGTCGGCGCCGCCGAGGCGGCGGATCATGTCGAACTCGTCGGCGAACTCCGGGCTCGCCGGGTCGTAGAAGTCCCGAGCGCGGAACTGGTCCGCGCTGGTCATGGTCCAGGGTTTGATCCGGCCGTGGCCGGGGAACAACCCCCGGTGGAAGGACGGGTACGCCGGGCCCGGACTTGCGCTGTAGAAGGGTCCGGTGGGGGACCAGCGCAACGAGTCCGTACGCCGGCGGTAGCGGCCCAGGTAATAGTTGGCCTCGCTGGGCTCGGAGCCGTCGTCGGTGCGCATCTTCAACACCCGCCGCCCCACGGCGGCGCCCCACTCGAGCCCCAGTGACTTGGCTTCGCTGCCGGGGAAGCGGTCCACGAAGGTCTTCCGCTCGAACAGGAAGGGTTGCTGGAAGGCTTCGGACGCGGCCACGGCGAACGCCATGCCGTAGGCGACTTCCGGGTCCGCCCCGCGCGGTCCCGGGCCCATGCCGTAGGGTTCTACATACGCCTGGACGATGCCGTTGGCGGCGAGGAATCCGGCGGCCGTGGCCAAACCGAGGTTGTAGGCCGCTCGGGGCGGCGCCAGCCGCTGGTCGCGCACCTGTTGCAGCGCCACGTCGATCCAATGAAACACCGTGTTCTGGTGTTGCGGTTCGAGGATCGGTGTCGTGTAGGATGACCGGTGCCCGTGCGGAGTGACGCAGCCGGAAAATGGAAGAGTGCATACCGCCGCCGCCGAGGCAGCGAGAAAACGCCTTCTGGAGATGTTCAAGGAAGTTCTCCTTTTGACGTATGGAGAGCTTGACCTAGGCGGGTTGTTCCTCTACAAGGAACGGTTGGGTTGCACCTATGTCAAGCGCTCCTTGACAGATGGTGTCGGGGCCGGAGTTGCCGCTCCGGCCCCTCTTTTTGACCGCATTTCTAAGGGAACTTGTTCTGGTGCGAGATGAGGACGATTCGTGCCATGTTGTTGCTCGCGAACATTTTAGTTGCTCAGCATTCGTACTACACGTCTGTTCGTGTGTCAACCCGGTACCGGCCGTCCATCCCAACGTCTCCTCGTGCCATCATGTTGGCGTAATATCGAACGATTTATATCGAAATGCGCTACCATAATGATCGTGAACGTTGGTCCGGGCGTGTCCTTTTTGGCGGTACGTTAGGGTACGGCTTATAGCGTTCGACGAATTCCCTTCGGCTTCATGCTCCAGGGTATCAAGGCCAGACTCCAGCGGGCCGGAGGTTCGTTCGCCTACCGTGACTTCAGGTACTTCTACGGGGCGGTGGTCAGCGCCTCCATGGGCAACCAGATCCAGCGGATCGTGGACCTGTGGCTGGTTTACGAGTTGACGGATTCGCCCGCCTTCCTGGGCCTCACCGGTCTGGCCCGGGGCATTCCCATCGTGGTCTTCTCGCTGGGCGGCGGCATCATCGCCGACCGCATCGACCGCAAGAAGTTCATCATGGCGATGCAGCTCGCCAGCGCGGCGGCCAACCTGCTGCTGGCGATCCTGATCGCCGCGGACGCGGTGCGTTTGTGGCACATCCTGCTCATCTCGATGGTGAGCTCCGCGTTCGTGGCCATCAGCGCGCCCGCGCGCACGGCCATGACGCCGAACCTGGTGCCCAGGAGACTCCTCATCAACGCGTTCGCGTTCACCTCCACGGCCTGGAAACTGGCGCAGCTCGTCGGCCCGGCGGTGGCCGGCCTGATGATCGGGTTCGCGGGCACGAGCGTGACCTACGGCTTCAACGGCTGCGTCTATCTCGTGAGCGCGCTGGTGCTGATGTTCGTCAACCATCGCGCGACGTACGCGAGCAGCGCCCAGTCGGCCTGGAAGAGCCTCGTGGAGGCCCTGTCGTTCGTCCGCGTGGAGTCGATCATCGCCGTCCTGGTGGCCATGGACGTGGTGGCGGTGTACTTCGGCAGCTTTCGCGTGCTTCTGCCGATCATCGCGGCGAGCTTCGGCATGGGGGCGGCAGGTTTCGGGCTCTTCTCGTCCGCGCCGGCGGTGGGAGCGCTTCTGGGCGCCGCGGCGATGATCGGCGTGGGTGACGTCCGTTACAAGGGCCTGGTGGTGGCGGGTGGCATTCTCGCCTACGCGGCGTGTCTGGCCGGCCTTGCGCTCTCTCCGTGGTTTTGGACCTCGTTCGCGATGGTGGCGCTCCTGGGCTTCTTCGACGCCATGCAGGCCATCCCGCGGAACACCGTGATCCAGGCGGTCACGCCGGACGCGCTGCGCGGCCGCGTGTCGAGCTTCACCCGGATGTTGAGCGTGGGCATGCCCGGACTCGGCGAGGCCCAGACCGGACTGGTGGCGTCCTTCGTGGGTTCCGCGTTCACGCTGCTGCTCGGCGCCGTCGTTTGCGGCGGCGCCACCGTCGGGATGCTCGCGTGGCGCCGCGATCTCCGAAGAGCGGACTTGTAGACATCGACCCGGACTCGGCGCGGTTGCGTGCCGGCGGCGCCCGAGCTTGTGGCTTCGGGGTTTCGCATCGACGACGGGGTGAGGTCGACGAATCGGCTTGACTCCACGGGCGGCGATCACATAGACAACACTCTTTACCGACGACCCTCAACGGAGGTGACAAAGTGGCGGAACTCTCTCACAGCGTGATTCACGAAGCGGCCGGCGAGCTGATGGCCGAGTTGGCCGACGAAGCCGGACGGCCGGTGTCCTGGGCGGTGCTCAACCCGTATCGGGAGTTGGTGCATTACACGCGCATGGACGGCGCGCCCTACCGTTCCAGCGTGCTCTCCCACAACAAGGGATACTCGGCCCTGTGGTTCGGCCGCGACTCGGTGGAGATCGAGAAGATGGTCGGGAACCGCGGCATCGCCGCCTACGGCGATGCCAACCTGACGTCCATCGGCGGCGGCGTCCTCGTCAAGGACGGGGAGGGCGTCGTGGTGGGGGCCGTGGGGGTGAGCGGGCGCACCATGGAGGAAGACATCGAGGTGGCCGTGCGGTTGATCGACAAGTTGAAGGCGAAGGCGGGCCTCTGAGGCAGGTCCCGCGACGCTTGTGAACCGTTGACCGTAAGCCGTGGGGCGGACAAGCCGTACCCGCGGTCCTGACGGGCCGGAACGGTCCAAGGGAGGAATCCGTGATGAAGATACTGCGTTCGACGCTGATGGGACTCGTCGCGCTGGCGCTGGTGGCCGGCGCCCCGTGGGCCGCGGACGAGCCTTTCTACAAGGGCAAGACCATCCGCATCGTCGTGGGCTACAGTCCGGGCGGCGGTTTCGACACGTTCTCCCGCCTGGTGGGCCGCTACCTGAGCGCCCACATCCCCGGCAATCCCTCGGTCATCGTGATGAACATGCCGGGAGCGGGGAGCAAGGCCGCGGCCAACCGCGTCTACGCCATGCAGCCGGGCGACGGACGCACGATCGTCGCGTTCAACGCGGGCTCGCTCGTCGATGCGGTGGTGGGAGACAAGACCGTCAAGTTCGATCCACGGAAGTTCAACTGGATCACGGATCCGGCCATCGGGAGCTTGCCGGAGGTCCTCTGGGTCCGTAGCGACCTTCCCGTCAAGACGTTCGAGGATTTCAAGAACTCCAAGAAGCCCCTGCACGCCGGATCGACCGGCGTCGGCTCGGCATCCACCGCCGCAACGCTCTTCCTGCGCCACCTGGGCTTTCCCATCAAGGCGGTCATGGGCTATCGCGGTACGTCCAACGTCATGGCCGCCATGGAACGGAAGGAGCTGGACGCGCGGGTCATGTCCCAGCAGACCATGCAGGGCAACTACCGGCGCTACATCGAGAGCGGCCTCGTGCGCCCGATCCTGTCCATGGGGGAGGAGCCGCGGCTCAAGCCGATCCCGGGCATCGCCACGCTCAAGGATTTCAACCTCAATGACGAGCAGCAACGCATGGCGGACTTCCTGGTAGGGACGTGGAAGCTGCTGCGGTTGTTCGCCGTGCCTCCGGGCACGCCTCCGGACCGCGTGGCGATCCTGCGCAAGGGCTTCATGGACGCCTTGAGCAGTCCGGAGCTCCTGGAGCAGGCGGAGCGGCAGAACCTGGTCATCTCGCCCGCCGATCCGAAGGACATCGAGAAGACCGTCGCCGGCCTCTACGGCGCGCCGAAGGAGCTTCTGGACAAGTACAAGCAGCTCGTGTCCGGGAAGTAGCGTGACGATCCGTACGGAGGCATAGTGCTGGTTTGTGCCTCGATGTTGCGAAGGAGTTTGTGAAGAGGGATACGAAGTATCGCCCTACATGATTGTCATTGATACGAAAATAGAATCGTGTTCAATCGCCGGACCCCGCATCACCCCCGAATAGTCATTCCCGCTTTCGCGGGAATCACGATTCGTAAGTCTTTCCCATGGTACGCAGCGGGGCGCGGGGTTGGATTTCCCTGCCGCTCAAGCGAATCCTGGAAGTCGAACGCTGGCGCTAACCCGCCAGGCCGCGCCCCACGATGTAGCGGGCGGTGGCGCGGAGGCTCTCGGCGGCCGGAGTGAACTCCATGTCCAGGAGTTGCCGCGCTCGGGTGTTGTCCAGTTCCTGGCGGCGTCCCAGCAGGGGGACGATGGAGCGGATGGTGCGGTCGAAGAGGGCGGTCAGGCGGATCAGGAAGTCCGGCGCGGTCATGGAAGGGATCCGCCGGTTCGGGTATTCCGCCTTCAGGATCCCGGCCACCTCGGTGAGCCACATGAATTCGGTGGCTCCGATGATGCGCTTGCCCGCGGCGCCCGCCGCGACAATCGCGCGGACGTGCATGCGCGCAACGTCCTCGACATCCACCACCGGAAGGCCGACCCTCGGCAGCACCGGATCCCGGCCTCGGAGCAGCCGCTCCACGACCTTCAAGGAAGTACCGTAGTGGTCGTCGAGAGGGCGGCCGAGGACGAGACACGGATTGATGGTGGTCAGCTCCATGTCCGGTGCCTCGTTCGCGACGAAGCCCCAAGCCGCGCGTTCCGCCAGAGTCTTGGATTTCGTGTAGGGAGTCATCCCCGGCCAGGTGGGGTCGCTCCAGTCCGACTCGTCGAACCGTTGTTTTCCGGTGGCGGGCGCCCGGTTCGTCACGGCCGCCGACGAGGACGTCAGCACCACGCGGCGAACGCCCGCGGCGAAGGCTGCCCGGAGCGCGCGCAGCGTGCCGTCGACGGCAGGCCGGATAAGCTCTTTCTCGTCCCGCGGCTGTCCCATGGGCAACGGCGACGCCGTGTGCATCAAGACGTCCACGCCGGACATGGCGCCCAGCCAGCCTTCGTCCTTGTCGAGATCCAGAGTGACAAAGCGCAGGCGTTGGTCGAGGTCGTCGGTGGAGGAGAGATGTGGTCGCACCGCGTCGCGCACCTCGTCCCGGCGCGATTCCGACCGCAACGACCCCACCACACGATAGCCCGCGTTCAGCAGCTCGAGGACGACGTGCTTGGCAATGAAGCCGCTGGCGCCGGTGACCAGTACGGTCCCTGGTGCTTTGGGGCCCGAGCGGAAGCCGGACGGCACCCCGCCGGCCGCGGCCGAGACTGTGGATGCCATTGCCGACCCTTACCCGGTCCCTCGCGGCCCGGCTATTCCTGGCGAGCGCCAAACGCTCCCAAGGCCGTTGGGTGGGTGAATACGCCGCCCACCTCTTCGTGGGCGGGACCGTAGAAGCGCCCCGCGATGTGTCTGGTCGCCCTGCGTTCCGTGAATGCCCCGTTGCTGACCGGGATGTCGCGAAAATCTATTTGGGGTCGTTCCTCGCCACTCTCTACGGTCGTGATGTTGGAGAGGAAAACATCGACGGTCATCGTGTCGAACTCGAAATCGATGGTTGCCTCCCCTTGAAGCGCGTGGACGGCGTCTTGCCCTCTCGTGTGGCCCAGCATTATCCCTTCCCACGTAACGGTCGGCGGTTGGGGAGCCGTCGCTTGGGGAGCCGTATCGTTCCGTTCACCGAAAGACAGACTGTAGGCCGCCATCACGTTCACGTTGTCGGGTTTCATGCCGCGCGCGATGGAGGTCTCGAAGGCGCTGTAGTCCAGCCATGCACCGAGGTGGGAGATCGTCCATTCGACTCCGTCGCGGGTCGCCGTGGCGCTGTATTCGGCCAGGTCGATGCCATTGTACTGGCGGATGTCGGATCGCTCCACATCGGGACTTGCCGTCACCGGGACAAGTTCCTGGAGCGTGTCGGGGGGCTCGAACAAGGGGACGCTGGTTCGTGTGCACGTGTTTGTCTCGGTGATGCACTCGTACTCGGTCAGAGATGGAGTCCCCTCAACGACCAACACATCGCTCACCATCAGAGTATCGGACTTGGCGAGTACCTCCGCGATTCCTCCGACGACCTCCACGTGGTCAAGGCCTTCCAGAATCCGCTTCTTGTCCCCTTCCGAACAGGCGGCCATCAGCAAGACCACGAGCACGAGCGCCAAACGCCACATGGAAACCCCCTTTTGCCGGATGGAACGTTGAGACACTTCCGTCGTCATTCTTGCTTCTTCGTCGCCTACGTCTGGTACAGGCTGTCGATGAACCCGCTGTCGTCGATCCTGCGCAGGTGGTGGTAGTCCCACAGCGAAGTGGGCTCGACCTCGGCGGCGGCCGGGTCCTTGCGTTTGGCCAGCTCGTACACGTTGCCCACGGCCTGGAACGAGGCGTAGGGCTTGGGGCTCAGGATCTTCGCGATGCTCTCCCACAGGCGCGTGGCGGCCTCCAGGTCCAGGTCGCCGTCGGTCTTGTACCGGTCCCGGATGATCCGGATGGACTCCTGCCGGTGGGTCTTGAAGTAGGCGATGCCCTGGCATGCGCCCTTGAGGAAGCGTTCGACGATGTCGGGATGACCGTCCACGAACTTGCGTCCGCTGGACATGGTGGTGAACCACACCATGGGCAGGGGGTCCACGTCGATGACTTTCAACCCGGCGCGTTGGGCGAAGAGGTCCGCGGGGGGGTTCACCAGCGCCGCGTCGGCGGTGCCGTCGCGGACCATTTCCCAGGTGGCGGCGCCGCGGATCCGTTCCAGGGTCACGTCGCCGCGATCCTGGTCGAGTCCGTGCTGCTTGAGGAACAGCCACGTGTTGAGGCCGGGGTGGTTGCCGCGGATGGCCACGACCTTCTCCTTGAGGTCCGACACGCCCTCTATGCCGGAATCTGCCCGCACCACCAACCGGTGGTCCAGCCAGCTCACGGTCTGCCCGAGGTAGAGCCATTGGTCGCCGCGCGTGCGTGCGCCGTAGGTGGAGACGTGGTTGCCGCCGACGAACTCGACGCTGCCGTCGGCCACGAACTTGTGAGCGTCCTCGGAGCTGATGTAGGCGTCGTACTGCACGTCCAGGCCGTGCTCCTCCCACGCGCCGGACTGCGCCGCCACGTGCAGGAACGCCAGATGACTCGCGGAGCGGTAGGGGAACTGTATCTTGTCCATGGCGTCGCTCTCCTTGATTCGTGCCTGCCGCCCCGGTGCCGGGTTGGCGGCGGGTGACAGCTCCTTACGTATACACCAGCCGCGATTCCGCCGCGAACCGGCGGCGCCGAGTGACTGCGGCCGGAGAGGGGCCCGCCGGGGTTGAACCGGGAGACCGAAGCGGAGTAAATGGGATGGTGCACGAAGGCGGTCTCGGTTTCGCCGACACCAAGCAACCGGCGTTTTCCAACGCCCGGAGGAACTCATGCCCAGAATCAGGATCTTCGTTTGTCTGGTAGTCGCCGCTTCGTTGTTCTGGCTGGCCGCGGCCCATGCCGCTCCGGACTACGCCGGCAAGACGCTTCGGCTCATCGTCGGCACGTCGCCGGGCGGCGGGTACGACACCTACGCGCGCGCCATCGCGCGCCACATGCCCAAGCACCTGCCGGGCAAGCCCAACCTCATCGTGCAGAACATGCCGGGCGCGGGCAGTCTCATCGCCGCCAACTACCTGTACAACGTCGCCAGGCCGGACGGTCTGACCTTCGCCATGCTCATCAGCGGCCTGGTCATGGAGCAGACCATGGGCACGGAGGGGATCAAGTTCGACGCCGACAAGTTCCAGTGGATCGGGGCGCCGAGCGTGGGCATGCCGGTGTGCGCGTTCATGGGCTTCAGCGGCGTCAAGACCCTCGACGACGTGGTGAAGTCCAAGAAGACGCTGACCATGGGGGCGGCGGGCAGCAGCACCCGGGAGCAGCCCCGGATCCTCAAGCAGTTGATAGGCGCCAACGTGAAGATGGTGCCCGGCTACCAGGGCACGGCGGGCATTCGCGCGGCCATGACCCGGCGCGAGGTGGACGGCGCCTGCTGGCAGTGGGTGTCCATGAAGATCACGGCGCGCGACATGCTGAACGCCAAGGGCGACGACCGGTTGATCCCCGTGCTCCTGCAGGGCGATTCCAATGACCCCCAGGTGAAGGGGCTGCCCAAGTACACCGACTTCATCAAGGGCGCGGAGGACATGGAGGCGTTCAACGCATGGATGGCCCAGTACCGTTTCTTCCGCCCGTTCGCGGCTCCGCCGAAGGCCCCCGCCGAAGCCGTGGAGGTTCTGCGCAAGGCTTTCCAGGCCACGCTGGAGGACCCCGAGTTCCTGGCCCTCGCCAAGAAGACCCGGATGACCATCAATCACGTACCGGCGGACGCCGTCGCGGTCCAGGTGAAGCAGGTGCTGGCCGCCTCGCCCGCGGTCAAGGCCAAGCTCAGGAACATCATCGGAAACTGAATCCGTCCCTGCTTCGAGGGGAGTCATCAGGAAGGAGAAAGCTTATGGCACGGCCCAGGATACGGCACATCGCCATCAACACCCACGACCGCGACAAGGTGGCGGAATACTACAAGGAGCACTTCGGCCTGGAGGAGAAGTCCCGCGGACCCAACGGCACCATCTACCTCTCCGACGGACACGTCGACGTGGCGCTGATCAGCAGTCCGAACCTGCCCTACGGCATCCACCACTTCGGTTTCGTGGTGGACAGCGTCAAGGCGGTGGAGGACTCCACGCAGGCCACCGCCAAGGCCAACACCTACGGTGCCATCGCGGAGAGCTGGATCACGGATCCCGAGGACAACCGCGTGGACGTGTCCGAGCACGGCTGGCCCGTCTGATCACAATAGCGAGGTGTTTCCGGAAGCCCGCCCCTCCCGGCACGGTCCCGGCGTGGGGCGGGACGTCCCGGAACGGAGGTGACTCATGAGCGAGTGGACGAAGGCCCGCACCGTCGTCGACGAGATGGTGAACCGGCATTTCGAGAGCGCCGAATACCGGCGTATCTTCGGGGTGCGCCTCACCCCGGCGCGCCAGGCCATTCTCGATCTCCACTACCCCCACTACATCAAGAGCCGGCGCGACTGCTGGGCGGTGGCGGCGGGCAAGGCGCCGCTGGACGTGAAGCGGGCCATCTGGGAGCACGAGAAGGACGAGTTGATCTTCGACGAACGGCTGGGATCGGCGCACCTCACCGACGAAGAGATGGCCGCGGCCGCGGACGAGGCCAAGCTCCTGCCGGGAGCGCGGGCGGCGTTCTGGGCGTGGTTCCACCTGTGCTCCACGCGTTCGTGGATCGAGTCCCTGATGGTCAACCACACCACCGAGCGCAAGAACAACAACGAGATCGTCAAGGGCGGCGGCTTCACCCACCGCATGGCCATGAAGAAGGCTCACGAGATCGTCGGCTCCGTGGAGAAGCTCGACGCCAACACCCAGCTCCACATGACCGCGGACATCGGCCACTCGGACATGTTCGACCCGGTGTTCGAGAAATACGTGCGCGACGCGGACACCGGCGCTCTGATCATCCGCGCGGCGCGGGACTGCCTGGCCCTGGACCGGGCGTACCGAGGGGCGCTGGGCTCGGCGATGGTGGAGGTGGAGGAGACCCAGGCGGCGTAGCCTGAAGGGCGGCGGGCAAGGTTCGGCGGAAGGATGGCCCTTTGAAACGTCATTCCCGCGAAACAGACGGTGTCAAAACACCATGTTGGCGAGGCAATAACCCTCAGAAACGTCATTCCCGCGAAAGCGGGAATCCAGGTGGGGGGTGTGGCGGCCTCATTGCCCGGCCCCACCCCGCCTGGATTCCCGCTTCCGCGGGAATGACTCGTTGGGGTGTAGCGGGATTCCGTAACTGCCAGAAATCATTGAACAAGATTTTATTTTCATATCAATGACGTTTCAAGGGACGCCGTCCAGACGGAGAACACATGGGCACGGTCATGGGGAGGAACGGTATGGTGGCCTGCAGCCAGCGGCTGGCGTCGCTGGTGGGCGTCCAGGTGCTGGTGGGGGGCGGCAACGCGGTGGACGCGGCGGTGGCCACCGCGGCCATGCTCGGGGTGCTGGAGCCCATGTCCATCGGCATCGGCGGCGACGCCTTCGCGCTTCTCTACATTGCCGAGACCGGCGAGATGAAGGCGCTGGATGCCAGCGGCCGCTCGCCCTACGCGGCCGATGCCGCGGTCTTCCGGAAGCAGGGGCTGGACGCGGTGCCGCAGACAGGGATCCACTCGGTGACGGTGCCCGGCGCGGTGCACGGGTGGGAGACGCTCCTGGAGGCCCACGGCACGCGCCCGTTGGCGGCGCTGCTGGAACCCGCCATCCGCTGCGCCGAGGACGGCTTTCCGGTGAGTGCCTTCACCAGCGAGGAGTGGCACGGTCTGGAGGCCAAGCTCCGGAAGAACGAGGAAGCGGCGGCCGGCTACCTGGTGGACGGACGCGCGCCGCGGCCGGGAGAGATTTTCCGGCAGCCGGATCTCGCCCGTACGTTGCGCGGCATCGCGGAGGGAGGCACGGAGTACTTCTACCGCGGCGAGGTGGCGGAGAAGCTGGTGCGTTGTTCGGAGAAGCTCGGCGGCGCCTTCGACACGCGGGACCTGGAGGAGCATGCCTCGGAGTGGGTGGAGCCCATCCGCGCGTCCTACCGCGGCCACGAGGTGTACCAGTTGCCGCCGGCCACGCAGGGGTTCGTGGCGCTGGAGATGCTCCGGATCCTGGAGGGCTACGACCTCGGCGCGATGGAGCACAACGGCACCGACCACCTCCATCTCTTCATCGAAGCCAAGAAGCGCGCCTTTGCCGACCGCGAAATGCACCTCGGCGACCGCGACTCCATGACCGTGAGTTGGCGCGACCTGGTGGCGGAACCGCGCATCGCCGCGCTCCGGCGCGGCATCTCCATGGAAACGGCGGCGGACCGCGTGGACGCGGCGCCGGTGACGGGGGACACCGAGTACGTGGCCGTGGCCGACGGCCGGGGCAACCGGGTGTCCTTCATCCAGAGCCTGTTCATGGGCTTCGGCTCGGGCGTCGCGGTGGAGGACACCGGCATCGTGCTGCAGAACCGCGGCCACATGTTCTGTCTCGAGGAAGGGCATCCCAACTGCCTCGGCCCGCACAAGCGTTGCAGCCACACGCTCATGCCGGGCATGGTGTGCCGGGACGGGCGCCCGGTGCTGGTGGTGGGGCTCAAGGGCGGCCACGTCCAGGCGCAGGTGCAGAGCCAGATCGTCAGCAACGTCGTGGACTTCGGCATGAGCGCGCAGGAGGCGTTGGACGCGCCCCGGTTCAACCACCTGTCCGGCGTGGAAGTGGCGCTGGAGCCGGGCGTCGCCGCCGACACCGCCGGCGCCCTGGAGGCGCGCGGCCACCGGGTCGTCTCCGGGGCGCCCGAGAGCTTCGGCGGCGCCCACGCCATCGCCATCGAGCCCGACACCGGGGTCCTCATGGGCGGGTCGGATCCGCGCAAGGACGGCTGCGCCATCGGGTATTGAGTTGGAACGTGTCGTGCTCCGGCGAAGCACGCGACGGCTCGCCGGACGCCGCACAGAAACGGGAGGGACGGACCATGGAAGTTCATGAGTGGCGCAAGGCCATCGGCGACATCGTGCGGGAGCATTCGGCTTCCGACGTCGTGACCCGCTACTTCGACCTCAAGCAGACGCCGTTGCGCGCCCAGGTGATCGTGCGCGAGCTGGCCCACTTCATACGGCACCGCCGGGATTGCTGGGCGCACGTGTCCGGCAACTGCCCGGTCTGGTCGGTCAAGCAGAAGATCCTGCAGCACGAGTACGGCGAGGTGATCAAGGACGAGTTCAGCGAGCACGGCCACATCACCCTGATCGTGAACCAGGGCAAGCTGGTGGGGCTCGAGCCCGAGGACATCCTGAACGCCGACCCGCTTCCCACCACCCGCGCGGTTCTCTACGCCTGGGGCTGGATCACCCGCGAGAAACCCTGGCTGGAGGGGCTGGCGGCGCTCACGGTGACCGAGTGGGCCAACGACGACCGCCTGCTGGGGGACCACGGCGGGGGCCATTCCACCCGCATGGGCCGGCGCTGGAGCGAGGACATGGGGTTCAAGATGAAGGAGATGCCCAACTTCGACGTGCACTCCCAGGCCGACGAAGAGCACAGCGACATGTTCCTGCCCGACCTCGAGAAGCACGCCACCGGACCGTTGCAGGAAGAGGCGCTGCGCGCCGTCAAGGAGTCCATGGAGCTCATGACCATCTATCGCGCCGGCGTGCTGGAGGCCATGGAGCGCATACCGGCGGACGCGGGACGGTAGCGTCGTCCAAGAGGAGCGGCAGGATGGATGCGACGGCAACACGGTACGACGAGATGCTGAACCAGTTGACCCGGGAGGCGTTCGCGGCTCCCGAGGTACAGGAGTTCTACGAGGTGCGGCTGACACCGCGGCGGGCGCAGATTATCGCGCAGCAGTTCGGTCTGTTCGTGCGCGGCCGGCGCTCGGCATGGGCCTACCTCATCGCGCGCTGTCCGCACATGGAGGTCAAGAAGGAACTGCTGGAGCACGAGACCGAGGAGATGCTCTTCGATCCGCGTTGCGGTTCCGACCACTACACCCTGTGGGTGCGGCACGGCGAGGCCGTGGGCCTCACCGCGGACGAGGTGCACCACGCCCGGCCGCTGCCCACTACCCGCGCGGCCATCGCCGGCTGGAGCTGGCTGGCCTTCAACCTGGGGTGGCTGGAGGGGCTCGGCGGCGTGGCCGTGCTGGAACGGGTCAACCTGGACCCGATCATTCCCGGCGGCGCGCACCAGACGCGCGCCCAGGAGCGCTGGATGACGGACCTGGGGCTGAGCGAGGAGCAGTTGCCCAATTTCAGGCTGCACCGCGAGGCCGATACCGACCACAAGGGCCAGACCATGGACCTGCTGGCCAATTACGCCACGACGGAAGTCCAGTGGGAGGGCATCCTGGACGCGGCGCGGCAGTCGCTTGAGTTCTGGCAGGTGTTCCTGGGCGGCGTCGGCCGGGCCATGGAGGCGGTCGACTGACGTCGTCGGGTTCAGCCGGGAGCACTAAAGAGAGCGAGAAGAAGGGAGATTCCATGGCACGCTTGAGGCATATCGCCATCGCCACCAAGGATCCGGACAAGACCGCGGCCTTCTACCAGAAGGTGTTCGGGCTCAAGTTTATCAAGAAGGTGCCCGACTCGCCGCGCGGCGGCGGCGTGTTCCTCTCGGACGGGCACGTCAACTTCGCGTTCCTGAACTACCCCTCGGACGAGGCCGCTGACATGGTCGGCGGCGCCACCTACGAGGGACTCCACCACATGGGGTTCCAGGTGGACGACGTTCAGGAGGCCAACGCGAAGCTCGATGGCACCGGGGCCGAGATCCTCGGCGACGCCGTGGGCTCCCACCACAGCTTCTACTTCGAGGAGAAGGTGCGCGGCCCCAACGGCGTGATCATGGACATCTCCGCCCAGGGCTGGGACCTCGAGGCGCCCGCCCCCGCCTCCGGAGAGAAGAAGGCCTGAACCAGGCGCGGCCCCCGACCGCGCGCAGCCCCGGACCGCGCGTTGCCGTCAGACGCCGGTGGCCCTCAAGGCGTCCGCGACGGTCTGCATCGCTTCCTCGGTCAGCTCCTCCGACGGCCAGCGCGGGTAGCGCTTGATCTTGAAGCCGCGGGCGCGCATGGCTTCCCGATGCGCGCTGCGGCCGAAGCGCTGCCCCAGACGGCCGATGGCGCGCCCGAAGTCGTCGGCCTTTTTCTGCAGCGGCACCGCCGCCTCGTAATCCCGCCGTTCCAGGGCGTTCCACAAGGCCACGCAGATCTCGGGAATCGCGCTCGTCAAGGGCGGGATGGCGCCGCTGAGTCCGTGGGGCGTCGCCGGCATGAGGTCGATGCTGTTCCCCGACATGACGGCGAAGTCCCCGGGCATGGCTTCGAGGTAACCGAGCAGGGGTCCCTGGGCGTAGTAGCTCGCCTTCATGCCGCAGAGCGCCGGCACTTCGCTCTGCAAGGCCTTGGCGGTGGCCGGAGTGAAGGCCCAGCCGGAGTACTTCACGTTGTCGTAGAGGAACAGCGGCGTGCCGTTCACCGCGTCCGCCACGGTCTTGAAGTGCGCCGTGATTTCCCACGGCGTGTGGTCGGTATAGTAGTACGGCGGCACCACGGCCACCGCGTCCACCCCCAGTCCCTGGGCGTGCCGGGCGAGCCGGCAGGTGGTCTGCACGTCGGCGGTGCCCGCGTGCATGACGACCGGGACCCGTCCCCTGACCCGCTCCATGACGAACTCCGCCGTGGCCACGCGCTGTTCCGTGGTCATGGCCGGGCCCATGCCGGTGGAGCCGAGCACGAAGAGGCCGTGCACGCCGGCGGAGACGTGGAACTCCAGCATCTCGGCGAGAACGTCGAAGTCCACCTCGCCGTCGTCGTCGAAGGTGGTGAGGGTAGGGATGAAGATGCCGCGGAATCGGGGTTTCATGAGTGCCTCCCTGGATGTTTCGGTCCCGGGCGGGAATTCCCGTCACGTTTGGGATCGGGCTCGGGTCGCTGAAATCAAGAGGGGCATGCCTCCGAGCCGGAAGCATGCCCCTCTTTCCGTCGGACAAAACGCGTTCTACTTGACTACGATGTCCATGCCGTAGATGCGGGCGTCAGCCGGAGGCTGATACTCGATGTTGTTCGCCATGCCCCACAGGAGCTGGTGGCGCCACTGGAAGCAGGCCGGCGCCATGTCGGTGATCAGTTCCATGGCGCGGGTGAGGTTCTGATTGCGCTTCTCCGGGTCGAACTCGGCCTGCTCCGCGTCGAGGGCCGCGTCGATGTCCGGATGCGAGAAGCCGATGCGCGGCGAGCCGCCCTTGCGGAAGTACTGGTGGAACGCCGAACTCGGGTCGAGCACGCCGCCCCGGCCCATGTAGAAGAACGGCACTCGGCCCTTCTGTACGTTGGCCCAGAGCGTCGGCCACTCCGGTGTGAGCAGCTTGGCCTTGAAGCCCGCCTCGTTCAGCATCGGGATCATCGCCTCGGTCACCTGCTTGTCCAGGACGTAGCGGCCCACCGGCGTCTGCAACTCCACGGCCACGCCGTCGGGATAGCCGGCCTTGGCCAGCAGTTCGCGCGATTTCTTGGGGTCGTAGGTGTAGCGGGTCTTCAGGTCCGCGTTGTATCCCAACTGTCCGGGTCCCAGGGGACCGTCGAGGCGGCGTGCCTGTCCCTGCAGCAAGGTCTTGATGATCTTGTCCCGGTCGATGGCGTAGCACACCGCCTGCCGAGCTTCCTTTTTGTCGAAGGGTGGCTTGGGCTGCATGGCCAGGAACATGATCTCGATGGAGTCCGTGGGGACGATCTTGTGGTTGGGGGAACTGTCCACGGGCTTGTAGAGATGCGGCGGGATGAACTGGGCGATCTGAACCTCGTTGTTCATCAGGGCCGCCACCCGCTGTTCGGGCTCGCGCATGACCCGGAACACGATCTCGTCCGGGGCGCTGGGGTTGCGCACCATGGCCGGGTGATCGGGCCGTTTCTTGATGACCATGCGCTGTCCCTGCACCAGTTCCGCCAACCCATACGGACCGCCGCCCATCAGGTGCTTGCGGTCCGCTTCCTTGGCGCCGACCTTGTCGTAGATCGCCTTGCTGGTGATGATCAAACCGTCACAGAGGAAATCCAGCAGCGGCGCGGTGGGCTTCTTGGTGGTGATGCGAACCTTGAACTTGTCGACGACCGTGGCCTCCTTCACCGGGCGCGCCACCGAAGCCTTCTGCTTGCTCTGAGGGTCGTTGAGCACGCGCCAGAGGGAGTGTACGATGTCCTCGGCGGTCACCGGACTGCCGTCGTTGAACTTGTAGCGCTGGTCGATCTCGAAGAGCCAGTTGTTGGGGTCCTCGACGGTCCAACTCTTGGCCAGCCGCGGCTCCCACTTGCCGTCCTTCCAGTTGTACTTGCACAACGGTCCGGTCATCTCGGTATAGATGCCGTAGAGCAGGGCCACGCTGTCGCCGTACGGGTTGTGCGTCTCCATGGTCTCGGTGACGCCGATGCTGACGCGGGTCTGGTTCTGTGCCAACGCCGTGTTGGCGGCCAAGCATAGGGCGAGCCCGGCTACGGCCAGTGCCACGAGTGTGGTTCGCATGTGGTTCCGCATATCGTTTCTTCTCCTCTGGTTGTACCTTCCCTTGCAACATGACGACACGGTTGCGTGATTCTGGCGCTTCTATCAACGTGGTTCGGAGTTGTCAACTCAAGCCGGCGGACTCGGAAAGGAAGCGGGCATGCCTCCGTTCGGGAGGCATGCCCGCCGTGCGCCGGACAAGATGTTACTTCACCACCATGTCCATGCCGTAGATGCGGGCGTCGGCCGGGGGCTCATACTCGATGTCCTTGGTCATGCCCCACAGGAGCTGGTGCCGCCACTGGAAGCAGGCCGGCGCCAGATCCGTGATCAGCTCCATCGCCGTGGTCAGATGTTGATTGCGCTTCTCGGGATCGAACTCCGCCTGCTCCGCGTCGAGGGCCGCGTCGATTTCCGGACGATAGAAGCCGATGCGCGGCGACCCGCCCGTCCTGAAGTACTGGTGGAACGCCGAGCTCGGGTCCAGCACTCCGCCGCGGCCCATGTAGAAGAACGGCACCTTGCCCTTCTGCACGTTGGCCCATAGCGTCGGCCACTCCGGCGTCAGCAGCCTGGCCTTGAAGCCCGCGGCGTTGAGCATCGGGATCATGGCCTCGGTCACCTGCTTGTCCAGCACGTAGCGGTTGACCGGCGTCTGCAACTCCACGGCCACACCGTCGGGATAGCCGGCCGCGGCCAGCAGTTCGCGCGCCTTCTTGGGATCGTAGGTGTAGCGGGCCTTCAGGTTCGGGTTGTACCCCAACTGCCCCGGACCCAGGGGCCCGTCGAGGCGCCGCGCCTGACCCTGCAGCAGGGTGTTGATGATCTTGTCCCGGTCGATGGCGTAGCACACCGCCTGGCGCACTTCCTTCTTGTCGAACGGCGGCTTGGGCTGCATGGCCAGGAACATGATCACGATGGAGACCGCCTTGGCAATCTTGTGGTTGGGTGAATCGTTCACGGGATTGAACAGGTGCGGCGGTATGAACAGGGCGATCTGCACCTCGTTGTTCATCAGCGCCGCCACACGCTGCTCGGGTTCGCGCATGACCCGGAACACGATCTCGTCCGGCGCGTTGGGGTTTCTCGCCATGTCCGGGTGGTCGGGGCGCTTCTTGATGACCATGCGCTGTCCCGGCACCAACTCCGCGAACGCGTAGGGACCGCCGCCCATCATGTGCTTGCGGTCGGCTTCCCTGGCGCCGTACTTGTCGAAGGCCGCCTTGCTGGTGATGATCAGGTTGTCGCAGAGGAAGTCCAGCAGCGGAGCGGTGGGCTTCTTGGTGGTGATGCGGACCTTGAACTTGTCCACCACCGCGGCCTCCTTGATGGGGCGAGTCACCGCGGCCTTCTGCTTGCTCTGGGGATCGGTGAGGATGCGCGTGAGGGAGTGCACGATGTCGTCGGCGGTCACCGGGCTGCCGTCATTGAACGTGTAGCGCTGGTCGATTTCGAACAGCCAGTTGTTCGGGTCTTCCACCGTCCAGCTCTTGGCCAGCCGCGGCTCCCACCTGGCGTCCTTCCAGTTGTACTTGCACAGGGGACCGGTCATCTCCGTGTAGACGCCGTAAAGCAGGGCCACGCTGTCTCCGTAAGGGTTGAACGTCTCCATGGTCTCGGTGACGCCGACGGTGATCCGGATCTTGTTCTGAGCCGATGCCGAGTTGCCGGCAAGGGTCAGGGCGAGGCCCGTGAAGACCAAGGCCGCGAAAGTGGCGCGGAATCGAGTTCGCATTTCCGTCTCCTTTCTGGTTCGTCCCGTGCGTTGCAGAATGGTCGGAGTGCGGGTGGACGTGCCGTTGCCTGTTTGGCCGCGCTTCTACCAACGTCGCCAATAGGTTGTCAACACTTCTCCAGAGCCCCCGAAGCCGCGTCTTCGCCGAAGCCCGTGGTGTCCGAAACGCCTATAGCAGAACCGCGGACAGGCCACCGGCAACCACCACGGCGGTGGCGAGCCGGCGGAATGCCCCCACCGACACCCGTGTACGAAGCCACGTCGCGGTGAAGTACCCGACGGCCACGGCGGGCAGGCCGTAGAGAGAGAACCGCGCGGTGACCGGCGTGAGCAGGTCCATCTCCCAGTAGAACGGCAGCGAGAACGCGGAGATGCTGAAGAAATAGGCGATGGCCGTGGCGCGGAAGACGGCCGGTTCCCAGCGTTGCTTGAGACCCAGCAACACGAGCGGCGGTCCGGCCACGGTGGTGCTGGCCGCAAGGAACCCCGCGATCAGGCCGACGGCCGCGCACGCCGGCGCCTCCCGCGCGAAGGGGGGACCGGGCTTGATCTGAAGCAGCAGCACCAGGACGATCATCAGCGCGCCGATGCCCCGTTGCAACGTCGCCGTGTCGACTTCTTTCAGGACCATGGCGCCGAACGGGACCATGGGGGCGGAGGTGACGAAGAGGATCGCGAGGCGCCGCCAGTCGACGTCGCGGCGGAGCTGGATGAGCTGGGCGAGGCCCAGGGGCAGATAGACCAGGACCATGCTCGGAACCACCACCGTGGCCGGCAGCGCCACCAGCAACGGGGGCACCGAGAGGATCATCATGCCGGCGCCGGTGATGCCCTGAAGGCTTGCGGCCGCCAGCACGACGGCGAAAACGTAGAGTCCGGTCTCCCATCCCACGACCGTCACCCCGCGAAATATCCCAGGTGGCGCAGCCAGACGAACTGGAGCGGCAGCGTCACGGTCCAGGCCAGCAGGGTCAAGGCCAGCAAGAGCCGCGTGGCCCGGCCTACCGGCATGCCGCTGATGCGCGCGGCCACAACCATGGGCGGCAGCTCGTACGGAAAGGGCACCATGGACCAGTTGATGGTCTGGGTCAGAAGCACCGTGGCCACCGGCCAGCCGGTGACGGCGCTGATGTCCTTGGCCAGGGTCGCCGCGATGACCGGCTCGGCCGGAACCGTGGCGGCGATGCTGATGAGCATGCCCACGGCGCTCATGGCGGCGAGATTCAGGAAGTCGCGGCCGGGTTCCATGGGGAGCTTCTCCAGCAGCCAGCCTGCCAGGAGATCCCCCAAGCCGCTGTGCACCGCCACCGACCCCAGGCCCACGATGCCGCAGATGAAGAGCCACGGCCCGAGGTTGACCTTGCCGCCGAGGGAATCGGGCGGCATGCATCCGAGCCGCGGCACCAGGCAGAGGATGCCGGCTCCGAGGGCGATCCACGCCGGCGACACCCGGTGCCAGTGGTCGGTGACCCACAGCGCCAGGGCCGCCAGCAGGATCAGCAGCAGCTTGCGTTCCGCGGCCGTCCAGGACGTGCGCGCCTCGGGTGCCTCCAACGCGCCCACCTGGGCGGGGAACAGCGCGGCGATCAGGAAGGGAAGGGCGACGAGGTTGACGATGCTGATCACGGGAAAGTGCAGCAGGAAATACTCGCCGTAGGTGATCTGTATGCCGTGGATGCTCTCCGCCGCCCCGAGCATGACGACGTTCGGCACCGCGGCGGTGAGGATGCCGAAACTGGGGAAGATGCTGCCCGCGGCCACCGCCAGGGTGATGCCGGTGCGCCCGCTACTGCCTCGGCCGAAACCCAAACGCTCCCCCATGCTGAGGAAGATCGGCAACATCACCAGCACGCGGCTCATGTTCGAAGGCACGATGAAGCCCATGAGCCCCGCGGTGAGGACGATGCGGCACAGCAGGCCGCGATAGGAGCGGCCGAACCAGGCCACCGCCGCGGTGGCGATGCGCGCCCCGAGGCCGGTGGACTGTACCGCCGCCGCGATGATCAACCCGCCGAACACGAGCCAGCCCGCGGTGGAGGAAAAGCCGGCGAAGACCGCGTCCGGCGGCGCGCCGGTGACCGTCACCGCCAGGAAACAGAAAAGGACCGCGGTCAGGTACTCCGGGATCACGGCCGTGGCCCAGAGGCCCACGCACACTACCATGATCCCGGCCGTGGGCAGCACCGCCGCGGGCAAACCCGCCGGCGTGGGGGCCAGTGCCAGGGCCGCGCCCGCCGCACAAGCCGCGCCCGCCAAGAGCCGCGACGGTGATAGCGCGAGGTTCATTCGGCGTCGGGCTGTCGTTCCGGGGCCTCGTCCCTGAACGCCGGGAGGCCCATGCAGTTCTCGTGGATCCGTGCCAGGGTGGGGTACCGGGACATGTCCACGGCGAAGCGCCGCGAGTTGAAGATCTGCGGTACCAGGCAGACGTCGGCGAGTGTCGGGCCGTCGCCGAAACAATGCCGGCCCGTCCGCGGATCTTCCTTCAGCATCGCTTCCATGGCGTCGAAGCCGTCCTCGATCCAGCGGCGCGCCCACGCGCCTCGGGAGTCCTCGTCGACGCTCAGGTCTTTCTCCAGGTACTGCAGCACGCGCAGGTTGTTGAGCGGATGGACGTCGCAGGCCACCACCTGCGCCAACGCCCGTACCCAGGCGCGGTCGGCTGCCCGGGCCGGCAGCAACGCCGGTTCCGGGAACCGCTCCTCGAGATACTCCATGATGGCGAGGGACTGCGTGAGCACCGCGCCATCGTGCACCAGGGCCGGCACCAGTCCTTGAGGGTTGCGCGCCACGTAGTCCGGCGCCTGCTGTTCCCCGCGCCTGAGGTGGACGGGTCGAAGGTCGTAGCCCAGCCCCTTGAACGACAGGGCGATGCGCACCCGGTACGACGCCGAGCTCCGGAAGTACCCGTAGAGTTGCATGTTCCCTCCCTTGCCGCCGACGCCGTTCCGCCGCGTTGCGCTTGAATCGGGCCCGGCCCGACGGGCGGTGAATGCCGGAAGTCTAGCGCGGCGGGAACCGCGCCGCCAACGCGCCGCGACTCGTTCACCCTGGTCCGCGTTTCCGCGGGAACGGTGCCGGCGGCCGCCGTTCACATTGCCTTATTCCCGCCGACGGGAAAGCCTTGAAGGAGCCGCGCATGATGACAGTCTTTGTCCCTCGCGAGGAGTCGTGCCGGAGGCCGACAAAATCTTTCCGCGGCGGCGCGGTTCGTGAAAGTAAATGCTTGCCGCAGACAACGTTATATGTTCTTATAAAGGTGTGAACTGTGGTTTCGCGCCGGCAACGTAATCATCTTTGTTGGCGCCACACTCGGAACAGGAGCCGCATGCGCGCAATACCACGCCCTCACGATATCGGACAGGCGTTGCACCGTCTCCGGCGCGAGAACGGTTGGACCCTCGCGACGGTGAGCGGGAAGACCGGCGTCGCCGTGTCCACCCTGTCCAAGATCGAAAAGAACCAGACATCTCCCAACTACGACGTCCTCGTTCGTCTGTGCGAGGGCCTGGGGATGAACCTGGCCGAATTCTTCCAGGCAGGAAGTGGTCCCGCGTCGGCCCACGGTTCCCGGACCGTCAACCGTCTGGGGGACGGTGTCCGGTACGAATCACCGCACGGCGAGTACCTTGTTCTGAGCGGCGAGCTCGCGAAGAAGGTCATGGCGCCCCGATTGATCCGGGTCCCGAGGGGCGACGACGCGCCTTCCATGGTGGCGTCGCACGCGGGAGAAGAGTTCGTCTACGTCTTGCGTGGCGCCGTGAAGTTCTTCATGGAACCGTACCGCTCGATAGTCCTGAAGACGGGGGAGTCCGTGCATTTCGACGCGCGGATGCCTCACGCAACGATCGCGGAGGGCGACCAGGACGCCCTGGTCCTGGTGGTTTCTCAAACGGATGCGATGTTGACGGACACGGAGTATTCGGGACGGACTTGAGCGAACGTAGTCAATATCGAACGAGGAAACGATTTTCGGCGATGACTGAATATTTCCATAAATACAATTCCTGCCGCACGAATCAAGGTCGAACAAATGTCACGGTTTGAGAGGGCGAACAGCCTCAGCAAGCTTCTCCGCCGGACAAGGCGTGAGAACGACTGGACACTTGCAACGGTGGCGGAGAAAACGGGGATCGCCGTCTCCACGTTGTCCAAGATCGAGAACAACCAGACCTCGCCGAACTTCGACGTGCTCACGCGCTTGTGCGAAGGCATCGGGCTGGACCCCTCGGAGCTGGCGGGCGGCGCGGGCTTCGCGACGTTTGCCCACGGATCGAGGACGGTGAACCGCGAAGGGGACGGCGTACGCTACGAGGCGGCCCAGGGTCATTACTGCGTCCTGAGCGGCGAACTGGCCCAAAAAGCCTTGTTGCCGATTCTCCTCCGGCTGCCCAAGGAAACGCGCGAACCGGTCATCGAGGGTCACGCCGGAGAGGAGTTCGTCTACGTCGTCAGCGGGCCGGTGAAGGTCTTCATGGAACCGTACAGCGCGACGGTCCTGCAGACCGGCGAATCGGTGCATTTCGACGGCCGTGTACCGCACGGTTACGCGGCCGCGGGTGAGGACGACGCGGTGATTCTCGCGGTCTGCGAAGCCACGCGGTCGGCGCGCGAAGGGACCTGACCGGGCGCCGCTCAAACGTCACCGGATGACGCCGCCGGAGGTGGAGTTCAATGAAACAGATCGACGTCGTCGATGCCGACTCCCACGTCATGGAAGTGCGCGAGACCTGGGACTTCCTGGATGAGGAGTTCCGCCACCGTGCGCCGATGGTGGTGCAGGGGGACGGATTGGCGACCCACTCCCACATCGACGCGTGGTGGCTCATCGACGGGCAGATCCATCCGCGGCTGTGGGGGAAGGGTACGACCTTCAGCGGCACCCCGCTGGAGATGAAGTTCGCGCGCGACAAGATATTCGACATCGGCAGCCAGGGCATGACGGACATCGACGCCCGGATCCGGGACCTCGACGCCTTCGGCATCGATATCCAGGTGATCTTCTCCTCCATCCTGTTCCACCGTCTCACCGACGATGCCCGATTCGAAGCCGCCTTGATGCGCAGCTACAACACCTGGATTTCGCAGCGCTGCGGCGAACGCCCCGATCGCTTGAAGTGGGCCGCGGTCATCCCCATGCGCGACCGCGAAGCGTGCGTGGCGGAGGTCCGGCGCGCTCGGGAGATGGGCGCCGTGGGGCTGATGATCGGCGGCACCGCGGGCCAGACCTTGCTGCACCATCCGGACCTTTCGCCGTTCTATGCCGCGGCCTGCGAGGTGGACCTGCCGGTGTGCGTCCACACGGGCTGGAGCGCGCCGGGCCTGACCCGGACCTGCGAGGACCCCTACGCCGCATTGATCCTGAGCTTCACGCTGCCCGTGCTCATGGGTTTCTTCAGCATCGTGGGCGGCGGCGTGCTGGACCGTTTCCCGAAGCTGCGGGTGGCGTTCCTGGAAGCGGGCTCGGAGTGGATCCCCTACATGGTGGGACGGATGGACCACTACCATCCGGTGGTCTCGATGCTCGGGAACCGCTCGAAGAAGCCGCCCAGCGAATATCTCAAGGAAGGCCGGGTCTACGTGACCTGCGAGGCGGAGGAGCCGCTGCTGCCCCAGGTGATCGAGCTGGTGGGCGAGGACCAGATCCTCATCGAGGGCGACATCCCCCATGCCGAGGCGCGTGAGACGGGCATCGAAGAGTTGCGCGAGCGCACCGACATCTCCGAGGCCATCAAGCGGAAGATCCTGCGCGAGAACGGCCTGGCCTTCTACAAGCTTTGACCCCGTCAGGGCTCCGGGGCTGTTCCCGAGGCCGTTCCCCGTCCGCTCAACTCCGCTTGATGACGCCGCTCGAGCTGAAGCCGCCGTCCACCGGCAGAGTGATGCCGGTGATGTAGCCGGACCGCGGCAGGGCCAGGAACAGCGCCGCGTGCGCCACTTCCTCCGGCAGGGCGAAACGGCGCATGGGAATGGCCCGGTCATAGGCGCGCCGGGTTTCGTCGTCGTACATCTTCCGGGTCAACGCCGTGTCCACCGGGCCCGGCGCCAGCGCGTTCACGGTCACCCCGGTCTCGGCCAACTCCAGGGCCATGACCCGGGCCATGGTGATCATGGCTCCCTTGGTGGCGCCGTAGGCCGTGCGCCCGGTGCCGCCGCGCATGCCGGAAACGGAGGCCATGGCCACGATGCGGCCGTAGCCGGCCTCCACCATGACCGCGCCCGCCGCCTGCATCACCAGGAAGCTGCCGGTGAGGTTGACGGCGATCATGCGGTCCCATTCCTCCCGAGTCGTCTCCAGGGCGAGCTTTTCGAGCCCGATCCCGGCGAACGGCATGACGATCTGCAGCGAGCCGAACCGGTCCGTGGTGGCGCGAATCAGCGCGTCCACGTCTTCCCCTCGCGTGACGTCGGTCTGGACGAACAGCGCACCCGAGCCTTTCGCCGTCAACTCCTCCACCACTTGCGCGCCGGCCTCCTCGTTGACGTCGGCGACGACCACGTTGGCGCCGGCTTCCGCCAGCAAGCGGACGGTGGCGAGGCCGATGCCGCTGGCGCCGCCGGTGACGATGGCGCTGTGTCCTGCGAGAGAGTACATGTGGCTTCCTGCTGCGTGCGGCGAGGTCGTTGATAGAGTGGTGGGTCACGCTTCCCGCCGGGCGGGGGCCGTCGCGGACAGACACCCCGTCAGAGGCCGTAGAACGCCTTGGGATTGTCCGCCAGTATCTTCTCGATGACGCCCGCCGGGACGTCGTCGCGCGCCCGCATGACGTCCACCATGCGCGGCTCGTGGGCCGGGTCGGTGTGGCCGTAGTCCGAGCCGATGAGGAGGTTGTCCTCGCCGGTGTAGCTGAGCAGGTAGGGCAGGTCCTCGTCGGCCTCGCAGGCCACGTAGATGCGGTAGTCGCGGAACATCTCCACGTTGGTTTCGTGTCTCCACCGGGGGCGCTGGATGGCCTTCCGGCCGCCGGCCACCGCGGCCCGGGATTCCCGCCGGAGCAGGTGCAGCAGATAGGGTATCCAGCTCGCCTTGGCCTCGATGAAGCCGAACCGCAATCCCGGATATCGCGCCGGCAGGTGGTTGGCGACGATGTCCCGGAACGCGAACAGCGGCAGCACCACCTGGTTGGCGAACACCGAGCTGACCGCCAGGTCGAACAGGTTGAGAAGGGTGCGGGAGCCGGACCCGGTGTGGATGCAGATGGGCAGGTTGAGCTTTTCGGCCTCCTCGTACAGCGGAAAGAAGTACGGCTCGGCGATGCTCCGGTCGCTTTCGAGCCCGCGCAGGGTGACCCCCACCGCGCCGTTGGCCTTGCCCTTCCGCATCTCCTCCAGCGAGGCCTCCATGGAGTGAAGCGGCGGCACCACCACCCAGCGGAGCCGCCCGCCGGACTTGGACCACACGTCCCCCATCCAGTCGTTGTACGCGCCGCACAACGACGCCTCCAGTTCCGGGTCGTCGGTAAGGTAGACCAGGAACAGGGTCGGGTAGATGACCTGGACGTCCACGCCGAGCTTGTCCATGTCCGCCAGCCGCGCCGGCACGTCGGTGATCTCCCGGCAGGCGGTGAGCACGTCCTTGCGCCGGACCTGACCCTTGGAGCGCGACGGCGTCACCAGCCGGAAGCCGCCCCTTCCGGCGGGCTTGGGAAAGAGGTTGCCGTCGATCAGCCACAGGACGTTGATGTCCGCGTACAGCGTATCGTCAGGCACCTCGGTCATCACCGGCCGGCGGGGATGCATGGAAGGCTCCATGAGCTCCCACATCCCCTCCGACTCGGATATGTGCGTGTCGGCGTCGATGACACCCGGCATGGAAACCTCCGTCCTTTGCCCGCGCACGGCCGGCGCGGGCGCCTGTAGCGAGCGGCCTCGTTACTTCTTGAGCGCCGCCCGGATGGCTTCCGCCTCCCGGTTCACCATGCCCATGAGGTTCTTGTACGTCACGACCGAGGCGGCCGCGTCGCCCGGGTTGATGGCGGTGCCGCTGGACTTCGCCCAGTTGCGGTAGTCCGGGTCGTCCATGGCCTTGACGACGATCTCCTCCAGTTTCTTGGCCCGGTCCCGCGGCACCCCCGGAGGGATGGCCACCAGGCGCACGATCTCGTTGACGTGGTCGATGCCCATCTCCTTGGCCGTGGGTGTATCCGGGCACGCCCACGACCGCTTGGAGCCGAGGTGGACGATACAGCGAAGGTTGCCGTCCCGCGCCAGCGGCCCCACGGTGGAGTGCTCGCTGGGGTTGAGCCAGGTCACGAAATCGCCGCGCATCAGACCGGGCACGCTGTCGCCGGTGCCGCGGTAGCCCGTCACCAACTGGAACTCGAGCCCCAGGCTGCGCGCCGCCAGGAAGCTGGGCAGCCAGCGTCCGGAGCCGATCCCCTCCGACCCCCAGGTCAGCCGGTCGAGCTTCTTGAGGTCGTCCAGAGTCTTGTGGGGCGATTTCCCGCTGACGAAAATGGTGTACGGCTCGTTGCCCATGCGCGCGATGTACTCGAACTTCTCGAGGTCGTAGACGGTCTTGCCGGCGCCGGCCTGGATCTGCGCCGTCACCAGCCCGAGCATGTCGAGCACGCCCACGGTGTAGCCGTCGGGCTTGGCGCGGTAGAGGCTGATGGCGCCGCGCCGCCCGCCGGCCCCGGTCACGTTCTTCACGATGACGCTGGTGCCCTTGGGCAACTGCTTGTTGATGCTGCGCGCCAGCGCGCGGCTCATGGCGTCGTAGCCGCCGCCCGGCGGGAACTGCACGATCCAGTTCAGGTTCTTCTCGGGGAACTCGGCCTGGACCGGCGCCGCCATGGCGAGTGCCGCCAACAGGCCCAACAGGATCGTCGCTGCTCTAAGGATCGATTTCATGGGTACCTCCCGTGCGCTGAATCCTCGTTGGAGGAGGGTTCGGGTAACCGCGGCTGCCATCGCCGGAGGCCCTTCAGGCCTCCGCCTTGACGTTCAGCTCCATCACACCGATCTTCTCGATCTCGCCGCGGATCTTGTCGCCGTCGAGGAGCGTGTGCACGCCCGCCGGCGTCCCGGTGGTGATGAGGTCGCCGGGCCGCAGCGTCACCACGTTCGACAGGAAACGGATGTGGTCGCGCACCCCGCAGATCATGTCGCTGGTATGCGCGGTCATCACCTGCTCGCCGTTGTGCCACGCCCTGAGGTTCAGGTCCTGCGGCTCCGGGATCTCGTCCGCGGTGACGATCCACGGTCCCTGCGGGCTGAAGGTGTCGAAGCCCTTGCGGATGTTGCGGGTGTTCTGCTTGCCCCGGCCCCAGGGGTCCCGCTGGCTGATGTCCCAGCAGATGGTGTAGCCGAAGACGTAGTCCAGCGCCTCCTCTTCGGTGACCTTCCGGGCGGTCTTGCCGATGACCACGCACAACTCGCACTCGAAGTCCACGTCGTGGGAGACCTTGGGGATGATCACCGTGCCCCCCGGGCCGATGATGGACGACACCGGCTTCAGGAAGTCCTGGGACATGTGGTCGTCCTTGTCCGGCAGCTCCTGGTGGCCGCCGCCCATGCGGGTCTCCATCTCCTTGCGGTGGTCCATGTAGTTGGCCGCCGCCGCCCACAGCGAGGTGGGGTTGTCCACGGGCGCGCGCAGCGTCACCTGGTCCAGGGGGATGGCATCGCCGGAGCGGATGCACTCGTCGACGCAGGCCGGGGCGTCCGGGTTGCCGGTCATCGCTTCGATGACCTGGACCATGGTGTAGCCTTCCTTGAGGATGCCGGCCGCCACCATGGCCGCGCCCACGGGATAGACCTTGTCGTCCACCACCACTCCCGCCTGCTTCGCGTCGTAGGTGCAGAATTTCATGCGTTGAGTTCCTCCGTGCTGGAAATGGTTGCCTTATACCACAACGGGCGAGGGCCGGGACAGGGCCGGGCGTCGCGCGCATTGGACGGGGCGGCGGAGCCCGACGATGGGGACGTGGAGCGCGGCGGGCTCCGCTTGACACGCGCGCCCAAATGTTCGATTTCCAGTGGCGTCCCCAAAGGAGCGTTACTTCACCGAGTCGGGAGGTTCACCATGAAGACGCGGATCCGGCACATCGCCCTCAACACCGAGAACTGGGACCGGATGGCCAGGTTCTATCAGACCATCTTCGGCATGAAGAAGATCACCACCGGCATGACCGACGAGAAGGGCAACTACAACCCCAACCGCGGCCACATCAGCGACGGCGTCATCGGCTTCGCCATGTTGCAGAAGCATCCGGGAAACCAGTCCGGGCTCGACCATTTCGGCTTCGAGGTGGAGGAGATACCGCTGGTGCTGGAACGCATGCGCAACGACTATCCGGAGCTCCTGGTGGCCAAGAGCCTGCCCCACGTGCCCTTCTCCGTCTCCCGCGGCACCGATCCCTGCGGCACCCAGTACGACATCTCACAGAAGGGCGTCGCCAAGGTGCGCGAGGGCTACCTCGAAGACGGTTGGGACCAGCCGCGCCAGGTCAGCCACATCTCCATCCGCGCGAAGCACCCCGAGCGGGTGGCGGAGTTCTACCACAAGGTGTTCGAGTTGGACGTCGGCGAGGGGCCGGGACCCGACGGGAGCTTCCGGGTCAGCGACGGGAAGGTGGAGTTGCTGGTGCGCCCGTGCAACAACGCCCTCTACCGGGGCATGCGCGAGGGGCTGGACCACATCGGCTTCGTCGTGGAAGACTTGAAGCGCACCCTGAAGGACATCGAGGAGTTGAGCGAGGCCGCCCCGGAGTCGGCGCCTGCCAACCTGGACGCCGGCCGCTTCGGCGCCATGACCCGGGCGGACCTGGAAGGCTGCGTCATCGGGCAGTACGCCATGGCGGATCCGGACGGGGTGCTGCTGGACCTGACAGAACGATAGTACAACACGGCGCCAGGGGGCGCGAATTTCACCGCTGAAGCCGGACGGGCGGGTTTGAAACCCTCCTGTCGGTTGATCTCCCCGACGCTCAGGCCGCTTGGCGCGTTCTTCACTACCCGCTATCGCGCCGCCGGTCCCTGGATCTCATATGCTGGATGCATGTTGCCTTATTGGAACCGAGGCCGTACCAAGGATATGAAAGGGGGACAGGCCAAATGAACTGGCGAGAACACATCACCGTCGATCCTGAAATCTGCCACGGGAGAGCCTGCATTACGGGTACGCGGGTCTTGGTCGCGACCATCCTCGACAATCTGGCGGCCGGTCTGGATTCAGAGGAAATCACCAAGAGCTATCCTTCGATCACAAAGGAGTCCGTGCAGGCAGCGATGTGCTACGCCGCGGAGTTGGCCAAGGAGCGGACGGTGGCGCTATCCGAGTAGGGAATGGCCCAAGTGCGGTTCAAGCTAGACGAAAACCTCCCCACGGAAATGGCGGATTTGTTCAATGGGGCAGGCCATGATGCGGTCACCGTTCTCGATGAGCAGCTGGGCGGTGCAAGCGATCCGGATCTGGCGAACGTCTGCGTCCAAGAAGGCCGCGCCATCGTGACGCTCGATGGTGACTTTTCGGATATCCGAACGTACCGGCCCGGCGCATATCCGGGAATCGTCGTGTTTCGACCGAACAACCAAGCACGAGACCATCTTCTGGAAATTGGAGCACGGTTTCTTCATCGGCTTTCCACCGGTTCCCTCGACGGCCAACTCTGGATCGTTGAGGAATCGAGGATTCGGGTGCGTGATTGAAGTAGTCCATTCGACTCGATTTCGGACCTTCAGATATCAGACTTATTCGAGCGCCGGGTTGACCCGTAGTTGGTTCCGGTGCGTTTAACTTGAGCTTCTTGTAGGGGATAACAAGACGGCCAAGTTTCAAACCCGCCTGTCAATGCATCGCACTGCGGGCAGCCGCCGGTGCCTACGCCGCGCTCCTCAGGAACTCCGCCAGCCGTTCGCCGATCACGTACACCATGGAGTTGGTGTTGGCGCGCACCACCTCGGGCATGACCGAGGCGTCGGCCACCCACAGGTTGTCCAGGCCGTGGACCCGCAACCGTTGGTCCACCACCGCGGCGGGGTCGCCGGACGGTCCCATCCTGCAGGTGCCGCTGGCGTGTTGATAGCTGTCGTAGGTGGAGCGGGCGAAGGTCGCCCAGTCCTCGTCCGGACCCGGGTTGCGCAACTCGCCGTAGAAATCCCGCATGTGTGAGGTCCGGGTCAGGTCGCGAATGAACTCCATGGCGGCGACGATCTTCTCCACGTCCGCGGGGTGCTCCAGCAGCCCGGTTTCCACGGCCGGATAGTCCTTGGGGTCGGTGCTGTTGAGGCGGACCCGCCCGGGTGCTTCCTGCTCCAGCAGTTGCGCGGACATGGGGAGCAGCGAGCCGACGTCCTGGATCTGCGTGGGCGGGCGCAGGGTGACGCTGAAGTCGCCGTGGTCCAGGTCGGCGGCGCTCCGGGCCATGAGCCGGAGCCTCGGCAGGGTCCAGTCCACCTCGAATTCCCTGGCAGCCGCGAACGTCATGTGGATGGATGCGTGGTCCTGGAAGTTCCTTCCCACGCCGTCCAGCGCGTGTTCGACCTCGATTCCGAGCGCCTCCAGCTCCGCGGCGGGACCGATGCCCGACAGCAGCAGGAGCTGGGGGCTTCGGTAGGCGCCGGCCGCCAGCACCACCTGGCCGGCGGTGTCCGTGTGGACCTTGCCGTCCTTCTCGTAGCGCACCCCGTCCACGCGGCTGCCCGACAGGGTCAGGCCCAGCACCGGCGCTTCCGCCTTGATGGTGAGGTTGGGACGCCCACGCGCCGGATCGAGGTGGCTCACCACCGCGGATTGGCGGACGTCGTCCTTTATGTTGCAGACCCCGGGACCCACGCCCACGGGATCGGGGAGGTTGGTGTCGGGCAGGAGCGGGATGCCCAGCTCGGCGGCACCATCGATGTAGGCCCGGACCACCGGAGCCAGTTCCGAGTCCAGGCTGAAGGGGCGCTTGACGTAGACGGGGCCGGCGTGGCCGTGGTCGGGGTCGCCGGGGAAGTCCTGGTCCGCTTCGATGCGTTTCAGCATTTCATGGACCGTGTCCCAGGACCAGTCGGGATTGCCGGCCGCCACCCACCGCTCCATGTCGTGGCGCGTGGGCCACACCCAGCCCATGGCGTTGACGGATGAGCCTCCGCCCATGATCTTCCCGGCCATGGGGTAGAACAGGCTCCCGTCGATGGGCCGCTCGACGGCCAACGTGTCGATGTGGGGACTCTCGAGCCAGAGCCGGTCCCGCCCGCTGGCCAGCCGCACGTTGTCCGGTGCCGGCCGCGGATCCGTGGCGGCCTCCAGCAGCAGCACCTTGCGGCGCGGGTCCTCGCTCAGCCGGGCCGCGGCCACGCAGCCGCCGGAGCCGCCGCCGATGATGATGACGTCGTAGTGATCGGACATGGGTTCCTCCTTGTAGCAGGCTGTTGAAGACTTCGTCTGACACGGGTCGGCGCCCTTCGACTTCGCTTCGCTACGCTCGGGGCGATCGGGTTTTCATCAGGATTCCTGAACTCAACCGTTCGCCCTGAGCGTAGCGAAGTCGAAGGGCGCCGACCATGTCTTCCATAGCCTATTAGCCTCAATGTTGCAGAAGCCGGAAGTATGGAGAGGCCCGAGAGACAAGCGGGATGGGGTTTGGAAGGGCGGAGGGGTATTGTTGGGGAATGTCACTGTAGGTGAGGAGTAGGGTTATCCGGAATCTCACGAATCGTCATTCCCGCGAAAGCGGGAATCCAGGCGGCGCGTGGGCGGGGAGGCCGCCCAGTTGGCCCCTCTCCACCCCTGGATTCCCGCTTTCGCGGGAATGACGATCGTAGGGCTTGCTGCGGATCACAAACTTTTTTGCAACATTGGGAGTCAGGACAGGTTCCTACCCCGCGCTGCTCAGGAACTCGGCCACCCGTTCGCCGATGACGTAGACCGTGGCGTTGGTGTTGGCGTGGGTTACCTCGGGCATGATCGAGGCGTCGGCCACCCACAGGTTGTCCAGCCCGTGGACGCGCAGGCGCTGGTCCACCACCGAGGCGGGGTCGTCCGCCGGTCCCATCCTGCAGGTACCGGAGGCGTGGTGGTAGCTGTCGTAGGTTGAGCGGGCGAAGGTCGCCCAGTCCTCGTCGGGCGCCGGATTGCGCACCGCGCCGTAGAACTCGCGCATCGGCGAGGTCCGGGCGAGGTCCCGGAGGAACTCCATGGCCGCCACCATCTTTTCCACGTCCTTCGGGTCTTCCAGCAGGCCCGTCTCCACGATGGGGAAATCCCTGGCGTCCAGGCTCGGGAGGCGGATCCGTCCCGACGCCCCTTGTTCGAGCAGTTGAACGGACAAGGGCAGCAGGGTGCCCACGCCCTCGATCCTGGTGGGAGGCCGCAGCGAAGCGCTGAAGTCGCCGTGATCCACGCCCGGGGAGGTCCGTGCCATGAGACGGAGCCTCGACAGGGTCCACGCCACCTCGAAGTCCATGGCGGCCTCGAAGGTCACGTGGACCACGGCGTGGTCCTGGAAATTTCCTCCGACGCCCTCAAGCCCGTGCGTCACCTCGATGCCCATCCGTTCCAGTTCCGCGGCCGGGCCGATACCCGACAGCATGAGGAGCTGGGGGGTACGGTACGCGCCCGCGGCCAGAACCACTTGGCCCGCGGTGTCTGTGTGGAGGCGGCCGTCCTTCTCGTAACGCACGCCTTCCACGCGGCTGCCCGACACGGTCAGCCCCAGCACCGGTGCCTCCGCCTTGACGGTGAGGTTCGGACGCTCCCGTGCCGGTTCGAGATGGCTCACCACCGCGGACTGGCGTACGCCGTCCTTGATGTTGGAAACCCCCGGCCCCACGCCCACGGGGTCGGGGACGTTGGTGTCGGGGAGGCGCGGCAGGCCCATTTCGACGGCGCCGTCGATACAGGCCCGCACCACCGGCGACAGGTCCGAGTCCAGGCTGAAGGGACGCTTGACGTAGACCGGTCCGGCGTGGCCGTGGTCCGGGTCGTCCGGGAAGTCCTGGTCCGCTTCGATGCGCTTCAGGACCCCGTGGACCGTGTCCCAGGACCAGTCGGCATTCCCCGCCGCCACCCACCGGTCCATGTCATGGCGGGTCGGCCACACCCAGGCCATGGCGTTGACCGAAGAGCCCCCGCCCATGATCTTTCCCGCAAGGGAGCGGAACGGGCTGCCGTCGACGGGCCGCACCACGGGGACCATGTCGACGTAAGGGGTCTCCAGCCAGACCCGGTCCCGCGCGCTGGCCAGGCGGATGGTTTCCGGGATCGGTCGCGGGTCCGGCGCGGCCTCCAACAGCAACACCCTTCGGCGCGGGTCTTCGCTGAGCCGGGCCGCGGCCACGCAGCCGCCGGAGCCGCCGCCGATGATGATGACGTCGTAGTGGTCGGACATGGGATTCTCCCCAAGCTGGCGGAAGTGGCCAAAGGGTGTGATCCGTCATTCCCGCGAAAGCGGGAATCCAGGGGCGGTAGGGCCTGGGGTAATGGCGCCGCCACACAACCACCCCTGGATTCCCGCTTCCGCGGGAATGACGTATTGGAGGGCCGGGAATGATGAAGACGAACGTCTGTAACTGCCTGAATTCACGGTACAAGATTCTATTTTCATATCAATGACGTCTCGGGGGGCGTGCCGTTTCCAGACCGAGTGGTGTCTTGACACAACCTGTTTCGCGGCAGCGACGGGTTCGGGGTATCATGGCGCGTCTCGCAACGGGGACCGCGGAGCCGGAGGCTAACTCCGCCCGTGGTTCTCCTTCGGTGTGGCGCTGTGGGCGAGGGCGCTCGCATCGTCCAACTCCACCACCGTTCGGCAGGCGCGAATCATCTCCCCGGCTGCCGCCGTCCCCAGCAGCGGATCGGCCAGGGCGTGGACCTTCGCGTCCATGTCGTCGTCGGACAGCGGACATTCCAGGCTGCCCGAGCATTGCTCGACGATCTCCTCGACGGTGCGGCCGTCCTTCAAGTGTATGGTGACCACGGCACCTGCTTCACGAATGTGATCGTCCGCCACCGCGGAGACCCGGTCGCGCACGGCGACCACACGGGGTTCCCGCACGACCTCGTCGGCGAACTCGGCGACGCCCACGCGTCCGAGCACGAGGGCGGCGCCCACCGCGTGGTACACGCTGAACTTGCTCTGAAGTCCGGTCTCCGGGGTCTTGTTGCCGGTGAGTTCCAGCACCAGCGGGTGCACCCGCAGCTCCACCGATTCGATGTCGTCGCCCGTGAGCCCGTGCCGCCGTTTCAGGTTGATGCAGCCGTCGAGGCTCGGGTGGATCACGACGCCGCAGGGGTAGGGCTTGTAGGTGTTGAGCAGGGTCTCGTAGCTGTCGCCCAGGCCGTCGCGGATGGCGCCGAAATCCTGTTTCGTGGACAGCACCCGGGCGAAGCCGCGCGGCGCCTCGATGGCGCGCTCGGAGCCGGTGAGTCCCTCGGCGGCCAGCAGCGCGGCGGCCAGGCCGTTCTGCGCGGCGCGTCCGATGTGGAAGGGTTTCAGCATCGTGCCGAACATCTCCCGCAGGCCGGCGGCCTGGGTGGCGGCGCCCGCCAGCGCCCAGCACATGCGCCGGACGTCCAGTCCCAGCAGGCGGCCGGCCGCGGCCGCTGCGCCGAACACCCCGGCGGTGCCGGTGATGTGCCAGCCCACGTCGTAGTGGTCCGGGTAGACGGCGTTGCCGATGCGGCACTCCACCTCGATCCCGAGGACCAGCGCGTGCAGGAAGTCGCGCCCGGACACGGGCCGGTGCTCGGCCAGCGGCACCAGGGCGGAAGCCACGGGTCCGGCTGGATGGATGATGGTCTGGAGGTGTGTGTCGTCGAAGTCGAACACGTGGGAGCCGATGCCGTTGAGCAGCGCCGCGTGCAGCACGTCGACCCGTTCCGTGCGCCCCAGCACGGTCGCCTGGGGCTGTCCCATGAAGGGTCCCAGCGCCCGCAGCGTGATGTCCACGGATTCGTGGCGCGATCCCCCCACGGCGCAGCCCATCCAGTTGAGCAGCGTGCGCGCGGCTTCGTCGCGCACGGCCTCGGGAACGGCGTCGAAGACCGATCCACAGACCCATTCCGCCAGCCGTTCTGTCACATCCGCATCGGGTTCGCTCATTGGAAGGACTCCCTCGGAGGAAATCGCGCCGCGGACGAGGTTGACACCCGTTCCCGGCGAGCCATGGCATGGCCGGTCCGCTGCGCCATGCGCCGTTCCGTCCGCGGCGGTTTGCTTGACAACACACCGCGGCGCCTTCAATGTTGTTCGTTGTCTTGTCCTCCCGGACAGGACGACGAGTCAATGTACCGTGAATCGATGGAGGTGAGAAATGGACTGCGTAGACGCCGACGGCCACGTGGAAGAGTGCCTGGAGACTTTCGACGACAAGTACCTGGACCCCAATTTCCGCGGCCAGAAGCCCCGTGTGGTGGGCGTGGACGGCATGGCCTACTGGATGATCGACGAGCAGCTTTTCCCGCGCCGGGTGGGCCGCGGCTGCAACAACCTGGGAACGCCCCTGACCATCAACGGCGAGCTCGCGAAACACTCGGTGGGCAAGGTGGACAGCGTCGGCAGCCAGGAACTCACCAACATCCCCGAGCGGTTGGCGATCATGGACGAGGAAGAGATCGCCGTGCAGGTGGTGTACACGACGCTCTTTCTCGCCTATCCGCTGACTGACAACGTCCCTCTCGCCACCGCGTTGTGCGACTCGTACAACCGTTGGCTGGGCGACCGGCTGGGCGGCAGCGACCGTCTCAAGTGGGCCGCGGTGGTGAACCTCGACGACGTGGACGGCGCCGTGCGCTCGGTGAACGAGGCCGCGAGCCTCGGGGCCGTGTCCGTCATGGTGCTGGGAACCGCGGGAGACCGTCTGCTGGACGACGACGCGCTGCTGCCGTTCTACGAAGCCGTGGAGGGAAACAACCTCGCGCTGGGCGTCCACGTGGGCTGGTCCTGCCCGTCGGTGAACAACCTCTACTCGCACATCTATCCCTCCGGCGTCATCGCCTTCCACATGCCGGTGCTGATGGCGTGCACCTCGCTCATCGCCGGCGGCATCCTCGACCGGCACCCGGCCATGCGCGTGGTGTTCCTGGAGGCCGGGTGCATGTGGGTGCCGTTCATGCTCGACCGGCTGAAGCACCGCTACGAGAACCAGGGCGAGCTGCTGCTCAAGTTCATCCCCGAGTGCGTCCCCAAGCAGGCGCTGCCCGCCATGGACTACGTCGAGAAGGGCAACCTCTTCTTCAGCGCCGAGATCGAGGACTCCCTGTTGCCGCACGTGATGGCCGAGGTGGGGCAGGGCCAGATCGTCATGGGGACGGACATGCCCCACGGCGACCGGGAGCGCTTCGCCGCGCGCATGCTGCGCGAGCGCACGGACATCTCCGACGCCGACAAGGACGCGATCCTGGACGCCAACCCCAGGCGGCTGTACGCGCTGTAAGATCCGCGGCCGGCGGATTTGCGTTCTGAGCGTAGCGAGGCGCAACCGAGCGAAGTCGAAGGGACCCGCTTGGTTCCCTGATTTCCGGGAGGTCACTCACCATGGCACTGACACCGCCCCTCGGGGCCACCTACGGCTGGCGCGCGCGCATCGGCTTCGTCACCCCGAGCCCGGGGCACGAGAACAACGGCTACGAGTTCTATCTGATGGCGCCCGACGGCGTCACCATCGTGATGACCTCGCTCCACGTCACCGAGCTGACCCAGCAGCAGTACGACGACGCCGTGGGCCGCATGGACGTGGCGGTGGGCGAGTTGGAGGACCGGCGGGTGGATTCCATCATCCAGGCGGGAGTGCCGCTGGTGGTCACCCGGGGGTGGGGCTTCGAGGACAAGCTGCTGGCGGAGGTGGCGGGCCGGACCCGCATACCCTTTGCCACGGACATCGGCGCCTGCATCCGCGCCATGGAGACCCTGGGCATGAAGCGGGTGGTCATGCTGACGCCTTTCGACGAGTCCATGGACCGGCAACTCGCCGAGTACGTGGGCCACGCCGGCATCGAGGTGGTGGCCAACCGCTCCCTGTGGCCTTCCGACGAGGCCGGCATGTCACGCCGCTACGGCGTCTCCACTCTCCCCTTGGCGGAAGTCTACCATGCCGCCAAGGAACTCTACCTCTCCACCCCGTCCGCCGACGGCATCTGGATCACCGGCGCACTCATGCCCAGCGTGGCCATCATCGACAGCCTGGAGCGTGATCTCGGCGTCCCGGTGGTGACCAGCATGCAGGCCATGATGTGGGCCGGCCTGGGCTTGGCTCACGTGTTTTCCGATGTGGAAGGATACGGTCAACTGTTCGATTTCACGTACGGCGCCGAACCCGATGACGACGACGTATGGGAGCCGGAAGAGTAGCGGTTCCGGGGAAACGTTGCCGGCGAATGGCGGCCGGAGGCGTCAGAGGGCAACGTCGGGCAGGAACAACTCCCTCACGATGGTCGTCATCCTGTTCTCCATTCCGTTCGTTCGCAGACAGGCGGACCAGGAATCGAGGTAGTCGGAGAAAGTCGCATCCGCCCGCGGGTCCCAGTGGTTCAGCCAGCCGCAGTCACGCCAGAGCGAAGGGTCATCCCTGAACCGATCCAGCAGAGAAACGGCCACCACGCCGTTGAGGTTCCGTTTGCACGGAGCCGCTTCCAGAATTCCGATGTTTGCGGCGAACCATTCCGGAAGGACGCCGCCGGGAACCGCGCGGTGCGTTGCCTCGATCTTTTCGGCATAGGCCCGGTGGTTCGGCGCAAAACCGGAGGCGCCCAAGATGTCGGGTGGCGGGTTCTCGACCCAGACCGTTGCCAGCCGGTGCAGAACGAAGAGGGAAGCCATCTCGCACAGGCTTTCCTCGAACCAGTTGTGGCGGTGTTCCTTGTAGCGGTCGAAATGGGTCATGACGTGACAGAGTTCATGCGAGAACTGATAGACGTACTGGCACCAATGCCGGTCCCGCGCGCTCAGGCGTATTTCGTAGGGTCTCCGGTCGTAGAGCGCCCGAGGGTCGCGGTCCCATCGGGCCACCCGTACGGGAGCGTCGGGGGGTGTCCCGAACGCGTCGGTCAGGACGGCGCAGGCGGATTCGAGCACGGCAAGCACAGCCGTGAGGCTCGTCGCTCCCCAGTTGTCGTTGACCACTGTCAAGCGCCGCCCCTTGTCCGGTGCGCTCGTCGCGATGGACAGGGTCATCGGTATTCCCCGGCGATCTGGTCGGCCACCGTCCAGTCGCCGTTGACTCCGCGCGCGTCATCGCTGAGCGTGCGCCGGAAGTCGGTCAGGTCGCGGCACACCCACCCATCCTCGGTCAGCCGGGAACGCTGGTCAGCCGGGAACAGGGGAGCGAAGAGTGCGAGTTCCCGGCGCCAGCCCTGGAACCGCTTGCCCCGGCGCGTGGACAGGAAGCGTTGCACGTGGTCGTAAAAGTCTCCCAGTGACGTCCGGTCGTGTCGGCGGGGGTCGCGCTTGCAGGAGCCGAAACGTACACGGCGATGGTCCTCGTTCCATGCCACAAGATCGATCTCGATGGACCCGGAATGCGTTCGCGGCCGGTTCCAGTAACCGCGGACCAGATCGGTCAGGGGAAAGTCGCCATCGCCCGCCCGGGAGGCCTCTTCACTCGCCTGGCGCACCATGCGCTCGAACGCCCACCCCTCAAGACCGGCGAGCCTGGAGACCAGCCGTTGCGCCACCTCGGAAGGGGGAAGCACCCGCGCGGCCTGGCAGGCAGGTTGAAGGACGGAGAGCCATGCACGCAGGAACGGATCCGAGAGATGGTACCGGGCGCCCTTGCCGGTCTCCTGAGCGAAAACCGGGAGTTCCCTCTCCACCAGCCGCAAGTCCCGTGTCAGGGTTTGCAGGTAAGGTCCCAGACTGCGGAGGTCGGGAAGAGCCTCCCGCAGTTCCGCATGGCTGCGGCTCCGTTCCGCAAGGACGCGGAGGACGGCGAGGTAGTTGCGGCGGAGTTCGAGCCCCAGCAGGCTCTCGCCTTCCTCGCGGAGCGGGGCGTCGGAACGGAGAAAGAGTCTCCGGCACAACTCCGCCGCCCATTCTCCCCAATCGGGAACGGCGTCGAGGCTGCCTGCCTCCGCGAAGTGCCGCCAGTATTTGGGCACCCCGCCGAAGAGCGTCCACGCAGTCAGGCAGCGCCTTGGGTCGGCTGCCCCGTGTCTGTCGCTGACCTCGAAGACGGTGCGAAAATCCCACGGGCCCAGGGCGAGGTTGAAGGTTGTCCGCCCATAGAGCGGGGCACGCCGGTCATTGAGCAACGCTTCCATCTCGGTCTGAACGGAGCCGAGAACGATGAGTCCGCCTCCCTCTTCGCGGTCCTGGAGGCGATCCACCTGAGCCTGCAACAGTGATGGAAAAACGCTCAAGGGCCCGCTGTGGCAGACCTGAAATTCATCGAGGGCGACCACGGCACCGACGTTGCAAAGAGCGCCGATGGCGTTCGCCACCGCGGGCAGATCCCGCACTTCGTCCAACCCGTCCAGGATGCCTTCCAGCGCGGCTTCCCGCACGGTGCTCCGGAATACCGCGGCGAAGTCCCCCGCGCCGCCGTCCGGCAGTTGTACCAGCACCACCGGCCGCCGGCGGGGTTCGTCCTGCCGGAGAATCGTCAGCGCCTGTTGCACCAGCGCGGTCTTCCCGATCCGGCGGCGGCCGCGAACGGCGCCAAAGAACCATCGCCCCTTCCGCATGGTTTCGAGCAGGCGGCCGACCTCGTCCCGGCGTCCATAGAAGTCCCAATGCCGGATCATGTCTATAAGATAATTTTTCTTACAACAAACATCAAGTCGGCTTGTGGGTCCGTCTGGCCCGGCGCGGACAGGACGCCAGCGGCGGATCGGTCTCCGGATTCCCGGCGGGTGCGGAAATTGCCGGGGCACGGAGGACGCTGAGTGCAGGGACGTGAGATGTGGGATGGTGTCGGCCGATGCCTACGTCAACCGCGGCGCCACCTTCTCGGTGAGCAGCCGGATGGAGTTGATCACCTGCTCGTGGGGGATCTGGCCGCCGTGGTTGACGTCGAGGATCATGCCGGTCAAGCCCGTGCGTTCGCGGAACTCCTCGATGCGGTCGAGGACGGACTCGGGCGAGCCGTAGATGACGCGGGTGCGCAGGAACGAGTCGTAGTCTTTCAGGAAAGCCTGGGCCTGGGCCTGGGCCACGCGGTCGGCGGCGTTCATGGCCGTGGCCTCGCCGATGACGCGGTGGACGTCGTGCTCCACGCTGGCCCGGGGTATCTCCCGCGCCTCGGCTTCCGAGTCCGCGATGAAGATGGGCACGCGCACGTGGATTTCGGGCGGCTCGGCGTGGCCCGCGGCCTGCCATTCCTCGCGATAGATCTGCAGGCGATCCTCGTAGTAGTCGCCCATGAACCACAGCACCACGTTGAAGCCGCTGCGGGCGGTGTGGGCGAAGCCCTCGGGCGTGCGTACGGCCATGTAGATGGGGGGATAGGGTTGCTGGAGCGGCCGCGGTGATATGCTGACGTCGTGGTAGGAGTAGTAGTCGCCTTCGAAGGAGAAGGTTTCCTGGGTGAAGGCGCGCGTGACGATCTCGAACGACTCGGTGAAACGCGTGATGTGGGCCGATCCCGGCTTGGCGCGCGTCAGGGCCGGGGTTGCCGGCTACCGCCGCCTGTTCGACCACGGGTACGAGCCGAAGGTTTGAAGCATCGGACGTGTTGAGGTAACGCCGAACCGCAAATCTTCACACATTATGCGTGAGAGCCCCGTCAGCGGACGACGAGAAAGGCTCGCCGAGTCCCACTTGTGGAACAGCCTTCTCCAGTGTCCTAAAGGGGCCGTGCGGGGCGGAGGTTCTCCTCCCGACTGAGCCCTCGGCCATATTCCCGCAACGAAACCGGATCACACTGTCAGTGCGATGTCGAACGCAGCTAGACCGTTATACGTGAAACCAATACGATAGTTCACGGACGTTCCCCGTGAAAGTCGATTCCAAACGTCGCGTTTCGTCTTATTTCTGTGCAAAAACGCCCAGTCTCTACCGCCTAGTTGAGAAACCAACGCATATGTCGCCTCTAGCCGCTCTACTCGACCCTTGAATCGTGTTGGTAATCCTTCATCTGTGTTGAGTATCCCACGTATCTTGTGTCTTACCTCCGGAGATACCGGGGCAGACTGGAGCCCTCGAAAGATCTTCATGGCGTCTTCCGTCTTACCGTTCACGTAGAGTTGCCTTGCATACCAAAACTGTGTCGAATAATTGGCGTCGCCGTCCGTGAAGGCACGGCGCCAATGGTACTCTGCCTTCATGCCCTCGGCAGGAAAATGCTCGGTAATGAGTCTAGCTAGTGCCGCATTAGTTCCCTTGTCACCCGGACGATGGTCCAAACAGGTCTCCAAGGTCGACCGTGCCGCGTCTAGATCACCCGACATCGCATATAGCCGTGCCAAGCCCTTTGCGACAAACGGACTAGCAGGATTCCCGCGAAACGCGCGAGCAAGTGACTCCATAGCCCTAACGTCGTCTTTAACCAATCGGGCGAGTCGAGCTTCTGCGTCAAGCAGGTACTGGTCATCGGGAAACCGCTGAAGACCTGCTTCGAGTTCTCTTTCCAGCGCCTTAATGGAGGTGTCTATGCGATCGTCATTGTCGGCGTCGCCTGTAAGTAGTTGTTGTAGTTCGTCGAGACCCAATTTGCATAACGTGTGGAAACCGTACGACGAATCAGTGTCTTTAGAGGTTAGGCTCCGGGCAAGTTGTTTAGCCGAAGTGATGTGCCGTCCGTATTCTATGGGATTGTTTGAATGTTTGGATCTCTCGAGTTCGAGTTCAGCGAGCGTATGTGTAATACTTTTGTCATAAGGTGCGAGGCGTTCGGCTACGCTGAGTAGGTCGTAGGCGGCGGAGAAATTAGGGTTCTCTCGGCGCATCTCGAAGATTGCATCTTGTTGGTAGACGTACGCGTCGTCAGAGGAAATTTGGTGGGCCTTCTTGAATAGGGTCCTTATGAGGACCGGGTCGTGAAATAACTGGAGTAAATCGCGCGCGCGAATTAGGCGACGGAAAGCAATACGGTCGACGCTGTAGCCTACATCGACCGCGTCGAGCAGACGCATATACAGATCGTATCTCTCGTCCGGGGATACAAGTGCCCTTTCGAAAACGGTTTCGGCAATCCATGGATGTCGGGCCTGATACGCCATGTCGCGCCCGGCTACATAGTCCAGTGTCTGAACAATTGACTCCAAGGGAAGAAAAAACCGTTCCCGGAAGGCGGAAAAAGATACACCGTGCACCCGCTTCACCAAACCGGCTCGAACCAGTACATCGAGGCGGTTTAAGCTGCAGATGGTGAGGTAGATGTTACGCGCGGTCTCCGGCTCAATGGAGCAGTATTCGTCGTATATTATCTCTTCGAAAGTCTTGCCCATCGTTGCTTCGTGCAGGGCGACCAATAGTTGGCGGCCCGCTTTCTGGGCAAAAGCCGCGACGCGCTGTGGTTCTGTTAGGTCCGCCAGCAGACCAAGGGCATTGTTTTCCTCTAACTTGGCTAGGAGGTCCCCAATTTCCGGGAGGGAAAGGTACTTCAAGTCAAACGAGTCATTCAAAAGGACCTTGAGTGGCCCACATTCGACGTTCCACTCGTTGGCGCGTTCCGTACAGAAAACCGTGATGCGTTGCGATTCGCGTCGCGCGCGCCGCAGGAGGTATGTCAGGTCGGATACGTGATCGACGGGTCTATCGAGAAATAGGAACAAGCGGTCATTGACAAGATCGGCAATCTCCGCAACGGCCTCGTACGGTAAACGCGCGGTGCTGGAATAGTACAGGCAGGTCTTCGAAAAGGTGACGGCGGCTTCCCAAGCGAGCCTCTTGAGAAAGGTCGTCTTTCCGGCGCCGGCGTGACCCTTGACGAGGTAAAAGTCGCACGCGGTCGGCCGATCGACTTCGTCCAACAGGATACAATCGCTGAGCATCGAGTCTGTCAACCTGCGGGGCGCGTCCAAGTTCTGTTGAATAGGAGACCAACCGAGGCTGGCACCCTTGTAGAACACTTCGGGGGAAACCAAGGGGCATGGCATGTCTTCACGGACAAAGGTCAAATCACTCCGAAGGAGGGCCAGTGTGGGTTCGGAAAAGCTTCGGCCTGATTTGACGATTCGGCCTTCGAGCGGGTGCGCGGTGGGAGGCGTGGATACAGCACGCAAGGCGGGATCCAAAGCAGTATTGGCAGCGGCGACAAATTCGGCGAATGAACACGGTAGGGCTGTGATCTTCTTTGTTTCCCAAAAACGTCGCTGGCGATCACTGAAATTTGGGGCTACAATGTAGTAACGGGAACGATCCGTCCCCTCCTCAGAAAGTTCAAGCAGGATCTGACGGACGTCCGAGTCAGCCAAGCTATGGCCGACAAAAACTACAGTATATTGGCCGGCGTAATATTTGACGCGATCGAATAAACTGTTTCGATTCCTTCGGTGGGTGACGTACTGGTCGGTGGTAAGAATCAGTGGGATGGTCAGATCTGTATGTCGGGATATGCACCCATGCAGTTTGATGTATGGGACGGAAGTAGGGGTTCGTAGTTTCGCATCGACTCGGTCGGCATTCTTGTAGAAAGGGACCAGCTCTTGGGCGGGCTGTTTGCAGTCCTGGTATGCGTGTTCGATAAGGAGGTCAAAGTTGGTGGTAGCGAGTGCGGCCCAGCGAAACGTGGGAATTAAGCGGTGGAAGGCCGCGGGTTGAAAATCACGAAACGTGTCGTGGATGAAGGATTGAACAGTGGTGAGGTCGGTCTCGGAAATGGCCAACTCGGCGATTACGCCAAGTGGTTTGTCCGCGTCCTCGCCGCCGAGGAACTCGTCGGCCAGGGCAACGGACAACTCTGTGGTCGTAGGTAGTTGTTCGCCGTTAGGTGCGGTAGCGCCCAAGGAAGCCCCCGCGCCTAGAAACAACATCACGGTTCCGTCGCGGATTTGCGTCGTGAGTGCGGGTGGAAGTTGCACGTGTCTACGCCAGCCTCGGCGCCACCTTCTCGGTGAGCAGCCGGATGGAGTTGATGACCTGGTCGTGGGGGATCTGGCCGCCGTGGTTGACGTCGAGGATCATGCCGGTCAAGCCGGTGCGTTCGCGGAACTCCTCGATGCGGTCGAGGACGGACTCGGGTGAGCCGTAGATGACGCGGGTGCGCAGGAACGAGTCGTAGTCTTCCAGGAAGGCTTGGGCCTGGGCCACGCGGTCGGCGGCGTTCATGGCCGTGGCCTCGCCGATGACGCGGTGGACGTCGTGCTCCACGCTGGCCCGGGGTATCTCCCGCGCCTCGGCTTCCGAGTCCGCGATGAAGATGGGCACGCGCACGTGGATTTCGGGCGGCTCGGCGTGGCCCGCGGCCTGCCATTCCTCGCGATAGATCTGCAGGCGATCCTCGTAGTAGTCGCCCATGAACCACAGCACCACGTTGAAGCCGCTGCGGGCGGTGTGGGCGAAGCCCTCGGGCGTGCGTACGGCCATGTAGATGGGGGGATAGGGTTGCTGGAGCGGCCGCGGTGATATGCTGACGTCGTGGTAGGAGTAGTAGTCGCCTTCGAAGGAGAAGGTTTCCTGGGTGAAGGCGCGCATGACGATCTCGAACGACTCGGTGAAACGCGCCGTGCTCTCGGAGTAGGGGATGTTGAAGCCGTCGTAGAACTTGGGGATGCTGCTGCGGCCGACGCCGAAGTCGAACCGCCCGTGGCTGATGTGGTCGATGGAGGCCACTTCTTCGGCGATGCGCAGCGGGTTGCCCAGCGGCAGCACCTGCACGGCCGTGCCGATGCGCACGCGCTTGGTGCGCGCGGCGATGGCCCCGGCCACCATCATGGACGCGGAGAGCACCGAGGCCTTGGGGCGGAAATGGTGCTCGACGATCCAGATGGAATCCAGCCCCATGGATTCGGCGGCATCCACCTGTTCGAACAACTCGTCGAAAGCCAGGGTCTGCGTCCGACCCTCGCGTACGTGACAGTCAACCAACAAGCCGAACTTCATCAAGTCATCCCCGTTGCGCGGCGCTGCGTGTCCATGCACGTTCGCGCTGCCTTCCGTTGTATTCCCACGCGGATCGGCACGGGGGCGGGCCTGAAACCCGCCCCCGTGCATTGCCCGCGAAGGCTCTTCTCGCGTTGTGTGTGCCCGGCCGTGCCGGGACAAGCCCCAGGACTTATGCTGCCTGCAGGTCCTTGTAGTGGAAGTCCTTGGAGATGGGCGCCAGTCCGCTGGCGATGACGGACCAGCTATCCCCGGCATCGTCGCTGCAATAGATCTCGCCGCTCGTGGTGGCGGCGAAGACCGAGACCGAATCGCCCGCCGCTTCCAGGCACAGCGCCTCGATGCTCGCCTGCAGGCGGTCCGGAAGCCCGTTGCGCAGGATCTCCCAGGTGCGCCCGCCGTCCAGGCTGCGCGAGATGCGCGCGCCGGCGAAGTGGGTCCTCTGCCACTGGCCCGGGTTGTACTGCGCCGCGCTCAGGAACATCATGTCGGGATTCAGCGGATTGAGCACGCAGCCGTCCGGATAGTCGCCGTTCTCGCATGGCCGCACTAGCCGCTCCTCGAAGTTCGCTCCGCCGTCCTCCGAGACGTACAGCCCGCGCCCGGTCACCTCGTACAGGCGATCGGAGTCCCGCGGGTGGATCACCAGCCTGTGGGCGTCCTCGTAGATCCCGAGAAGCTCCTCGAAGGACTCGCCGCGGTCCCGGCTCCTGAGGAGCCCTCCCACCTCCACGCTCACGTACACGGTGTCGGAGTCGTGCGGATCGAAGTTGATGTGCTTGGCGTGGGCGATGTGTGGCGGCACCGGGAACTTCCAGTTTGGTACGCTGGGCACCGACCGCAGCGCCGTCAGCTCGGTCCAGTTCTCCCCCAGGTCGTCGCTGCAGAACAGGTGCGCGGGCTCGGTGCCGGCATAGAGCCGGGTGCGGCCGTTGCTCCGGGACGAATTGATGCTGTAGACGTCCAGCTCGGTCAGCCCGTTCTCCCGCGCCTCCCAGGTGGCGCCGCGGTCGGCGCTCACGTGCAGCCCGGCGTGAAACGCCCCGGCGAAGAACAAGCCGCTCTCCGGTTCCTGGTGGATGGCGCTGATGTGCTTGTCCTCGAGCATGTGCCGGGCGACCCGCCAGCCGCTGCCGCCGGTTTCACGCTCCAGGACCGCGATGCCTTTGCGTGTCCCCACCCACAGTTCGTCGGAGCGGAAAGGGGACGAATACATGGTCGTTCCGCCGTGGGACAGTGCGATGCTCATGGCTGTGTCTCCTTCGAGATACGGGCTCGGTCGCACGCCGGGCGGACGATTGTCGCTGGGCGCGGACCCCGTGTGTGAAAGCGATGCGGACGGCGCGCAACCGCCCGCCTATGCAAGGCGGTACACCTTCGCTATGGTGGTGTCAAGCTAACGGCTCATGACGCGGAGACCCCTCGAATCGTCATTCCTGCGGAAACGGCTGTGTCAAGACAACGGCTGTGTCAAGACTCATGAGGCAGATGCCTCACGGAACGTCATTCCCGCGAAAGCGGGAATCCAGGGGTGGAGAGGGGCAAACGGGCGTATTCCCCGCATCGCCCCGCCTGGATTCCCGCTTCCGCGGGAATGACGTTCCGTGAGGCGGGTGCCCTGGGCGTTTCGGCACAGCCTGGAAAGCGGGAATCCAGAGGTGGAGCGGGGTACCGAATGACCCATCGGGGCGCCGATGCCTCGCGGGAAGACGGCAGGAGACGGAATGCAAGTCACACGGCTCAGGGTACTTTACGGGGTTCTCGGCGAGGGGAGCGAGAGCGTGCCGCGAGACCCCACCGGGTATCTGGGGATCGAGCAGGGAATCTATCGCCGGCACGGACTGGAGCTGTCCTGGGACCACGTGCAAGGCACGGACGAGCGCAACCAGGCGCTGGCGGCCGGTGACGCCGACCTGTCCTTCGTCATCGGGCGGGCGTCGCTCCAGCATTTCCTGCGCACGGGAGCCACGCGGCTCATCGGCTCGTGCATGAACAGCAGCCCCTACGTGTTGATGGTCCCGGCCGGGACAAACGATCTCGCGCGTCTCGATGGCAAGGTGCTGGCGTGCCGCCGCGTCATCGCCGAGACGGCGCCGCTGGCGGACACGTTCCGGAGGCTCGGCGGCCTGGAACTCGGTGCCGGTCTCCGTCTGGACACGGTGGACACCGACCAGCACGCGCTGGACCGGCTTACCGAGGGGTCCGCGGGCGCGGCGCTGTTGCCGCGGCCGTTCGACTTCGTCGCCCGGGAACGGGGGTTCCTGCCGCTCGCCGGCTGGCCGGTCGTGGCGGACGATCCCATGCCCATTACCGTCGAAGCGATGGCGGCGCGGCTGAGCGAGAAACGTGACGCCATCACGGTGTTCCTGGCCGCGCACGGGGAGGCGATCCGCTACCTCCAGGGGCATCGGAACGCAACCCTGGCGATGCTGGGCCGGGTGTTCGGCTATGCCCCCGACCTTGCGGCCGTGCTCTACGACGAGTACCTCGTGTTGCTCGACCCGCGTCTCACCGTCGACCTGCCACAGGTGGAGAGACTCGTGCGCCTGACCGCGCCCAACGCGGGCGTCGGCGTGTCCGATCTGGCGTTGCGCTGGCTCGCGCCCGGGGCGGCGAGCCCCGCGGCGCCGGCCGCCGGCTCCTGAGCGCTCCGTGTTGGCATGAAGAGGCATCGCCACGCCGAACCGGCCGGACCCTGTCGGGAGCGCCGGCCGGCCACCCTTGCCACCGATTCTCCCGCCGGGAGCCACGGGCGTTGACGCGGTTGCCCGGACCTTCGATGCCGGCTCTCGCCGAAACCATGAGCCTGACGGCGGCCTCCGCGTAAAGGTGTAACATCTCGCCATGATCCCCGAGCTTGTCGCCCTCGTCGCCGCCGCAATGTATGCGGTGAGCTTCATCGTCGCGCGGCGGGGCCTGCGCTACTCCACCCCGGCCACGGTGACGACGTTCTCGATGGTGTTCCAGGCCGCGATTTTCAGCGTGGCGGTGGCGATTCGAGGGATGCCGGCTTTCAGTTGGACCGCGGTGGCGCTGATGGTCGCCGCCGGCAGCCTGCAACCGTTCGTACGCCAGTTGACCTATCGGGGCATGCAGACCATCGGCGCCGCCCGGAGCGGCTCGCTTCGGGCCACTCACCCTTTCTGGGCCGGCATAATCGCGATTTCACTGCTTGGGGAAGAGCTGACGCTGCCCGTGTTCCTGGGCAACGTGACCGTGGTCGCCGGCATCGCGGCCATCTCCAGTGAGGGCGCCAGGGCCACCGAGGCCACGGCGGACAGCCCCCGGTGGTACGTCCTCGTGCCCCTGGCCGCCGCGGTCATGGCGGGCATCGCCTTCCCCTTGCGGCGGGCCGCCCTGACGCTGACCCCCGAGCCGGTGTTCTTCACCGCCGTCACCGGTACCGTGGGCCTCGCCCTGCTGGGGATCACCCAGGTCGTGCCAGGTCTGGCGCAACGCTACGTCTGGGACCGCCGCGCGTTCTGGCCCTTCGTCGCGGCGGGGCTCTTCGAAGGCGTGTCCGCCGGCGGCATCCTCTACGCCCTCAACGCCGGCGAGGTCATCGTCATCGCCCCCATCACCGCCACCCTGCCCATGTGGATCCTCCTGGGTACCGTCATCTTCCTCCGGGACATGGAGCGCGTGACCCGCAGCACGGTTCTCGGGACGGTGCTGGTGGTGACGGGGATCATCCTGGTGTCGGTGGGGCGTTGACGCGGGGGCTAACGCGATCATTGGGCAAGAGCACTTTCCTCTGAACGACAGAGAAATAGATTGCCACTTGGTTCTTGGTTCAACCAACTGGCATGGACCGGTGTGTGCAGAGGGATGATGTTGGGCCATTTGGCCATCAGCCGGCGACGACAGCTTTGTCCTCGATGTGAGGGGCCGTTGTCCATGATCCAGAAGACGCGAGGAGCGCCACGGTAGGGCTCCTGAGCCATGACTTGGACAACACACAATCGGCGTCCCCGAGGGGTTGTCCTTCCCAGATGCCTTCATAGAGATCCAGGATGGGTCCAGCTTTCTTGGCAAACTGCGGGTCTCTGGGGAAGATCCAACTGCGATGATGCCACGGCCGAATCGCATCCTGCGACAGCCACCGCCAGACCGTGGTGTAGTTCTATGAATCGGAGGCCAAAGTGCCGTTTGGGGCGGCCATCCGATGGGTCGTATTAGGCGCTAATGTAAGCCAATTGTCGCCACTTCCCGGGCCGGTAGTCATCTGACAAGGCCCTTTTCCTTCGCCAACTCGGCGGCCAGCTCTTCGGAGCGGTCGAGAAAGTCCAGTATTGCGTCGAGGTCAGTCAAATAGTGTCGCCATGTGTCCTCTTCATCGAGCTGTTCCCAAGTATATCGCTTGCCCCACAGCCCCACGTCCTCATCGAGATACGTGCAAAAGTCTCTCAGAGTATCCAGACTTCGATCGGGAGGCCCCTTCGGACGTTCAGGTCCTTGAGTGCTAATAAACGCCAGGAGAGTTACGGTTCTCTCGGCCATGGCCTGCCGGTAAAGTGCTTCGAGCCGATTCAACAGTTCAGAGGGGAGCCGTTCAAGCAGCTTCCTCAAGTAATGGCCTTGGGCTCCACGTCTCGTCGGCGCTATGTGATGCAATGCCAACAGGCATTTCAATCGCAGTTCAAGCGCAACACCAAGGTTGAAGTGGCTCACCGTTTTGAGCGACTCCCAAACGTCGTGTTTGCGCCACCCGGTGGCACCGCCGATTGGCGAGGTATCGCCCTCTTTGGCCCCCAACTCCCGGATCCGACGTTCGATCAGCCAAGCGGACTCCGCGAACGCCTTGGTGTCCGCCAAGTTTCTGATGTACTGGGCACTATTCATCCACTATAAAGATAGATCTCGGCGGTGGGTGATGGACGGACGCTGTATCGCCAATCAACCCTCCCAATCGCGGGCTGGATGTTCCGCACAGGTGACGAAGCCGAGACGTCCGGGGCCTCCTCCCGTATAGACTGAAGAAGGCTGCTCAACTCGTTCCTGGCGAACACGGGGGTGGCCGCGTGGTTCAACCACCTAAACGCGACTTCCTTGGCTTTGCCAAACTTCTTGGCCTTGTAGTACAGCGAGGCCGCGCTCACCGCAGAGATGCCGAGCGTCCGCGTTTTGGACAAATCCAGGTCGGCAAGGGCACTTGCCTCGGCATCAGCGGCACGGGCATACAAGTCGAAAGCGTTTTGCCTCCTACCTTGGCTCAGGGCCGCCTGTGCGTCCGAAGCCAGACGCTCACTGATCTCGTGGTGTTCGATCCAGGACATTGTGCCCTTCGTCACGGAGTTCAAAGCTTGGCCAACAGGATCAAACGCGCCTTGAAACCGACCACACCCGCGAGCGCGGGCAGGTTACTGTGCCCTCTTGTGGCTTGAGCGAGTTTGGTACGAAGGCGCTGCGTGACCGTGTCCTCTTGTCCACGATCCACGCCGGATACTTCAAGCCGCCAACATTCTTCCAGATCGGACTGTATTCTGCCCTTGGGCGCAACATAGTAGTCGGCGCCGGTCTTTGTTTCTGCCCGGTGGACGGCAACGAGGCCATAGAAGAGCTCAACCGCTGCTAAGACACAGGCGTAGGCACAGGCTTCCGTGGTGTCGATCTCATTGGCCCATGCCCGCCGTACTCGCGCATTTGGGGTTTGCCACTCGACCACTGTTGTTGAACGCACGCCGCTGCTGTCCAGATGGACATCCGCCGGTGACTTGTGATGCCGGTCCATGCATACGCTTGCGGCCTCTGTGTACGACTCCGCGATGGCCTGCGTCAAACCAAAGTGGCGATGTTCCATGTTGTGAATGGGCAGGATAGGGTTGGTTATCGGACTTCCCCCTGTACTGGGCATCACGGTTGCGAACCACCGCAACAGCTCCTCACGCATCTCATGTTTAACGTAACCAAAGCGCCGTTGTTGGGTCAACCCCAACGTCGGTTGGAACTTGATCTCGGAGCGGTCCTGCTCGGGCTAAAGGTCGCGCAAGTCGGGGAAGAAGTGATCGGGGCGGCGCGGTCGCGAAGCGCTGCGTCTGAGTTCCATTCCCTCGATAGAAGGCCTCTCTGCTTGGCCGGAGGAGCCGGAGGGGCAACGTTAGTTGGCTGATGAAAGCCCGGCCCTGAACCCCACCCCTGCATGGCGGCCCTTGTGTCACGCCCGCGCCAGCTCGAAGTCGATCTCCCCCTGGAAGAGCTTCACGCGCACCACCTTCACGGTGACCGGATCGCCCATGCGGAAGCTTCGGCCGTGGTTCTGGCCCTTGATGAGGTGGGCGGTGTCGTAATAGCGGTAGTAGTCGTCCTCCAGGGACCTGAGGCTTACCAGTCCCTCCACGAACCAGCGGTCCAGCTCGACGAAGAAGCCGAAGTTGGTCAGGCCGGTGATGACGCCGGTGTGCTCCTGGCCGATCTTGTCGGTCATGAACTGGGCCTTCTTGAGGTCCACCATCTCGCGTTCGGCTTCCATGGCCAGGCGCTCGCGCCGGGAGGCGTGGTCGGCGGCCTCCCGCAGGTAGGCGTCGAGGTCTTCCCGCGTCCCGGAATCGAGCTTCGGGCCGGCCGCGGCTTGGTCCAGCAGCCGGTGGACCAAGAGGTCGGGGTAGCGGCGGATGGGGGAGGTGAAGTGCAGGTAGGCGTCGGACGCCAGGCCGAAGTGGCCGATGTTCTCCCGGTCGTAGAAGGCCTGCTTCATGGAACGCAGCAGCATGCGGTTCAGCACCCGTTCCTCGGGCTTGCCGCGGCACGCTTCGAGGACACGCTGGAGTTCCGTGGACGATATCCTTTCCTCGCTCCGGTGGAGCCGGTAGCCCAAGGTGTACAGGAACGGGCCGATGGCGTCCAGGGTGTCCTCGTCGGGTCCTTCGTGCACGCGGTACACGCACGGGAACCTGCGCTTGCGCAAGTGGCCGGCCACGGCTTCGTTGGCGGCGATCATGAACTCCTCGATCATGCGGTGGGCGATGGTGCGTTCCGCCCGCCGGATGTCGATGGGCACGTTGTCCTCGCCCAGCACGATCTCCGTCTCCGGCAGCTCGAAGTCGAGGCTGCCGCGGGCGCGGCGCCGGTCCATGAGGAGATGCGTCAGTTCCTCCATGGCACCGAGGGAGTCGATCAGTTCGGGGTGTTTGGCGATCACGGCGGCGTCCCGGTCCACCAGCATGCGCCCCACCTCGGTGTAGGTGAGCCGGGCCGCGCTCCGGATCACCGACGGGAAGATCTCCACCCGTTCGACTGCGCCCCGGCGGTCGATCTCCAGGAGCGCCGTGCGCGTGAGCCGGTCCACCCCCGGCTTGAGGCTGCAGATGCCGGTGGACAGCGCCGGCGGCAGCATGGGCAGGGCGCGGTCCGGGAAGTAGACGCTGGTGCCGCGTTCGCGGGCGTCGACGTCGAGGGCGGAGTCCCGCGGCGCGTAGTGGGCCACGTCGGCGATGGAGACGTAGAGCGCATAGCCGCCGCCGGCGGTGCGCTCCAGGCCGACGGCGTCGTCGAAGTCGCGCGCGGTCTCGCCGTCCACGGTGAAGGTGGTGAACTCGCGCAGGTCGCGGCGTCCGGCGAGGCCCCGCGGCACGCCGGCCGCGGCGTGGCGCTCGGCCTCCCGGAGGGCCTCGTCCGAAAAGTCCTCGGGCCAGCCGTAGCGGAAGATCACCGCACGGGCCTGCACTTCGGGGTCGTCGGGCGCGCCCAGGACCTGTTCCAGGCGCGCCTCGGCGGGCGTGTAGCCGCCGCCGTAGCGGGTCATCTCCACCGCCGCCACCTGGCCCGGTTGCAGCGGTCCCGGTGCCCTCAGCGGGATGGCGGGTGCCACGCGCGGGTCCATGGGTACGACCACGGTGCGGTCGCCGTCGGTCTGCACCACGCCCACCAGGCGGCGCTGGCCGCGCTCCAGGACCTCGATGACGTGTCCCTGGCTGTCGCCGTGGCGCTTCTTTTCCGGGCGCACCAGCACCCGGTCGCCGTGCATGACCCGGCGCATTTCCCTGCGGCTCAGGTAGATGTCCTCCAGGCCCTTCTGGTCGGGCACGACGAAGCCGAAGCCGTCGGGATGGCCCTGCACCACGCCGGAGACGAGGCTCGCGGTCTTGGCCAGCGTGTAGTGGTTCTTGTGGAGACGGATGACCGTGCGTTCGTGGACCAATTCCTTGAGCGCGTCCGCCACCGCGTCCCGTGACGCTTTGCCGAAGCCCTTGCGGATTTCCCGCAGGCTGAAGCGATGGCCCGGCTTGGCCCGCATGAGCGAGAGTACGCGGGGCTTGAGGTCGGTGGAACCGTTCATGCCCTCAGGCTTCTTCGCCGTCGTCCGGTTCAACCGTGGCAAGCTCACCCAGGAGCCAGTCGTTACCCAGGCCCGCGGGCCGGGGAATCTCCTCCAGCGGGACTTCCCCGGACAGGGCCTCGATCACGTCGCGCGCCAGCGCGAGCGAGTCTCCCAGCACCAGCAGCACGATGACGGCCTCGCGCGGATCCACCGTGCGGATGATGCCGAGCAGTTCGTAGGACTCCACGATGAACTTGATGTAGGCGATGTCCTGCCGGCGCACCCGGAGGTAGAGTTCGTGGACTTCCATTACCGTGGCCGGTGGTGTGACGAGAAGATCGGGAGTGCGCGGCGGCGGGGCGCCGGCCGGCGTCAACGGAGCAGTTCCAGGAAGCCCCGCCCAAGGCGCTTCCACAGGTTGCCGTCGCCGTCTTCGGCCTGCGGCGGCCGCTCCTCCGCGAGCTTGTTGAACATGTAGCGCACGAGTTGCGCCACGTCGGGCTCGATGGTGATGTCGGGGATGCGGCCCCCCAGCCGGAAGGGCAGACTGATTCCCTCGGCGTCGAAGAGGTACCGCACGTTGCGGTAGCGCCCGCTCAGGTCGCGGGAAAACGCCGGCGACAGCACGAGGGTGGCCAGGAGTTCCACCTGGCCGTCGGGGTCCAGCGAGCCTTTCCCGACGATGCTGTAGTCGTTGGAGACCAGTCGCACGTCGTCGCTGCGGACCTTGCCCTGGCGGATGGTGAAGCGCCCCGCGACGCTCTCGAACGAAATCCGATCGTCGCGTACCAGGGAGAGAAACGCGGGGCCGGCCGCGTCGATGCGGTCGATCCCTTGCACGGCATCGAGGGTTGCGAGAACCCCGCGGACCGGGTTGAAGTCGGCCAGGACGCCTTTGTCCAGGGTCATCCGGCCCTGGCCGTTCAGGTTTCGCACGAACGACGGCCAGTCCGTGGCGGTGCTCTGGAAATGCCCCTGGAGACTCACGCGGCCGTTGATCCAATCCGCGGGATAGTGGGGGAAGAGCGCGAGGAGTCCGTTGGCGTCCAGGCCCTCCACGGCCGGGTGCATCTCGATGTCGAAGCCTTGGCCGTTCCGGCTGGTAAGGGCGCCGTGGCCGTGGATCGTGCCTCCCAGGGTCTCGACGGCGAGCTGTCGTACGGTCAAGGCGCCGCGGGTCCAGTGCACGAGGCTCTGCAGGTTCTCATAGGCGGTGCCGCCGACCTGACCGCTGGTGGAAGCCAGGTAGCCTCGCGCGGAGGCAACACCTTCGTGCAGTTCGGCGGAGCCCTCGTGAACGACGTCGCTGAAGGAGTGTGCCCGGTCCGCGGCGTCGCCGGTCACGTCGCCGAGATTCAGGAGGTCGGAGTGGAGACTGTAGTGCAGCGTGGGCCGGTCGAGATTGACCAGCAAGCCGCGCAGCGTCAGGTCCGACAGCCCCGAGCGCAGCCGCAGGTCGCGTATCTCGATCTCGCCGCCGCGGAACACCAGTTCTCCGTGGAGGCCCTGCACGGTCCTGTTCCTGCCCGGCGGGCCGGCGACGTGGACGTTGGCCAGGCTCAGGTTGCCGCGCAGGGTCGGCGGTTCGGTGCGCGGCCCGGACCTTTGGCCAAGCGCCAGCCGAACGCTCACGGACCCGTCGAGCTGGTAGTCCCTGGCCCCCGGGAACATTTCCTGCCATCCCGCCAGCGGCACGTCATCGGCCTGCGCCTCGATCTGAACCAGGTGTTCCGGTTGTTGGACGATGGCGCCGGAGAACGGCACCCTGGCGCTGTGCAGCCGAACCTCGGACTCGTCGACCACGATACGGTCCGGGCGGACCCGCAAGTTCATGGCCAGGCGGGCCGAAATTCCCGGTGGCTTGAGCAACCAGTCGCCGTACTGGATGGTGTGGTCGTCCGCGACCAAGGTGGCCCGGACCCTCAGATCGTCCAGCGGCCCCTCCAGCGCGTTGACGATGCGAAGCGGCTCGTGGACTCGCAACCCCGCCGGCACGATGCGTTCCACCCAAGGCAGTTGTCTGAGCTGGTCGAGGTGGAGGGGTTCCAGGTGAAGCTGCCACTGGGCCAGCGCGCGGTTCCACGACGGTCCCCGCGAGAAATCCACCCCGCCGGTCAGGCGGGCGTTGTCGGCCGGGGCGCCGAACAACGCTCCCGTGATCTCCATGCCGGAAACGCGCGGCCGGTCGATCCGTCCCGTCACCCGCGCGCTGACGTTCAGCGGGCCGGAGGGGCGCAGGTAGGCCGGGAAGTGCGTTTCCAGGAACGTCCAGGCGCGCGCCACCAGGGCCGGCGGCAGCGACGCGGCGCGAACCTCCAGGTCCACCTCGTTGCGGCTCCACTCCGGCAAGGGCGCCGCCGTGCTCACGGTGCCGGCCACGGAGAACGTGCGGTCGCCGTCCTCGGACAACGCGCCCGATACCTCGACGCGGATGCGCCGTCCCCGCTGCCATTGGAGCGTTGCCGTCAGGTCCTGCAGGCGGAGTTCCTCGGCCTTCTCCGACGAACGGTCCACAAGGTAGAGCTTGGCGCCCCGGGCATGGACCGCCGCGCCGTTGGCGTGGGCCGATTCGAACCCCGCCTTGAGCGGTTGCGCGGGCGCGAAAATGTTGATGTCGCCGTACTCGTTGCGGATGACCTGGATCTCCGGCCGGTCGAGGGACACGTCGGAAACCGTGGGCGCGCCGGTCAGGAGCGACAGCCATCCCAGGGAGAGGGTGAGTTCGCGGGCGCGGATGAGGGGTGTCGCCGCGAACCGCGGGTCGTCGGCTACGCGCAGGTCCGTCACCGTGATGCCCAGGCTCCCCAGGCGGCGGAACAGGCGCAGCCGGACGGAGTCGAACGCCACGGCGCGGCCCACGGCGGTCTCGATCTCCCGGCGGATGGATTCCTTGCGGTTTTCCAGGAAGGCTTCCAGCCCCACCACCGCGGCTATCCCCAACACTGCCGCGAGGGACAGGAAGACCAGCAGTCTGGATGCCTTGCTTCTCATGCGACGCAGCATCCCGGCCTTGCCCCGGGACGTTCCCCTCCTCCGTCCCGGAAAACCCGGCCATGAAACGATGATGCCCGATACGGCGATCGGGTCGCTCCCCCTTTTATTCCTATGGGGTATTTTCCCCCGTCGGTCAAGCCTCCGCGCGTTCCACGATGGTGGCGATGCCCTGGCCCACGCCGATGCACATGGTGGCCATGCCGTAGCGGCTGCCGCGCCGCTTCATCTCGTGGATCAACGTGGTCATGATGCGCGCGCCGCTGCAGCCCAGCGGATGCCCCAGCGCGATGGCGCCGCCGTTGACGTTGACCTTGTCCGGGTCGAGGCCGAGTTCCCGGATGCACGCCAGGGACTGGGACGCGAAGGCCTCGTTCAACTCCACCAGGTCCAGTTGGTCCGCGGTCAGGCCCGCGCGCTCGAGCGCCTTGCGGCTGGCCGGAATCGGCCCGATGCCCATGAAGGCGGGATCCACCCCCGCCACCGCCGACGCCACGATGCGCACCACCGGCCGGAGCTTGAGCGCCTCCGCCCGCTCGCGCGACGCCACCAGCAGCGCGGCGGCTCCGTCGGACAGCGGCGAGGAGTTCCCCGCGGTGACGGTGCCGTTCCTGACGAAGGCCGGACGCAGGGCGGCGAGCTGCTCCAGGCTGGTGTCCGGTCGCGGCCCCTCGTCGCGGCCGTGCATCACCGGGTCGCCGCGCCGTTGCGGCACCGGCACCGGGATCAACTCGTCGTCGAGCCGCCCCGCCTCCTGGGCCGCCACGGCGTTGCGATGGCTCTTGAGCCCGAACGCGTCCTGCTGCTCGCGGCCGATGGCGTATTTCTCGGCCACGTTCTCGGCGGTCTCGCCCAGGCTGATGAGCGGGTACATCTCCCCCATGCGCGGGTTCGGAAAGCGCCACCCGAGCACGCTGTCGTAGACCGTGACCTCGCCGCGCGCGAACGGCACCGCCCCCTTGGGCATCACCAGCGGCGCGCGGGTCATCAACTCGACCCCGCCGGCCACGAACAGGTCGCCTTCCTCGGCCCCGACCGCGCGCGCGGCCTGGTTGACCGCTTCCAGCCCCGAGCCGCACAGGCGGTTCACGGTGGCGCCGGGGACCGATTCCGGAATGCCCGCCAGGAGCGAGGCGTTGCGCCCCACGTTGCGGCAATCCTCGCCGGCCTGGTTCGTGCACCCGAGGATCACGTCCTCGATGGTCGCCCGGTCGATGTCGTTGCGGCTGATGAGCTTGTCGATGACGTGCGCCGCGAGATCGTCCGGCCGGACGTCCTTGAGGATGCCGCCGTAGCGTCCCATGGGGGTGCGCGCGGCGTCGATGATGACGGCTTCTGGCATGGTGTCCCTTCCCGCGGCGGGGGCCGGCCCTCCGCCCTGCGATATCAAACCCCGGTCTCTCCGTGGCGGTAGAACCCCCGGCCCGCGCTTTCGCCGAGGCGGCCGGTCGCCACCATCTTGCGCAGCAGCGGCGCCGGACGGTAGCGGTCGTCGCCGGTCTCTTCCAGGAGCCCTTCGAGCACCGCCAGCACTTCGTCGAGGCCGATCTCGTCGGCCCAGCGCAGCGGCCCCTGGGGGTAGTTGGTGCCCAGCCGCAGCGCGATGTCGATCTCCTCGGCGGTGGCGACCTCCTCGTCCAGGCTGCGCACGGCTTCGTTGATGATCAGGCTCAGGATGCGCGGGAACACGAGGCCGGGCGCGTCCTTGACGACGGCGCTCTCCTTGCCCAGGCGTTCCACCAGGGCGCCGGCGGCCGCCAGGGCGTCGTCGCCGGTGTCGAGTCCGCGCGCCAGTTCGATGACGTTGCGGCGCGCCAGTGGATGGAAGGTGGCGAATCCGACGATGCGTTCCGGCCGGCGGCTCCAGGAGCCCAGCGTCGTGGTGGACCAGCGGATGCAGGAACTGAGCACGAGCGCGGCCCCCGGCGCGGCGGCGTCGATCTCCTCCACGAGCCGCCGCTTCGCTTCGCTCCCGTGGGCGAGGGTGTCGACCACGACCTCGGTGGCCGGGTCGACCTCGTCCGGGCGCGCGCACCGCGCCGCGTCGAGGCCATTGTCCCGCGCGAGCCCGTGCAGGTCCTCCGCCAGCCGGTTGGCGCCAAGGATCGCGACGCTACTCATAGTTGTAGAAGCCTTTGCCGGTCTTCCGTCCCAGGTGGCCCGCCAGGTACAGCTTCTGCTGCAACGGGCTGGGGCGGAAGCGCGGATCCTCGAAAAACGCGTGGTAGAGGGTCTCGGTGGCGGTGAAGTTGATGTCGATGCCGATGAGGTCCTGCAGTTCGAACGGTCCCATGCGGAAGCCGCCGGACTCCCGCATGATCCGGTCCACCGTCTCCACGTCGGTGCCGCCGTCGCCCAGGATGCGCAGCGCCTCGTTGTAGAAGGGGCGGGCGATGCGGTTCACGATGAACCCGGGCGTATCCTTGGCGCGCACCGGGGTCTTGCCGAAACGCCGGGTGACGTCCATGGCCTTGGCCACGGCGGCGTCGCTGGTGAGCTCCCCCTGCACCACTTCCACCAGCGCCATGAGCGGCGCCGGGTTGAAGAAGTGCATGCCCAGCACCCGTGTCGCGTCCTTCACCGCGCCGCCGATGGCGGTCACCGACAGCGACGAGGTGTTGGTGGCCAGCAGGGTCTCGGGCGCGCACGCGTCGTCGAGCTTCTGGAACAGCTCGCGCTTGACCGGGAGGTTCTCGGTGGCGGCCTCGATGACCAGGACGGCGTCGGACAGGTCCTCCAGCGCGAGCGAGCCCTGGAGGCGCGCCAGGATGTCGGCTTCCTGCTGCTCGTCGATCCGGCCCTTCTCGCGGCCGCGGCCGATGAAGCCCCGGATACGCCCGAGGCCGCGGTCGAGGAAGTCCTGGGCGACGTCGTACACCACGCACTCGAAACCGCCCTGGACCGCCACCTGGGCGATGCCCGCGCCCATGGTGCCGGCGCCGATGACCCCGATCTTGTTCTCGTTCGCCATGTTCGAGTTCCGCCCTGGCCGTCCCCGGCCCTACTCGCCCTTGAACACCGGCGCGCGCTTCTCCATGAAGGCGCGTACGCCCTCGTCGTAGTCGGCGGTGCGCCCGGCGATCTCCTGGGTGTGGGCCTCGTATTCGAGTTGCGCCTCCAGCTCGGCGTACATGGAGCGGTTGAGGGTGCGCTTGATCAGGCCGGCGCTGCGCGGCGCGCGCGCGAGACGCTCGGCCATGGCGCGGGCCTCCGCCGCCAGTTCCGCCACCGGCACCACCTTGGCCACGAGCCCGTAGCGCAGCGCGTCCCGGGCCTCCAGAGGCTCTCCCAGAAGGAACAGCTCGGTGGCCTTGCCGAGGCCGATGAGGCGGGGCATGAAGTAGCTGCCGCCGCAGTCGGGGCCCAGGCCCACGCGCACGAACGCCTCGATGAAGCGCGCGTTGTCCGAGGCGATGCGCAGGTCGCACGCCAGCGTGAGGTTGCAGCCCGCGCCCGCGGCCACGCCGTTGACCGCGCAGAGCACGGTCTTCTCGGTCCGGCGGATGGCCAGGATGATGGGGTTGTAGCGCTCCCTCAGCGATTCGCCCAAGGAGCCCTTCCTGTCCGGCGAGCGCTCCTTCAGGTCCTGGCCGGCGCAGAACGCGCGCTCGCCCGCGCCGGTGAGGACGAAGCAGCGCACCGCCTTGTCGCGGCTGCCGTCCTTGAACGCGTCCAGCAGCTCGCGGTTCATTTGCGGGGTGAAGGCGTTGAGCGCCTGGGGCCGGTTCAGCGTGATGGTGGCGATCCCGTCCCGCTTGTCGTAGAGGATCGTGTCGTAGCTCATTTTCCCTTGAACTCGGGCTTGCGCTTGTCGAGGAACGCCTTCATGCCCTCGCGGCGGTCCTCGGACGCGAACAGCGTGTAGAAGGACTTGCGCTCGAAGGCGAGCCCTTCGTCCAGCGGCGTGTTGGCAGCCTTGAGGATGGCTTCCTTGGCGAAGCGGATGGCGATGGGCGGCTTGCGCGCGATGGTGTGGGCCATGGCCTTGGCCTCGTCCAGCAGCACCTCCGCCGGCACCACCTTGTTGACCAGCCCGCAGCGCTCCGCCTCGGCCGCGTTCATGAACCGGCCGGTGAGCACCAGCTCCATGGCCCTGTGCTTGCCTACCAGGTGGGTGAGCCGCTGCGTGCCACCGGAGCCCGGGATGACGCCGAGGTTGACCTCGGGTTGGCCGAAAACGGCCGACTCCGAGGCGATGATGATGTCGCAGCTCATGGCCAGCTCGCAGCCGCCGCCCAGGGCGAAGCCGCTCACCGCGGCGATGACCGGCTTGGCAAGGTGGTTCAGGCGGTCGCGCAGCACCAGCCGGTCGTGCGCGGTGCCCGCGAACGGAGTGGCTTCCACCATCTCGTTGATGTCCGCTCCCGCGGCGAACACGCGTTCGCCCCCGGTGATGACGAAGACCCGCACGGAGTCGTCGCGGTCGAGCTCCTCGAAGGCCGTGCACAGGTCCTTGCACAGGCCGTAGGAGAGAGCGTTGAGTTGTTTCGGGCGGTTGAGCGTGGCCACGGCCACGGGGCCGTCACGGTCCAGGATGATGTTGTCGAAGGTCATGCTACGGGGCAGCTATACACCATAGGTCGGGTGGTTTCAACGCGAGTCCGGGGCGCTTGCGCCAGTGATTTCGTTGACTTGGAGACCGCCATCTGACAAGATCCGTGTTCATGCCGAACGGTCCCGAATCACGCACCGCCCACCACGACGAGAAGCTCCAGGAGATCCTCAAGGCGGCCGCCGCGATCTTCGCGGAGAAGGGGTTCGACGGCACCTCGATCCGCGACATCAGCCGGGCCACGGGGATGAGCCTGGCGGGCCTGTACTACTATTTCCGTACCAAGGAAGAGTTGCTGTGCCTGATCCAGGAACGCTGCCTGGTGACGTTGCTGGAGAACGCGGGGCGGATCCGGAACGCCGAAAAGAGCGCGCGCGAGAAGGTCGCCCTGTTCGTCCACAACCATCTCGGTTTCTTTCTCCACAACATGAACGAGATGAAGGTGATGTCCAGGGAGGACACGGCGCTGACGGGGGATTACGAGAAGCGCATTCTCGAGCTGAAGCGGCGCTACGTGAAGGCCTTGGTGGACCTGGTGGAGGAGCTGCAACAGGACGAAGGCGCGCACAGGCTCAACGTGCGCGTGGCGGCGCTGGCGCTCTTCGGCATGATGAACTGGGTCTACACCTGGTACAACCCCAGCCGGGACCCCTCGCTCGAGGGGCTCATCGAACAGGTCCTGCGAATCTTCTTCTTCGGTGTGCTCCACGGGGAGGTGGAGGACGAAGGAGCGGAGGACCACCTGCGGCGGTCTTTCCTGCCGGACGACAAGAGCTTCGTGCTGTGGCCCGGGTCGTGAGTCGCTGAGGCGGCGGTGATGTGCGGTAGCGGCGGGGGTGAACGGCGGTAGGGCCGGCGGTGGGCCGGGCGGCGCAGGGTGGGCGGCGTCCCTGAAATCTGGAGACGCTTGCTGCCGGTGTCGTGGCGTCCTGCGACGCTCGGGCCAAGTGCTTGATCGCGGCTGCTGCTTACGCCCGCCCAGCGTCAACAGATTTCCGGGACACCGCCCACCCTGCGCCTCGAGTCGTCATTGATATGAAAATAAAATCAACGAGTCATTCCCGCTTTCCAGGCTGTGTCAAAACACCATCTTGGAGAGGCAACAACCCCCAGAAACGTCATTCCCGCGAAAGCGGGAATCCAGGTGGGGTGGAGCGGCGAAACGCCGTTGTAGCGCCCCGCCACCACCCCTGGATTCCCGCCCCCGATCGGGGTCGAGGGCAAGCTTACGCGGGAATGACTCATTGGGGTGTAGTCGCCAGGAAGCAGCGTTTTGACACAGTCGGTTTCGCGGGAATGACGACTCCGGGCGCAGGGGAGGGCCTGTCAGGCGGAGGCGCTGGGGCGCTGGCTGACGCGCTGGTACCAGGCGGCGGCGTGGCGGCACTCGACGGGCAGGCTCATCTTGATCCAGCCGGCGAAGTCCACGGCCACCTGCGCGGTGATGTCGGCGATGGTGTAGCGTTCGCCGGTGACGAAGGGATGGTCGGCGAGTTGCCGGTCCAGGGCGGCGAAGAAGCGCTCGACGCGGGCGCGGCCGCGTTCCACGAGCGCGGGTATCTGCTCGGCGCCTTCCGGGCCGGTCAGGGCGCGGCCCTTGAGTCCCCTGGCCTGGTTGCGGAACGCTTCGGTGACGGCGAGGAAGCCGTCGATCTCGAAGCGGTGCTCCCACATGGCCACCCGCGCGCGGTCGCGCGCGTCCACGCCCATGAGCGGCGGGTCGGCACGCGTTTCCTCCAGGTAGCGGCAGACGGCGACGGCTTCGCTCAAGGTGGTGCCGTCGTCGAGTTCCAGCACCGGGACGGTGCACCAGGGGTTCAGCTTGCGGAAGGACTCCGTGAGGTGCTCGCCGTTGCGCAGGTCGACCTGGACGGTGGGGATGTCCAGGCCTTTCTCGGCGATGAAGATGCGCACGCGGCGCGGGCTCGGGGCGGTGCTGCAGTCGTAGAACTTCATGCGGCGGTTATACCGGACTTCGGGCCGGAATACTGTAGTGCCGGAGCGTGGTTTCGAGCGTCGGGCGGCCGAGCCGGAGGCGGCCGTCGTTCAGAAGGTACGAGAACAGGTAGCCGGCGCCGAGCATCAGGATACCGATGAGGAAGCAGTACATGACGGCCCGGTCCGGGTAGGAGTCCTTGAGGTAGCCCACGTAGAGGGGCCCGAAGATGCCCGCCGCGGCCCAGGCCGTGAGCACGACGCCGTACATCTTCGCCATCTTCTCCGGGCCGAATACGTCGAGGATGTACGGCGGCATGGTGGCGAAGCCGCCGCCGAAGCACAGCAGCACGTAGCACACCAGCACCGAGAAGACCCACGGGTTCTCCTCGGTCATGAGCACCCCGAACACCACCATCTGGCTGGCCAGGAGGATGCGGAAGACCTTGACGCGGCCGAGGCGGTCGGACAGGAGGCCCCAGAACAGCCGGCCCACGCCGTTGCACACGGAGCTGGCGGCGATGAGCGTGGCGCCGTACTCCGCCAGCACCGCGGGCTCGACGGTGGGGTCCGCCAGTCCCCACACCTCCTGCAGCAGCTCCGACTGGAAGCTGATGACCGAGATGCCGGCGGCGATGTTGAAGAAGAACACGGTCCACATGATGATGAACTGGCTGGAGCTCAGGTAGGGGAGGGTGGAGTCGGGCTCGTCCGGGTCCAGGCGCGGGACGGTCGCGCCCGGGGTCTTGACCGGGGCCACGGGATCGCTCAGGGCCAGGCTGCACGGCAGCAGGATGCCGGCGAAGATGATGCCGAGCCACAGGAAGACCATGGCCAGGTCGCCCTCGGTGCGCACCACAAGGAACGGCGCCAGCCCCTTGCTCAGGAGCAGCGCGCCGATGCCGAATCCCATCACCACGATGCCCGTCACCAGGCCCTTCTTGTCCGGGAACCACTTGGCCACCGTGGCCACCGGCGTTACGTAACCCAGGCCGATGCCCGCGCCGCCGATGACGCCGTAGCCGAGATAGAAGAGCGGCAGGAAGTCGAGCCACAGCGCCGCGCTGGCGATCACGTACCCGCCGGAGAACATCAGGCTGCCGGTCAGCGCCAGCCGGCGGGGCCCCAGCCGTCCCAGAGCGGAGCCAGCCCAGGCCGCGGACGTTCCCAGGGAGAAGATGGCGATGCTGAATGCCCAGGCGGTCTCGGTGTGTGTCCAGCCGGACTGGCGCACCAGCATGGTCTGGAAGAAGCTCCAGGCGTAGACCGTCCCGAAGCAGATCTGCAGCATGGTGCAGAAGAACGCGATGGCGGCTCGGTGAATGCGCATGCGCGGTCCTTCGGCCCGTCAGCTAGCCGGCGTGGCCCGACGCCGGTGGCGGCTCCTCGGAACCGTCCTTGCGGCGCGCGATGTGGAGGAGGAGGCGCGCCAGTTCTCCGGCCTCGTCGTCGCGCTCCAGGACCGGCTCATGGGAATCGTCGTCGGGATTCTCCTCCTTGGCCAGCTTCACGGCGAGGGCCAGGACTTGTCCCAACGGCCTGGCGGCCAGGTTGATGAACCAGATGGACGCCAGGATTCCCACCACCAGCAGGATGGAGATGAGGTACACCTGCTGGCCGATGGCCCGTTGGATCTTGAGGCCGATGACGTCCAGGTCCATGCCCACGTGCACGGTGCCCGCGAAGCCTGCCAGGATCGGGCTGCCGACCTCCACGAATTCGCCCATCCCCGGCAACTGCCTGTTCACCGCCTTGGTCTCATTGGGATCGCTGTGGAGGATGACCTCGGGAATCCCGGGAACGAAGGTATGGGCGAGGAACTCGCCCGTGTCGCTGGTGATGTAGACGTAGCGGATGCCCTGGATCTCCACGAACTGGTCGATGAGCGACTGGAGCGTGGCCAGGTTGCGGTTGAGCAGGATGTCGACGCTGGCGTCCGCGATGGTCTTGGCGATGTTCCGGCTGTTGCCTTCGTACTCGGTCGAGAGGTGGGTCTGGACCGTGTAGATGGTCAGCGCCGAAGTGGACAGCACGATCAGGCCGAAGAGCCCGAAGATGCCGAACTGGGTCTTCTGGAACAGTCTTCTGATCTTCATGATCACCCGAACTTGGCTTCCCAGTCGTCCAGGGTGACGAATCGTCCGTCCTCGACGACCGTGTAGTAGACCTTCTGCAAGCCCTGCCTGCGCTCCGGCCCGAAGGACACCGCCTCGCCGATACCCAGGTCGTAGTCCCGCACCGAGAACACGGCCTCCTCCAGACCGCTCCTGTCCGGCCTGCCCCTGAGACGGCGCAGTATTTCCACCAACAGCTTGGCGTCCAGGAACCCTTCCAGGCTGACGAAGCTGTTGGGAAACGGCGTATACGCCTCCTTTACCAGTTCCTTCGGCACCTGCGGGTCGTAGCGCGCCATCAACTCGCGGTACTCCTTGACCGCCGGGATGGAGGTGTCCTCGTAGCTGGGCACCACCTGCGAGTTCACCAGGTAGCGGGTGTAGGCGCCGGGGTCGTCCTGACCCTCGGACAGCAGGTTGAGGAGGTTCTCGCTGCCGACGAACGACAGGTTGGCGATGGGGACCCGCAGCCCCAGGTCCACGGCGTCGCGCGCAAACGCGGCGCACGCGGCGTAGGCGCCCACGCAGATCACGGCCTCGGGAGAAGCTTTCTTGAGGATTTCCACCTGCGCGCGCATGCTTCCGGTGAACCGGGACCCTCGGCGGTAGGTGGCCTCGCCGGCAATCTCGATGCCGTGCCTGGCCAGGGCCGCCCGCACTCCCGCCCAGCCGCTGCGGCCGTAGGCGTCGGCCTGGTAGAACATGGCGATGCGTTGGCGGCCGATGCGTACGAAGTTGTTCACGAGGCCGGCGGTCTCCTGGCGGTAGGAGGCGCGCAGGTTGAAGGCGAAGTCGCCGTAGGGCGGCTCCCGCTGGGGCTGCGCGCCGGTGAAGGGGAAGAACAGGTAGACCCGCTGGGCCTGGAACTTCTTGAGCATCGGCAGCACGCGGGTGACCGTGGGGGTGCCCACGTAGCCGAAGAGCAGGAAAGCCTGATCCTCCAGCATCAGCTTCACGGTGTTCTCGACGCAAGGATCGGGCTGGTAGCCGTCGTCATACAGCTTCAGCGCGATCTTGCGGCCGTTGACGCCGCCGTTCTCGTTGACGTGGTTGAAGTAGGACTTGGCGCCGCGGTAGAGCTCGGTGCCCAGGCCGCGGGAGGGGCCGGAGAAGGCGGCGGACACTCCCAACACGATCTCGCCGTCGGGTCCGATGCCCCGCATCGCGGCGGCTCGGGCGCCCGCGTTCATGGAGTGGAGCCAGGGCGGCGCCAGCATCGCCGCGAGCCCGGCGCGGACGAACGTTCTGCGCGTCAGTCCCGCGCGCGCGGCCGGAGTAGTCCGGCCGTCTCTACCGGTAGGATTCTGCGTATCCACAAGGGCCTCGCTTCCTGAAGTCCGATGCGATGGGAGTCCGCAGCTTTCGGATCGAGAACAGTTTCTCCGCAGGTTAACGGCTCTCGCTTGTTGAATCAATGGTCGCGGAAGGATCGCAGCAACTCCAGTGTCTCGCGGTCTTCCTTCAAGTCCTTGCCCTTCGGGGTCTCCAGGCACATGGGCAGTCCGAAGAAGCGCTTGTCGTTCATCAGCAGCCGGAACGGTTCCACGTCCAGGTGTCCCTTGCCGATGATCTCGTGGCGGTCCACCCGGCAGTCGAGCTCCTTCTTGGAATCGTTCAGGTGGAAAGCCGCAAGTAGCTCGATGCCGATGACCTCGTCGAACTCCGTGAAGGTGCGCTCGTAGCCTTCGCGGGTGCGGATGTCGTAGCCGGCGGCGAAGGCGTGCTGGGTGTCGAAGCACACCCGGAGCCGGTCGCTCTCCCTGGCGCTGTCGATGATGTTGCGGATGTGCTCGAAGCGGTAGCCCAGGTTGCTGCCCTGACCGGCGGTGATCTCCAGGGCGACGCGCACCTTGAAGCCCTTGCAGCGCCGGTGGATCGCGTCCAGCGAACGCGCGATGGTGCGCAGGCCGGCGCGCTCGCCCGCGCCCGTGTGGGCGCCGGGATGGGCGATGAGACAGGGAATGTCCAGGGCCTCGCACCGCTCCATCTCGTCCACGAAGGCCGCCACGGACTTCTGCCGCAGCTCCCGGTCGGGCGCGCCGAGGTTCAGCAGGTAGGAGTCGTGCGCCACCACCGTGTACACCCCGCTGGCCTTCTGCGTGTCCTTGAAGGTCTGCACGTCGTCCTCGCCCAGCGGCTTCGCGGCCCACTGCCGCGAGGACTTGGTGAATATCTGCACGGCCTCGCAGCCCACGCTGTCGCCCGCGTGGAGCGCGTTGTGCACCCCGCCGGCGATGGACATGTGGGCGCCGAGGAGAGGGCGGTCCTTGGGGGGTGCCTGCTTTGGGGAGGTCGCCATGAGACTTCTTGTATCACAGACCCGCCGGGAAAGGATGTCCCGTACCGGGTCATTCGATGATCTGACTCTATCTCCTCTTGCGTCCTATACCAAAATCGGTATATTCAGGAGATGGCTTGGCGGGTGGAAATCCTGAACCAAACGGTGAAGGAAGAGCTTGAATCACTCCCGGCGGACATGCGAGCCAAGCTTGACCATATTGTCCGTCTGATCGAGGAGTTCGGTCTGAACCAAGTTCACGAGCCTTATGTCAAACGCATACGGGACAAACTTTGGGAGATGCGACTCACGGGTCGTGACGGGATTGCCCGTGCTCTGTACGTGACAGCCAAGGGCCGGCGCATTGTCGTTTTGCACGCGTTCCATAAGAAGAGCCCAAAGCTTCCAAAGAGGGCAGTTGAGACGGCCTTGTCCAGAATGAAGGAGGTGAATAGATGAAGACTCAGTAAAGGCGGCTTTCGCATGAATCAAAATGCTCGATGGCAGGAAATACAATACAATGATTAAATTCGATGATCTTCGGAATGAGTGGAACAAGGACCCCGAGTTCCGGACGGAGTTCGAGGCCCTCCGACCCGAGTTTGAATTGGCACGGAAGCTCATTGCGGCACGTGTGAGGGCGGGAATGAGCCAGAGCGAGGTTGCCATGCGGATGGGGACGAGCCAGCCCACCGTCGCCCGCCTGGAAAGCGGCCACAAGCCGTCGCTGAAAACATTGGAACGCTACGCGGACGCCGTCGGCATGAAGGTGGAGATCAACCTCATCGCAGGCTGAAACAGTAGGGATCCGGGCAGAAAAGGCCGAGCGACAGTTCCGGACAACCTTGGCGGGCGCTTGGTCCCTTCTCTTGTTGCCGCATGTGCCGGATTGCAGTATTTCAAAACGACGCCGAATGAGGAGGCCTACCTATGGCAAACTGGCTGCTCAAGACCGAACCCAGCGTGTACTCCTTCGCCGACCTGCAGCGGGACAAGAGCACGATCTGGGACGGCATCAAGAACAACCTCGCCCTGAAGCACCTTGCCACCGTGAAAAAGGGCGACCGCTGCATCATCTACCACACCGGGGGCCAGCGGGTCTGTGTCGGCCTCGGCACCGCCACCACCGGCGCCTATGCCGATCCGGAGAAGGACGACCCCAAGCTCCTGGTGTTCGACATCAAGGTGGGCAAGGCGCTGAAGCGCGAGGTGTCGCTGGCCGAAATGAAGCTCAACCCCAAGCTCGAAGGTTTCGACCTCTTCCGCCTGGGCCGGCTTTCCTTCGTCCCGGTGAGCGACGCCCACTACGACGAGATCATGGAGATGGCCAAGGGTTGAGGGCCGACTGAAACGCGGCCCGCGAGCGACAACAGGAGAGAACCATGAAGAAGGCAGACTTCCGCCAATTCTACCGCGACGCCCACGCGGTCGAGTGCCTCAGCGAGCGCGAGAAGATATTCCTCGGCCTTGCCGTGGCCATGACCCGCAACTGCGATCCCTGAGTGGACCGCCGCCTTGCGGACGCAAGGAAAGCAGACATCCCCGAGGAACACCTCGACGCCGCGGTTGACGTCATCGCCGCCGTGGACGCCGGCATTCTCCAGTCCCTCAACCAGCGCATCAAGCAACGGCACAAGGAACGGGAATAACCCGTTCCACGGGCTGCCGCGTCCTTGAAACCCGCCCTCGGAGGTGGTAACGTCAAGGTCCTACCGTGGTCGCATAGCTCAGTCGGCTAGAGCGCTTGCCTCACATGCAAGAGGTCGCAGGTTCGAGTCCTGCTGCGACCACCATCCATTCAACATCCGGCTCACCTGCCATGCGTAGGACGAGCATTGGAAGCCGCCCCCCGAGCGTGGGAGCGGCTTCAGCCGTTCGGGCCAATTACTCGCCCCAAGCTGTAACTGTTTCGGCGCGGTGACGTTGAGGCTTGACTTCGCCCTAGTACCAATATAGATACTATCGAGTGTCACTGCTGGAAGCCCTACGCGAGAGTCCAAAGAATGTCGGATACGCTGACTTGGTCAAGGTTTGCGATCACTATTTCGGAGAGCCGCGCCAGAAAGGGTCCAGTCATCGGGTGTACCGCACTCCGTGGCATGGAGACCCCAGAGTGAACATCCAGAACAACAAGGGCATGGCCAAGGCCTATAAGGTTCGTCAGGTGATCAAGGCGATCGAGAAACTGGAGGCTCAAGATGGTTGATCACTATACTTATCGGATCACGTGGTCTCCGGAAGATGGCGAGCATGTCGCCCTGTGCGTTGAGTTTCCCTCGTTGAGTTGGCTGGCGTCTACGCCGGACAAGGCACTGGCGGGAATCCGACGGTTGGTCGCCAACGTGTTGGAGGACATGCGAGCCAGCGGAGAGAAACCGCCGGAACCGGTCGCGGCCCGGATGTACAGTGGCAAATTCGTGGTGAGAGTAACGCCTGAAACACACCGTGAGCTCGCCTTGCAGGCGGCGGAAGAAGGTGTCAGCCTGAACCGGTTGGTCAACGCACGGCTGTCAGGATTCTGAGTCTGTTTGGCGACTTGGTTCCAGGAACGGGAGACAGGACATGAGTACCGATTTGAAGATGTTTCTGTTGACGGCGGACGATCTGGTGCGTTGCCATTGGGACGGCCGCTCCAGGCAAGTGGATGTCTTGGACCGGGTGATGGAAGGGGAGGTGCTGCGCGAGGTGGCGCGGGACGCGGAGGATCCGAACCGGCTCTACGCCGCGACCGGCACGGAGATTCACGTAAGCGAGGACGGCGGGGAGAGTTGGAAGTGGATCCCCTCGGGCGGCCTGGACTACCGGGACATCTGGACGATGCAGGCGCATCCGACCCGGTCGGGGGAGGTCTACGTAGGCACGCTGCCGGCGGCGGTCTACGTGAGCGACAACGGCGGGCGCTCTTTCCGCGAGTTGACGGCCTTTCGGAAGCTCGAGGACTATGCCCGCTGGACCTTTCCGCCGCCGCCTCATGTGCCGCACATCCGCTGCATCGTGCTGGACGGCCGGGTACCGGACGAGATCGTCGTCGGGGTCGAGGAAGGCGGCGTGGTGCGGAGCCGCGACCGGGGCGAGACCTGGGAGGACATCAGCGGACCGTCGAGCACCGCCGCGTACCCCGAGTACAACGATCCGGCGGGGTTGTTGCCGTATCAGATGGGCGCGCACGAAGACGGGCGCGTCTATCGCGACGTGCACTGGGTCATGCGCGATCCCGCGAGCCTCGAGACGCTGTACGCCACCACGGGCATCGGCACGTACCGCACCGACGACGGCGGTGCGTCCTGGCGCAAGCTGGAATACGACATGGGACGTTCCTACGCCATCCCCTTCGACATCCATCCCGGGGTGCCTGAGCGTATCTTCCTGGGCGCCGCCGAGAACGGCCCCACTTCCTGGAAGGGCCACCGCACGGTCCGTCCGGGTCCTTACAACACCATCCGCTTCAGCCGCGATACCTCGGAGGAGCTGGGCGGCGCCAGGGCCGCCATCCTGCGCAGCGACGACCGCGGCGCGACGTGGCGCAAGCTCGACGGCGGCCTGCCGCAGGGGCATGTCCACATGACGAGCTGCGTGGCGGTGCATCCCGCCGACCCCGACACCGTGGTGATCGGCTACACCGACGGTTCGGTGTACGCCAGCCACGATGCCGGCGAGGCGTGGGAGAGGCTGGAGTTGCCGGAGACCCGGCTTTACGGGGTGCGGCTGCTGTCCGCTTCCTGATCCGATTCACAACGCGGCGTGTCGGAGCGGGTTCTCCGCCCGACGCGCCGCATCCCTGCCGGATGTCCTGTCCGGTCCCGGGCAGGCGCCGGCGACCTGTCCGGTCGAATCACACGGTCACACCGCGGCTCCGCGGGCCTGTCCGTCAATCCGAACAGAGCGTGTGCGTTACGGTGATGCGCTCGCCGCGATAGAACTCGGTCAGAAAATCGTCCGCATCGGCGTAGCGCCGCTTGGGCACCAGCCGGGCGGGGAAGCTGAATACCAGCGGGTCCACCGCGAACGGGTAGGGATCGAGCACGGCGCGGTGTTCGGCCACGGTATCGATGTGGATGTGCACGGGGGGCTCTCCCTTCCGGGTGGGGACATCCACGTCGTTGAGGGTGTCGCTGGGACCGAGCTTCCGTTTCTTGCTGTTCAGGGGATAGCGGTTGCACACGTACTGCGCGAGCTGGTCGAACACCTCGATGTAATCGTAGTTGGTCCAGATCCGCTCCTCGGAGGTGTAGTCCCCGAACTCTTCGGATTGGGACAGCTCGGCGGCCAGACGTTTCCTCAACTCTTCCTGATGGTCCACGTACGCGCGCACCCGCGGGTCGGCGGTGCGGTCGGGCGGATGGGTGTATTTGCCGTAGCCGGCGTTCATCAGCGCCACCCCGTGCATCGCGATCAGCATGGCCGCGTAGGGATCCCGCTGGAGCACGTTGTCCACGACGTTCTTGTAGAAGTCCAGCCGGAGCTGGCCGAGGAACTTGAAGCTGCCGTCGTGGTAGTCCATGGGGAAGTTCTCGTCGTTCAGCGTCGACGGTCTCATCTCCCATTCCCACCAGCCGTGGTCGTGCTCCTGGGCCGCCAGCACCACCGACGCATACGGCTCGGGGCGATCGAACTCCTCGTTGCCCCAGTGGGCAGCGAAGAAGCCGGCCACGCGGGAGTGGTCGAACTGAAGCGCCAGCATCAACTGCGTATCGTTGTAAGGATTGACCATCATAACGAATGTTCTCCTTGGTCCGCCGGGCGTACCCTCCCTGGCGCGCGCGCCGCGCCGCGCGCCTACTTCTTGCCCTTGAGCGCGTCCAGCATGGCCTGCCGGTACTTGCTGTACAGCTCCACGAACACCTTCATGTCGCCGGCGGCGGCGGCGGCGTTCCCCGGCACCAGCGGGATGCCGAACGAATCGGCCCAATCCTTGTACGGCTTGCTTTCCATGGTCTTCAACAGCAGGCCCTCCCACTTCTTGTGGAGTTCCGCGGACAGTCCGGGCGGACCGACCATGGCGCGAAACACCTTCACGATCAGGTTCTTGTAGCCCAGCTCGATGGCCGTGGGCGTATCCGGGGCGTTCTTGGCGCGGCTTTCGCCGAGGTTGACGATGGGCACGATCTCGCCCGAGCGGATGTACGGCAGGGTCGAGGGGTGGTCGATGGGCTGCGTGAACACGTCGAAGTCACCCCGAAGCAGGCCCGGCAGAGTCTCGCCGGTGCCGCCGTAGCCGGCCACCACGTCGAACGGGATCTTCAGTTCGTTGGCGGCGAGAAACGCGTGAACCCAGCGCGCGACGCCGATGCCCTCCACCCCCCAGGTCACCCGCTTGGCTTTCTGCAGGTCCTTGACGGTGCGGTAGGGCGATTCCCGGCGAACCAGCAACGCCTCCGCCTCCTGCGAGCTCACCACCGCGAGCCAGGTGAACTTGTCGATGTCGTAGCCGACGTTGCTGCGGATCATCTGGGTTCCGAGCATGCCGTCGGCGTAGATGTGCCCGATGGTGTAGCCGTCGGGCTTGGCGCGGTACATGGCGACGGTGCCGGTGATGCCGCCCGCGCCCACGACGTTCTTGACGATGACGTCGACGTTCTTCGGCAGCAAGGGCTTCACGTAACGGCCCAGGGCCCTGGCGATGGCATCGAACCCGCCTCCCGGTGACGCGTGCACGAGAATCGTGATGTCACGGTTGGGAAAATCGGCTTGAACGTTCCCGGCGAAGACCATGAGGCCGAAGGCGGCGAACAACGCGGCGAATGTCCTTTTCATGTCACCCTCCCGTGGTTGGTTTTGGAGCGGAACGCGCCGCATTATAGGGTCGCGCCGAAGTCCGTGTCAACGACGAAAAAACCCGAACGGAGAGCCGGAATGCCGCGTCGGACCCGTTGACACGCGCGGTTCCGATGCTTACCTTCCGTTCGCAACGAGGAGCTCCATGGCAGTTCGGTAAGAACGTTACGAGCAAGGAGGTACGAACCATGTTGGGTTATGAAGTGACGAGGTGGAACCCGCTTCTGCACAACGGACATCGGGACTTCGATGCCATGTTCGACCGGTTCCTGGGACGCCGTGGGCGGAACGGCGGTTGGATGCCTCCGATGGACGCATTCACGCGTGAGAACCACTACGTGATCCGGATCGACATGCCCGGTGTGGACCCGGAGGACCTGGACATCCAGGTGGAAGGCAGGGTCGTGTCCATCAAGGGAGAGCGCAAGGGCGAGGATGAGGGGCACTACCTGCGGGAGACGTTCCGCGGCAAGTTCGAGCGTACCGTGAGGCTGCCGGAGGGGTTCGCCGTCGACAAGCTGCAAGCCCGCTACGAGAACGGCGTGATCGAGATTTCGGTGCCGTTGCCCGCCCAGGCGGTGGGACGCAAGGTGCCGGTCCGGATCGAGGCGGCCGAGCCCAAGGCCGTCGAGTCCAACGGCGAGTAGCGGGCCGGCTGGCGGACCCCGGCCCATCGACCCAAGGGGCCTCTCGAATCGGGAGGCCCCTTTTTCGTTCTCTTCACACCTCGACGATGGGCTGCCCGATGATCCACAGGCTGAAGATCGTGTAGCCGACCATGAGGACCAGCAAGGGGATTTGCGGCGCCACGGCCCTTTCCCCGCCCGACGCGTGCCGCGCCGCCCGATGGGCCAGCCACACGGCGATGACGTGGCCGGCCACGATGACGAAGAGCGAGAACAGCCACAGGAAGCGCGCGTCCACCACGGTGGGGTCCGGTGTCACGCCCGCGGTGCCGAAGAGGTCCCAGCCAACGCCGAACGGGTCGGAGAGGTGCCCGTAGAGAAGCTGCCCCTCGACGATCAACAGCAACAGGTAGTGCGCCAGGTGATAGGCGATGGCGATGGGCACGAGGGTGAGGACATACTCGGAGGCCATGTCCATGGCGCTCCGGCGTATCCCTCGCCGCAGGCTGTCGAGGTGAGCCATGAGCGCGCAGGTCCCCAGGAAAAGGGTCACGAAGCAGGCCGGCGCCAGCAGGAGCCCGATGGTGAAGACCAGGGTGCGCGCGCCGGTGTTCCCCAGGAATCGGGTCCAACCGATGTCGTACAAGGCGTGCGAAGACGCGGCGTACAGCCTCGCCCACACGGGCGTGTGCAGAAAGCCGTCGAAGCTGACGGTGGCGAGCAGCGTCACCACCAGCACCATCATGGAAACCGGCACTTTCCCGCCGTCCGCCAAGCCGGACCCGTAGTGCCGCACCACGAGCGCTCCTTCGGGCGTCCGGGCCAGGGGAGCGAAACGGCCGAACAGTCCGAAGATGATGGAGAAGGTCTCGCCGCACTTCAGCCACGGTTCGACGCCGTAGCGTTTCATGGCGGCCCAGGTGAGCGCGCTGTAGGCCAGGATCAAGGCGGCGAGGCGCGCGGGCGCGGTGTTGTTCGGCCAGACCAGTTCGGCCCAGGCAAAGCACAGGTACAGGAACACCGCCGGCCATACCCCCATCCATGAAGGCAGCGGCCGCACGGCGCGCCGGCGCAGCCCTTCGGGCAGCAGCGCGGGTACCGCCGCCCAGGGGTTCAGCGCCGGCCAGACGTTGCCGGCCAGCGCGCAAACGAAACCCAGACCGACCCACCAGGCCACCCACACGAAGGCGGGCAGGACGTTGGCCAACTGGTCCTGCTGCGTGCCCCAAAGTCCGGCGGCGATCAGGAACACGAAAACGGCCACGGAGAGGACGGCCGGCATCCTCCCGAGTCGGTCGCTGGCGACGAGCCGCCCGAACCACGTTCGGGACAGGTCCCGGCTTCAGGTCGGCGCGGGGGTGCTTTCCCCGCGGAAGGCGATCAGCACGACGAAGGTCAGGGCCACCACCAGCCCCGCCCCGGCGAGGTAGTACCAGAGCGGCACCGGCAGGTCGTAGCGCTGCACGACGGCATGCGCCCATGCCGCGTCGGGGAACAGAGACAGGGCGCCCGGACCCAAGAGGGTGACGCGCGCCAGCCGGCCCACGGCGCGGCGGATCGTGTGCGACGGCGCGTGCATGGCAATATCCACGAGCGCGTTGCTGCGCCGGCGGTTCGGTCCCGGGGCGCCGGCTCGTCGGCGTCCGCTCAACGACAGCGCATGTTGGTTCGCACCACTTGGTGATGGGTGGTGCCGCTGCTGCCGCCCTGGCGGATGCCGCCGCCGGGCAGGTGGATCCAGCCGTCGAGGTAGACCAGGCCGGTGACGCCGTGGACCGGGATGGGCATGTCCGGGAGCCGCGTCCAGGTGTCGGTCTTGGGGTTGTAGACCTCGTGGTGCGGGAACACGCCCGTGGGGCCGGCCGTCGGATGCTCGCCGCCGAAGGTGTGGAAGCATCCCTCCACGGCCATGCCGTTCACACCGCCCCGGGCTTCGGACATGGGCCGGCGGGCGCTCCATTGGTTGGTCTTGGGATCGTAGACTTCCAGGGCCGGGGTGATCTCGCTGCGGAAGCCGCCGCCGAAGCGCCCTCCGGCCACGTAGAGCTTCCCGTCGATGGCCGCCGCGGCGATGTGGTTGCGCGCGGTGGGGAGGTCGGGCAGCACCGTCCACCTGTCGGCCCTGGGGTCGTAGACGGCGAAGTCGTGCCCCCGCGGCGGGCGTCCCCCGGCCACGTAGAACTTCCCGTCGATGACGTCATGCGCCATCGCGCTCCGCTTGGTGGGCATGGGCGCCCGCGGCGTCCACTTCTTCGTCTCGGGGTCGTAGGCGTGTACCGCGTCGGTGTAGCGGGCGCGCTCCCGGCGTCCGCCGGCGTTGGTCTGTCCGCCGATGACGTAGAGCAGGCCGTCGAAGCCGATGGCCGAGGCGTGGTTGATGGTGGTGGGATAGGGCGTGGTCAGCTCCCACTTGTCCGTGGCGACGTCGTACACCTGCACGGTGTCGACGCTGATCCGGGTGGAGGGGTAGCCGCCCACCACGTAGATCTTGCCGTCGAGCCAGGCCACCGCCATCTCCGAGTTGGGCTCGATCATCTCTCCGCGCTTGCCCCACTCGCTCACCGGTTTCGCGTCGGCCGCCAGGGCGGAGGTCCCGGCGAGCGCGAACGCGCCGCAGAGCACCGCCACGGTCAGGGTTTTCAGGTGAAGACAATGCTGTTTCATGGTCATAAACGAACCTCCAGGGATCCCTTTACGCTCATTGACAAACAAGGTCAAAACCAATAAGGGCAGAACAAAACCCCGATACGAAACCAAAAGCGAACCCGGAGGTGGAACCATGGGCAGCGCGACTTGTGTCGATACGGACGGACACGTTCTCGAACGGGCGGCGGACATTCGCAAGTACCTGGAAGCGCCCTGGAACGAGCGCGGAACGCCGCTGTGGCCGGGAGACCAGCCCTGGGACCCGAACCTCTTCAAGGGGTTCAAGATGGCCGTGAACTGGGAGGGGCTGTCGCCCGAGGAGCAGGTGCGGCGCTGGCACACGCTCATGGACAAGCAGGACATGGAGGTGGCCATCTGCTTCCCCACCGGTTCGGGCAACATCGCCAAGAACCAGGAAGTGCCGTACCAGGTGGCGGTGGCCAAGGCCGCCAATACGCACTTCGCCAAGGAGTACAATTCGCTGTCGAACCGCCTGAGCTGCGTGGGCGTGCTGCCCATGAGGGCGCCCGAGGAGGCCGCCAAGGAGCTGCGCCGGGCGGTCAACGAGCTGGGGCTCAAGGGCTTCGAGATCCTGCCCACCGGGCTCCCCATCGCCCTGGGCGAGACCTGGTACGACCCCATCTACAAGGCGGCCGAGGAAGAGGGCGTGGTGCTGGGCATCCACGGCACCCGCAACACCTCGCGCGAGCTGGGCGCCTCCATCCTCAGCACCTTCGCCGAGGTCCACTCCTACGCCTTCACCGCCGGCATCCTGTTGCAGTTCACCAGCATGGTGTGCCAGGGCATCACCGAGCGCTTCCCGAAGCTCAGGCTGGCATTCCTGGAGATCGGCGCCACCTGGCTGCCGTACTACCTCGACCGCCTGGACGAGCACTGGGAGAAGCGCGGCACCCACGAGATGCCGCTGCTCAAGCAGAAGCCCAGCGACGTCGTGCGCGAGTCCAACATGTACTTCAGCCTGGAGTCCGGCGAGTCCCAGTTGGCCGCCACCGTCGACTACGTCGGCAGCGACCACTTCGTCTACGCCTCCGACATCCCGCACTGGGACAACGAGTTCCCCGGGAACCTGGAGCATCTCAGGAACCACCCGGACCTGTCGGACGAGGTGAAGGAAAAGATACTCAGGAAGAACGCCCAGCGGCTGTTCGATCTGAATTAGCGCGGGACCGCCGGCGGGGGGCAGTCCCTCGCCGGACGCGGGGCCAAGGGACCATGGTATCGCGGAGCAAGCCGCGTCATTCAGGTTCGCGGCTGCCGCGGCCCTTTGCCAGTTGCGCCTCCAGCGTCGCGGCCCGGCCCCGGGCTTCCGCGGCCGCGCGTTCCGCGGCCTGTCGCGCCTGCTTCTCGCGCCGGCGGTCATCTTCCGCTTCCGCGTGGGTCAGCAGGTACTCCCCCGTGGCCGGATCGTAGAACCGCAACCCATCGCTCTGCACGCGCAATTCCAGCTCCAGTACCCGACTCCACATCGTCAGACCGCCGGCCGCCGTCTTGCGCACCGCCAGACCCTCGTACTGTCCCGACACCAGTTCCGATCCCTGCAACCGAGGCGCCAGATAGTCCCCCGTCGGGTCGAATTGCCAGTACTCCGTGACCCCCAACTCCCGGTACAGATCCCGCTTCCTTCCCTGGTCTTCACGCCGCGTGCTCCGCGACGTCACCTCCAGGACCCAATCCGGTCCCTTGGGCTCCCGCCATAGCAGGTACGACGAGCGGTCATAGGGCGTCGCCCCCATCACGACGAACACGTCCGGGGCTACGCGCGCCTTCACATTGCCCTCTTCGTAGTAGATCAGCATGTTGCCCGCGACGTACACGTCGGATCGGTGGCGGTAGTGGTACCGTAGTGCGTGGCGCGCGTAGGTCAGCGGGTCAAACTGGAAGTCGCTTTCGGCCAGCGGCTTGCCGTCCGAATCGGGATAGTCGATCTCGGTGGGAAAGAGTACTTGTTTCGCCATGGGTCGGCCTCCGTAAAGAGCTGTCTCCGGGACTCGGTCGAGAAGTTCTGTAACGATCCATCCGCCAATAGCTCCGCCCGGCAAGAATTTCAAGCTCCACGCAGTCTTCGTGCTTCACGGGTCCGGACCCGGGTGGCCCGCGTCACGCGATCGTGTTACGAAAACTCTCGAACCTTCGGGAGACTCGTCATGGATGCCGTGCAGATGGAGGTGGTCTACCGGGCCACCGCGCAGATCGCCAAGGAGTTGGCCCTCAACATGCTCCGGACGGGCTATTCGAGCGTCATCAAGGAGAGCCAGGACTTCACCTTCACCATCTTCGACGGCGAAGGGCGCATGGTGACGCAGGGCCTGCCCCAGCCGCTCCACATCGGCGGCATCTCCGCCCAGGTGGGGGAGGTCATCCGCGTGTTCGGCGACGACATGGCGGAGGGCGACGTCTTCATCCTGAACCACCCGTACTTCGCCTGCCAGAACCACGCCACCGACGTCACCGTGGTCTCGCCGGTCTTCGACCGGGGCCGGCGCGTGGCCTTCATCGCCAACACCGCCCACAAGCCGGACCTGGGCGGCATGGTGCCGGGCACCAACTCGCCGCAAGCCACCGACGTCATCCAGGAAGGGCTGCTGCTGCCGGCGCTCCGGCTCTACCGGGCGGGCGAGGTCAACGAAGACCTCAAGACCATCGTCATGGCCAACACGCGCACGCCGGAGGTCACCTGGGGCGACATCCAGGCCCAGGCCCAGACCAACTTCTACGGCCTGCGCAAGCTGGCGGAGCTGATGGACCAGTACGGCGCGGACGATGTGACCACCTGCTGGACCCAGTGGATGGACATCTGCGAGGCCGAAGTGCGCAAGGCCATCGAGAAGATCCCCGACGGCGACTACGGCCCGTGCGTGGACTACCTGGACGACGACGGCCTCGACCGGGAGCGCTCCTATCGCATCGCCGCCTCCCTGCGGGTGGCGGGCGACGAGCTGCACTTCACCCTGGAGTCGTCGGAGCAGGCGCGCGGCCCGGTGAACCTCCGGCCCTGCGTGATCCGGAACTTCATCGACTGTCTCGCCGTGGCCGTGCTGTGCCCGGACCTGCCGGTGAACCAGGGCATATCCCGGCCCATTCGCGTCGCCTTTCCGCCCGAGGGCTCGATCCTGAACCCGCGCTATCCCGCGCCGGTGAACATGTACGTCCGTCCCGCCCAGATGGTCACCTCGGTGGTGCAGATGGCGCTGGCGGAGGCCCTGCCGGAAGTGGTGCCGGCACCGGACAGCGGCGCCGGCGGCTCGGTGTCCATCTCGGGACAGGACGCCGACCGCGGCCGATGGTACTCGCTCTACGACCTCAACTGCGGCGGCGGCGGCGCCCGCGCCGAGAGCGACGGCCCGGCGGTGCTCAACTCGCTGGTGATCAACGTGATGAACACCCCGGTGGAGCCGCTGGAGACGGAGTTCCCCATCCGGATCGAGCGCTACGAGCTGTTCGAGGAATCGGGCGGCGCCGGCCGCTACCGCGGCGGCCTGGGCATGGTGCGGGACTGGAAGATGCTCGGCGACGAGGCCTTGGTGAACCTGCGCAGCGACCGCTTCAAGTATTCCGCCCCCGGTCTCCACGGCGCGCGCCATGCGCTGCCGTCGTCGGCCTTCCTGAACCCGGGCACCGGGCGGGAGCAGGAGCTTCCGTCCAAGGTGGGACGGCTGCGGCTCGGGAAGGGCGACGTCTTCCGCATCCGCTACGCCGGCGGCGGCGGACGCGGCGACCCCTTCGAGCGGGACCCCGCCAAGGTGCTGGACGACGTGCGTGACGGCTACATCAGCGCCGGCACCGCGCGCGACGTCTACGGCGTCGCGGTGAGCGGCCGGCCTCCCGAGATCGACGAGGCGGAGACGCGCCGTCTCCGGAGCGCGCCCCGGAACGGGGACGCGGGATCGGCACGGGCGTAAGCTCCTCGTGGAACCGCACGTTCCCGCCGCGGGAGGCTGGTTCCGGGATTTCCTCCTCACCTGCGGCGCCCGCTTCGGGCTCTTCTTCGCCATGTTCCTGATCGAGCCGGTGTTCCCGGTCTACCTCAAGAACATGGGCACCAGCCCGTTCATGATCGGTGTCGTGATGGCTGCGTTCCCCCTCGGCGCCACCTGGGTGCGGCCTTTGGTGGGCGCCTACATCGACCGCCTGGGCAGCAAGGTCTTCCTCGTGGGCGGGCTGACCATCTTCATCACCGCCGCCACGGGCTATATCTGGACCGGCTCGGTGCTGGTGGCGCTGCTCCTGCGCACGTACCATGGCTTCGGCTGGTCGGGCTGCACCACGTCCATTGGCACGCTGGTGGCGGACATCGCGCCGGATCACCTCCGCGGCACCCTCATCAGCTACTCCGGGGCGGTGAGCACCGTGGCCTACTCCATAGCGCCGGCCGTGGCCTTCTGGATCGTCGGCCGCATGGGCTTCCCGACGGTGTTCGCCTGCGGGGCGGCGGCGGCGGGGTTCGGCCTGGTGGCGGCGGTCCTGCTCCCCTCGCCCGCGCGGGACAAGCCCGCGCCCCGGCGCCGGCGCTGGTTCGACACCTTCATCCTGCCCCAGTGCATCCTGCCCGCCCTGAGCATGGGGCTCCTGGGCATCTCCCGCGGCAGCATCATCGCATTCCTGTCGCTCTACGCCCTGGAAATGGGGGGAGACCCGGGCATCTGGTTCAGCGTCTTCGCGGTGGCGGTGGTGGTGGGCAGGCCCATCTTCGGCCCGCTGTCGGACCGCAAGGGCCGGCCCTTCGTGGTCATCCCGACCTACGTGCTGGCCCTGGTGGGCATGGTGGTGCTGGTGATGGCGCGTTCGCCCATGATGTTGCTGGTCTCCGCGGCCATCCTCGGGTTCGGCTACGGCTCCGTTCACGCCGCCCTCATGACCATGGCCGTGGACCTGGCCCCGCGCGACCGGTGGGGCCTCAGCATGGCCCAGTACCACCTGTTCTACGACCTCGCCATCGGAGGGGGCGGGGTGCTGGCCGGCATCATGCTGAACTTTACCGGCAACAACTATCCCGCCATGTTCCTCGCCACCACGGTGGTGGGGTTGGGCGGGTTCGTGCTGTTCGTGTTGAAGTACCGGACGGCCGCCCCCGCCACCGTCATGCAGGGCAATCCACGGTGACGCGGGGCGGAGGACCGGTCGGCGTCAGCTTCCCGAAGCGGCCGGCGTGCTCAGCGCGGGCAGACCGTCGCTCGTCGCCGTGCTGGCGGTCGTCTCTCCGGTGGCACAACCAAGTTTCAGCGTGGCCGTGTATGCCGTACTGTCGGAATTGAGAGCGAAGCAGATGTCCATGGTGGCCATGTCGGCGGGAGTGCCGTCGAAGTAGGTGGTGGAGGAGCCGGCGGACACCGACCAAGTGGTGGACGTAGTTCCCACGTTGGCGGTGATGGAACAGGTTCCGCTGGCAATGCAATGCCCGATGGTGGAGCTGTATGTCGTTGCCTGGTCCGAGTTTTCTATCCGAATGTAGGTCAAACCGCTGCAATAGGACGAGGCTGGCGAGTTTCCGGCGTTGGTGAGGCAGGGCTTCACGTAGGTGGCCTGCGACGCCTCTGCGCGGTGCGAAGCGGCTCCCACCATGAGAGCGACCGCAACGAACAAAACATACTTGAATACCCAATATTTTTGGTATTTACACATGGCTAGTCTCCTTCTCCAGGTGATGATAAAAGGAATTTACTACAATTAATTTCTTTTTGTCAATAAAACTTGCGTAAGGTGACATGCATCGCTCGAATCATCGGTTTTTCGTCGTCGGCAAGGCGCGATGACTGTAGGGGCGACCCGCGGTCGCCCCCGTGGCGGGCACCACGCGAGGAAGACCCCGGGTCAAGCCCGGGGTGACGTAACGTAGTCGACGGCGAAAAAGACCAGCAAATTATGCCACTTATTTGCGGGCGGGACACTAGGTTCCCTGCAGCGCCGCCACGGGATGGAGCTTGGCGGCCTGGCGGGCGGGATAGAAGCCGAAGAAGATCCCGGCGCAGCCCGCGACCACGGCGCCGAGCACGGTCCCGTGCACCGAGATGGTGAAGACCCACCCGGTGAACTGGCAGATGCCGTACGTGGCGCCGACACCGAGGGCGACGCCGACCGCGCCCCCCAGCAGCGACAGGATCGTCGCCTCGGCGAGGAACTGCGCCTGGATGTCCCGCCGCCTGGCCCCCAACGCCCGGCGGATGCCGATCTCGGTCTTGCGCTCGGCCACCGCCACCAGCATGACGTTCATGACCCCGATGCCGCCGACGAGCAGCGCGATGCCGCCGATGGCTCCGAGCAACAGGGTGTAGAGACGCATCTGACGGTGCATCTGCTCGATCAGCTCCTCGGCGCTCCCTACACCCACCCTGGCCGCCGGAGCGCGGCTCTCGAAATAGGCGCGGACCTGTCTCGTGGCTTCCCGGTAGTGTGTGCCGGGACTCATGCGCGCCAGGATGTCGCGCAGCGTGGCGCCGTGGGTGACCCGGGACGCCGTCCCGATGGGAATGAAGACCGTATTGTTCGCGTCGAACGGACGCTGTCCCAACGCGGCGCGGCGCAGGGCGCCGACGACGGTAAAGACCGCTCCTTGGATGCGCACGGTGGCGCCGATGACCCCGTCGCCGCCGGCGCGTCGAAGCGCCGCCGCGATGCCGGCTCCGACGGTGCAGAAGTACTGTCCGCCGTCGAGCTTCGAGACGAAGCGCCCCTCCGCGACAACCAGCCGGTTGAGGTCCACGAGTGCGTCCGTGGATCCGACGATCCGGGCGCGTTCCGTCGTCGTCCCGCCCAGCACCACCTGGCCGGAAGCGATGGTGTAGGGAGCGGCATCGCGGATGGCCGGCAGCGTCACGATCCCTTCGGCGTCGGAGAGCTTGACCGATATCCGTCCCTGGCGCCGGTCGCGTGCCCGCACCCTTACGTTGACGATGTCCGTGCCGAGTTGCTGGAACTGCCGGAGCGCTTCGCCCCGCACGATGGTGCCCACGGAGACCATGCTGCTCACCGACGCCACGCCGATGGCGATGCCGATGAGCGCGAGAGCGGTGCGTTGCTTCGCGGCCAGGAGCCCCGAGCATGCCTCCGCCAGGTTGGCTCGCCCGATGGTCCCCAACGTCGCTATCCCTGCGCTGCCCGCGCCGGGTGCTGCTCGCGCACTTCGCCGTCGTGGAGGCGGAGCTGGCGCCGGCATTGGGCCGCGATGGCCGGGTCGTGGGTGATCACGACGATGGTCGTCCCCTGGTCCGCGTTCAACTCCGTCAGGAGCTTCATGATCTCCTGGCCGGTCTCGGCGTCGAGGGCGCCGGTGGGCTCGTCCGCCAGAAGGATCTCGGGTCCGCCCACGAGCGCCCGAGCGATGGCCACGCGTTGCCGCTGTCCGCCCGAGAGTTCGTCCGGCCGGTGTTCCGCCCGCGGTCCGAGCCCGACCCGCTCCAGCACCTCGTGCGCCCGGCGCCGGACCTCCTTGCGGTCGACGCCGCGGTAGATCAGCGGCAAACCGACGTTGCGCCAGGCGTTCATGCGCGGGAGGAGATGGAAGGACTGGAACACGAAGCCGATGGCGGCGTTGCGCAGGGCCGCGAGGTCGTCGTCGCCCATGGCCTCGATCTCCCGGCCCTTGAGGATGTACTTCCCGTCGGTGGGCCGATCGAGGAGGCCGATGATGTTCATGAGGGTGGACTTGCCGGAGCCGGACGGCCCCATGATCGCGGCGAGATCACCCTGGAGGACGTCGAGGTTCACCCCCTGCAGCACGTCCACCATGACCGGCCCGACGCTGTAGCTCCGGCGGATGTCCACGAGCCGCAGCAACGCCGGTCCGGCGCCGGCCGCGTTCACGGCACGACCACCTTGTCGCCGCGCGCGAGACCGGCGAGGATCTCCACCGAGCCGAGGGTGGTGATGCCGGTCTTCACCTCGACCACGCGCTCGTCCCCCGTGGCCTCGTCTCGCACGCGCACCCGCGGCGAGCCGCCGGAGAGGTCCACCGCGCCCACCGGGACCACGAGCGCCCGGTCGTTTTCGTGAACGACGATCTGCATCTCGGCGGACATGCCGAGGCGCACCGCCTTGCGCTCTTCCGGGGCGAGCCTGTCCACCACGGCGGCGATCTCGAAGGTCGGCAGGCCCTGCTGGCCCCGGGGGCGGAAAGCCCGCGACGAGACGTGCGTGACCTTCCCCGCCAAGGTGATGCCGGGGAAGGCCGGGCCGGCGATTCTTACCGCGTGTCCCCGCCTGATGCGGCGTACTTCCACTTCATCCACCCGCCCCGACGTGGTGACGCCGTCCATGTCCGCGATGGTGACGAGGTGTTGTCCCGGCTCGATGGGGGTCCCGGGCGACAGTCCGTCGTTGTTCCGCCCGAACCCTTCGCCGAGGCGCAGCACGACGCCGGCAACCGGGGCCGTGACCGTGGCGTTTTGCAGGATACGCCCGATCCGTTCCAGGTCTCCCTTGGCGTTGGCCAGCTCCAGGCGGGACACCTCCCGGTTCTCGCGTCCCTTGTCGAGCACCGCGCCGAGATCCTGCTCGGCGGACTCCAGATCGAGGCGGCGCGCGCGCCGTTCCCGCTCCGCGGCCTTTTCCCGGGCGGCCGGCGCGAGCCCTTGCTCGACCAGGAACGCCGTCTCCTGGAGCTTGGTGTTCGCACCTTCGAGGGCGATGCGCGCCTTGGTCACGGCCCGCCTGGCCTTCGATGCGTCGACGCTGTTCTGCCAGTTGGCGAGCCGCTCCACCGCTGCCTTCGCCTTGAGAAAGACCGCCTGTGCCTTCCGGCGCTGGATCTCGACCTCGCTCACGTCGACGCTCAGCAGCGGCTGGCCCACGGCGACGCTCTCCCCGAGCGTGACGTGAACGGTGCCCACCTGCCCTTCGATGGGGCCCGTCACCGCGACTTCGCGACGCGGCCCGATCTCGCTCGCCACGGTGATGGTGGACACGATTCTTTTGGGCTCGACGGCAAAGAGGCGGACGCCGGCGTCCGCTCCGCCGGCGTTGGTCTCCTTCGCGCCGAACCAGGTGGCGGGGGACTCGTTCCACAGATAGGCCCCGATGCCGAGCACCAGCACGACGGCGCACGCCGACGCTACCAGCCGCACCGCGCGGACCTTCTGCAGCAGGGTGCCGAGTTCGAGATTGCGTCCTTCGAGGCTGAGGTAGGCCGCGCGCAGTTCCTCGTGCTTGCTCCGGAGGTCCGTGGCGAGGGCCAGCTCCTTCGCGCGCAGGCGTTCGAGCTCCGAGATGTCGGCAAACACCGCAACCAACGCGCGTTCGGAACCTTCACGGTTCTCGGCCCCTTGCAGGTAGGAAGTCTCGACCGCCAACGGCCGCGTTCCGCCGCCCACGGAGACGTTGACCGCTTGCTGGCGGCCGACCGCTCCTTCGTATATCGCCGCCAGGACGGCCTCGTTCAGCTCTTCGAATTCTCCCCGGGCGACGAAGGTCTCGGCGAAGCTCCGCCCCACCACCGCCTCCCGTTCGAGGCCGAGGATCTCCGAGGCCGCCGGGTTGAAGGTCTCGATCCGTCCCTGTCCGTCGATGAGCATGACGCCGTACGCCATGCTCTCGCAGATCATGCGGAAGACGGAATCCCGGCGGGCCGTCGCACCGGGTTCCCGGGCGCTCGATCCCGCCGGCTCTCCGCGGGCGGTCGTGATGGGTGTGGAGGCGCGCATATGGGCTCGGACTCTCGGCGCCGTCATTCGCCGGTTCTTACGTCTACCAAGTTTATGGTAGAGAAGGCTAGTTTTGGAAAATGATTTTCGATTTCGATTGAAAGCGTGCATTGGCGTGTGCCTGCTTGTCATGTTGTGGTCGCCGTCCGTGTGGGCTGAACCCGGGAGCGGCAAGGAGACCCTCCGGCTCACTCTCGATGAAACGATCCGGCTCGCGCTGGAGCACAGTCGTGCCGTGACGTCCGCGCGCCTCGATCGCCGGGACCAGCGGTTGTCGCTGGAGGAGGCCGAGGAACGCTACCGGCCGCGAGCGCGCATCGAGGCCTCTACGGATGCCCGCAGCCACGCGGACGAAGACACGACGATCTCCTTCGGACCGACCCTGCGGGTTCCCACCGGTGGCGAGTTCCGGCTTAGCTGGGAACAGCGCGTGGGCGGACAAGGACCCAGGAGGGGGGCGACGGCCCTGAGCTTCTCACAGCCGCTTCTAAAGGGGTTCGGTACGGAGGTCGACACCGCACCCTTGCTCCGGGCACGCATGCAGGACCGCATCGCCATCCGGGTATTCCGCGACCGGATCGGCAGGGTGATCGGGTCGGTCATCGATGCCTACCGGGGAGTCTTGAGGGCGGCGCGCCAGGACGCCATTGCGCGGGAGGCGTTGGAACGCGCGCGCGGGCAACTCGCGGTGAACCGGGCGCTGGTGGAGGCCGGCCAGATGGCTCGGCAAGAGCTCGTGCAGACGGAGGCGCAGGTCGCCGACAAGGAATATGCGCTGATCGAGACAGGGAGTCGCCTCGACACGGCCAAGTCGGTCCTCGTCAACGTTCTCGACCTTCAGGACACGGCGCACGTGGAGCCGCGGGACGAGCCCGACGTCACGCACCCGCGGCCTGATCTGCAGCAGAGCATCGAGACCGCCTTCGCGCGCCGCGCGGATTACCTGCAGGCGGAGCTCGGGGTGGAGCTGGCGCGGCTCGACGTGCGCGTGGCGGCCAGCGACGCGCTCTGGGACCTTTCGCTGGGCGCCGAGGTTGCGCGCGGCGGCACGCCCGGACGGACGGACTACAGCGGCGAACTGAACCTGACCGTGCCGTTGTGGGACCGCTCGTCCAGACGGGGGCTGCAACAGGCGCGGAACGGTTTGCGGCAGGCGGAGTTGAGACTGGCGGAGACGCGCCAGGCCATCGACATCGAGGTGCGCAGGGCCGTGCACGACGTCGCCGTCGGGCTGCGCCGGATCGAGCTCGCCCGCCTGGGGCGCGGTCTGGCCGAACGGAAGCTCGACGTCGAACGCCGCAAGCTGCGGGTCGGGCTGTCGTCGGCCTTCCAGATCGCCCGCTTCGAGGACGACCTCGTGCGCGCACAGAACAGGGAAGTCGAGGCCCTGCTCGGTTACCGCAACGCCCTGACCGCGCTCGACCGCACCCTCGGCACGACGCTGGAGCGGTGGGGCATCGACGTCCGGCGAGTGGAGCAACGCTGACGTCGATCCGCCGGCGCGTTCCCGGCCGTCACGGTGGTGGGGTCGGCCGGGTTCGTGCTATTCATGACGAAACATCGGCCGGCGGGGCACACGACCCGCGCGCCAGGGAATGCACGGTGACAAGCCGCCCGTGTTGCGCTGCCCCGCGCCCCTTGGTGAACGCCGGCCTCGCATGTTCCACATGCCCGACCATGAAGCAGTCACGGCGAAGCTCCGGCTCCGGGATCTCGTGTCCGAGCTTCGCGCGGACGTCGCGTCCGGGAAGTCGGTTCCGGCACTCGCCGCCGGGCTCAGCTCGGGACTGAGCCTGCTCGTCGCTTACGTTGCCTTCGGCACCGCCATATACTCCGGCCCGCTGGCACCCTATTCCTCCCAGGGCGTGGGCCTGGTGCTGTTCGGGACCTTCGCCTCCTGCCTCATCATTGCCTTCACCGGCGGCTACCGCGGGGTGGTGGCCGGGCTGTCTCCGGCGCTGGTGATCGTCATGGCCTCGGTGGCGACCACGGTGGACGCCCGCGGCGAGGCCCTGTTCGTCACCGCGGCCGGCGCGCTTATCATCAGCGCCGTGGGCACCGGAGCGTGTTGCTTCCTGATCGGGTGGTTCAAGCTCGCCAACCTGGTGCGCTTCATTCCCTATCCCGTGGCGGGCGGTTTCGTGGCCGGCATCGGCGGCGCCGTGTGCCTGGCCGCCATGGCCCTGATGGGGGCCAGGCTGCATTGGCGGTCGCTCCCGGCGCTTCTGGAGCCTTCCGTGCTGTGGATATGGTTGCCCGGCGCGGCGTTCGGGATCGGGCTCTATCTCCTGATGAAGCGCCTGCGCCATGCGCTGGTCCTGCCGGTCGCGGTGGCGCTGGCGGTAGGCGCGCATCACCTGGCCTTTGCCGCCCTCGGGCTTTCCGGAGAGGAAGCGAGAGGGGCCGGCCTGTTGCTCACGGGCACGGCCGGGGGGCGCCTGTGGCCGGTCCTGGGGCCGGCTGACGTGGCGCTGGTGGACTGGGCCGCGATGGCCGGCCAAGTGCCGGAGATGCTGATCCTCGTGCTGATCGCCTTCATCTGCATCATCATGAACGTGGCGGGGCTCGAGCTTGCGGTCGACCAGGAGCTGGACTGGGACGGAGAGTTCAAGGCGACCGGGGTTGCCAGCCTGGTCAGCGGACTGGGCGGTGGCACGGTGGCGACCCTGGTGGTCCCGGCCTCGATTCGCAGCAAGCTCTTCGGCGCCGCCACCCGGATGACCGGCGTCATCACGGCCGCCGTCATCGGCAGCGCGCTGTTCCTTGGCGACGGCATGCTGGAAATCGTCCCGACGGCCATCGTGGGAGGGATTCTGTTCTTCGCCGGCCTCGGCATGCTGGACGAAGGGCTGGTGAGGAGCCGCAGGCGGCTGCCGGCGTCCGAGTTCGGCATCATTCTCCTGATCTTCGTGGTCATCATCACCCTCGGCCTGTTCGAGGGCGTGGCCGCCGGCATGCTGGCAATGCTTGTGTTCTTCGCGGTGCGGCTCAGCCGCGTGGACCCCGTCGAAGACGAGTTCACCGCCCGCGAACGCCGGAGCAACAAGGTTCGTTCCATACCCCAGCGCGCCATCCTGCTGGCGGAGGGCGATCGCGCGCACGCCTACCGGCTGCGCGGCTACATCTTCTTCGGCAGCGCCATCCCTCTGACCGATCGCTTGAAGGAGTCCCTGAACGGCCCTTCGCCCCCTTCCTCCCTGATGCTGGACTTCACCGCCGTCTCCGGCTTCGACTTCTCGGCGGTGAACACGCTCGGCAGGTTCCTGCAGGCGGCGCACGCGGCCGGCGTGCGCCTGGTTCTGAGCGGGGTGTCCGAGACATTGAGGTTCGGGCTGGAGCGCAATCTGCCGCAGCCCGTGTTCGCCGGGTTGCGGTTCGAGCCGGATGTCGAGCGCGCTTTGGAGTGTTGCGAGGAGATGGTCATCGAGGCGTGGAACGCGGACGGGACCACGCCGGACGCACGCCGCGCCGCGCTGCTGGAGCGGACCGCCGATGACGTCGAGCGCTACCTGGAGCGGCAGATTCAGTTCGAGGACCTGATGGAAGAGCTTGGACGCTGGCTCACGCCCCGCGAGTACGGCGCGCGGGACCCGCTTGCCGGGCCGGACGCGCCGCAAGACGGTCTGCAACTGCTGCTTTCAGGTCGCGCATCCGCCTACGATGACGCCGGCGCGCGCCTCCATCAATTCAGCCCGGGCGACGCCATATGGCCGGACGAGGCGGCCCCGGTGGTGGTCGCGGACGAGCCGTGCACGACCATGGTGCTGACTCCGGCCACCCGGGGCTGGCTGGAGGAGCACGAGCAGGGCGTTACCCTCAACCTCTATCGCTATTTGCTCGCCGGGCGTCTCGGGGTGGAGTCGAGCGCGGGAAGGGCGCGGGAGGCAACCGGCGGCGGCGAAGAGTCCACGTGATTCACGGGAAAGGGAGGTCGGGACAGGTGGACTGCTGGCACGAGAGACCAACTTCCCCGACACGGACTCCGCGCTGGCGGCCGCGCAGAAGGGAAGATGCTCCGAAGCGCAGGCTTGGTAGACGGTGCAAACTAATCCGGCGAGGTTGACAACAAGTTTGTTGCCAACTATGTTGTTTCCAACAGTATCGTTGGAATATGGGCATGATTCGAAAAGGCGGCAGCAACTGGGTCGACGGAGAGAACTTCTTCGACCGCACGACGGACCTCGAAGCGCTGGAAGAGCGGGTGCGGGAAGGAACCCACACCCTGCTGACCGCGCAGCGACGGATGGGCAAGACGAGCCTTGTCCGAGAGCTGCAGCGACGGCTGGCCGAAACAAGAGACTTCGAGGTCGTCTTCGTCGATCTGGAGGCAGCCACCGATCCAGCCGATGTGATAGCGGAAATCGGGGTTCAGTCGAAGCCGGTGCGTGCGGCGTGGGATCGTATCATGACCGGCTTCGCGAATCTGGTGAGGAGCGCCGGCGGCCGGATCGAGGGGCTGTCGGTTGCTGATCTGAAGGTGAAGCTGCGCGCCGGGATCGATGCGGGCAATTGGCCGCAGAGAGGGGATGCGATCTTTGCCGCCTTGGCGGAGAGCGGCCGGCCTGTCGTGCTCGCGATCGACGAGTTGCCGATACTCGTAAACCGGTTGCTGAAAGACGAGACGGGGCGCATGACGCCAGAGGGGAAGCGGAAGGCGGACGCGTTCCTGAGCTGGCTGCGCAAGATGGGGCAGTCACACCGCGAACGGGTCACGCTGATCCTGTCGGGCAGCGTGAGCCTCGAGCCGCTGCTTGAGGAGGCCGGGCTCAGCGCTCAGGCAAACATCTTTTCCCCCTACGACCTGAAACCATGGAGCGAGGAAACGGCTGTTTCCTGCCTGGAGGCACTTGCCGGGTCCTACGAAGTCGGTCTTGGGCGGGAGGCAAGCCGGGACATATGCCGCAGGCTGCGTTGCTGCATCCCGCACCATGTCCAGATGTTCTTCGACAGAATGCACGATCACTTGCGGCGCGCCGGGCGGAGAGACGCCTCGCTGGACGATGTCGAGTGGGTCTATGTGCGGGAGATGCAGGGTGTCCGGGGGCAGGTCGACCTGCAGCATTACGAGGGCCGGCTTCAGACGGTCCTCCGGAGAGCGGGGTACACGGTTGCGCTGGAGATCCTGACGGCAACAGCAGTCGACGGCGAACTTGGCACTGAAACGATTGACCGATACCGCAAGTGGTTCTCGAGGCGGGAGGGACACGACGAAGATGGCGCTCCCTCGGTGGACCATGTTCTGCATGTGCTGCAGCACGACGGCTACCTCGAACCCGGGGAGGGCGGATACCGGTTCGTTTCCGGCCTGCTCGAGGACTGGTGGCGCGGGCGCTACGGGCAGAAGTTCGTGCCCGTGTTCGACCGGCAGCGCTGAGAACGGGAGTCGGGCCGATGGCTGTGACCGCCAGAAAATACAATCCGGGCTTTCTCTCCGTCGACGAGTTGGTCGCGATCTTCTGCGTCCGGACGGTTGAGTACGAATCCCTGATCGAGGGATTGCGCGAATGCTCGGGCAGCGCAAACACCCATCAGATCGTGATCGGGCCGCGCGGCAGCGGAAAGACGAGCCTGCTGCTGCGGGTCGCTGCGGAGGTGCTACGCGATGCCGATCTTTCGGCGCGCTTCTTCCCCATCGTTTTCGCGGAGGAAAGCTACGAGGTTTCGACAGCCGGGGAGTTCTGGCTCGAATGCGTTTCCCGGCTGGCGGACCAGCTGCCGCGCCGGGATGGCGATGTCGACCTGCACCGCACCTTCGAGGAGCTGCGCACTATCCATGACGACCGGACGCTGGAGGACCGGTGCCTCGGGGTGCTGCAGGACTTTGCTGATCGGGAAGAGAAGCGCCTCGTGCTGATCGTCGAGAACCTGAACATGATGTTCAGGGACATGGGCGACGACGAGGCGGGCTGGCGGCTGCGGAAGGTGCTGCAGACCGAACCGCGGATCGTTCTGCTGGCGAGCGCGACCAGCCGGTTCGACCAAATGGACGATCCGAAGGAGGGGCTTTACGAGCTGTTCCGGGTAATCCAGTTGCAACCGCTGGACACGGAAGGCTGCGCGCTCCTGTGGCAGACCGTGTCGGGGCAGGCGCGGGCGCAGAAGACGATCCAGGCATTGCGGATTCTGACCGGCGGCAGTCCCAGGTTGTTGACGATCGTGGCTCGGTTCGGCGCGAATCTGTCGTTCCGTGAGCTGATGGCCGATCTCCTGGATCTGGTCGATGACCATACCGAGTATTTCAAGAGTCACCTCGATGCGCTCCCTGCGCAGGAGCGAAAGGTGTATCTCGCCCTTGCCGATCTCTGGAAACCAGCGAATGCGCGCGAGATCGCGGACCGGGCCAGGCTTGGGACCAGCAAATGCAGCGCCCAGCTTGCCCGTCTGGTCGATCGGGGCGCGGTGGAGGTGAGTGGCGGCAGCGCGCGGCGCAAGCTCTATTACCTGACCGAGCGGCTCTACAACATCTATTACCTGATGCGCCGGGCGCGCGGACCGGCGCCGCTTATCGATGCGCTGATCCGCTTCATGGAGGCCTACTATTCCACCGACGAGTTGAGGGAGTTCGGCGCCCGCATGGCGCGGGAAGCGCCGGGGTTCGACGGCGGTGCGTTGGCGATCTACCGGATGGCTTTCGAGCGGCTTGTCGGACTGCCGTCCCTTGAAGCGCACCGCGAGGAGTTGATTTCGCTCGCGTCGCCTGCCCTTGCGTATGCGCCCAGTGAGTTTTCTGCAGCATCCCCGGCACCGTCGGCCGTGAGGGAGCTGTTGGGTAAAGCGCTGGCGCTCGCGGAAAGCGGTCGGTTGCAGGATGCCGTGGCGGTCTGGGAAGACGTTATCCGGAGGTTCGGGGAGAGCGATGCGCCCGCGGATCGTGAACAGGTGTCGCTGGCGCTCGTCAACAAGGGAAAGGCGTTGGGCGGTCTGGGAAGAGCGGACGAAGCGCTGGCCGTGCTGGACGACGTGGTGCAGCGATTCGGGGCGGACAACGGGGAAGGCCACCCACTGGCGGTGGCGACGGCGCTCGCCAGCAAGGGTGGAATGTTGAGCAACATGAACCGCCACACGGATGCGCTTACAGCCTGGAACGAGGTCACGCGACGGTTCGGGAAGAGCCGGGTGACGGCGCTGGAAGCGCTGGTGGTGAACGCGCTGATCGGGAGGGCGGTCGCGCTGAACACGTTGAACCGGCACGGGGAAGCCCTGGAGGCCTGCGACGAAGTGCTGGACCGCGTCGGCAAGACCGGTTCGTCGGTGCTTCACGGTGAATTGGCGGCGGCGATGGTCGGACGGGGTCACGCGCTGATCGCGCTGAACCGCATCGATGAGGCGATAGACGCCTGGGGTGCTGTGGTGGAGCGTTTCGGGAGGAGCGACTCTCTCAGAATCGTCGAACAGGTGGCCTCGGCGCTTGCGAACGTGGGCACGGCACTTTTCCAGTCGGGCCGGTTGGAGGAGGCGCTGACCGCGTTCGACGGAGTCGTGCAGAGCCACAAGGGAAGCGATGCGCCGATCCTTCGAGAAGTGATAGCGCGCTGTTTCGCCAACAGAGGCAACGTGCTGGCCGCGCTGAAGCGGGAAACGGAAGCGCTCTCGTCGTGGGAAGAAGCGATCAGGGGCTTCGAAGCGGGAGGTTTGCCGGAGGCGGCAGAACCGTATTGCAACGCGCTGATGAACAGGGCGGCAGCACTGCACAACGCGGGAAGGTCCGACGAAGCGTTGCAGCTTTGGGGCGACGTGGCGGAACGCTTCGAGGGCGACAACCGGCCCGGGATCCTGGCCATGGTCTCGAATGCCCAGACGAACAGGGGGGCGTTGCTCGAACAGTCGGGTCGTTACGAAGAGGCGCTTGCGGTCTGGCAGCAAGTCGAGGGCCGCTTCGGGACCAGCGAGATGCCGGAGTGGGTCGCGTTGGTCGCCAGGTCGTTCGTGCAGAGATGTGCCGACCTGTTCGAACTGAACCGGACGGAAGAGGCACTCGCAACCTGCGATCGGGCGGTGGATCGCTTCGGGGAAAGTAGCGTGCCGGCAGTTGTCGATGCGGTTGCAGGGATTCTTCTCAACAAGGGCATCGTGCTCGTTACTGCGCACAGGAACGATGAGGCACTGGCGGTATTGGACGAGGTCGAACGGCGTTTCGGAAACAGCGACGACCCGGAGATTTCGAAGCACGTTGCCTCGGCCCTCGTCAGCAAAGGTACGACGCTGGTCCATATGAACCGGGCGGAGGACGCGGTCGGGGTATGGAGCGACGTCGTGCGTCGGTTCGGGGAGGAAGGTTCCCGTCTGTATCACGAGGAGATTGCGACAGCGATCCTCAACAGCGTGGTGGTGCTGGGCTCGTTGAACCGGCTGGATGAGGCACTTGAGGTCTGTGACGAGGCGCTCCAGCGGTTCGGGAGCGGCGACGAGCCCTACAACATTGAGACAGTCGCGAAAAGTCTCGTCAACAAGGGTGCGCTCCTGGTGGCACTGGACCGGACGGAGGAGGGGTTCGCGGCGTGGGACGAGGTCGTCCGGCGTTTCGAGGCGAGCGATGTGCCGACGCTTCGCGACGCGGCGGAATCGGCGTTGTGCGGGCGGGCACAGCACGAATTGTCCGAAGGCCGGGCAAGGGACGCCGTCGCGTTTCTCGACCGTGCGCTGCTGCCGGGGCGGGCGGGAATTCCGGACAGCAGGCTGCAGGGCCATTTGGTCCGGGCACGGGCGCACTTGGCGGAAGGCAACCGCGAAGCATGCGCCGGGGACGCCGAGAGGGCGTTGTCGATCCTGCCCGAACTGAACATGTTGCCGAGGGAGGTGCTGGTGGCCCTGGCCGATCTCGCGGCGGGCGTTGGCCCGGAGAGGATGTGCGACTTGATCAAGTGGTCGCCCGCCTGCGAACTCCTGCTTCCGCTGAGGACGGCGCTGGAGCGGGAGCTCGGGTTGGAGCCGAGGGTTGCCAAGGAAGTCGAGGAGATTGCTGAAGACATACGCCGGGAACTGCTTGCCCGGCCTAACGGCAAGGCTGAGCAACCGACGGCTTGATCATTTCAGTCAGCGTCGGCTTGATTTGCCGGACTGTCGCTGGCCATTCGATCCTTATCAATGATAGAGATATCAGCTAGTTATGAGTGATCCTCGAAGTCGATACATGGTCGGCGTGGACGTCGGCGGCACGTTCACGGACGTCACGGTGCTGGAGGAGGGGACCGGGCGCATTCGTGAGGTGCGCAAGGTGCCGTCCAATCCCGCGGCGCCCCTGGACGTGCTCGACGGGGTGCTCGCGGACCTGCGCGCCAAGTGGGGCGCCGATGCCCTGTCCTACCTGCTGCACGGTTCCACCCACGCGCTCAACACGGTGCTGGAGGAGAAGGGCAGCCGCACCGGCCTGCTCACTACCCGAGGCTTCCGCGACGTCTACGAGATCGCGCGCCAGTGGAAGGGCGAGGAGGTCTTCAACATCTTCTACCCCGGGGGCAAGCGGTTCGTCCCGCGGCGACGCGTGGCGGAGGTTCCGGAGCGCCTGGACAAGGCCGGCGCGGTGCTGGTGCCGCTGGACCTGGACGCCGTCGACAAGGCCATGGCGGGGCTGATGGAGCAGGGCATCGACGCCCTGGCCGTCGCTTTCCTGTTCTCCTACGTGAACCCGGAGCACGAGCGGCTGGCGGCGGAGCATATCCGTGCACGCTACCCGGGCCTGTTCGTGTCGCGGTCGTCGGAGGTCAACCCGGTGTGGCGCGAGTACGAGCGCACCGCCACCACCGTGCTGAACGCTTACCTCGGCCCGCGCATGGAGCAGTACTTCGCCGGCATGGAAGAGACCGTGCTGCGGCACTTCCCGGCTGCGCACCCCTTCCTCATGAAGTCCAACGGCGGCATCGGCGCGCCCAGGGCCATGGCGCGGTTCCCGGTGCAGACGCTCATGTCCGGACCCGTGGCGGGCGTCGTGGCGGCCCACGAGCTGGGGGCGCGCAACGGCGTGTCCAACCTCATCTCCCTGGACATCGGCGGCACCAGCAGCGACATGTCGCTGATCCCGGGAAAGCCGCTGTTCCGCACCGAGTGGCGCATCGGGCGCCATCCGGTGCGCGTGGACTCGGTGGAGGTGGAGAGCCTGGGGGCGGGCGGCGGCAGCCTGGCCCAGGTGCGCTACGGCAAGGTGCTCCAGGTGGGGCCCCGGAGCGCCGGCGCGGTGCCCGGACCTGCCTGCTACATGCGCGGCGGCGACCAGCCCACGTTGACCGACGCGCTGGTGCAACTCCGCCACCTGAATCCCCGGACGCTGCTCCAGGGCGAGATGGCCATCGATGCGGCGCTGTCGGCGGAGGCCATCCGCCGGGAGGTGGCCGGGCCCTTGGGCATGTCGGAGGACGAGGCGGCGCTGGGAATCCTGCGCGTGCTGGTGGCCAACATCGTCGCCTCCATGCGCACCATCACCATCGAGCGCGGCTTCAATCCGGCGGACTTCGTGCTCGCCCCCTTCGGCGGCATGGGGCCGACGCTGGCCACCGCGGTGGCTTCGTCCCTGGGCATCGGGCGCATCCTGGTCCCCGCCGACCCGGGCAACTTCAGCGCCTTCGGCATGCTGCTGTCCGACCTGCGCTCGGACGCGGTGACCACGAAGGTATTCGCCCTGGATACGGACACGCTGGCCGGCGCGGTGACGGCCTTGGGCGACCTGGAGGACGATGTCCGGCGCGAGCTTGCCTCCCAGGGGCCGCCCGAGGACTCCATCCGTGTTGATTGGCTGCTGGACATGCGTTACCGTGAGCAGGCCTACGAGTTGACCGTGCCCATCGCCAAGGACCCCGCGAAGCTCAACGTCGAGGAGATCCGCGAGCGCTTCGGCCAGGCGCACGAGCAGCGCTACGGGCATCGGGCGGACGACGAGGTGGTGGAGGTCGTGAACCTGAGGGCTTCCGCCTACGCCTCGCTGGGGAAGCCCGATCTGTCCCGGGGCGAGGACATGGGCGGGCGGGAGCCCGCGGCGGAGGAGCACCGCCGCGCCGTCATGCTCGACGGCGCGCACGACGTGCCGGTGTTCCGCCGCGACGATCTGGCCCCGGGCGCGGCGCTGGCCGGCCCGGTCATCGTCGAAGAGAAGACTTCCACCACGGTGGTGGAACCGGGCTGGGCGCTGCGCGTCGACCCGGAGGGAAACCTGGACCTCACGCGGGTCGCGTGACCGGCAGGCAAGGGAACAGCAAGCAAGGGAACATGTAGGGGGCGGGTGTCGCACCCGCCCGTGTCCGGGCCGACAAGCGGCTCGGGACGGAGGCATCACATGAAGATTCTGATCACGGGCGGCATGGGCGTGAACGGCGCGGTCACCGCGAGACACCTGGTGCGGGACGGCGTGCGGCCGGTGCTGATGGACAACCGGATGGACACCTCGCTGATCTCGGATATCGAGAAGGACGTGGACCTGGTGATCGGGGACATCCTGGACCCCGAGGGCCTGGACAAGATCATCGTCGACAACGGCATCAGCCACGTGGCCCATCTGGCGGCGCTGATGCCCATTCCGGCCGAGTCGGACCCCGCCCTGGGCATCAAGGTCGGCGTCGACGGGACCCTCAACGTGCTGGAGATCGCGCGGCACCGGGGGCTCGAGCGGGTGGTGTTCACCAGCTCCAAGGCGGTGTACGGCGAGATCGAGGGGAAACATGCCTACCCCGAGTACGTGCCGGTGAACGAGGAGCACCCACAGAACCCGGCGGACCTCTACGGCACCATCAAGGTGTGCTGCGAGACCCTGTGCACCTACTACCAGAAGAAGTACGGCGTGAGCTCCGTGGTGCTGCGCTTCGGCTCCATCTACGGCCCCGGCAAGGAGGTGCGCCACGGCGCGCTGTCCCTCTACGGCCAGATGATCGAGAAGGTCATGTCCGGCCAGGGCTTCACCGCCGACGGCGGCGACCAGTCCAACGAGGCCCTCTACGTGGGCGACGTCGCCCGTTCCATCATCCTCGGCCTGCAGGTGAAGGACCCCGCCGAGCGCACCTTCAACATCGGCACCGGCGTGGGCGTCACGCTCCACGACTTCAAGCGCATCCTCGGCGGACTCTATCCCGACAGCAATATCGAGGTCGGCTCCGGCCTGGAGTTCCGCATGACCGAGAAGAAGAGCTACTGCATCTTCGACATCGGCAAGGCCAGGGAACACCTGGGCTTCACCCCGGCCTACGACCTGGAAGCGGGCATCAAGGACTACATCGCGACGATCGAGCGGCTGAGGCCGCGGTAGTAAGTACTCCCGCCACGCCCCGCCTGGATTCCCGCTTCCGCGGGAATGACTCGTTGGGGTGTAGCGGGATTCCGT
>CAZFIU010000003.1:0-125051 GCA_964519455.1 uncultured Syntrophobacterales bacterium
GGGGGGTGGGGGTGTTTTTTTGGGGGTTTTGGTGGGCCCCCCCAACCCCCCCCTTTAGGACCTGCCCCGCAACCCGGGACGGGGGGTAGCGCCACCCTGGCCCCTCCCCTGCTGCCCGCAACGCGGGACGGGTGGTGTGGCGCCCCCATTGGGCGTGGCCCGGGATTTGAGGGGATTCGGTCCGACCGTGCTTGGGCAAGGTCGATCAGAGTCATTCCGTGGGGAGGGCCACCGATGTCCGGCGTATTGCAAACACGGCCGGAATCCGTTGGAATATGGGTATGAACTACCGATTCGACAGGAGGCGTTCCATGAGTTGCGCACGGGGAATCCGGCGGACGGTCCTGACCGCGTTGTTCGTTGCGGGCCTGCTTGTGCCGGCGGGCACGGCCCTGGCGCTCGACCCGGTATTCTCCACCTATCTGGGCGGCGCCATCCGGGGGTACGATCCGGTGGCCTACCACACGGAGGGCAAGCCGGTGGCGGGCAAGCGGGCACATCGGGTGGAGTGGAAGGGGGCGACCTGGTCGTTCGCCAGCGCGGAGAACAAGGCGCTGTTCGAGGGCGACCCCGAGAAGTATGCGCCCCGGTACGGCGGTTACTGCGCGTGGGCGGTGAGCCAGGGGTACACGGCCTCCATCGATCCGGATGCCTGGAGCATCGTGGACGGGAAGCTCTACCTGAACTACAGCCTGGGGGTGCGGGAACAGTGGTCCGGGGACATTCCCGGCAACATCGCCAAGGGCGACGCCAACTGGCCCAAGCTGCTGGCCGGCAAGTGAGCCGACTTCACGGCCACAGCCCATCCGTTCGCAACGCTTCGAGGAACCGCTTCACCGGCCACACGTCGATGCCGTCTTCCGTGCGGAAGGCGCGGGCGCCGTCGTGGACAAGAATGCGCCTGGCCAGGTTCGGCAGACCGGCAATGGCGCGCAAGCCCTTGAGCAAGGCGGTGTGGTACCGTTTGGCCGCCTTGGTCTCGATGGCGAGGAATTCGGCATCCCGGCGGAGCAGGAAGTCGACCTCGGTGCTGGATTCCGTGGGAGCCCAGTAGTGGATGCTGTCGAATAGCGGTCGTTCTTCCGCGTGCGCGCGCAACAGGCTCAGGACCCAGCCTTCGAAGAGCGCCCCGCGTTCCTCCGCGGACACGGGGCCGAGCTGGCGTTTGACGGCGCGGACGAGGCCCGGGTCCACCCAGTAGAGCTTGGGCCGCCGGCGCTCGCGGACCCGGAGCTTCGCCTCGAACGCCGGCAGGCGCCAGGTGAGAAGCGTGTCTTCCAGAACATCCAGGTAGCCGGCGACGGTGGGGCGCGCCACGCCGGCTTCCCGGGCGATGCCCGCGACGTTCAGGACTTGTCCGTGAAGCAACGCGGCGATGGGCAGGAAGCGAACGAAACCGGGCAGATTGCGCACGACGGCCTCCGCCCGGATCTCTTCCCGGAGGTAGAGTTGCGTATAGCTCTCCAGCACCTCGCGACGCCCGTCCGCGGTCCACACCAGGGGGATGCTTCCGTACGCAAGCACGTCTTCCAGGTCGAAGTCGGAGCCGAGTTCCAGCGGCACCAGCGGGTACATCGCCTTGCGGATGGCCCGTCCGGCCAGCAGGTTCGTACCCGCGATCTTGAGCTTTCGCGCACTGGACCCTAACAGGGCGAAGCGCAGGCCGCGTTCTTCGATCAGGCGGTGCACTTCGTTCAACAAGGCGGGAATGCGCTGCACCTCGTCGATGACGATCCAATCGCCGGGCGCGACGGCGGACACCAGTTGCCGGAACAACGACGGGTCGGCCAGCAGGTCGTGGAACAGCGCTTCGTCCAGCAGGTCGAGACGCAGCGCGTCGGGCAGGGTCGCACGTGCCCATGAACTCTTGCCGACGCCCCGCACACCGAAGAGGAAGAAGCTGCGCGCCGGCGACCGCGTGATGCGGCTGTATATCATGCCACCATAAATAGACGAAAAGTGTTGGCACGGCAACCACATTGCAGGCGCATCCGAGAGCCGCCCCGGCAGGAGCGGCATTGAATTCGACATCGAATTCGGATACGCAACCCGTTGAATTCAGGCACACATCCTCACACGCAGCGGCGACGGGCCGCCGCCGGAAGGGAACCGCCATGAAGTACTCGAAGCACGACGCGAAGGACTATGCCCGCGCGAACATGAAGGGCGTGTGGGCCGCGGCCATGAACCCTTTCAGGGAGGACTTCTCGTTCGACGAGGAGGGGCTGCGCCGGAATATCCGGCACTGGGTCGACGATCTGGCGATCCAGGGGCTCTTCATCGCGGGCAAGCAGGGAGAGTTCTTCACCATGTCGCTGGAGGAGCGCAAGCGCAACTTCGAGATCGCCGTGGAGGAGACCGACGGCAAGGCCGGCACGATCATGTCGTGCTCCGACCAGAACTTCGACACCGTGGTGGAGCTGGCGCGCCACGCCGAGGCCGTGGGCGCCGACTACATCGTGGTGCACGCGCCCATGCTGCACTTCGTCACCGACCGGGACGACGCCGTCTACCACTACTACAAGGCCGTGTGCGACCGCGTGGACATCGGCATCGCCATGTGGAGCCACCCGGACTCGGGCTACCTGATGAGCCCGGAGCTGTGCGAGCGGGTAGCGGAGCTGCCCAACATCGTGGCCATCAAGTACTCCGTGCCCCGGCCCATGTACGCCGACCTCACCCGGCTCGCCGGCGACCGGCTCATCGTCAGCACCGCCTCCGAGGAGGAATGGCTCGACAACATCGTGGAGCTGGGCTGGCAGCTCTACCTGTGCTCCTCGCCGCCCTACCTGCTCCAGACCAAGAACGACCGGCGCATGCACGAGTACACGCAGCTCGCCTTCGACGGCCAGGCGGACAAGGCGCGCCAGGTCCGGGACAGCCTGAACCCCGTGCGCGAGGCGCTGGCATCGAGCCGCCCCGGCGGCAAGCCCCACGCCCACCAGAAGTACTGGCAGGAGCTCCTGGGACAGGTCGGCGGCACGGTGCGCCCGCCGTTCCTTCCGCTTACGGAGGAGGAGAGGGCGCGGACGCGGGAGGCGTTCGAGGGGTGCGGGTTGAGGGTGTGAGGGGCGAGCTGTCGTCCATCAGCCGCACTTGACTGCGCGACGGCCTGGGAGAGCGACCCGGCAGGGAGCAAGAGCGAGCCATGAAATACAAGATTGCCCTGTATCAGACCGACGAGGGATTCAGTGTGTCGGCACCTGGCCTGCCAGGTTGCTGGTCCCAGGGCAACACCGAGGCAGAGGCGTTGGCCAATATCGAGGCCGCGATCCAGTATTACCTTAGCGTCGTCGAGGACCTGTTGGTGAGAGCCCGCATTCACCGAACCGGGACTTGAGTCAGGGATCCAGCGTGCACGTGGCATTCGTTCTCCCCAACCTTGCGGGGGGCGGTGCGGAGCGGTCGATTCTGACTGTGGCCAACGGCTTGATCGAAAGGGGTCACAAGGTTGATATCGTCCTCTTGGGAGCGCGTGTCCACTATCCCGCAGAAGTCCCGCACAAGGCCCGACTCTTCGTCGTAGATCGGAAATCGGACGACCGCACTACGAAGAGCGCGGAGGCCCAAGATGTCCTTGCCAATTCGATTCAGCTTTCGGTGCGGCCGAAATCGCGGGATTGGCTCAACATAATGGACGCCCTCGGGTGGGACCCGCTCTGTCTCCCCGAAGCGCGTCTCCTCCGATACGTCCGGGCCGTCGCGACATACGTGCACCGTGAACGACCGGATTGCATGGTTCCAAGTCTCCCTCGCGCCAAGATAGTTGCCTTGTTGGCCTGCCGGTTATCCGGCCCCCACCCGCCGCCGGTGGTGCCCACCATCCGCAACGACGTGGGCCAGGGTCGTCGGCGTGCCCACAGGCGCTCCTATCGGCGTCTGTTCGGACAGGCGGCACACTTCGTGTGCGTGTCGCAGGGTGTGGCGGATGGTCTCATCAGGATGATCGGTGTTCCCTCAAACAAGGTTTCCGTCATCCATAACCCGGTTGTCACACCGGAACTCACCATGCGGATGGCCCGTCCAGCCTCGCATCCCTGGATGGAAGACGGTGGACCACCGGTCATTCTATCCGCGGGAAGACTCTCAGCACAAAAGGACTATCCGACGCTAATCAAGGCTTTCTCCCGCGTGATCGAGGAGCGGCCGTGTCGGCTCATCATCCTTGGCGAAGGACCAAGGCGAAGACAACTTGCACGCCTGATAAAGAACCTCGGCCTTGCTGAGCGAGTATCCCTGCCCGGTTGGGCCGATAACCCCTTCGCCTTCATGTCGCGCGCCGCGCTCTTCGTCCTCTCTTCGCGATACGAGGGTCTGCCGGGGGTTCTCATTCAGGCCCTGGCGTGTGGCTGTCCCTGCGTCAGCACCGACTGCCCTACCGGTCCCGCGGAAATACTTCAAGGCGGAAAACTCGGGCCGCTGGTACCCGTGGGCGACCCCTTGCAACTCGCGGAAGCTATCACCTCGGTCCTGGAACGGCCTGCAAACAACCAACTACTACGTGATGGAGCGGCCCGCTTCGCCGCGGAGCAATCCGTCTTGGCCTACGAGCGGTTGCTCACCACGGTCATGCGGGGAGGCGGCTACGATTCCACGCTCACGTTGCGGGTTCAGGCGCAGGGCGTCGGCGATTAGGGAGCGCTTACTTGCACATTGCCTTTGTCATTCGGAATCTCGTGGGCGGCGGGGCACAGCGTTCGGTAGTCCTGTTGGCCGAAGGCCTGATCCACCGTGGACACCAAGTCGACTTCATCATGCGGAACGCAGTCATTCATTACCCGGTCCCGGAACGCGTTCGGCTGTTCGTGACCCGCCACACAACTGACAGACTCACAAGTAAGTCGGCCCCACATGCGCTCTCCCGTTGTATTCGGCTCCGTCCCACCTTCAAGCCGGTCCGTTGGGGACGCATAGCGCATGGCATCCTGCGTTGGCCGGCGGCGGCGACCACCTTGAAGTACCTCGCGCAAGTCAACACGCTGGCGTCTTACATGGAACGAGAAAAACCGGACTGCGTGCTTCCCAGTCTCTTTCCGGCGACTGCCTTGACGCTGTGGGCCTGCCGTGTATCGCACCCCCGCCCGCCATCGATACCCATCATCCACTCCCCCTTGGGCGAAGACACTGTCCGGCGGCGGGCCCTACGCGCGTACCAAAGGTTCCTTCCGGACGCGACTCATTGCGTTGGAGTTTCCCGGGGTGTGTCCGCCAGCGTCGTCGCCAACACCGCGTTGTCCGGTCTACAGGTTTCCACCATCTACAATCCGGCCATAGTCCCGGATCTGCGACTCATGGCCGCAGATCCCCGGGATCATCCGTGGTTGATGGAAGGCCAAGACCCGGTCATACTCGCTGCCGGCCGCCTAAGCCCCGAGAAAGACTATCCCACTCTTATCAATGCATTCGCCCGACTCGCCACGAAGCGGGCTTGCCGCCTGATCATTCTCGGCGAAGGCCGCCAAAGAGGAGACCTTGAACGTCTTGTGAACGATACCCAACTCACGGATAGAGTATCGATGCCAGGTTGGACCGCGAATCCGTTTGCCTACATGTCGCGTGCCGCTTTGTTCGTGTTGTCGTCCTTGCGTGAAGGATTGGGGTTGGTCCTTATTGAGGCCTTGGCATGCGGGTGCCCATGTGTCAGCACCGACTGTCCTTCAGGCCCTCGGGAAATACTGCAAGGTGGCGATGTAGGACAACTGGTTCCGGTCGGGGACATCAACGCCCTGGCGACAGCGATGGAACATACGTTGGATCATCGTCCCGACCCGCAGGTGCTGGAGGCACGAGGCATGGAATTTTCCGTCGATCGCGCCGCGACCGCCTATGAGAATCTCCTTTCGTCCGTATTGTCCGCGAAGCGCACCAGCACTCCGGCACCGCGGTCGCCGGAATAACCGTCTATCCGCCCTCTCGGATCGTCCTCCTTCGACGACAATCGGGCATACATGGAGGTGCGTCCCGGTTCACTCGGCTTCATCGCCGTAACCTGCCATGACCCACGTTTCCGGCATGTGCCGCGCCGCCCTCGCCGTCCCTTCAACGCGACGAATTCAATAGCGCAAGTGGAGCGCGGCTAACTAAGGTTCCACGAAGAAGTGCCGAATACCCTGGAAGGAGGAGGCTACGAACCCTGGTCCCCGCCTCCTTGTCCGGAAGGGTATTTCATGGCCGGCGAACTCGATCACCCCCACGACAGGCTGTTCCGCGCGGTCTTTGCGGACGCAGCCGAGGCCGCCGGTCTGCTGCAAGGAGTGCTGTCCGGGGAACTCCGCGAGAAGGTCCGCTGGGACAGCCTCAGGCTGCTGGACGGAACATTCCTTGACGAAGCCCTGCGCGAGAGTGAATCCGACTTGCTGTTCGAGGCAGGGTATGGGGATGAGGAGGATCAGCTCCGGTTGTACCTCCTGTTCGAGCATCAATCGACTCCCGATCCGTGGATGCGTTTCCGGCTGCTCAAGTACTGTTGCCGCATCTGGGAGGCGGAACGGAGGGATGAGCCGGGCCGGTCGGAGTTGCGCCCGATCGTGCCGCTGGTGTTCTATCAGGGGCGCCGCGGTTGGCGCCACTCGACCGAGTTCGCGGACCTGTTTCCGCCCGCGGTTCGGGGGTGGCGCTGGGTGCCTCGGTTCGCACACGTGCTGGTGGATCAGACGGGACTGGAGCCGGAACGCGTGGAGGGCGGCACCCGGGGGCGCATTGCGCAGTTGCTGATGATGGCGGCCTGTGGACGCCACGCGGATGCCGCGTTGGAGACTGCCGCGAGACTGGCGGCGTCGGCGATTTTCGGTGGCGCGGTAAACCATTTCAGGCTATTCGTTCTGTATGTGATGGCGACGCAGGACGAAGCGGCAGTGAAGGTTTTCGATGAAGCGTTGCGGCGCCATGGACGCGAACAGGGAGGTGACGTCATGTCCTACGCTCAACAGCTCCTGGAAGAGGGAAGGAAGGAGGGCCGGGAAGAGGGCGTACAGCGTGGCAAGTTGGAGGCAGTGGAAGGCTTGTTGAGAGCTGAGGTGACCTGGAGCGTCATCAAGACCGCGACGGGGCTGGACGAAGCCGGATACCGTGCCCTCAAGGCGCGCTTGGCGGCGGCTCCCGGGCAACACGGCAATCCGACGTGATCCGGCCTAAGCCTCCCGATAAGACCCACCTCACGAGTTCGTCCTCGACCTTCACAACGAGTAACCAGTAGGTCACTCCACGTGTCGGTCTCGTATCTCCGCCTTGTGCTCCTCTCGTCCCCTCCATCCCTTGCTGATGACACCTGTTCAACCGTCCGATTGTCCGGGGACCACATCACGACCAATGCCCCCCTCCGGGGTTGCCACCCCTTCCCACTTAGGGGATACTCCCCGGGACCAACAAGAAACCGGAAAGGCCGCCGGCGCCCGGAGGTTCCTGCCCGGGACCTCGTGAGGGTTGCGTGCGGCGGGGCCTTCGGTCCCGACCCTCCACGGCGCGCGCGATGCGCGGCGCAACGGCGCCGGCGAAACAGGAAACCGGTTCATGGGTCGCCTCCTGGACTGCGCACGCACAGGCCGGGCGGGGGCGCGTGGACGGAGACAAGAGGAGGCATGACATGAGATTGCGAATCGCGAGCGTTGTAGCGGGCGCGTTCCTGGTGCTTGCCCTGGCCGCCTCGGCCCAGGCCAAGTGCGGCAAGGTCACCATCTCGGAGATGAACTGGGACTCGGCCGCGGTGGCGGCGCAGGTGGAGGCCATCATCCTGAACAAGGGATACGGCTGCCAGGCGGAACTGGTGCCCGGTGACACCGTGCCCACCGTGACCTCCATGACCGAGAAGGGCGAGCCGGACGTCGCGCCGGAAATCTGGATCAATTCCGTGCGCGAGGTGGTGACGAAGGCGACGAAGGAAGGGCGCCTGAAGGAAGCCGGCGAGATCCTGAGCGACGGCGGCGAGGAGGGCTGGTGGGTGCCGGAATACGTCGTGAAGGAGCATCCGGAGCTGGCCACGCTGCAGGGGGTCATGAAGCGCCCGGACCTGTTCCAGGACAAGGAAGACCCCGGCAAGGGCCGTTTCTACGGCTGTCCTTCGGGCTGGGCCTGCCAGATCATCAACGCCAACCTGTTCAAGGCCTACGGGCTCGACAAGGCCAACTTCACGCTGTTCGATCCCGGGTCCGGAGCGGGCCTGGCCGCGGCCATCGCCAAGGCGTATGAGCGGAAGCAGCCCATCTTCACCTACTACTGGGCGCCCACCTCGGTCCTCGGCAAGTACCCGATGGTGAAGCTCGGCGGCATGAAGCACGACCCCAAGACGTACGCGTGCGTCACCGACAAGGACTGCGCCGACCCGAAGCCGAACATGTACCCGAAGTCCGCGGTGCTGACCTACGTGGTCGGCGGGTTCGCGGAAAGGGAGCCCGATGCGTTCAAGTTCGTGTCGAGCGTGTCCTGGCCCAACAGCGTGGTGAACAAGGTGCTGGCGTGGAAGGCCGACAACAAGGCCGACGCGAAAGAGACCGCGGAGCACTTCCTGAAGAGCTACGAGGACGTCTGGACGAAGTGGGTGTCCGCGGACGTGGCGGCCAAGGTCAAGGCCGGCATGTAGGTCGGGTCCGGGTCACGGCCGGCACGCAAGCCGGCCCTTGAACAGGCGGGGGCTTCCGGCGCCGCGGGTTGGCGCCGGAAGCCCCCGCTTCGTCGTGCCGTCAAGAGGAGAATCCGCATGTACGGTCACCGCGCCCGCATCGGCTACACGTCACCGCCCATCGTCACCGAGGTCTTCCCCTACGAGTTCTACAAGATGGCGCCGCCGGGCGTCACGCTGGCGCTGACCACCCTCATGGTGGCGCGGCACTCCAAGGACTCCGGCGAGGCCGAGGAGAGCTGGAACCACGCGGTGCGCGCGGCCCGCGAGATGGCCCGCGCCAAGGCGGACATCATCGTCTTCGGCGGCGGCCCGGTGGTCTATTCCGGGGGCGCCCGGCGCGCCCACGACACCATGGCGGCGCTGCAGGAGGAACTCGGCATCCCCGTCACCAACAGCACCACCGCCTACCACCAGGCGGACGCGGTGCTGGGCGCCAGGCTCGTGGGGTCGGTCACCTACGCCTCGAACCCGGGCAGCGCCGACCACCTTCCCAACGAGCGTTTCACCGACCCGGACAAGACCACCATGGTGGCGCAGAAGTTCGCCGGCGTGCCGTTCGTCGAGGTGGGCACCATCCCCTCCGAGGTACCCCTGCAACTGGCCCGGGAGCTCAAGCGGGAACACCCCGAGATCGACACCATCCACCTGGGCTCGCCCCACTGGGGCGCCGGAGCCGTCATCGAGCCCCTGGAGCGGGAACTCGGCGTCAACATCGTCCAGGGAAGCCAGGCAATCCTGTGGTGGGCGTTGCGCAGCCTGGGCATCGAGGACCGCATCGAGGGGTACGGCAAGCTCCTGCGGGAACACTAGCGCCCCGACCCTCCCCTCCTACGGCCTCCTGTATCGCAGCCGCAGGGAGTTCATGATCACCGACAGCGAGCCCAGGGTCATGACGGCGGCGGCCACGATGGGGCTCATGGACAGCCCGAACAACGGGTAGAGCACGCCCGCGGCGATGGGCACTCCCAGGACATTGTAGGCGGCGGCGAGGACGCCGTTCCAGCGCGTGTTGGACATGGTTTCACGGCTCAGCCGGCGGGCGCGCGCCAAGGCCCGCAGGTCGCCGCGGAGCAGGGTGATGCAGGCGCTCTCGACGGCGACGTCGGCGCCGTTGCTCATGGCGATGCCCACGTCGGCCTGGGCCAGGGCAGGAGCGTCGTTGATGCCGTCGCCCGCCACGGCAACGGTGACGCCGCTCTCCCGCAGGCGCCGGACGACCGCGGCCTTCTCCTCGGAGGGCACGTCGGCTTCCACCTCTTCGATACCGAGATGATGCGCCACCGCCCGCGCGGTCGCGGGGTGGTCGCCGGTCAGCATGACGATCCGAAGCCCCTGCCCGCGCAACTCCTCCACCGCGTCGTAGGAGGAGCGCTTGATGGGGTCGGCCACGCCCAGCATGCCCGCGGGGCGGCCGTCCACCCCGACGAGCAACACGGTGCAGCCGTCCCGGCGCTGGCTCTCCGCCCGCCCGTCCAGCTCGCCGCCGTCGATTCCATGCTCCTCGAACAGCAGGCGGCTACCCACGGTCACCGCGTGCCCGTCCACCTCGCCCACGATTCCCTTGCCGGTGACGGCGCGGAAGCGGGCCGCGTCGAACAGGTTCAAACCGCGCTGCCGCGCGCCCCGGACCAACGCGCGCGACAGGGGATGCTCGCTGTGCCGGCCCAGGCTCGCGGCCAGCGCCAGCAAGGCGTCTTCCTCGTGGCCCGGCAACGCCACCACCGACACGAGGTGCGGGGTTCCCTCGGTGATGGTGCCGGTCTTGTCCACCACCAGCGTATCGACTCCGTCCAGCAGCTCCAGCGCCGCGGCGTCCTTGACCCACACGCCGGCCACGGCGCCCCGGCCGTTCCCCACCCACACGGCCATGCGCGCGCCCAGCCCGAAGGCGCAGGGAGAGGCGACGACCAGTACGGCCACCGCGCTCGCCAGGCCATGGAGCACGGCAGGCTCCGGCCCCAACCCGCTCCACGCGGCCAAGGCGGCAACGGCCGCGAGAACCGCCGCGAGGGCACAGAAAGCCGCCGCCCGCTCGGCCGTCCGCTGAACCGGGGCGTCGCCGCGCCGCGCCGCGCTTGCCAGCCGCACGATGCGCGCCACCAGCATGTCGCGCCCCACCCGGTCGGCGCGCATCACGAAGCTGCCGCCGCGGTTCAAGGTCCCGCCGGTCACCGCGTCGCCCTCCCCTTTCACCAGCGGCGACGGCTCCCCGGTCAGCATCGACTCCTCCACGACGCTGGTTCCCGCCAGCACGGTGCCGTCCACCGGCACCGTTTCCTCCGGAAACACGCGCAATCGGTCCCCCACGGCGACATCCGCCAACGGGACCTCCTCGCACGCGCCCTCGTCACCGAGCCGGAACGCCTTCCCGGGCACCAGTGCCACCAGTGAACGGATGGCGTCACCGCTGCGCGCCCGGGCGCGCAGCGCAAACACCTTTCCCAGCAGCACCAGGGTGACGATGACCGCGGTCGACTCGAAATACACCGGCACGCCTCCACCGTCGGTGCGATACGACTCGGGGAACAGATGCGGGAACAGCAGAGCGACCAGGCTGAAGAGCCACGCCGCCCCCACCCCCAGCGAGACCGGCACGAACATGCCGGCGCCGCGGTTCACCACGGACATCCACGCGCTCCGAGCGAACGGCCATCCGCCCCAGAAGACCACCGGCGTGGCCAACACGCACTGCATCCATACACAGACGGTCCGGCTCATGGGTATCACGAAGAGCAAAGGCGGCAGCATCTCGGCCATTCCCAAGAGAAGCACCGGCACCGAGATCACCGCGCAACTCCAGAAGCGCCGCGTCATGTCCCCCAGCTCGGCGTTGTCCTCCTCCCTGGGGATGGCTTCCGCCTCCAGGGTCATGCCGCAGGACGGACACGGGCCGGGTTCCGGCTGACGCGTGTCGGGATGCAAGGGACAGGTGTAAGGGGGCACTTGCAAACACCCTCAGAAACGCCGGGATGAGGTGGGCGTGGTCACAGGCGTCGGTGTTGGGACAGCAGGGAATGGTCGGGGCGACTGGATTTGAACCAGCGACTTCACGGACCCGAACCGTGCGCTCTACCAGGCTGAGCCACGCCCCGACACTCGGTCCGATGGAACCCTCGGTTGTCCGGAAAACCTAGCACATGGTTCCCGCGAGGTAAACGAGAGCGGCGCCCGGACGGCGCGGGAGCGGCCTCGTAACGGCGGAGCGGAGCCCGCGGGGGCCGGCCTACGGGTCGCCGCTCCGACCGGGAGCATCCCCGCCGGCAGCCCGCCGGCGCAAGCGCGCGGCAAAGAAACCCTCCGTGTCGTGCCGATGGGGCAGCGCCAGGAAATAGGGCTCCGCGACCATCGTCCGGCCCGCGGCCGGCAGGTGTCCCGCGGCATCCTCGACGGCGAAGTCCCGGTGGCGCTCCAGGAAACCCTCCACCACCTCCTCGTTCTCGGGCCGGGAGAGCGTGCAGGTGGCATATACCAGGAGGCCCCCCGGGGCCACCCGGGATGCCGCCCGCTCCAGGATGTCCGCCTGCAAGGCGGCGAGCCGCTGAAGATCCCGCGGCTCGCGACGCCAGCGGATCTCGGGGTGCGCGCGCAGGGTGCCCAGGCCGGAACACGGCGCGTCCACGAGCACCCGGTCGAAGGACGCGGGTTCGCCCGGAAGCCCGCGGCCCGCGTCACGCACCTGGGTGCGTATGCAATCGAGCCCCAGGCGCCGGGCATTGTCCGCCAGCTTCTCCAGCCCGCGCCCGGAAACGTCACACGCGACCACCTCGCCCCGGCCCTCCATCAGCTCGGCCAGGTGCGTGGTCTTCCCGCCGGGGGCCGCGCAGACGTCGAGCACCCGCATGCCCGGTTCCGGCCCTACAAGAAAGCCGACCATCTGGGACGCCTCCCCCTGCACCTGGCACAACCCCTCGCGGAACTCCGCCAGGCGCGCCGGCGACGACGCCCCGCGCAACCTCACGGCCAGCGGCGACCACGCCCCGGCCCCGGCCTCCACCCCGTGCGCGCGCAAGCGCCGCACCAGATCGTCGCGGGTCACGCGCAGCCGGTTGGCGCGCAGCACCAGCGGCGCATCCTCGTTGTCGGCTTCCATGAGGGCGCGGCTCTCCGCCGCGCCGAACCGCTCCCGCCACAGATCCACGAGCCAGGGCGGATGGGACACCAGCGCCGCCAGTTCCGACGCGCCCATGGTGCCCGCGGCCCCGAAGGCCGGGCTCCACGCCTCCCTTTCCCGGCCCGCCATCCGCCGCAGCACCGCGTTGACCAGCCGCGCCTTGCCCGGACCCACGCGGCGCTTCGCCAACTCCACCATCTCGTGGACGGTGGCGTAGGAGGGTACCCGGTCCAGGAACAGCAGTTCGTAACCGCCCACGCGCAGCAGGTTCCGCACCAGGGGATCCAGCTTGTCCAGGGGGTCGCGCAGCAGGCGGGCCAGCACCCAGTCGACGCGCCCGCGCCAGCGCAACGTGCCGTAAACCAGGCGGGTCAGCAGCGCGCCATCCGCCGCCGGCAGCGCCGCCGCGTCCAGCCGCGCGCTCAGCAACACGTCCGCGTAAGCCTGCCGCCTTTCGACGCGGTCGACGATGCCGACGGCCAGCTCGCGGGGGTTGTTTCGATGTGGTGTCACGCAATCAGCAGGCTGTAGGGGACACCGGCCAGTCGCCCCCTCTCCACCCCTGGATTCCCGCTTTCGCGGGAATGACGATTCGCAGGATTCCCGATAACCCTCCGCAGTGCGCCAACGTGTTCCTCAACGGTCCGCCCGGCCGGACCAGCGGTGCGCCTCTTCGAACCGCATGCCCGCCCGCAGACCGGCGCCGCGCAGGAAGGCGGCGGCCGGCATGCGCTTGCGCCCCTCCATTTGCAACTCGGTGAGGAGCAGCGCGCCGGCGCCGGTGGCTACCCAGAGGCCGGCGGCGTCCGCCCGCAACACCGTTCCCGGCTCTCCGGACTCGCCCGCTGGGCCGCCGTCCTCCAGGCGGGCGCCGTGAAGCTTCACCAACTTCCCCTGCCAGTGCGTGAACGCCGAGGGCCAGGGCGTGAAGGCGCGCACCCGCCGCTCGATCTCCCGAGCCGGGCGGGTCCAATCGATCAGACCGTCTTCCTTTTTCAACATGGGAGCGAACGTCACCCCGGCGGGGTCCTGCGGCCGGGGGCTGAGCCTCCCCTGCTCGAGGCCGGCCACCGTTTGCAGCAGCAGCCGCGCACCCACCGGCACGAGCTTCGCTTCCAGCGAGGGAACCGTCTCGTCCGGGTCCATGGCCACGGTTTCCGAGAGCAGCACCGGACCGGCATCCATCTCCACCGCCAGGCGCATGGTCGTGACTCCGGTGACCGCATCGCCCTGGAGGATGGCCCACTGCATGGGCGCCGCGCCACGGTACTTGGGGAGCAGGGAGTAATGGACGTTGACGCAGCCCAGGGGCGCCAGGTCGAGGATCGTTCGCGGCAGGATGCGCCCGTAGGCCACCACCGCCACGAGGTCGGGGCGCCAGGCCGCCAGCCGCTCGAGGAGCACCGGGTCCTTCATCTTCACGGGCGTGAGCACCGGGATGTTCCGGCACTCCGCGGCCTGACGCACGGGCGACGGCGCGGTGGCCTGGCCCCGGCCCGAGGGGCGGTCGGGCTGGGTGACCACGCCCACGACCTCGCCGGCACCAGCGAGCAGGGCCTCCAGCGTTGCCGCCGCGCAGGCCGGCGTGCCCATGTAAACGATACGCATCGGATGTCCGGGAAACAGGCCGGTTCCGCGGGAGGCGAGGGTCGAAAACCCGGCCGGTGGTTCAGATGACCACGCCGCGGCTCTCTTCCGGCTCCTTGCCCGTGCGGATGGCCTTCTTGAGCCTGCGCACGTAGATGTCGCGCTTGAGCCGGCTGATGCGGTCGATGAAGAGCTTGCCGTCGAGATGGTCGATCTCGTGCTGGAGGGCCACCGCCAGGAGTCCGTCGGCCTCGATCTCCACCTCCCCGCCGTCCGCGTCGTAGCCTCCCACGAGCACCCGCTCGGCGCGCCTCACCTCCGCGGTGAAGTCCACCACGCTGAGGCAGCCTTCCTCGTAGACCACCTCGCCCTCGGCTTCGCGGACCTCCGGATTGGCCAGCTTGATGACGTGGACGCCGCGGTTCTCGTGGTCGAGATCGAGCACGATGACGCGCTTCGAGACGCCCACCTGCGGCGCGGCCAGCCCGATGCCGGGGGCCGCGTACATGGTCTCCAGCATGTTGTCCATCAACTCGGCGATCTCGCCGTTGACGGTTTCCACGGGCCGGGCCGGCATCCGCAGGATCGGTTCCGGAAACTTGAGAATATCGAGGATCATGTTCTTCCCCCGCCCCACCACCCATGGATTACCGCTTCCGAGGTTGTGTCAGAACTCCGCTCGGCTACGAAATGGCACCGTCACCCCATATCGCCATTCCCGCGAAAGCTTGCCCCCGACCCCGATCGGGGGCGGGAATCACCCATGTCGGCTTGCAGCCGACACAAAGAGGGATGAAAATGGGGCACCGGCCCCCCAATGAGTCATTCCCGCGGAAGCGGGAATCCAGGGGTGGGGGGTGTGGCGGCCTCATTGCCCGGCCCCACCCCGCCTGGATTCCCGCTTTCGCGGGAATGACTCATTGGGGTGTAGCGGGATTCCGTAACTACCAGAAATCATTGGACAAGCTTTTATTTTCATATCAATGATGCAACCGGTGCGTCGGTTGCCTCATGAGTTTTGGCACAGCCTGTTCCGCAGAATGACGGTTCGGACGTCCCAAGGGCCTGAGTGCGATTTTCTCCCGAATTTATAGCATGTTGTACGGATCCACATCAATGTGGAGGCGGACCGCGCGGCCCTTGGGGACCAGTGCGGCGGCGCGCCGGGCCATGGCGCCGAGAGCCGGGCGGCTGCCCCCCTTGAGCAGGATCTGCCAGCGGTAGCGGTTGCGCAGCTTGGCGATGGGCGCGGGCGCCGGCCCCAGTATCTCCACCTCGTGCGGGTTGTCCTCGCGGCGCAGGTCCCGCGCCAGGGCGCGGGCACGTTGCGCCACCCCCTCTTCGTCGGTGCCGTCCAGCCGCAGGTGCACCAGGTGGCGGAACGGCGGGTAGCCGAGCTCGCGGCGGAACTCGGTCTCGGCCGCGAAGAACGCGGGGTAGTCGTGGACCCGGGCGTGTCCGAAGCAGTAGTGGCCGGGCACGAGGGTCTGCACGATGACCCGGCCGGGCCGGCGCGCCCGGCCGGCGCGCCCGGCCACCTGGCTGATGATCTGGAAGGTCTTCTCGGCCGCGCGGAAGTCCGGGAGGTTGAGCGAGGAGTCGGCCAGCACCACCCCCACCAGGGTCACGCCGCCGACGTCGTGGCCCTTGGCCACCATCTGCGTGCCCACGAGCACGTCGAGGTCGCCTTTTTCCCAAGCCCGGAAAATCCGTTCCTGGGCGCCGCGGGCACTGGTGGTGTCCCGGTCCATGCGTCCGATGCGCGCCTTGGGCAGGAGCCGCCGGAGCGCGTGCTCCACTCTCTCCGTGCCGAAGCCCACCTCGCTCAGCGACACGTTGCCGCACGCGGGACAGGCGTCGACCTTGCGCCGGCGAAAACCGCAGTGGTGGCAGAAGGTGCTGTTGCGCCCGAGGTGGTAGGTGAGGCTGATGCTGCAGTGCGGGCAGCGGACGACGAAGCCGCACGACCAGCACTGGAGGAACGAGGCGAAGCCGCGCCGGTTGAGAAAGATCAGGCTCTGCAGGGCCTGTTCGTGGTTTTCCCGCAGCGCGCGCAGCAACGGGGGGGAGAAGATCCCGTCGGTGGGCGCGGACTCCTGCCCGGCCTTGAGGTCCACCACGTCGACGCCGGGCATGGGGCGCGCCTGCACCCGCCGGGTGAGCTCCAGCAGACGGTAACGGCCGCCGCGCGCGTTGTGGTAGCTTTCCAGGGACGGCGTGGCCGAACCCAGGATTACGGGACAGCCGGCGACGCGGCCGCGCACCACCGCGAGGTCGCGGCCGTGGTAGCGCACGCCCTCTTCCTGCTTGTAGCTGTAGTCGTGCTCCTCGTCGACGACGATGAGCCCCAGGTCCCGGACCGGCGCGAAGACCGCGGAGCGCGCCCCCACCACCACCTTCACGACCCCGTGGGCGATGCGCCACCAGTGGCGCCACCGTTCCGCCGGGGTGAGGCCACTGTGGAGCACCGCCACGTCGCCCGGGAAACGCCCTTCGAGCCGGTCCAGCAACTGCGGCGTCAGGGCGATCTCCGGCACCAGGATCAGGCTCTGGCACCCGCGTGCGCGCACCGTCTCCATGGCCTGGAGGTACACTTCGGTCTTGCCGCTGCCGGTAACCCCGTGGAGCAGCACGGTCTCGAAGCCGCCGTCGCGCGCACGCCCCGGCGCGGGAACAGCCGGCTCAGCGTCGCCGGCGCCAGCGCACCGCGCTCGCGGAGAGCGTCGAGCACCTCCCGGTCCACCTCCCCGTGAAACGTTTCGGGTTCGCGCACGAACGCCGCCGCCACGCGGCTCTCCGTGCGCAGCAGCGGCGGCAGCGCCGCCGCCAGCACCTCGCCCAGGGAAGCCACGTAGTAGTCCGCCGCCCAGCGGCACAGCTCCAGGAACCCCTCGTCCAGCAGCACCTCGTCGTCCAGCGCCTCGGCGATCTCCTTGACCCCGGCCACGCGCGCCGCGCGCTCGAACCCCACCACCACCCCGGTCACCCGTCGCCGCCCCAGCGGCACGAGGACCCGCATCCCCACCGCCAGGCGGTCGCGCAGGCCCCCGGGCACGGCGTAGGTCAACGGCTCCGGCATCGGCGCCGGCACCGCCACCAGGGCGAATGGGGGACCGGCCTTCGACCGAACAGGATTCTCGACCGCGCTCATCGATTGGGATTATTGATGAGACGGCGCCGAAAAGCCACGTCTCCGGATCGTCCCGCCGAAATCCCCCGTCACCATTCCCGCGGAACAGGCTGTGCCAAGACTCCACTCAAGAGACGCAACAAACCCCTGAATCGTCATTCCCGCGAAAGTTTACCCCCGACCCCGATCGGGGTCGGGAACCCAGGTGGGGTGGAGCGGGGAACGCCGCTTTAGTGCCGCACCACCACCCCTGGATTCCCGCTTTCGCGGGAATGACGATCCGGGGGGTTGGTACCGATTCTCATCCACCCAGGCACCGTCGCCGGTATGCCGTTCGCTGCCAATGGGATGACGGGCAGCGACCTCGGGTGCCCGGAGCGCGTGGGACGCGACGCCATGCGGCCCCCTCCACGAGGGCCGTAGAGCCGGCCTTCCGCCCCGCAAGGTCTCGATAGTCCGAGGCTTTGCGCGACCCCATGGGCCGGCGACCCTTGCCGCGACGCAAGGTGCGTGGGGGTGGTCCCGGATTTGCGTCGTTCGTGCGGCATGAGACGGATCGCCTCATTTCTCCGCGCGTTGAGACGGCGACGCCGCTGGTTCGCGGTGGACGTGGGTTCGAGCGCCGTCAAGATCGCCGAGGTCACGGACAGGGGTGGCCGGATCGAGGTAGTGCGCACGGGTGCGCTCCCGGTGCCGGCCGGAGCGATGGAGAACGGGATCGTGCGCGAAACCGCGGCCCTCGCGCACGCGATCCGGACCTTCGCAGGCCCGGACGACGGTGCTCGGCCTCCGGTGGTAGCCGCCGTCCCCGGCCGGGGCGTCATCATCAAGCGGCTGGAGCTTCCCGGCCAAACCGGGGAGACGCTGGACGATGTCATCGAGTTCGAGGCCATGGACGCGGTTCCCGAGGACCTGGGCAACGTCAACCTCGACTACCACGTGCTCGGCCCTTCCGAGGACGGCAGCGGGCTGGCGGTCCTCCTGGTGGCCGCCCGGAAGAGCGTGGTTGCAAGCCACGTCCGCCTCCTGGAGAACGCGGGGCTGACGCCCGCCATCGTGGACGTGGACCATTTCGCTCTGGCCCGCTTGTGCGACGACCTCTCGTCCGGCCGCGAGACGCCGTCGGCCTGGATCCACGTGGGCTCCCGCTCCACCACGATCCATCTCCCGGCGACGGACGGTCCCGGCTACACGACGGACCTGCCCGTGGGCGGCGAGCAGTTGACGGAAGGGCTCGCCGAGAAGCTGCGCGTGCCACGGGACCAGGCCGAAACGATCAAGCGCGGCGGCCCCGATGCCGTCACCGAAGGCGCTCTGCTCGACTCGCTATGCGACTCGCTCACGGCGCAGATCGGCCGCGGCTTCAACCTGTTCGCCCCCCCGGGCGACGGGACGGCGGCGCGGCGCATCATCCTGAGCGGCGGCAGCGCGGCCCTGACCGGTCTGGGTCCGAGCCTCGCCCGGGCACTCGACGCCGAGGTCCGCGTTTGCGGTCCGTTCTTCTCCGGCACGGCCTTGACCGAGGGGGAGCCCGCCGGGCCGGGTTTCGCCGTGGTCGCGGGCCTCGCCGCCAGAGACCCTGTCGAATAGAAACGCCGCGGAGAAAAGCGCGAAGCTGCGCGGAGAAGAGGAGCCCGTTACGTGATCCCACGCGTCAACCTCCTGCCCACCCGAGAGGCTCGGGCGCTGCGGCGCAAACGCCGCCGCGTTCTCGCCTTGGCCGCCTCGCTCCTGCTGACGGGGTCGGCGCTGGGCGCCGCCAACGTCGCTCAATGTCGCCACCGGTCCGGCCTGGAGAACGACTTGGCGGCATCGCGCACGTCGGCCGCGGCATTGCGCCGGGACGCCAAGGCCGCCGGTGCGCTGGAGAAACGCATCCAGGAGGAAGAGCACAGGAACGAGGCCGTCATCGGGTGGCTGGAGGGCCGCACGCGACCGGCGAAGGCGCTGCGCGGTCTCTCGGCCGCGGCGCCGGCGACCCTGTGGCTGACCCGCTATGCCGAGTCCGGCGGCACCACCGTGCTGGAAGGCCAGGCCATCGACGAGGCGTCCATAACCCGGTTTCTGCGCGACCTTCCCGGCGACTTTGCGGAACGGCAACTCGTGGAGGCCGGCAAGGCGTCCGGAGACCAGGATTTCAGGCGCTTCGTCATCCGCGCGCGCACCGCCCCGCTGCCCGACCCGGCGCCGTCCGGAGAATGACGCGCGCCGGCCCGAGGGCCGCTTGAAGGCTCATGCGATACCGGCTCGTGCGATACTGCTCGAGGGCTCATGCAATACTACCTGGACCTGCTGCTCGAACGTTCCGCCGCGCAATGGGCGCTGTGCATCGTCGGGATGATCCTCGCGCTGGCTGCCCTGGACTACGTCCTCGTGTACCGGCCCCAGGCCGGCCGCATTGCCCAAGTCGAGGCCGGCCTGGAGATTGCCCGCCTCGAACAGGCGCGGCTGCGCCGTCAGGCGGACCGGTTGCCGCGGCTGCGCGAAGACCTCGACGTACTCCTTCGGGCTCTGCGTTCCCGTCTGCCGCGCGCCGCCGAGCCCGCCGACCCGCTGGAGAGCGTGAGCGTCCGGGCGGCCGCGGCGGACCTGGAGATGGTACGGTTCCAACCCGGCGCCGCGGTGGCCGGGGAATTCCTCACCGAGGTCCCGCTGGAGGTGGAGTTCACGGGGGCCTACCACGACCTGCTCCGGTTCCTCGATTCCGCGGCACCCGGCACGTTGCCGGATACGCGAAAGCTCGCCGTCGCCGCGCTCCCGGACAACGGTGGCGCCACGCGTCTGCGCATCGCCCTGGAGTTGGTGACGCTCCGGCTCCCTCCGCGAGATCCGGACGCCGAGGGCGCGACGGAGACGGCGACGCCCCGGGAACCGGAGGGAGGAGGGACTCCGACCCCGCCGTCGCCGCCGTCGTTATCGGCTGGCTTGGCCGGCGTCAACGCCGCACCCTTGTCGCGCGACCCGTTCGAGCCGTACCGCGCCCCGCCGTCCGCGGAGGAACCCCTTCCCGCGACGGACCCGGAACCGGACCCGCTGCCGGAACCCACTCCACCACACCGCTTCCAGGCAACCGGGATCGCCTGGGGAACACACGACGCGGCGGCGTTGGTGAAGGATGCCGAGGGCCGCGTCCACGTGGTCCGGCCGGGCTCCCGGCTGAGAGACGACTCCAGTCGCGTCAAGACCATCACCCCGTGCGAAATCGTCCTGGAGACGCCCGGACCCGATCTGCAGCCGCGGGAGACGCGACTGCCGCTCCGGCATTGCGACTCGCAGAGATAACCCCGTTTCGACGGGGCACCGACCAACCAACACCGACGGCCCTTCAGTCGAGGGCGCGCCACGCCACCATGCGCACGCGTTCGCGCGGGGTGACGCCGGCCGGGTCGTGCTCGAGCAAGGCTTCCACCTCCGCCCGGGCGTGGCCGCGCGGACATGGGTTGGCGGCCGGGAAACACGCCGAGGACCGCAGGCGCAACCGGGGCGGTGCGCTGCCGGCCACCGGCGTCGCGACCACGGTGTAGCTGCCGTCGTGAAACCCTCGCCCGGCGAAGATCACCGTGGGCGCGAGGATGCCGGCGAAATCGAAGTCGCCGTCCTCGTCCGACAGTTCGTGCCGGCCATGCGTGAGTCCGGCCTCCGCGGTGTGGAACACGGCGACGCTCGCGAAGTAGGCGCCGGTGATGCGCAGGTCGGTCAAGGCAGCGTTCATGCTCGTGGCACTGACCACCGCCAACACCGCGATCAACATGAGGACGGACGGCAGGACGACGCCCTCCTCCCTTCCGAGAAGAGTCGCCGCGTTCCGAGCCGTTAACCAAAGATGCCGCCGTTCCATTCCATACATGAAGATCGGCGGCACCCAGTGGTCCTTTAGCGGGCCGTCAGGTCGGTGTTCGATCCTCGTGTGTCGATTCCCGGGTCCTTCAGAACTTCTCCACCCAGGGCCGCAGCTCGATGTGCGACGCCCAGGCGCTGCGGTGCTGGCGGTGGAGCTGGAGATAGGTCTCGGCGATGCTGTCGGGGCTGAGCCATGTGTCCGGGCCGCGCGCGGCATCGCGCCGAGGCGAATCGATGCCGCCGTCGATGACGATCTGGGCCACGTGGATGTTCCGCGGCTGAAGCTCCCGCGCCATGCTCTGGGCCAGGCCCGTGAGGCCGAACTTGCCCATGGCGAAGGAGGCGGAGTTGGCGTAGCCCTTGACGCTGGCCGAGGCGCCGGTGAACAGGATGGTGCCGCCGCCGGTGCCGAGCATGCTGGCGGCCGCGGCCTGCCCCACCAGGAAACCGCCGTAGCAGGTCACCATGATGGCGTCCCGGACCGCGGGCGGATCCAGCTCGGCCAGGGGTCCGCGCACGCGCGCGCTGGCGTTGTAGACCACCACGTTGGGCTCGCCCAGGTCCCGCGCCACTTGCGCGAAGAGATCGCTCACGTCCTCGGGCACCACGGCGTCGCACCGGTAGGCGCGGCAGCCGGTGCTGTCCGCGAGGCCCTGGAGCTTGTCCGGGTTGCGCGCGGCGATGGCCGCCTTCATGCCTTCCCGCGTGAACAGCCGCACGAGCGAGGAACTCAGTCCCGGCCCGCCTCCCACCACCACTGCGACTTCCTGATCCGCCATGTTTCTTCCTCCTTGATGGCCTCATTCGTAAAGCAACGCCCGATCGCGGCCGGCGTCGTAGACCTCCGTGCCGCCGCGGGCGATGCGCGCCACCTCGTCGAGCCCGGCGCCACCGTCAATGGCTTGCCTGACCGCGGGCCGTCCGGTCAAGAGGTCGATGGCCGGGACGTCGGCGCGGAACTCGTAGGGCTCCGTGCGCCAGGCGAACGACTCCGGCCAGAGCTTGCGCACCGCCATCAGCACGGCCAGGCCGGTCCGGTAGGGCAGGAAGGCGCGCCGGTCGGTGACGTGCAACTGCAGCGCGCCGCACCGTTCGCCCCGGAACTTGTGGAACGCCGGCTCGATGACGCAAGGGCGGAACCGCACCCCCGGCAGGTCCTGGCGCCGCAACTCGGCGGCCAGCGCCTCCGCCTCGATGAAGGGCGCGCCGAAGAGCTCGAAGGGACGCGTGGTGCCGCGGCCTTCGGACAGGTTGGTGCCCTCCAGCAGGCACATGCCCGGATAGACCAGCGCCGTGTCCGGGGTGGGCATGTTGGGCGACGGCATGACCCAGGGGAGGCCGCACTCGTCGTGGTACGCGCTCCGGCGCCAGCCCTCGCACGCCGCCACCTCCAGCTCGCAGCCGATGCCGAAGGCGTCGTTGTAGAGCCAAGCCAGCTCGCCCAGGGTCATGCCGTGGCGCTGGGGCACCGGGTAGAGGCCGCAGAAGTTCTCCAGCCCCGCGTCCAGGCCGCCGCCCTCCACCGCCACGCCGCCGATGGGGTTGGGACGGTCCAGCACCACCACCTTGACCCCGGAGGCTCGCGCCGCGCGCATGCACAGGGCCATGGTGGCGGAATAGGTGTAGTAGCGCGCGCCCACGTCCTGGATGTCGAACAGGAGAACGTCGAGGTCCGCGAGGTGTTGCGGCGTGGGCGACAGCGACGCGAAGGTGTCGCCGTAGAGGCTTACCGCCGGCAGGCCCGTGGCCGGGTCCGCGTCGTGGGCCACCCCCACCATGTCCTGGGCGGAGCCGCGCAGCCCGTGCTCGGGACCGAACAGGCGGCGCAGGTCCACGTCCGGGTGACGGTACAACAGGTCGGCGGCGTGGGCCAGCCGGCGGTCCACCGTGGTGGGGTTGGCCACGAGCCCGACCCTGGCGGCGCCAAGCCAGCGGCGCGGATCGTCGAGCAGTCTTTCCAGTCCGGTGCGCACGGAGCCATTCTAGCGAAGCCGTACGGGAAAGGACACGGAAGCCCGGCCTACCCCCCGTGGCCTCTGGCGTAGACCAGCAGCAGGGTGCCGGCGAAGGTGAGGGCGACGCCGGCGCACACGCGCATGTTCACGGTCTCCACGTCGCGCAGGAAGATGGCGGTGAGGACGACGGTCAACACCGGGTTGGTGCTGATCAACGGCTCGACGATGACGATGTCGCCGGTGGAGAGGGCGTAGAAGTTGGCCAGCATTCCCGTGGTGTTGCAGATGCCCGCGGCCACGAACCATGCGAACACCGAGCGGGACATGGGCAGGACCTTGCGCGGACCGCCCTGGGCGTAGATCATCGCCACGGCCAGCGCCAGGCCGGTGGTGGCGTTCACGCACGACGCCATGAGCGGCAGATTGGCGATGAAGAAGCCCAGTTTGCGCACGCTGGCGGAGAACGAGAACGACAGCGCTCCTAGAAGGGGGAAGATGAAGTCGCGCCGGCGGAAGTCCGCCCTCTGCTCGTGGGTGCGGGAGATGACGATGACCCCGCAGATGATCAGCACGGTGCCGAAGAAGGCCCCCAGGGTCCAGTGCTCGCCGACGATGGCCACGGCCAGGACCGAGGCGAACATCGGCGTGGTGCTCACCACCGGGATCGAGCGCGCCACCCCGAGCCGGTCGATGGAGACGTACACCAGCCAGCGTCCGAGGCCCGAGGCGAACAGGCCGCCGACGGCGAAGTACCAGATGCCGTGGGTCCAGAAGACGGCCAGCGGCGTGGTGGCGGCCACCATGGACCACAGGGTCAGGCATGAGATGACGATGGAGATGGCGAAGCCGGCCAGGGGATTGGACTCGGCCAGTCCGCGGCGGATCAGGATGTGCGAGACCGCGAAGCCCAGCGAAGCGATGAGCGCCCAGCCGATGCTCATGGGAGGCGGGACGCCTCGTGCCAGCGCGCGACCCGGATCCTGATGGCGCCCACGGGACAGTCCCATTCGCAGATGAAGCAGCCCTGGCAGTCTTCCTCGTACTTGGCGAACGGATAGCCGTCCTCCCCCATGCGGATCACGTCCGTCGGGCAGGCGTCGTCGCACGCGCCGCACGAGGTGCAGACTTCCTTCCAGATCTCGACCTTCGGCAGATGCAGCTCGTCGGCCATGGTTACTTCTCCCCCTCCACCATTTGCCCGGCGATCTTGAAGAAAGGGTGCATCGCCCTGCCGGAGCGCGGCCAGTAGTGCAGGTAGAACTCGTCGTGGGGGATGGGCTCGTCCCAGATCTTGAGGGCGCCGTTCTCGATGATCGACTTGCTCAGCACCAGCCACTTCTCGTTGTCGGTCTCGGGATGGTCGCTGTTGATCACCGAGCCGCGGCTCTCCTGCCGGTGCAGCAGGTAGTCCAGCACCGCGGTCAGGGCCTCGATGGAGTTGCGCAGTCCCACGACCTTCACCAGGTCGTGGGGGTCCCTGGCCATGACGTTGTCGTAGGTGTCGAGGATCTCCATGAGCCCCCGCCTGACCCGCGTGATCTTCTCGTCGCTCAGGATCACCCCCAGCTCGTGCAGCAGGTCCGCGGCCCGGCCGTGGACCTCGTCGAACGCGGTGCCCTCGGGCTTGAGGTACCGGGTGACGCCGTCGGAAAGCGCCTTCACCTGCGGCGCCGCGACCCCCTTCATTTCCGCGTTCCTGGCGTAGTCGGCGGCGTGGAGCCCGGCCCACCAGCCCAGCACCATGCACCAGGAGAGGTTCAGGTTGGGCGAGATGTTCATGCCGTCGCTGCTGGCGCCGGCGGCGAACAGGCCCGGCAGCGAAGTCGCGCACTGGTCGTCCACCACCGCGCCGCCGCCGTGGCTCGAGCCGTAGGTGGCGGCCAGCACCGGCAGGTACGGGATGCGCTCCTTGCTGATCTCGTAGCCCGCGGCCTCGAAGGTGTTCATGATGATGGGGATGACCTCGTACAGGAGGCGGACGTTCTCGGGCGGGAGCTTGGTGCAGTCCAGGTACACGGGGCCGTTGCCTTCCAGCATCTCCAGCGCCACGGCGTGTCCCAGCGACAGCCGCCGGGTGAACTCGGCCTCGGACTCGGTGAAGCGCTTCATCACGTCCACGCCCAGGCGGTTGAAGTAGCTGGTGCCCATGGTGGTGAAGTGCTCGATGCCCGGCGCGCACATGAACTCCATGGTCTGGAGGTACTTGCTGCCGCACGCCATGTTGCCCATCACCGCGCCCGCCCGGATCTGCATGGCGACGCCGTCGCTGGTGATGTTGAGGGGCATGCCCGCGAACCACTGTCCCGGCCTCTTGTAGCCGAAATTGAAGCCGCCCGCGCACATCACCACGGACTTGGCCTCGCACACGTGCACCTCGCGCTCGCGCCCGGAGATCCCGAGGGCGCCCACCACGTGGCCGCCGGTGGGATGGCGGCCGTCCGAGGTCAGGAGGTCCGTCACCGAGACCCGGTCGAGCACGCGCACGCCGGCGCGCAGGGCCACGCCGCGCACCACCTTCATCATCGCGGTGCCGCCACCCACCAGACCCGCCGCCAACCCGCCGCTGGCGGCCGCGCCGGAGCCCCCCTTGCCGCGCCAGAACTCGCCGTTCTCCTTGACGAACTTGACGCCCCAGCCGTCGAGGATCTTGAGCACGTCGTAGGTGGCGTGAATCGCCTCGATGGCCTTGGTCTGGTTGGTCAGCACGCCTCGGCCGGAGAGGTGGAACTTGAGGTCGTCGCCGGGCATGTAGGTGATGTACGCCCCGGAGGCCAGCGCCGCGCAGCCGCTGCGGCCGAACACGGACTTGTCCACCAGGAGCACGTCGGCGCCCTCCTCGCGCGCGCGGATCGCCGCCATGGCGCCGGCCGCGCCGCCGCCGATGACCAGCACGTCGGCCTTGTGATGGATGGTCTTGTAGCTCATGTGAGGTCCGTGGAGCCCGTGCTCCGATGCGCCCGCCGAACAGATCCGAAACGTTCCGGTCAACTTGGTACGTAGACCAAGTCAGGGGGCACTGTCAAAGCCACGTCCGAGCCGTCTCCCGGACCGGCGTCCGAGCCCGCGGCCGGTGTTCGAGTTTGCAGGCCGGGGTCCGCCCGGTTTATGGAGAAGCCATCGGAAACCGCTTTTGGGAGACGCGAATGAGCCACAACGACTACAAGGACGCTTACGCACGGGCGTTGAAGGACCCGGAAGGTTTCTGGGCCGAGGCCGCCGGCGACATCCACTGGGACCGGCGCTGGGACCGCGTGCTCGACGACTCCCGGCCGCCCTTCTACCGGTGGTTCACCGGCGGCGCCCTCAACACCTGCTACAACGCGCTGGACGTGCACGTGGAGCAGGGCAACGGCGCGCGCCCGGCGCTGATTTACGACAGCCCGGTGACGGACGGCGTCAAGACCTTTACCTACGCAGAGCTGCGGGACGTGGTGGCGACCTTCGCCGGGGCGCTGCGCAACCACGGCGTGGGCGCCGGCGACCGGGTGATCATCTACATGCCCATGGTGCCCGAGGCGGTGGTGGCCATGCTGGCGTGCGCGCGCCTCGGCGCGGTGCACTCGGTGGTCTTCGGCGGCTTCGCCGCCAACGAGCTCGCCACCCGCATCGACGATGCCCGACCCAAGGTCATCGTGAGCGCGAGCTGCGGCATCGAGGTCAACCGCGTCGTCGAGTACAAGCCGCTGCTGGACGAGGCCATCCGCCTGGCGGGGCACAAGCCCGGCGCCTGCCTGGTGCTGCGGCGGCCCCAGGCCGAGGCCGCCATGACCGCCGACCGCGACGTGGACTGGAACGAGGCGGTGGCCGCCGCCGAACCGGCGCCATGCGTCTCCGTGGCCGCCACCGACCCCCTGTACATCCTCTACACCTCCGGCACCACCGGACAGCCCAAGGGCATCGTGCGCGACAACGGCGGCCACGCGGTGGCGCTCAAGTGGAGCATGAAGAACGTCTACGGCGTGGACGCCGGCGAGGTGTACTGGGCCGCTTCCGACGTGGGCTGGGTGGTGGGCCATTCCTACATCGTCTACGCACCGTTGCTGAAGGGCTGCACCACCGTCCTCTACGAGGGCAAGCCCGTGGGCACGCCCGATCCCGGCGCTTTCTGGCGGGTCATCAGCCAGCACGACGTCCGTGTGTTGTTCACCGCGCCCACCGCCTTCCGCGCCATCAAGAAAGAGGATCCCGACGGCGTCCATGTCGGGAAACACGACCTCAGCCGTTTCCGGACCCTGTTCCTCGCCGGCGAGCGCTGCGACCCCGATACGCTGGTGTGGGCGCGGGAGATGCTGGACGTGCCGGTCATCGACCACTGGTGGCAGACCGAGACCGGCTGGCCCATCGCGGCCAACTGCATGGGCATCGAGCCGCTCCCGGTGAAGCCCGGCTCGCCCACCCGGGCCGTGCCGGGGTACGACGTCCGCGTCCTCGACGACGAGGGACGCGAACTGCCGGCCGGCGCGATGGGCAGCATCACGCTGAAGCTGCCGCTGCCTCCGGGATGCCTGCCCACCCTGTGGAACAACGAGCAAGGTTACCGCAGTGCCTACCTCGAGCAGCATCCCGGTTACTACGTCACCTCGGACGGCGGTTACTGCGACGAGGACGGCTACCTGTGGATCATGGGGCGCATCGACGACGTCATCAACGTCGCCGGACACCGGCTTTCCACCGGCGCCATGGAAGAGGTGGTGGCCGCCCACCCGGCGGTGGCCGAATGCGCCGTGCTGGGCGTGGCCGACGCGCTCAAGGGCCAACTGCCCCTGGGACTGATCGTGGTCAAGGCGGGGGTGGAGACCACGGAAGAAGCCCTGGTGCCCGAACTCGTGAGCCTCGTGCGCGAAAAGATCGGGCCGGTGGCCGACTTCAAGCAGGCGCTGATGGTGAAGCGCCTGCCCAAGACGCGCTCCGGCAAGATCCTGCGCGGCACGGTGCGGAGCATGGCGGACGGCACCCCCTACAAGGCCCCCGCCACCATCGACGATCCGGCCATACTGGACGAAATCCGGGAGGACCTGGGCCGGCTGGGGTATCCGAAAGGATGAGGACCCGAAAACCTCGCGTCAACGGAAGACGAGCTTCTTTCCTGTCGTGGAACACGGTTTCCGCCTCATCGAACCCGATCCCGTGCTTGCGCCTGTTGTCGGCATGCTTTCGTTCATCCCATTGGAAGTGGATTTCCGGCACATTTACATTGTACCTACAATGGCGGCAGGGCTCAATCCCTTGATCCGGCGGCGGGAGGTCAGGTAGGTTGACTTGAGCCCGCCCACCCGGGCCGGCCGGCCGAAAAGGAAGGAGACAGGCACATGCTCAAGATCGAAGGTGTGACCCATTGGTCCATTCCCGTGAACGACCTGGGCGAGGCGGAGAAGTTCTACGGCGACCTGCTGGGACTCAAGTCCCTGGGGCGGCTCGCCAACGACGTCATGGCGTGCTTCAACGTCGGCGACCACAACATTTTGCTGTGCGAGCGCAGGGAGTTGCCGGACAAGCCGGAGGACGACCGCGTGCATCACTCCTTCACGGTCAGCCCGGAGACCCTGAACGAGGCATGCAAGGTCTTCAAGGAAGAGAACGTGAACGTGGTGGAGCTCTACTACCGCAAGGGCGGGTACTTCCCGGGCCGCGAGCTTTACTTCACGGACCCCAGCGGCAACCGGCTGGAGCTGCGCGATCCCACCTGGAAGGACGGCATGCCCCAGCCCACGTTCGAAGAGGTGGCCGCCGCGCAGTAGCGCGTGCGGCGCCCCCAACACGCAAGGAGAAAACGAGTGATGGCGCAGGTTGACACCGACACGAGTTCCGACGATTCCTTTCCTCCCGAACTGGAGGTCAAGGAATACACTTACGACGACTGGATGGCGTCCACGGGAGTGCCGATCCACCGGGGCTACTTCATCGAGGACCTGCGCACGGTGGAGCTGGACTGGTGGGAGCAGCGCGGGTGCGAGAGCGCCTTCATCCAGCTCGTGGGACAGGAGGGGGTCACCTCCGCCATGGTGCAGGAGATCCCGCCCGGAGAGACGTTGCCGCCGCTCAAGTTCGGTCTTGACGAACTCGTCTACGTGCTCCAGGGCCACGGTGTCACCACGGTGTGGCTGGGCGACAACGGCCCCAGGAACAGCTTCGAATGGCAGCCCCGGAGCCTGTTCCAGATCCCGCACAACTACCACCACACCCTGAGCAACATGCGCGGCGACCAGCCCGTGCGGCTGCTGCGCTACAGCTACCTGCCGCTGGCCCTGTCGCTCAACACCGATCCCGAGTTCTTCTTCGACAACCGCTACGACGGCCAGGACCACCTGGCCAACGGGGGCCAGCTCTACTCCGAGGCCAAGCTGGTGCGCGACGGCGATCCCACGCGCACCTGGGGCGGGCGCAGCGGCATCTTCTGGTACGGCAACTTCTTCCCGGACATGGGCTCCTGGAACAAGCTCAACCGCAGCAGCCGCCGGGGCGCGGGCGGTCACAGCGTGCTCATGACCTTTCCCAACTCCGAGATGTCCTGCCACATGTCGGTGTTCCCTTCCCGCACCTACAAGAAGGCGCACCGCCACGGTCCGGGCCGGGTCATCGTCATCCCCGCAGGCGAGGGCTACTCCATCCTCTGGGAGGAGGGCAAGCAGAAGGTGGTGGCGCCGTGGCACGAGGCGAGCATGTTCGTGCCGCCGGGCAAGTGGTTCCACCAGCACTTCAACGCCGGCGGCACGCCGGCGCGCTACCTGGCGCTGCACCCGCCGCGGCAGTTCCGCGGCCACGCCGAGAAGGTCGAGGACCGCGCCAGGGACCAGATCGAGTACGCGGACGAGGACCCGCAGATCCGCGAGCGGTTCGAGGGCGAACTGGACAAGCGCGGGCTCACCAGCCTGATGCCCGACGAGGTCTACAGGGACCGCGAATTCCAGTGGACCTACCGGGACGCCGAAGCGCAGGCGGCCCCGTAGCGGTCGCCCGCGCGGCATCGGCAGAGAGCCGCCGGCCATGCAGATCATCGACTCACAGGTCCACATCTGGGCGCCGGAGACGCCGGACAAGCCCTGGGACCGGGTGGACGCGGCCAAGCCGCACCGCCCGGAGCCCATCGGCCACGAGGAGTTGCTGCGCGAGATGGACGGGGCCGGGGTCCAGCGCGCGGTGCTGGTGCCGCCCACGTGGGAGGCGGACCGCAACGACACCTCGCTGGAGGCCGCCCGCCTCCACCCGGACCGCTTCGCGGTCATGGGCCGGCTGACCCTCGACGCGCCCGAGAGCCGGGAGCGCATGGCCGCGTGGAAAGAACAGCCCGGCATGCTCGGCATCCGCCTGACCTTCCACCGCGGCCGCTACCGCACCTGGCTGGACGACGGCAGCATCGACTGGTTCTGGGCCGCGGCCGAGCGTTACGACGTCCCGGTCATGGCGCTGGCGCCGCACCACCTGCCGCGGCTGGCCGAGGTGGCCGCGCGCCACCCCGGACTGCGCCTGTGCATCGACCACATGGGGCTCAACAACAGCCTGGTAGGAAAGCCGCTGGAACCCATCATCGACGGCGTGCTCGAGCTTGCCTCCCTGCCCAACGTGGCGGTCAAGGCCTCGGCGCTGCCGTGCTATTCCACGGAGAGCTACCCGTATCCGTCGCTCCACCCGCAGGTGCGCCGCGTGGTCGACGCCTTCGGACCCAAGCGCGTCTTCTGGGGCACCGACCTGTCCCACCTGCCGTGCCCCTACCGGCAGGCCTTGACGCTGTTCACCGAAGAGCTCGACCTCACCGACGACGAGAAGGAATGGATCCTGGGACGCGCGCTGGGGGAATGGCTGGACTGGCCGCTGTCCGGGGAGGACTCTTGAAGATGGCACGAGAGTACCGTTGCATTTCCGCCGACAGCCATTTCGAGGCGCCTCCGGACCTGTGGCGCCATCGTGTTCCCGCGAAGTACCGGGACCGCGCGGTGCGGCGGATCCGCCTGTCGAACGGCCGCGACGCGCTGCAGAAAGAGGGCCGGCCGCTGACCTACGGCGGCACCAGCTACTACGGTGGGCGCCCGCCGGAGGAATTCGATCCAACCGTCATCGATTTCGACAACACGCCGGGCTGCGGCGGCCCCGAGCAACGGCTGCGCGAGCAGGACCAGGACGGCGTCGACGCCGAGGTGCTGTTCGCCCTGGACGTGCGCAACCCCGCCGTCCGCGACCAGGAAGCCTTCGTCGGCATCATCCACCACTTCAACGAGTTCATGGCGGAGGAGTACTGCGCCGTGGACCCGGAGCGCCTCATCGGCGTCGGCGTCCTGCCCAACCGCGGCGTCGAGGACGACATCGCCGAGATGGAGCACTGCAAGCGCCTGGGCTGCAAGGCGGTATGGCTCGCCACCTATCCCAGCGGGCGCGGCTTCCCGTCACCGGAGGACGACCGCTTCTGGGCCGCGGCCCTGGACCTGGACATGCCGGTGGTGGTGCACACCTCCTTCACCACCAAGGTGGGTACCCGCGAAACGCCGCTCTTCGACTACCCCCTGTCACCGCCGGCCGAGCGCCGGCCGCCCACGGACTTCATCCAGCGTCTCGCCCGCCAGGCCCCGTACCACTCGGGCTCCGTGGAGGCGAGCCAGATGGTCGTGGCCGGGATCTTCGACCGCTTCCCCAAGCTGCGCATCTACTGGGCCGAGAACAACGCCGGCTGGCTGCCGTACTTCTACGAGCAGATGGACCACGAGTACTCCGTCAACCGGTTCTGGGCCGAGCGCCAGATGGGGCTGCCGCGGCTCAAGCGCCTTCCCAGCGAGTATCTCCGGGAGCACGCCTACTGGGGCTTCTTCGAGGACCACGTGGGCGTGCGCCTGCGCCACGACGTAGGCGTCGACCGCATGCTGTGGGGCAGCGACTTCCCCCACGTGGTGACCCGCTGGCCCCACTCCCGGGAACTGCTCGATTCGCAGATGCAGGGCGTCCCGGCCGACGAGCGCCACTTCATGGTGGCCCGCAACGCCATCGAGTTCTTCCGTTTGTAGCCGTCGGGGCCTCCCTCGGACCTGACTTCTCCACGACACGCGGCCCGCCCGCGACCTGCCAGTTCAGGTGAGGTCGGGGCCTCCCTCGGACCTGGTTTCTCCACGACACTCCGCCCGGATTCCCGCTTCCCAGGGTGTGGCAAACCCTGCTGGACACGTAGAGCCGCCACGCCCCCGAATCGTCATTCCCGCGAAACAGACTGTGTCAAAACTCACACGATCCGGAAACAGCGCCGCCCCCCGTGACGTCATTCCCGCGAAAGCGGGAATCCATGGGTAGGGCGGGGCTGAAACAGGCTCGTTCCCCACCTCACCCCGCCTGGATTCCCGCTTTCGCGGGAATGACGATTCGGGGGGCCGGGAATGAAGTAATGGGGACCGGGAATGACGTGTTGGGAGCCGGAAATGACGTATTCGTAACGTCTCCGCCCGGAGGGTTTGGACACGACCGCTTTCGCGGGAACGACGGGTCGGGGTGTCGGCGGTGCTTCCCTTCCGCGGTCAACCGGAGTAGATTCCACTGCGAATTCCGAACCAGCGGGAGGGAACCATGCTACCCGACATGCCACGTGACCAGCGGCTCGAGTTGCTGCGCAAGATGCTCATGATCCGGCGCGCGGAAGAGCACGTCGTCCGCTTCAACGAGGAGCACGAAGGGCTCATTCGGGGCCACTTCCACATCTACATCGGCCAGGAGGCCACCGGCGTGGGCGTGTGCGCGGCACTGGCGCCCGAGGACTACGTCTTCAGCACCCACCGGAACCACGGCCACGTCATCGCCAAGGGCGGCGACCCCGGCAAGGTGCTCGCCGAGGTCATCGGACGCGAGACCGGCTACTGCCTGGGACGCGGCGGCACCTTCCATGTGGCGGCGCCCGACCTGAACATCCTGCACACCTCCGCCATCGTGGGCGGCAGCACGGCGCTGGCCTCGGGGGCGGCGCTGGCGGCGCAGGTGCTGGAGTCCAACGCCGTCACGGTGGTCTTCTTCGGCGACGGCGCCATGGACGAGGGCGTGGCCTACGAAAGCATGAACATCGCGCGGCTGTGGAACCTGCCGCTGATCTTCGTCATGGAGAACAACTACCGGCGCGCCGGAAGGGTCAATACCGACCACGCCGCCGACGACCTGCCCAACATTCCGCGCGCGCTCAACCTCGAGACGGTTACCGTGAACGGCGACGACGTGGGGCAGGTGCATGGCACGCTGAAGGAACTGGTGCGCCGGGTCCGCGCCGGCGAGGGTCCGTTTTTCGTCGAGGCGCGCACCCACCCGTGGCCGGGCAACGACGGCGCCCATCCCACGCTGGTGGGCGGACCGACGGACATCCACTGGGCCTGGGACCCGAGCCCGGTGCCCGAAGACGTGCGTTCCTGGTACGCCGAGGGCGATTGCATCCTGGCCTATGCGCGGGAGCTGGCGGAGAGCGAGGGGTGCGACCGGGAGGCCGTGGTGCGGGTCGACGAGGAGGTGCGGCGCGACGCCGACGCCGCGGCGCAGTTCGCGCTCACGAGCCCGTTGCCTCCGCCGGAGGCGGCGGTCCGGTATGCGTACGCGGGAAGGAGTGAATAGGCATGGCGCGCGAGATGACCCTGGGAGAGGCGCTGGTCGAGGCGTTGGCCGAAGCCATGGAGCAGGATCGCCGGGTGGTGTTGATCGGCGGCGGTCTGGTCAGCTCGGGACCGGGCGCGGAGCGGTTCCGCTCGGTGCGCGAGCGGCACGGCAACCGCATCAAGTCCCCGCCCATCGCCGAGCTGGGCTATTGCGGCATCGCCGCGGGCGCGGCCATGGCCGGACTGCGTCCCCTGGTGGACATCGGCACCGCGACTTTTTCCTACGAGGCGATCCCGCAGATCAACAACGAGGCCGCCATCGCCTACTCCAACTCCGGCGGCCAGACCAACGCGCCGGTCACCTACTTCATGCGCTACGGCATCCGCGGCGGCGGCGGCGTGCAGCACTCCGGCAGCCCGCAGCCCTGGTACTGGAACACCCCGGGCCTGCAGGTGGCCATGCCCGCCACACCGGCGGACGCCAAGGGGCTGCTGCGGACCGCATTGCTGAAGAGCCAGGACCCCACCATCTTCTTGGCCCATGAGCGCCTGCTGGGCGAGCGCGGCCCGGTGCCCGACGGCGAGCACGAGACCGAGTTCGGCAAGGCCACGGTGGCGCGGGAAGGCAGCGACGTCACCATCGTGGCTTCCGGGGTGCAGGTGCCCCGGGCGATGGCGGCCGCGGAGGCTCTGGCCAAGGACGGCATCTCGGCGGAGGTGGTGGACCCGCGGACGCTGGAGCCGCTGGACACCGACACTCTGCTGGCATCGGTGCGCAAGACCGGCCGCCTGGTGGTCACCGACGAAAGCCACGACAACTGCGGGGTCGCCGCCAATATCGCCGCGCTGATGGCGGACCTGGCTTTCGACAGCCTGAAAGCGCCCATCAAGCGGGTCGCCATCCCGCACGTGCCGATCCCGTTCGCGGTGCCGCTGGAGGACTACGTGACGCCGACCGCGGGGCGTATCGCGGAGGCAGCGCGGGCCGTGATGGGATAGAGCTGACGAATCGATCGGTGTCCTTCGACGTCGCGCCGCTGACGCGGCGCTACGCCTGTCCTGGCCTGATGACGGGCTCGGGACGACGGTCCCGGGAGCGGTTTCCTGTTCGGGTTCCTCCGCTCTCCTATTCGGTTTCCCGGTACTCCCGCGCGAACGCGCACAGCCGTTCCACGGCCAGCTCGAACAGCTCGCCGCCTTTCTCCTTGCTGGCGAGGGTGGGGTCGCCCATGACGCCCGACGGCGACAGGTCCTCGCGCGGCGTCTGGACGTAGCCTCCGACCTTGCTGACGAAGGCCGGCATCTGCGGCCCGAGATGCGTCACCAAGCTGCCCTGCGCGCACAGCTCCTCGCGCAGGTGCAGGTTCATGGAGGTCTCCACCGCCCCGGCGTGGCCCACGCGGGCGCCGGGCATCTTCTCGTCCGGGAACAACCGGCCCATGTCCTTGTCCACGAGGCCGAACCAGTTCAGCACCACGACGCGGATACCCTCCTCGTCCTGCAGCGCCGCCACCGTGGAGCGCGACAGCGCCACCTGCCCGCCGTGGCCGTTCAGCAGTGCGATGCGCGTGAACCCGTGCCGGTGCACCGAGCGCACGATCTCGCGGATCAGCGCCATCCAGGTGGCCGCCGTCAGGCTGATACTGCCGGGGAAGTTCTTGTTGCTCGGCGTGAAGCCGAAGGACACCGTCGGCCCCACCAGGATCTCCGTGTCCCGCCGCGCGGCTGTCCTGGCGATCTCCTGCGAGATGAACGCATCGGTGTCCAGCGGCAAGTGATGTCCGTGCTGCTCGATGACCCCGACGGGGACGATCACCACGCACCCTTTCTCCGCGCACTCCTTGATCCGCGGCCAGCTCAACTCTTGCCATATGGGCATCGTGTCCTCCTGACGGTTGACGGCGCTTCCCGTCGATCGGGGCATTCAGACCGCGCTACGGCTTCCTTGCCGTACTCCGGCGGCGCGAGCCTCCCCGCATCGGCGCATTCGCTTCCGCGGACCGGCCGGTAACCCAGTCCATCATCAAACGCTTGATCTGAGTCTGATAGGGCACGTCGTGCAGGCTCGCCTTGGCCTTGAACGCCTCCAGCAGGTTCTCCGGCACCTTGAGGCTGATCAGCTTGCTTCCCCTGCGCGCCGCGGGCGAATAGAGCCTGCGAAACTCATCGAGAAACCGCAGGATGTCCTCGGGCTTCATGCCCCTGCATTGCTCCAGGTACTCCTTCGAGAAGTACTGCACGGGTCTCATGAGGCGATGCTCCTCAGTGCCTTGACGTCCTCGAGATCCTGTGGCCGGCCGCTCTTTTCCTTCATCCGAATCAGATCGTGAACCGCCACCACGGGCAAACGGAGTCCCCCCGCGGACACCATGTCCACCTGCATCGCCGACAGATCTTCGGTGATGATGATGTCCACCATCTCGGTGGGGTCCGCCGCATTGACGAAGCTCCAGGCGATCAGATTGCGGTTGCGGATGTACTCTTCCCGGAAATCGAACACTTCCTGCGCCTTCAGCGGCAGGCGGGCCCGCAGTCCCAGGCGCTTCAGCGCCGATTCCGCGGCTGTAAAATTCTCACGGGACAACGCGAGCACCAAGTCCAGGTCAAGAGTGCCTCGCACCACGCCGTGCAGTGCGACCGCATGCCCGCCGGCGATGGCGAAACGGACCCGGGCTTGCCGGAGAGCGGTGACTACGCGCTCGACGAACATCTTTCTGGTATATACCAGATATATCCTATCCGGAAGGGGGCTGCTGCCTGAAGGGCGGACACCCGCGATCGCGGGTCCGCTTCGCCGAACCGAGGGGCATCCACCCTCGGTTCGGGCCTGTCGACGGCCGTGCTCCGCGGTCCTCAATCCAGCACGAACACGCACTTTCCGGTGGTGGCGCCGTCGAAGACGCGGAACGCCTCCACGGCGTCGTCGAGGGCGAAGCGGTGCGTGACCAGGTCGTCCACCGGGACGTTCTCCTCCACCATGAAGCGGCAGATCTCGATCAGCTCGGACTTGTTGAAGGTCCACGAGCCGACGATGGTGGCCACCTTGAAGATGACGTCGTCGCGGAAGTTGATGGTGGACGGGGGGCCCATGCCCACGTAGCAGCAGCGCCCGAAGGTACGCATGGCCTTGAGGATCTGGCTGCGGCATTCCGGGTTGCCGGAGGTCTCCAGCGCCGCCGTCGCCCCCAGGCCGCCGGTCAACTCCTTGATGGCTTCCACGGGGTCGGTGTCGGCGGCGTTGATGACATGGTCCGCGCCGTAACCGCGCGCCAGTTCAAGCCGCTCCGGCACCACGTCGACGGCGATGACCTTGGCCCCCATGTACTTCGCACACATCGTCCCGCTCAGACCCACCGGCCCTTGGCCGAAGATGGACACCACGTCGCCGCCGGCGATATGGATCTTCTTGAGGCCGTTCCAGGCCGTGCCGGTGCCGCAGGAGATGGCCGCCCCGGCCTCGAAGGACAGGTCCTCGGGGAGGTGGATCAGCAGGCGCGACGGCACCAGGATGTAGTCCGCGTTGGCGCCGTGGGCGTCCACGCCGCCGAAGGTCACGTGGCCGTGGGGGCAGGCCTGCTCGAACCCCATGGAGCAGATCTCGCAGATGCCGCAGCCCTCGTAGTGGTGCACCACCACCCGGTCGCCCACCTTCAGGCCGGCCGGGGCGCCGGCGCCCAGCTCGTGGATGACGCCGCAAGGCTCGTGGCCGGTGATGGCGTTGATGGCCACGTCCCCGCGGTAACGGTGCAGGTCGGTGCCGCACATGCCCGAGGCGCGGATCTTCACCACCGCCTGGCCCGGTCCCGCGTGGGGGTCCGGGAACTCCCGTATCTCGCACTCTCGGTTGCCGTTGAACATCACGCCGCGCATGGGATTTCTCCTGTCTCCTCAGAGGGATTTGCCTACAGCCCGTATCACGGGGCCGGGCGGCAGGGCAACCGTGGTGGCTGAATGGCGGAGGGGCCGGGATGACGCGGAGGCGCCGCCGGGGCCGTGGGTCAAGGCGGTGGTCCGGGCCGGGCGGGCGGCATTCTCCGCGTGTCTGTCTACGGCGGACGCTTTGTGGTATTGCGTTGGGTGCCTGACGGCACAGTTTGAGAGACAGGAGGTCGCCCATGGAATTTGCGAGTCTTGTGGACAAGGCGGAGACAGGGCAGCGGTTTACACGGCTCTTCGGCACGGAGAAGTCCTGCACCTGGATGCTTCATTTCAAGCCCGGCGACCACACGGACATGCACTTTCACGCGGAGCCGGAGACCTTTCTGGTGGTGGAAGGAAAGGCCAGCGTCAAGGACATCAACGGGGGCGAACGCATCATCGAGCAGGGTGAGGTGGTCTTCTTCCCGGCCAAGGACTACTACCAGATCACCAACGTGGGCACGGGCCGTCTGCTTCTCTACGGCAACCGACCCGAACCCTTCGGCGGGGTCCACGTCACCGCGAAATAGCTGCGGTTTGCCGTCGCCACGCACGCACGGACGGCGCCACGTCGGGGTCAAACCTTGGAGATGGTAACTCCTTGACCTCGTTTTGAATTTTCGACATTTGCGGAGAGCGGTCATGGCGAACGAGAGTGCATCTTCAGAAGCGCAATACCTCGTCGGCTCGGTCTGGCCCACCAACCGGACCGGCGTGCTCGGCGACACGGAGCTGGACCCGAAGCTGCCGGCCAGCATCCGCTTCGTGCACCTGAGCATGGAGTTCACCCAGGGCACCCAGGACGAGTTCCGGGCGGCCATGCCGGGCTACGAGGCCAAGGCGGCGGAACTGGCGGCGCTCGAACCGGACCTGATCCGGGTCATCGGGGCGCCGCCGTTCATGCTCCTGGGCTACGAGGGGGAGAGCGCCACCATCCGTTCCTGGGAAGAACGCTACGGCGTTCCGATGCTCACCTCGGGGATGAACCACGTGTGCGCGTTCCGCACCCTGGGAGTGCGACGCATCGTGGGCGCGAGCTACTTCCCCGAGCACCTGAACGACCTGTTCCGCCAATACCTCACCGACGCGGGTTTCGAGATGCTGGGCATGGACGGTATCGACGTGCCTTTCGCCGACGTCCCCAAGGTGCCGTCCGAGGAGATCCAACGGCAGCTCACGGAGATGTTCGCCCGCCATCCGGGAGGAGAATGCCTGTACATGCTGGGGTCGGCGTGGAAGACCCTGGACATCATCGAACCCCTGGAGGCCGACCTGGGCGTGCCCGTGGTGTACGCCCCCACCGCGCGCTGCTGGGAGACGCAGATGCGCCTGGGCGTGCGCCAGCCGATTCCGGGCTATGGACGACTGCTGGCGGAGATGCCGGAACCGGTCTGAGAACTCGGGTTTCCCCGCCTCACCCCACCTGGATTCCCGCCCCCGATCGGGGTCGAGGGTAAACTTTCGCGGGAATGACGTTTCGGGCATTCCTCGCGGCCCATCGGCTTATCTGGTACACACGGAGGAATCTCGTCACGACATCCTGCCGAGGCAGGCCCACGCACACCTACAGGGAGGAATCGCAATGTCTGTAAGACTGATCGTCACCATCAACGCCGTCGAGGGGAAGGGCGCGGAACTTGCCGATGCGTACCGGGGCCGCTGCGAGGAAGTCATGCAGGAGCCGGGGTGCGAGCAGTTCGAGGTGTTCCGCAGCGTGGTGAACCCGGACAAGATGGTGATCATCGAGCGTTGGGTGGACCAGGCCGCCCTGGACGTGCATGCGCAGGTGAACACCACTCGTCCGCCGCTCAAGCCCGAGCTTCGCGCCGGCGCCACCGAGCGCGAGGACTACGAGTACAACCGCACTCGCTAGCCTCCCGTCCGGGTCCTCATCCCAACGCAACACACTCCGGGGGGCGCGGGCACTGTCCCCGCTCCCCGGCATGAAAGGTCCCCGTCCATGCCCGCAGCACTCGAAGGCATCAAGATCCTCGACGTCACCAACTACATCGCCGGTCCCTACGCGTCGCTCCTGTTGGCCGACCTGGGCGCCGACGTGTACAAGATCGAGACCCCCGGCAAGGGGGACCCGTTCCGCACCTGGGACAAGGAGCCCAAGGACTACAGCCCGAGCTTCTGCGCGCTCAACCGCAACAAGAAGAGCGTCACCCTCGACATGAAGGCGCCGGAGGGCCGGGAGGTGTTCCTCAAGCTGGCCAGGGACGCGGACGTCATCGTCGAGAACCTGCGCCCGGGCGTGGTGGACCGGCTGGGCATCGGCTACGACGTGGTGCGGGCGATGAACCCGCGCATCATCTACTGCTCCATCTCCGCCTTCGGCCAGGACGGCCCGTACCGGGAGCGGCCCGGCTACGACACCATCGGCCAGTCCCTGAGCGGGCTGTTGAGCGTGCTCACCGACGTCGAGCAGCCCCACGGCCCGGGGGCGGCCTTCTCCGACCATCTCGGCGGCGTCTTCGGCTGCTACGGCGTGCTCGCGGCGCTGGCCGCGCGCGAGCGCACCGGCGTGGGCCAGAAAGTGGAGACCTCGCTCCTGGAGTCCACCATCTGCTTCCTGGGGCTGAGCATGACCCAGTACCTCTTCAGCGGCGAGGTGCCGAGCATGCGCAGCCGCATCAAGACCGCCGGGGTCTACGCGCTGGTGGCGGGCGACGGCAAGCCCTTCGTCATCCACCTGTCCCATCCGCCGAAGTTCTGGATCGGCGTCACCGAGGTCATGGGGCGGCCCGACTTCCAGACCGACGAGCGTACCAAGGACCGTCCGGCGCGGGCCAAGAACTACGATTTCATCTCCGAGACCTTCGGCGCGGTGGTGCAGTCCGCGCCGCGCGAGCACTGGCTCCAGGAACTGCGTGTCCGGGACGTCCCGTGCGCGCCCATCAACAACTTCGCCGAGGTGTTCGAGGATCCGCAGGTGCAGCACCTGGACCGGCTCATGGACGTGGACCATCCCGAGTTCGGCCCGTTCAAGCTGGTGCGCAACGGCCTCAACCTGCTGGACACCCCCATCACGCTGAAGCTCCGGCCGCCGACGCTGGGCGAGCACAACGAGGAGACCCTGGCGGAGCTCGGTTACGGCCCAGAGGAGATCCGCTCCCTCCAGGAAAGAAACATAGTATGACCGGCGCCGTGCTCTCGTGCTCGAGCCGGAATTCATGAGCCCGGCGTCCTCGCGCTTCGGCTCCCGCGCGCGCGCCGCGCTGCGCCGGAGCGTTGCCGACCTCCGCGCGCGCATGCCCGCCATCCTGACCGCCCTGGCGGTAGGCATTCCCGCGGGATACCTGTGCGACCGGCTGGACCTGCCCATCCCCTGGATGATCGGGCCCATGGTGGCCATCGCCGCTCTCAACCTGCTGGGCGTCCCCATGGATTCGCCGCCCTACGCGCGCCAGATGGGGCAGGTGGTGCTCGGCTCGGGGATCTCCCTGTACTTCACCCCGCCGGTCGTGGTGGCGCTGGCGGCCAACTGGCTGCCCATCGTCCTCGCCACCCTGGCGACCTTTATCATCGGCGCCCTGGGGGCGGTGATCCTGAGCCGCGTCTCGGGAGTGGAGACGCGGTCGACCTTTTTCGCGTCCATCCCGGGCGGCGCCATGGCCATGGCCAACCTGGCCCACCGCTACGGCGCGCAGATCGCGCCGGTGGCGGTGGCCCACAGCCTGCGGGTCTCCATCCTCGTGCTGGTGATCCCCTTCGCCCTGACCTACGGCGGCATCCCGCTGGAGACCGGCGACTACCGCCCGACCGTGCCCCTGGACGTGGGCGTGCTGGTGCCCTGGCTGCTCGCCGGCTTCGTGCTGGGCGAGACCTCCGAGCGCCTGCACATTCACAACGGCTACCTGCTCATGCCGATCTTCTTCGGCGCCGCGTTCACGGTGAGCGAGGTGCCGCTCTCGGCCGTGCCCCAGTGGATGACCAACTTCGCCCAGCTCATGTTCGGCCTGGTGCTGGGGGCGCGCTACGAACGCGCCTTCTTCATGCGCTACAAGCTGTTCATCCCGTTCGCCCTGCTCAACTCGTTCTTCGTGCTGGCGGCGTCGGTGGTGGTGGCGGCGGTGCTGTCCTGGGGCTTCCGGCTCCCCATCGCCACCATGATCATCTCCACCTCGCCCGGCGGCCTCGCCGAAATGGCCATCACCGCCCAGGCACTGGGCATCGGGGTGCCCGCGGTCATCGCCTTTCATCTGGCCCGAATCGTGGTAGTGAACATGGGCACGCAACACATCTACGTCGGCGCCACCCGCTGGCTGCCGCGCCTCCGCCGCCGGTGATTCACGGCGCGGGTCGCGCGCACGCCCGGCGCCGTGCCCAATCTCTGCTCGGGAGGAACCATGGAAGAGAAGATCCGGTTTTTCAGCGGCCCCGGCTACGGCCTGTCCGCCGTCATCACCATCCCCGACGGCCGCGACCGGTCGGACCGCCACCCCGGCGTCATCCTGTGCCAGGGATACGCCGGCCTCAAGGAGGCGCTGATGCCCTTGGTGGCGGAACGTCTCGCCGCCGAGGGGTACGTAACGCTCCGCTTCGACTATCGCGGCTTCGGCGAGAGCGAAGGGCCGCGCCATCGCCTGATCCCGCTGGAACAGATCGAGGACATCCGCAACGGCCTCACCTGCCTCGCCGTCCGCGAGGAGGTGGACCCCGACCGCCTGGCCATCTGGGGCACCAGCTTCGGCGGCGCCCACGCGGCCTACGCCGCCGCCGTCGATGAGCGGGTCCGCTGCATCGTCAGCGTCGTGGGGGTCGGCGACGGCGAACGCTGGCTCCGTTGCCTGCGCCGCGAATGGGAGTGGCAGGCGTTCCTGAAAGAGCTCGACGACGACCGCGACCGGCGCGTGCTGAGCGGCCAGTCCCGGCGCGTCCACCCTTACCACATCATGGAGACGACTCCGGAAGGGTGGGAGTTCTGGAAGGAGACCGTGGCCGCCAACCCGGAGCGGGGCGAGGTGGAAATGCCCCTGGAATGCGCCGACGCCATCATCGAGTACAAGCCCGAGGCCGCCGCCCACGAAATCGGCTGCCCGGCCCTCTACGTCTCCGCCGAACTCGACACCCTCACCCCGCTGGAAGAACAGTTGAACCTCTACGAAGGCTCACCCGAACCCAAGGACTACATCGTGGTACCGGACGTCAACCATCACGACATCTACAAGGAGCCGCACCTGAGCCACCTGCTGGACCTGTCCGTGGCATGGTTCGACGAGTACCTGAAGGAGGCGGGAGACTAGAGAGAGGAGGCAGGAGACCAGAGAGGCGAAGAGAACGGGCCTTTCCCAAAAAACAGTTGCCACCCGCTTAAGAAGGTCCTTGAAGTGACCGACCTTTATTGTACAATCGATATCGTACTCGCTTCTTCATCGGGGAGGTTGCAACCATGAGTGCCGTTCCGTCGGATCTCTATATCCTTGTCGCCATCATCGGCACGGGCATCTCCTTGGCGGGACTCATTCTGCCGGACCTGCGCTCAATGAAAAGGGACATCGGCGAACTCCGGGACAGTATCGGCGAGCTCCGGGAGCGCATGGCTCGTATCGAGGGGCTCTTCGAAGGCTTTGCCCGCCGGGAAAACAACCGCGACAACGTGCCCTGATGCTTGACCCTATCCGTCTTCACGACATAGTCCTTTTGCGCTTCGGCGATTCTTGTACCACCGAGCTACACTCGACCCCTGAGAGCAGGGGCTTCAAGCGTGCTTGCGGTTAGTCCTGTGTGGCGGGCTCGCTGGCCAGGACTTCGTGGGTGACTTGAGCGATCTCATTCATGCCTCGCCGCAGCAAGCCGATTTCGTATCGTGTCAGCATCCGGGGAGCGGGCGAGGTACCTAGCCTCCGATTGAGTAAGGCAATCGAAGGAGTGGCCGAAATTCTTCCGCCACCACCCTTCGAAGTCCGGTCCGTGTCGTTGTCGGAGTTCATGCAGTTGCTCCTGTTAGGGGTTCAGTTTAGCGAAGGGAGTGTCCAGTCGTTCGCTGAGCCGCTTCGCCAAGGCAGCCGGAATGGCATTGACGCCTCGGCGTTCATAGGCATGGGCGCTGACCAGCACGGGACTTCCGCCTTCGCTCACCGCGGAGATCAGTGCCTGAACCGCAGCGATTCCAGCTTCGTCCACCAGACTGCCAACCAGCTTCGCGGCGGCGAAGGCGTCACCTGCCTTTGCGTCGAGGTACTCGGGATGCCGTCTGGTCCGCGTTTCGTCGGCGAGCAAGATTACGTCAGGAAACGCTTCCCATACTACCCTTGGAGGATGCTTCATTTACACCCCCTCCACCTCGAACCCCGCCAGGTTGCGTGCCTCCCCGCTGAATTCCACCGCCACCAAGTGGATCGGCTCGCCGAGGCTCCGGTACTTGTCCGCGTAGCCCCTCTCCTTCAACTGCGTCATGGCAGAACCCGGCGGCGCCGTCTCGACCACCTTGAACTCGAACAGGTAGACGTTGCCGTTGAACCGCACGGCCATGTCCAGTCGCCCGTGGTTGCTGCTGTCCTCCACCGTGATATCCAGCCCCAGGCCTGCGAAGTAGGAGTAGAACACACTGGCGTAGTAGCCCTCGTAGTCGGCGATGTCGTTGTTCGTGTACCACTGGTGCGGGATGCTGGCGAAGAACGCGTGGAACAGCGTCCGAAGCCCGTCGAAGTCGTTGGCAAGGAGCAGGTTGTAGAGCTTGGCGCTGTTCGACACCCGCCTCGACGCGTCCCCCGTCATGCGGTTCAGCAGGCTTCTGTTCAGGCTTTGGCGGACCTCCCGGTTGGGATAGCCCAGACGGTAGAGCATCTCCCCGCCGCGAGGCTCGGCGCGCACGATGGTCAGGTAGCCGGTCTGGAACAGCAGCGCCTCCGTCGGTATGTCGTCCACGTCGAACCGCGACAGCAACTCGCCGCTGCCGACCATGCCGTCCAGCGACAAGGCGCTGACCCGGCGCTCGAACAGCGTGTCCACGAGAAACGCCGGTGAGCCCGTCTCGAACCAATGGCCGCCGAACTCCCGGTTGCGGAACAGCAGCAGGATGTCGACCGGATTGTAGACATTCTCCTCGCCCAACCAGCCGTAGCCGTTGTACCAGTCGCGGATCTCGCCTCGGTCGAGGCCCGGCAACTCCGCGGCAAACACCGTGTCCAGGTCCGCGTCCGTATAGCCGCACACCGCGGAATAGCCGGGGTCCAGCGTGATGTCGGTAAGGTTGTTGAGCCCGGAGAACAAGCTCACCTTGGAGAACTTGCTCACTCCGGTGATGAAGCTGAACCGTAGATGCGCGTCGCTGTCCTTTATCACCGCGTACAGACCGCGCAGAAAATCACGGTTGGCGCGCGCGACTTCCGGCACATCCAGCGCATCCAGGATGGGCTTGTCGTACTCGTCAATCAGCACCGCCACGGGCTGCCCCGCCTGGTGGTGCAGCGCCTCCAGGAGATAGCGCAAGCGTTCGACCGGTGTAGAGTATGGCGAGTCCAGCCCCGCCTTGCGTTCCACCGTGTCAAGTTGGGCCATCAGGTTCGTGTGCAGGTAGCCGGGCTCCTTGAAGTTGCCGCCGCCGAAACTCAGGCGTACGACGGGATGCCGCACCGACCAATCCCACCGATCGTGGATGTAGAGCCCTTTGAACAGCGGCTCATTGCCCTCGAACAACTCCTTGCACGTGTCCAGGAACAGGCTCTTGCCGAAGCGTCGGGGACGGGACAGGAAGTAGTGCGTTCCCTCGTCCAGTAGCCGGCGGACATACGCGGTCTTGTCCACGTAGTAACAGCCGTCTTCGCGAATCTTGCGGAAGGTCTGAATGCCGATGGGCAGCCTGCGCCTGGTCATGAAACCATCTTAAACCCCGGCCGGAAGATGTTAAAGGCTACCCGCTCCGGCCTGAGCGGCAGGTCCTTCACCCGCACGCCTCCCAGCGCGTTGGCGACGGCGTTGCCGATGGCGGGTTCCACCGGGCCCAAGGCGGCTTCGCCCATGCCCTTGGCGCCAAAGGGGCCGTCGGGGTGCGGGTGTTCGACCAGGAGGGAGGTGAAGGTCTCGGGGTGGTCCTGCATGGATGGGGGGAGGTAGCTCAGGAAGGTGCAGTTGATGGGTTGGCCGTTGTCGAAGACCATCTCCTCGAACAGCGACGAGCCCAGGGACATGAGCATGGAGCCTTCGTTCTGCAGGTGGCACTGGCGCGGGTTGATGGCCTTGCCCGCGTCCACCGCGGTGGCGAGGCGCACCACGCGCACCTTGCCGGTCTCGGTGTCCACCTCCACCTCGGCGGCGCAGGCGGACAGGAAGAAGAAGGCCGACGCCTTGCCCTTGCCGGTGGCGGGGTCGACGCCGCCGCGGCTCTGGAAGCCGGCGTTGCCGAAGAGACTGCCCACGGCGCCGCCGAAACGGGCGCGGAAAAGGTCGCCGAAGGCGAGGCGCCGCTCGGGGACGCCGGCCACCTGCACGTGGCCGTCGCGCAACTCCAGGTCCGCCGCGTCGGCCTCCAGTTCGCCGGCGCCGATCTCCAGGAGCTGGTCGGCCACCTGGCGGGCCGCGGCGACCGCGGCGTTGCCCATGCTGAAGACCGTGCGGCTGGAGCTGGTGGACTGGTCGAAAGGGGTCACGTCGGTGTCGGGCAGGGTGACGGAGACCCGCTCCCGCGGGATTCCCAGCACCTCGCTCACCATCTGCGCCAGGCTGGTCTGAACCCCCTGGCCGATGTCCACGCTGCCGGACAGCAGCGTGGCGGAGCCGTCTGCGTTGAGCCGCAGGCCCGCCGAGGAATGGGACGGCGTCATGGTGGTCTTGATCATGACCGCGAGGCCCTTGCCGCGCACCAGCGGCCCCGCCGGTCGGGGCGCCTGCTCCGCCCCGCCCTGCCACTCCACCGCCTCGGCCGCGGCCCGCAGGCAGTCCTCCAGCCCCACCGCCTCCAGGGTATCGCCGGTGACGAACACGTCGCCGTCGTGCACCAGGTTCCGGAGGCGCATCTCCAGCGGGTCCAGCTCCAGGCGCCGCGCCATGTCGTCCATCTGCGCCTCGTAGGCCCAGCACACCTGGGGCACGCCGAAGCCCCGGTAGGGGCCGGTGGGCGGGGTGTTGGTGTAGACGCAGTAGGAGGTCAGGCGCTGGTGCGGTATCCGGTAGGGTCCGCCGGACACCTCGCCGCCGTTGCGCGAGGTGGAGGGACCGGTCAAGGCGTAGGCGCCGGTATCGTAGACCGCTTCCACCTGACGCGCCAGGATGGTGCCGTCGCGCTTGACGCCGGTCTTGATGCGCACCACCGCCGCGTGGCAGTGGCCGGTGAGGAAGACTTCCTCGCGCGTGAGCTTCCACTGGACCGGCCGGCGCGCCTTCCGCGCCAGCGCCGCGGCCAAGGGCTCCAACCGCAGGTGCACCTTGCCGCCGTAGCCGCCGCCGACGTAGGGCACCACCACCCGCACCATGGACTGCGGCAGCTCGAACAGCTCCGCGAGCTGGACCCGGATAGACGAAGGGTTCTGCGTGGCCGAATACACCGTGAGCTTCCCTTCCGCGTCCCAGAAGGCCGTGACCACGTGGGGTTCGAGGTGGCCGTGCTGGATCTTGGGGGTGGTGTAGGTGTCTTCGAAGACCAGGTCCGAGGCGGCAAAACCCGCGTCGACGTCGCCGCGCCCGACGCTGTAGGAGGTGAGCACGTTGGCGCGGTCCTCGTAGTGGTAGTGGCCCTTGTCGAGACGGCTCTCGGACTGCACCCGAGACGCGTGCAGCACGGGCCCGCCGGGAGACATGGCCTCGATGGGGTCCAGCACCGGCTCCAGGGGCTCGTACTCCACGCGGATGAGATCGAGGGCTTCCTCGGCAATGTCCGGCTCTTCGGCGGCCACCGCGGCCACCACCTCACCGGCGTAGCGCACCCGGTCCACCGCCACGATGGGCTGGTCCTTGACCACGGGGCCGAAGTGGCAACGTTCCGGCGGAAGGTCCGCGCCGGTGAGCACGGCCACCACACCGGGCAGCGCCGCCGCGGCGCTCGCGTCTACCGAGACGAGCCGTGCGTGAGGGTGGACGCTCCTCAGCGCCTTGACATGGACCAGCCCCGGGAACTCCAGGTCGCCCGTGTACTGGGCCGCGCCCGTGACTTTCGCCGGCCCGTCCACCCGTGATGCGTTTTCGCCGATGTGATTCATACAAACTGCCGAATTACCGTCATCAGTCGGAACCGGACAACGACGACCCGAATACGTCAGTCCCGCGCAACAAGTGTGTCAAAACACCGCTCGGACACGAAATGACACCAACGCATAGAACGTCATTCCCGCTTTCGCGGGAATGACGTTCTATGCGTTGGTGCCCATTCCCTGTTCGTGCGGAGTTTGACGCAGCCCGAGAAGCCGGTGTCCATCTTCCCGCTTCCGCGGGAACGTCTTTGATCGCGGGCATGGACGGACGAGTTCCTACGACTCCGCCGCGGCCCAGAGCACGCGTATGGCCGGGAGGCCCAGGAACTGGGTGCCGCGCTTCTGCCGTCCGATGCGTTCCCAGGTGTCGCCCCGGTCGCCGCTCCGGTAGATGTCCCCTTCCCCCGGCGGGCCGGCGGTGTGGCCTCGGGCCACGTCGCCGAAGGCGGCGATGATCGCGTCGCCGTCGTAAGGGTCGCGGGCCAGTTGCCAGCACATGCCGGGATGCGTCACCGGCAGGCCGGCGCCCACCTGCCGCCAGGTGCGGCCCGAGTCCTCGCTCCGGTAGATGCGGCCGTCCGCGCCGGTGGGGCGGTCCCAGTACTGGGGCGACCCGTGGCCGCCCGCCAGGAACAGCGCCGGCGGGTCGCCCGGCAGCATCACCACGTCGTGGAAGTAGTCGCTCTCCATGCCGCGTTCGGCGCGCCGCCAGCCGGCCTCGGGCGGGTCGCCGCGGAAGAACCCGCGGGAGGTGGCGGTGAAGAAGGCGGCAGGGTCCTCGGGCGAGCGGACGATCATGTGCACGTCCGGGTACTCGATGCCCGCGCTCACGTCCTCCCAGGTTTCGCCCCGGTCGAAGCTGCGTACGATGCCGCCGTGCTCCAGCGCCAGGTATAGGGTGCCGGTGTTGTCCGGGTCGATGTAGATGTGGCGCACGTGGCCGTGGTGCGGCGGGTATGGGAACCACCAGTGGTGCTGCACCTCCGGCGGCAGCGCCCGCAAGCCCTCCAGCTCCTCCCAGGAGTCGCCGCCGTCCTCGCTGCGGAAGAGCATCACCGGCTCGGTGCCGGCGTAGACCACCCGGTCCTCGGCGGGGTCCACGGTGACCCAGCGGATGTCCCCCTCGAGCACCCGCTGCCAGTGGCGTCCCTCATCGCGCGTGCGGTAGAGGCCGTCCTGGGTCACGCCCGCGTACACCACCTCCGGGGTCTCCCGGCAGCCCCAGACCGAGTCCACCACCTGGTCGGCGAAGAAGCTCTGGTACTCCCGCGACCCCCGCATGGAGGTCCAGATGTCCCCCACGCCGCGCAGGATCACCATGCCGGCCTGGGTGCCGGCGTAGAGTCGTAGAGCCTCGGCCACGTGCTGTCCCCTCCGAAAACGGCGCCGGCGCGGGTCAGGACTGCCGGAGCCTTTCCAGGAACGCCGCCGAGTCCATCACCACGCCGAAGTGCTTGTCGAAGTTCCGCAGGGTCGCCTCCTGTTCCTCGTCCGAGAAGCAGGCGTTGGAATCCGACAGGAAGAGCACCTTGAAGTCGCGCATGGCCCCGTCCCGGGCGGTGCTGTCGCAGCACACGTTGGTGGCCACCCCGGTGATGGCGACGGTGTCCCGTCCCAAGCGCCGCAGCACGTTCTCCAGGTTGGTGCCGTAGAAGCCGCTGTAGCGGAACTTCTTGATGACGATCTCGTCCGGCTCGGGCTTCACGCTCTCGCAGAACTGCGCGCCTGGAGCCCCTTCGAGGTTGGTCCAGGGATCCTCCGTGTCGTGGGTCATGGGCTTCAGGTCGGCGAACACGCCCACGTCCGCCAGGTCCTTGCGCTTGGTGGTGTAGAGGTAGATGACCGGCACGTCGGACGACCGGCACACCTTCAGGAGATGCTGGATCTTGGGGATGATGTCCTCGGACGACGGCAGGTAGCGGGTGCCCCTGGGGTCCACCCACATGTTCTGCATGTCCACCACGATCAACGCCGTGTTGTCCTTGCCGATGCGCCAGCGGTCCGCGGGACGGGTCTCCTCCATGTTCCACCTCCTGTGCGATACGTAACCGGGGGCATCCGGGGCGGGCACCGGAATTCCCGTCTATCACAGACGAAACCGCGGTCACAAGCCAGCGTCCTTCGCCTGACGAAGGTCCGGGCAAAGAGCGTGATGAGCGCGGTATTCGAGGCCCTCCGGGACACCTTGGCGAACGGGGAATCGGAATGTACCCGGTCTCGCGTAACTCGTCACTCGACGGTCTCGGCTACCCTCTCATCCAGCTCCTACTTTGATCTCCGCCTTCTGCTCCTTTTCAGGTGCTCTGGAAGTCGCCTTCTTCATAGGCTCCCCTTTCGTGGGCGGTAGCCTTCCGGGCACTGATTATGTGACCCACTTCGATGCCGGTCTCACGCTCCGCCTTGGGCCAAGCTTCTCGTCAACCGGTGCCGGCGTCGGTGGTTGGTCGAGGATAGTGAGGTGCGCAGGCAGATTGCTTGGCAGAGTGTTATGGTTGCATGAAATACACGGCCAAGTTTGAAACCCGCCCCTGGAACATCTTTGTCCAGTCGCCAGACGGGAACCCGATGAGCACGCCCGCGCGCCTTTCACCTGTCCCGCAACGCCTCGGTGCCGAACCGTTCGATGGCCTCCAGGGTCTCGCGCACGTCGTCCCAGGTGGTGTTGTGGTTGATGATGCAAAGCCTGAGCGAGAACTTCTTCGCCAGCGTCGTCGATGAAATGAGCGCGCGGTCCTCCCAGAAGACGCGGGCGAGCACGTTGCGGTTCACCTGCTCCAGGACCTCCTCGTCCACGTCACGGTCGCGGGGGTTCACCCGGAAGCACACGATTCCCAGCGATGCGGGGTTGAGGGTCTCGAGCAAGGGGCTCTGCCGGACATACTCGTCGGCCCTTGCCGCCAACTCCATCCCCTTGGACACCGCCTGGCGGAATGCGGCCATCCCGAAGGTCTGCACCGACATCCAGATCTTCAACGCTCGGGCCGAACGGCTGAGCTGCAGGCCGCGGTCCGAGAAGTTGGGGTGGTTCGTGCCCCATATGGTGTCCTGAAGCACGTCGTGATGCACCTCGAACGCCCTCTCCAGCGTCGCGGCGTCCTTCACCAGCAGGCCTCCCACCTCGTACGGTTGAAAGAACCACTTGTGCGCATCCAGGTTCACCGAATCGGCGCGCTCGATGCCCCGCATGAGATCCTTGCCCTTCTCGGTCACCACCGCGAAGCCGCCGTACGCCGCGTCCGCGTGCAGCCAGATGCCTTCCGCCTGGCAGTAGTCGGCCATGTCTTCGAGCGGGTCGATGGCCCCGGTGCTGCTGGCACCGGCATTGGCACACACGGCGATGGGGTTGAAACCCGCGGCGCGGTCCTCCGCCACGCTGCGAGCGAGCGCGTCCATGTCCAGGCGGAAGCGTTCATCGGTGGGAAGCAGCCGTGTGCACTCCGGCCGGACGCCGATGATCCTGGCCGCCCGGATGTGCGCGCTATGGCTCTGGTCGCTCATGTACACGGTGGCGCGCTCGGGGTTGCCCGCGGCTTCCCGTGCGGCGACGAAGGCATCCACGCTGGCCGCCGAGCCCCCGCTCGTCAGAAGCCCTCCGGCGCTCTCCGGAAAGCCCAGCCAGCGCTTCAACCAGTCGATGACCACCAGCTCGATGGCGCTGGGACCGCTCGCCACCAGCCAGGTGCATTGGTTGAAGTTGTACCCGGCGGCCATGAAGTCCGCCAGGATCCCCGGCCAGGTGGGCGCCGACGGGATGAACGCGAAGCAACGCGGGTGGTCCAGGCGCGTCGCGAACGGCAGCACCTCGCGCGCCACCCATTCGATCACCTCCGCGGCCGGTCGGCCGTCCTCGGGAGGATCCCCTTTCAGCTTGGCGTCGAGCGCCTGCTGAAAGTCGCCGTCCCAGGCATTGTCCGCGGGCAGGCCGTCGATGCGGTCCACCAGGATCTCCGCCGTCTTGCGCGCGAGGTCGAGCATGACGTCGGGCGCCATCCCGAGGTCCCCACGATTGCTTCCATTGCTTTTCCGATCCGAAGCCGTCATGGACAAAGACAAATAGCATGGCCATTCTGGAAAGACACCCCCGGGCAACCCTCTACAGCGGTACGGAATGCGGTTCCGTACCGCTGTCCCCCTGACAGCAAGTCATTCCCCACGCAGTCGGCGCGTTTTCGCTGCGTCAAGACCGTGGATGCGAATGGCATCGAACCGCGCTTGAACCCCGGCGAAACGGCAGGATAGACTGACCGTCTGCCACTTGCGCACCCATCAGGAGGATTCGATATGACCGAGGTCATCATGATCGGCACCGGAGTCCCGGAGCCCAACCCCAACCGGCAGGGATCCTGCGTCGCCATCATCATCGACGGGAAGCCCGTTCTGCTCGACTGCGGCCGCGGCGCGCTGACGCAGCTCGTGCGCGCGGGCATCGACCCGGCACAGGTGGAGCAGGTCTTCCTTTCGCACCTCCACTACGACCACATCATCGGGCTTCCGGATCTCCTGCTGGGGAGCTGGATGGTCGGGCGCAGCACGGGAGTCGAAGTGTTCGGCCCGGCGGGGACCACGGCTTTCGTGGAAGGGCTCCTGGACGCCTTCAAGGTCGACATCCAGGGGCGCAAGGCCACCGGCACCAACTCGAAGTTCGAGGTCTCCACCCGCGAGATCGACCAGGGACCGGTGTGGGAGACGCCGGACTGGAAGCTCGACGCCGTGCGGGTGGTGCACATTCCGGGCAGCCTGGGCTTTCGCGTGGACACCTCGGACCGGTCCATCGTCTTCTCCGGCGACACCCGACCGTGCCCGGCTCTGGTGGAGCTGGCCAGGGACTGCGACCTGCTCATCCACGAGGTGCTCTTCTCTCCGGAAATGGAGCAGAACGGCGCCCCCGCCGGCCGCCATCCGGAGTTCATCCACCCCGAGTGGGCCAACCGCGTGCGCCATACCAAGCCGCATCAGGTGGGGAGGATCGCCGCCGAAGCGAATGCCAAGAAGCTCGTGCTGACCCACTTGTGGTCCGAGAAGGAAGAGGAGCGGCTCAAGGCGGAGGTGGCCGCCCATTATTCCGGTGAGATCGTCGTGGCCGAGGATCTGATGCGGGTGTGAACCAACCAACCCGTCGAACTTCCCCGGGAAACCGTGGTCGATGGGAACCGTGCGCTAAGCGAAGCGAAGTCGGAGGACGCCCTGTTGCCCGGCGACAATTGAACGGAATCTTCCAAGGAGGACGACATGCTCGAAGCCAAGGACGTGCAGGGGGTGCTGGCGATCATGCCGACGCCGGCCAAGGAAGGCGCGGACAGTCTGGAGGCGGTGGACACCGTGGACCTGGACGAGACCGCGCGGCTGGCGGAGAGCCTGGTGCGTGACGGCGTCGCCGGCATCATGGTGCTGGGGACCATGGGGGAATGCGCCACGGTCTCGCGGAGCGACTACGAGGCCTACGTGACCTGTCTCCTGGAGACCGTGCGCGGCCGCGTGCCCACCTTCGTCGGCACCACCGCCCTCGGGGGCCACGAGATCGCCCAGCGCATCCGCTTCGTCAAGGACCGCGGCGCCACCGGCACGCTCCTGGGCATCCCCATGTGGCAGCCCGCGACCCCGGACATGGCCGTGCGGTTCTACGCCAAGGTAGCCGAGACCTTCCCGGACTTCCCCATCATGGTCTACGCCAACGCGCGGGCGTTCCGGTTCGCCTTCGACACCGACTTCTGGCGGCGGGTGGTGAACGTCGCGCCCACGGTGATGTCCGCCAAGTTCTCCAACCGGGGCATCCTCCGGGACGTGGTGGCGGCCACCGAGGGACGGGTTAACTTCGTGCCGCCCATCGGACTGGCCTACGAGTTCGCGCAGATTTCGCCGCAGACCGCCAACACCTGCTGGACCCCCTCGGTGGGGCCGCAGCCGGCGCTGGCGCTGATGAACGCCCTGGCGGCCGGCGACGGCGAACGGGCCAAGGCCGTGGCCGACGACATCGCCTGGGCCGCCGAGCCCCATCACGCCATCACCGGCTCCCAGGAAGTCTTCGCCTCCTACAACATCCAGATGGAGAAGGTCCTCATGGGCGCCTCGGGCTACTGCAAGCCCGGCCCCATCCGGCCGCCCTACGACGTCATGCCCGAGGACTTCGAGGAGGCGTGCCGGGAGTCGGGCCGGCGCTACGCGGAGTTGCGGACCCGGTACGCCCAACCCTAGCGGCCCGCGGCGTCCGGATCGAGACGAGGGTTACGACCACCAGGACCCACCCGCCACGGGGCTCCGGCGGCGCAGCACCATGACGCTGATCCTCACCAACGAGGAGATCGAGAGCTGCTTCACCCTGGAGGAATGCTTCAGGGTGATGGAGCCCGCGTTCATCGACCTGGGCAACGGCGCCGCCGCCAACCTGCCCCGCCAGGACCTGCTGGTGCCCGGTCCCCTGGAGGGCAGCTACCACGGCCTCAAGTCCGCCGGCGGCTCCATGCCGCGCTTCGGCGTGACCGCCGCCCGGCTGACCTCGGACATCGTCACCTGGCCTGAAGTGGACGGCGAGAGACGGCGTGTCAAGGTGCCGCTGGCCATGGGCAACAAGTACGTCGGCCTGGTGTTTCTCTTCAGCACCGCCACCGGCGAGTTGCTGGCCATCTTCCCCGACGGCCTGGTGCAGGCCATCCGCGTGGGCGTCACCAACGCCCTTTCCGCCAAGTACATGGCGCGACCGGAATCGTCGGTGCTGGGGCTCTACGGCTCCGGCTGGCAGGCACGCTCCGGCCTCCTGGCCATGTGCTCGGCCATGCCCATCCGGGAGGTTCAGGTGTACAGCCCGACCGAGGAGCACCGACGGGCCTTCGCCCGAGAAATGGATCGCCGGGTGGAGGCCGAGGTACGGGCGGTGGACGTTCCCGAGCACGCGGCCCGCGGCGCCGACATCGCGCTTCTGACCACCAACGCGCTGGTGCCCTTCTTTCCGGCCGACTGGATTCGCCAAGGCATGCACATCGCCACCGTCCGCTCCAGCGAGATGACCGTGGACGCGCTGCTGCGGTGCGACCGGCTGGTGGTGTCGAGCCGGGAAGCTGCCCGGCTGGTGACGCTGCCCGGCGAGGAGGAGCGAATCCCGGAGGCCGGCGAGGGCGACTACAGGCGAGAGGAACTGAGCGGCACCGAGGCCGACTGGAGCCGGAAGCCGGAGTTGGGAGAGGTCATGGCGGGAAGAGCCGCGGGCAGGGAAAGCGCGGCGGAGGCGACCTGCATGCTCAACTATGTCGGACTCGGGCTCCAGTTCGCCGCCGCTGGAGCCCGAATCTACGAGTTGGCCCGGGAACGCGGCCTCGGCAGGGAGCTTCCCACCGAATGGTTCTCGCAGGACGTTCACTCGTAGGTGGCGCCGTGGGAGGGTTCGCGTTGAGATTTTGGACTATGTGTCACCAAGCCGACACTTCATCCTCCTTTTCCTTGTGCTAAAGATCATTACATGTTACCCGTTCGCCTCAGTGATTGCCAACCCAGAATTCAAACGGCAACCAAAGTACTTTTCGGCTTACGTGCGAACGCTCAGTCAGTACCTCGGTTACACTGTTCGGAGCAAAGGGATCGTAAAAGTGCCGACGCTTTCCGAAATAGGGGCAGGACTCGGCAACTTGGGGCTCGATCCGGGAAGAATTGTGGACGCGTTTGGTAAACCAACCCAGCTTGGTGCAGACTTGAATAGGTACTTTGAATATCGCTCGAGCATTCTCAACAATTCAGTACAACATCAATTGATGACAGTCGAAGAGGCACGGCACACCTTCGAGGAGTTGCGCGAGGCCATGGTCTACGGTTGCCCCCTTCCGCTAAACAAGCAAAAAGGTGACAAGGCAGGCCCAGCGTACTTTACGGGAATCATCAATATGCTGATCGCTAACGGCTTGAGGGGGACTCAGTGCGACTATTCACCCATGAAACTCACAACAATCACGAGAAACGCTACAGTAATCCGAACACTATCTAGACGGGTCGATGGCGCTTTCCCTGCCGTCGTGAATCCGTTGGCGTTGTGGGAAATCAAAGAGTACTACTACACTACCACGTTCGGAAGCAGAATCGCCGACGGAGTATACGAAACCCTTTTGGATGGCATGGAACTGCAAGAACTCCGGGAACATGAGAATATTGACGTCAAACATTATCTGATGGTCGATGCGTACAACACGTGGTGGGAAATGGGTAGACCGTACCTCTGCCGTATGGTGGACATGCTCCACATGGGCTATGTCGATGAAGTCCTCTTTGGCAGGGATGTGATTGAGCGAATTCCCGAACTTACCAAGGAATGGCTGTCTCTGCTGGAGAACAAGCCAGTCTAATCGGGGCTGTAAGTCAACAACAGACGGTCGGCTACCTTTTCTTCCTCCAACGTTTCACCGTTCATCTGAAAGCGCCGCAACATGGAACGTCCGCAGTCAATAAAAACCTCTCGATCAAATAGGCCTTTCGGGATTGAAAGGTCCACTTTGTGCTTCCCGGACTTCTTTGTCCCATCAATGCTCAGGGCGACGTAAACACCCCTGTTTTTGCAGTCCTCAATAGCGTTAAAGAGATCGGGCAAGTGGAAGGACTGTGCCCCGTAGAGTATCGCTTGGGAGTTACTATAGGGCGGATCGCAATAGATGAGATCGTTAGGCCTAGCTTGTGCCATGGCCTCTTGATAATCCATCAGCAAGAATTGCGTGCCCGATGTTCTTGAGACCCACTCATCCACGCGCCTTGAGAAGCTACTCGGGTGAATTGGATCGTGGGCACCGCAGGGCGTGGACATATACCCGTCGCGTTGCCTGAAACGCACTACGCCGCCATAGCACGACCGGCAGAGAAACACGAGGTCTGCTCCATTCGGATTGACGTTATATGCTGCCTTGATCTTCTCATACTGCCGTATCTTGTCCCCGCCTTTCAAAAACAGCCATCTCTCGGCGTACCAGAGTTTTAGCAGCTCGGGGTCGTTTGAGAGTGTCTGCCAGATTTCAACGAGAGGTTTGAAGGAATCAGAAGCGACCCCGCAACTCGGTGCAAGCGTTGCGAGGACGGCTGCACTTCCTACAAACGGTTCCCGGTACGTGCCCATCTGGGAGGGAAAGAATGAGGCTATCTGATGGGCGAATCGCTGCTTGTTGCCAACCCACTTGAGCAACCCTGCCCTGAAGGGGCGGACCATCGCAGTATCCGAAAAAGGAAACCGTTGTTGGTAAACCATTCTTATCTCACTGACTTGCCGACCGTGCTCCGGCGGTCCTTCGCCTTACCGGACACAAGTTTCATCTACTTCAACCGCGATGTCGAAGGCAACCCCTTCCCGCGACCAGCGGTTTTCTGCCTGAGCCACCGGTTGCCCCGAAGTTGAGGCATGACACGCTCTTCAGGTTGGCCACGAGTAATCGATGCCTATGGGCTCCCCGTAGAATTCATTACAGCCCGAACGTTCCAACAAGTCAACAACCGACACATACACGCCCTGGCCCTCAACCATGGTATCGGTCTTTCCTGCCGATTCTTTAACATCGGGGCAGCGTTTTCGGCCGACAACAGATGGGTCAAGTCCCAGCGGTTACGGGATCAGCAGGATCTTACCGGTGGTCTTACGGGACTCAAGCAGGCGATGCGCTTCTCCCGCCCGAGACAGTGGAACCGCCGCGCCGGTGAGCGCCGTGAGCGGTCCCGCCTCGAGCCAACGCAGCACGTCTCCGGCCCGCGAAAGGATCTCGGCGCGGTCGGCGGTATGGTGGGTGAGGCTGGGACGGCTCAGGGTAAGCGATCCCTTTGCGTTGAGGATGGCGGTGTCGAACGGCGGCACGGCGCCGCTGGACTGGCCGTAGATCACCATGCAGCCGCGCGGCGCCAGGGCGTCCAGACTCTTCTCGAAGGTGCTCTTTCCCACCGAATCGTAGACGACGTTGACGCCGCGTCCATCGGTCAGGCGGCGTGCCTCGACCGCGAAGTCGACGGCGGTGTAGTCCATGACCGCGTCGGCGCCGGCTTCCTCGGCGATGCGCGCCTTCTCGGGGGTCGATGCCGTGCCGAATACCCGCGCGCCGCGCATCTTGGCCATCTGTACCACCAGCAGTCCGGTGCCGCCGGCGGCGGCGTGGACGAGCACCGTGTCTCCGGGGCCCACCGCATAGGTATCGCGGGTGAGGTAGTGGGCGGTCATGCCCTGGAGCATGGCCGCGGCCGCCGAACGCAGGTCCACGGACTCGGGGACGCGCACCAAGTGGCGTTCCGGCACCGCGGCGAGGTCGGCATAGGAACCGTAGCCGTTGGAGATGCCGTAGGCGACCCTGTCGCCGACGCTGACCTCGGAGACGTCCGCTCCGACGGCGAGCACGATGCCGGCCCCCTCGGCGCCGGGGACGTACGGGAGCGGACGTTGGTGATGGCCGCCCCAGTGGAAACCCGAGCGGTAGTAGATGTCCAGGTAGTTGACCCCCGCGGCGGCCACCTCCACCAACGCCTCGTCCGCCCGCGGCTCGGGCGCCTCCACCTCTTCGTAGCGGAGCACCTCCGGACCGCCCAGCTCGTGAACGCGGACGGCCTTCATCGCGGACAGGGAAACCTTGATGGACCGCGGGACAGAGTGTAGGCCCGGTCGCTGCATTTCGTTGCCGCGGGCGGCCTTGGCGGCCCCGTGCGGCGGGACGTCGCCGCCATCAGTCCAGCAGCGCCACCACCCGGGCCGGGGCGGATTCGGTCTTCCACTTGGCCGGGAGCGCGATGATCCGAGCGGTGGGGCCGATCTGGTCCAGGTTGATCAGGTTCTCGATCTGGCAGGTGACCTTGGGCAGAATGGTGCGGTGCACGGTCATGCCGCTGCCGAGAATCTCGTCGGCGTGCTGGTAGTCCGAGCCCTTCTCTTCCTGGGCGAAGTCGTAGCCGATGACCGCGGGCTCTTTGTCCACGACCCATTGGGCCGCCTCGCGGGACAGGAACGGCGAATCGTTCCACCACGACGGATCGGTGGTCCGGTGTCCCTTGGGCCAGTCGGTGCGCAGCAGCAGGATGCCGCCGGGCTCGATCCGCACCCCCTGCTCCGCGAGCGCCGCCTCGGCCCGCTCCATGTCTTCCGGCGTGATGCGCGCGCCGGGCTGGCAGCGGAAAGACAGGTCCAGCACCACCGCCGTGCCGATCAACGGCTCCAGCGGAAGCTGCTCCACCGACGGCTTGTCGCGGAAGAAATGGTGCGGCGAATCGATGTGCGTGCCGGCGTGGACGGTCAGCTCCACGAGGTTGGAGACGAACCCCTTGTCCTCCCAGTCGATGATGGGCTTGATCTTGAAGTAGGTCTCGTCGGGCGCGAACGGAGCCGAGTCGCACTCCTCCACGGTCATGCTGAGATCGACGATGCGCATGGAAACGGCTCCTTTCCCCAAGACAAACGGCTCGCGTCCTTATATCATTGCACCGCGTCCTAAAGTCAACGCGCCGCGACGCGTCCACCCCCCACGGGCCGGACCGCGGCAACACACATCACAGGAGGCGACAGCATGATCTATGAAGTGAGGATTCAAACGGTGGATCCCGACAAGCGCAGCGAGTACGTGAAAGCCTACAAGGATGCCATCCAGTCCAGCAAGGAAGCCGGATGCAACGGCGGGTTCATCATGTGCAGCGACGAAGATCCCTCGAAGGTCATGGTCCTGCTCCACTGGCCGACCCGCGAGCACCACGAACGCTGGCGCGGCACGCCGACCCACGTGAAGTTCAGGGAGACCATCGACCCCTGGCAGACGCAGCCCAGTATCGGCGACTACTACGTGGCGGAGACCATCTGACTGCTCCCGGCCCCTCATCGTCATTCCCTGCCTCTCTCCGTCATTCCTACCCCTCTCCGTCATTCCCGCGAAAGCGGGAATCCAGGCGGGGTGGGGTCGGGGAGTCTCTGCCGTTTCCCCTCCACCACTCCTGGATTCCCGCTTTCGCGGGAATGACTCTTCCGGGGGTTGTTGCCTCTCCAAGATGGTGTTCTGACACAGCCTGTTTCGCGGGAATGACGATTCGGGGCGACCACGTCATTCCCCATTCGTGAGGAGCTTGACAGCCCGGGAAGCGGGAATGACGCATTCGTAGCGCCTCTGCCGGCCGGGGAAATTGCAAAGGGCGGGACTCCTGTGATAACCCCGGCGAGTGTGCGGCGCGGGACCGCCACACGGGCGCGAAGCGCAGTCGTGCGTGGCTCGGGTTTGGCAAAATCTGCCAGGGAGGTGAACCATGCGGAGAAGAACGAGTTTGCGGAAGTCGTTTGCCATGGCCGGCGCGGGCATGGCGGCGTTGTTTCTGTGCCTGCTGATCGGCACCACGGCCGGCGCCCAGAATCTGCCGAGCAAAATCACCTGGATCGTGCCCTTCGGGCTCGGGGGCGGCACCGGGACGTCGGCGCTGCTGCTGGCGCCGAAGCTCCAGGCGAAGCTCGCGGGCAACGGCGTCAAGGAAGTCAAGGTGGTGAGCCTGCCGGGAGCAGGCGGCACGGTGGGGACGAAGAAGCTCTTCACCTCGCCGGCGGACGGGAGCGTCATCGGCAGCATGCTGCCGGCGGGCGGACTGGCGCAGTCGGCGACACGGGACGTGGGCTTCGACCTCTCCAAGTTCACCTACCTGGCCAAGATCACCACGGCGCCGCGTTTCCTCTTCGTGAAAGGGGACTCCCCCATCAAGACACTTGACGACCTCATCGCGGAAGGCAAGAAACGTCCGCTGAAGGTCTCGTCCGTGGGTCCCGCCTCGGCCGGCTCCTTCGTCCTGGCCAACATCATCGACAAGACCGGCATCCAGGTGAAGGACGTCACCGGGTACAAGAGCGGCCGTTCGCTGGTGGTGGCGGTAGCCCGCGGCGACGTGGACACCACCATCAAGACCACCGGCGGCGTGATCACCTTCATCAAGTCCGGCGAGGTCCGCGGCCTGGTGCAACTCTCCTCGGAGAAGGACAAGGACCCGTTCTTCCCGGACGTGCCTTCGGCCGAGGCCTTGGGCCGCAAGGACCTCATGGCCGGCGGCATTCTCTACATCCTCGTGGCGGCCCCGCCCAAGGTGCCCCAGGCCGTCGCGGACGTGCTGCGCAACGCCGTCCACCAGGTCATCTCCGAGTCCAAGGCCGAACTGGAGAGCAAGGCCCAGGTCATCCACGCACCCGCCACCGGGGAAGAAACGACGGTGCTCGTGAACAACCTGATCAAGGACTACGCGAACCTGATCGCCCTCTACAAGGCGCAACAGAAGAAGTAGGCTCGAAAGAGGCTTGAAGCCTCCTGCCGTACCGTCCGGCCCGGATGATCCGCGCGTTGTCTTCCGCGCATCCGGGCCGGCCCTGGCGGCGCGGCGACCCGTCTGGCCGCCACGCCAAGCCGCGTTCCGTGCACGCCGCGGCCGGCGCGCTGAAAGAGATGCTCCGTGATTGAGGCCATCGGCGAAGCGCTGGTCAACGTTTTCGGGTTCCCCAACGTGCTGGTGGTGCTGATCGGCGTCACCGTGAGCATGCTCTTCGGCGCCCTGCCCGGCCTGGGCGGCATCGTCATCCTGACGCTGTCGCTGCCCATCATCATGGCGATGGAGACGAAGCTGGCCATGATGGTCTTCGCCGCTTCCATCGGCGGCATCACCTTCGGCGGCTCCATATCCGCCATCCTGCTCAACGTCCCCGGCACCGTCGCCAACATCGCCACGGTCTTCGACGGGCACCCGCTGGCCCGGCAGGGCCGCGCCGGCTACGCCCTCGCCATCTCCGCGACGGCGTCCGCCCTGGGCTCGGTGTTCGGCTACGTCATCTTCCTGCTGCTCTTGCCGGTGGTGCGCTCGGTGGTGTTCTCCTTCGGTCCGCCGGAGTTCTTCCTCATGGCGCTGCTGGGAATCAGCCTGATCGCGTCGCTGACCCAGAGCGAACCGATCAAGGGCCTCATCTCCGCGGGGCTGGGATTCCTGGTGGCCTTCATCGGGTACTCTCCCATCACGGGAGACATGCGCTTCACCTTCGACCTGCTGTACCTGTGGGACGGGGTCCACACCGGGGTCATCGCCATCGGCATCTTCGCCGTCTCCGAGATGTTCTTCCTGGCCGTCAAGGGAGAGGAGCTGGTGCAGCAGAGCGACGTGGAGCGCGCCACGACGCGGGACGTCCTCGACGGCATCCGCTTCGTGTTGTCCAACTTCTTCCTGCTGATCAGGAGCGCGGCCATCGGCTGCGTGGTGGGGATCATCCCCGGCGTGGGCGCCAACGTGGCGGCGTTCCTGTCGTACGCCCAGGGCCAGGCCACCTCTCCCAACCGCGCCAACTTCGGCCGCGGGGCGCCCGAGGGCGTGCTCGCGCCGGAAGCCGCCAACGACGCCAAGGACGGCGGCGCGCTGCTGCCCACCGTGGCCTTCGGCATCCCCGGGAGCGCGCCTCACGCCATCCTGCTGGTGGGGCTGCTGCTGCTCGGATTGAACCCCGGCAAGGAACTGCTGACCACGCACCAGGCCACGGTCTTCACCCTGGTGCTGGCGCTGATCGCCGCCAACGTGTGGACCTCCGTCCTGGGGCTCCTCTTCGCCAACCAGCTCGTCAAGATCACGCGCATCCGGGTCACGCTCATCATCCCCATCGTCCTGGTCATCAGCTTCGTCGGCGCCTTCGTGCTGCGCAACAACCTCCTGGACGCGTTCGCCGTGCTCGTGTTCGGCTTCATCGGCTACGGCATGAAGAAGTACAACTACTCCTTCATCACCTTCATCCTCGCCTACGTCCTCGGGGAGATCGCCGAGGTGTCGCTGTTCCAGACGCTGCTGATCTCGGACACGGGCTTCCTGATCTTCGTGACCCGTCCGATCTCGCTGGTGCTGACCCTGCTCATCCTGGCGGCCCTGGCCCTCCCGCTGCTGGCGCCGCTCAAGCGCGCCTTGCAACGGCGTCGACTGACGGACACGCCGTAGCGGCCGGTGGAGAACGCCCGGGATCATGCTCTTCTACGCCGACCTGCACGTCCACTCCCGCTTCTCCCGCGCCACCAGTCGCAACTGCGACCTCAAGCACCTGGCCATCTGGGCGCGCAAGAAGGGCATCGGCGTGGTCGGCACGGGCGACTTCACCCATCCAGCGTGGCGCGCCGAGCTGAAGGAGCAGCTCGTGCCGGCGGAGCCCGGGCTTTTCCGCTTGCGTCCGGACCTCGAGAGGGCCGTGGAGGCGGAGCTTCCGCCGGCCTGCGCCGGCAGCCACAACCCGGTGCGCTTCATGCTGTCGGTGGAGATCTCCACCATCTACAAGAAGGGCGACAAGACCCGGAAGATCCACCACCTGGTCTACGCGCCGGAGTTCGACGCCGTGGACCGGCTGGTGGCCGCCCTGACCCGCATCGGCAACCTCCATTCCGACGGCCGCCCGATCCTGGGGCTGGACTCGCGCCACCTGCTGGAGATGACCCTGGAGTCCGGTCCCGGCTCCTACCTCGTGCCCGCCCACGTGTGGACGCCGTGGTTCGCCGCCCTGGGCTCCAAGTCCGGCTTCGACGCCGTCGACGACTGCTACGGCGATCTGGCGCCGCACATCTTCGCGGTGGAAACCGGGCTTTCGTCGGACCCGTTCATGAACTGGCGGGTGTCGTCCCTGGACCGCTTCCGCCTGGTGTCCAACTCCGACGCCCACTCGCCCGAGAAGCTCGGACGCGAGGTGTGCGTATTCGACACCGAGATGGACTACTTCGCCCTGCGCCGGGCGCTGGAGACCGGCGAAGGGTACGGCGGCACCCTGGAGTTCTTCCCGGAGGAGGGCAAGTACCACCTGGACGGGCACAGGAACTGCAACGTGCGCCTGGAGCCCGACGAGACGCGCCGGCACCAGGGACGCTGCCCGTCCTGCGGCAAGCCCCTGACCGTGGGGGTCATGCACCGGGTCGAGGACCTGGCCGACCGGGAGCCCGGCGCCGCGCCGCCCGCCACCGCCGGGGACACCCAGGGGCTCATCCCGCTGCCCGAGATCCTGGGGGAGATCCTCCAGGTGGGTCCCAAGAGCAAGCGCGTGGCCCTGGACTACGAGAGCCTGCTGGCGCGGCTGGGACCCGAGTTGCCACTGCTGAACAGCGTGCCGCTGGAGGACATCGGCCCCGTGGCGCCGGCGCTGGTGGCCGAGGCCGTGGCACGCCTGCGCCGGCGCGAGGTAGTCCGCGAGGCCGGCTACGACGGCGTGTACGGCACCATCCGTCTCTTCCGGGACGGCGAGTTGGCGAAGCGCAGGCGGGGGGCGGCGCTGTTCGAAGTGGAATCCGCGGGCACCGGCGTAGTCCGTGACGGGACGCCGCCGGCCGCCGGCCGAGAACAACACCCTGGCGGCCGCGCGCGCTCCGGCCCGGACACCGCCACCACGGAGAACGCACTGGAACCCGACTCGGCCGCTCCCGGAACTCCGGACGCACGGCCGTTCTCCGCTGGTTTCCTGCCCACGTCCCGACTAGCGCGCCCGCACGGGAACGATCCCTCATTGGATCACTCATCGGGCCAACTGGCGCTCCCGGTGGACCTCTTCCCGGGCGACCGCGACCTCTTGGCCGGCCTGGACGCCGAACAGCGCCGCGCCGCGGAGATCCTCGACGGCCCGCTGCTCATCGTCGCCGGCCCCGGATCCGGAAAGACCCGCACCCTGACCCATCGGCTCGCTCATCTCATCGCGAGCCGGGAGGTGCCGCCTTCCGGTTGCCTGGCCGTGACCTTCACGCGCCGGGCGGCGGACGAGATGCGCAACCGGCTGCGGGCGCTCTTGCCGGATACTTGGGCGGAGATACCGCTCCACACCTTTCACTCCCTCGGCCTCGCCCTTCTACGGGAACACTGGAACGTTGCGGGGCTGCAGCGCGGCTTCCGGGTAGCGTCGGAGGCCGAACGGTTGCAGCTTCTGCGCGACGCCCTGTCCGTCTCCGAGCGCCAGGCCCGGACGCACCTGTCGGCCATCTCCCACGCCAAACGGACACGGACGCCCGCCGCCGGCGACAAGTTCGCGCAGGCTTGGGAGGCGTACAAGCAGGCCATGGAAACACGTAACTGGTGCGACTTCGACGACCTCGTCATCCGCGCCGCCGACGCCCTGGAAAACGATCCCGATGTCCGCAACCAAGTCCGGCGGCAGTATCCGTGGTTGTGCATCGACGAGTACCAGGACGTAGACGAGCAGCAGGTGCGCCTGATCAAGCAACTGGTACCCTCCGACGGCAACATCTGCGCCATCGGCGACCCCGACCAGGCCATCTACGGCTTCCGCGGGGCCGACGTGCGCTTCTTCACGCGATTCACCGACGACTTTCCGGACGCCCGAGTCGTACGCTTGGACCGCAACTACCGCTCCGACCGCAACATCGTGACGCTGTCCTCCCAGGTAATCGGCCCTTCTTCCTCGGCGGGGCCATCCATCCCCGTGGTCGACGACGCCCCCAACCTGGTCACCCTCCACGAAGCGCCGAGCGACAAGGCCGAGGCGGAGTTCGTCGTCCAATCGCTGGAGGAAGCCCTGGGCGGTCACAGCTTCTTCTCCCTCGACAGCGGCCGCTCCACCGAGACACATGGCAACGATTTCTCGTTCTCGGACTTCGCGGTGCTCTACCGCACCGAAACCCAGGCCGAGGCACTGGCCGAAGCCCTCGCGCGCTCCGGCATGCCCTTCCAGCAACGCTCCCACAACCCGCTGTCGGAACATCCCGGCGTCGCCGCCCTCGTGGAAGCCCTGGCCGACACCGCCGTTACCGGCGCGGGCAGCGTGCGGGCGCGACTCGAACTCGCGCAACGCGCCGCCCAACCACCGGCCACCGATACGCTGGAGGCCGTGGAACTGCTGCGCCCCCTGGCCGACGCCTGCGGCGACGACCCGGACCGGTTCCTTTCCGAGTTGGCCCTCGGCACCCAAGTCGACACCTGGGACCCCCGCGCCGACCGCATCTCGCTGCTCACCCTCCACGCCGCCAAGGGCCTGGAATTCCCCGTGGTCTTCATCGTCGGCTGCGAGCACGGCCTGCTCCCCCTGACCTGGGGCAAGCCCGAGCCCGAAAACCCCGCCGAGGAACGCCGCTTGTTCTACGTCGGCGTCACCCGCGCCAAGACCCGACTCTTCCTCTGCCGCGCCCGCAAAAGGCGCTGGCGCGGCAAGGTCCGGGAAATGCCCCCCTCCCCCTACCTCGCCGACATCGAGGAACGGCTCCTGGAACAAAAGCGCTCTCGGCCTTCCATTATCCGTGCGCGGAAGCGGGATGACCAGTTGGATCTGTTCTCGTAGGCCGGGAGACGAGTTCAAGATAGCGGGTCAAGGTCGAACAACCGGACATCTCCCGCTCTGGTAATGCGTGCGACCAAGGGCGGTTGCGTCCCTTCCACGACGCGCTGGATCTTCGGGAGCGCCTCGATGACCGCATAGGCCATCTCATCACCGGACATGTTGCCGGAAGGCAGAATGAAAGCTCTCGCGCGGCTTCGCTGCAGAGCATGACGCTCTACGGGTCGCCGACGTATCCGATCGTCTTTGGTCAGGATTAACCAGCCCCGCCGTCCTACTTCGGGGAGCCACTCACTGTCGGGTGAATTCGTTGGGAAATGGTCCTTGAGCAGTTCTACCGTAAGCCCCTGGCGACGAAGTGCAGACGCGACGACCTTGTCTCCCAGGCTCTGGTCGAGGAAGAAGGTTGGGCTCTCATGCGGCGTGTCTGTACTGCTCGCAACGGATCGCTTCTTCGATTTCCGATGGCGTTCGGCCATAGTCGTCCGCGAGCTCTTCGACGGATTCGCCAGCCCCAAAGCGCTGGGAAATGACCTCCGTGGGTATGTGTGTCCCTGCCAACACCGGGCGCCCGAAGGCAACACGAGGATCAACAACGATCACCTGCGGTCCAGCTTCGGCAGTATCGGCGACGTCAAGTTGAGGGTGCCGGCGGGTGAACAGGTAAAGCCTCACGGCCAGTCCTGAGGGGTCTCGCTCGATTCTGCGCAAGTGGATCTCCAGAACCTTGCGCATGCCGAGCTGGCCTTCCTTCGAAATGTTGACCAATTGCTCGAAGCTCTGGACGAAGAGATCCAGTCCATCCGTTTCGAAGCTGCGATCAGCCAACGGATGGGATGAAGGGTGTTTCCGCTTCAAGTAATCCAACGCCTGCCTGACAGTTGTCAACGAAACGTGATGCTGCCGGCGGATGGCGGCCAGGACATGGACTTCAACCAAGTTGACGAATGACAGCAAGCAACGGGCGGCGTCGGCGAGATCGACCAGGGGCTCAGAAAATTGCTGTCCACGGGATGTCGGATACCCACGCCCTCGGACCCAGGACCGCAGTGTCGCGACTGGTACCTGCAGATAGTGCGCGGCCTCCGAAATACCATAGGCCGGCAACTCAACGGGACTCTTTCCGCCGTAGAGATCGATCGTCATCTTCTCCTTCGGGGCTTCTCCGGGTTTCCAACTCCCAATCCGCACTTGGTCGCCGGGGCGATTGTAACACGAAAGGAGTACCAGATAACAACAAACGGACCCCCAGACGCACGGTGCATGTCATTTGGGGTTGACTCTGACCCGTGTTCTGGAAAAATGGTGAGATAGATGGACAACTAGTCCACCGCGGCATCAGTAGAAGATTGCTTCGGGACTATGAAGCTCGGCTGCTGAGGCGAGCCGAGCCCGATCAAGAACAAGGAGACGCCATGCACGCACTGAGACTCGCACTGGTCGGGTTGTTGGCCATATCCCTGTCCGGCTGTCTGAGCGGGGCGGGCGAGAAGGAAAGCGCGGGGACGCTGCTGGGCGCCGTGGCCGGCGGCATCGCCGGGGCACAACTCGGCAAGGGAGATGGACAGCTCCTCGCCACCGGAATCGGCACGCTCCTCGGCGCCGCCATCGGCAACGAGATCGGCAGATCCCTCGACCGGGCAGACCAACTCGCCTTGGAGCGGGCAACACAGAGTTCGCTGGAGACGGCGCCCGTCGGGCGGACCACCACCTGGAAGAATCCCGATTCCGGCAACCAGGGCACCATCACGCCGCGCAAGACGTTCAAGCGCAACGACGGTACCTATTGCCGCGAGTTCACCCAGACCATCACCATCGGCGGCAAGACCGAAGAAGCCTACGGCACCGCATGCCGTCAGCCCGACGGCACCTGGAAGCTGGTCTCAGCGTAACGGCCCTTCTCTGAGCCGGGGTTCCACCTCAGCGGCGAAAATAGCTGAACCGTCACGTTCCAGTGCGCTAATCCGCCACCGTTCCACGGCTTGTTGCAGCCCATGTTGCTGGAAACGCTTTCCGTGCGGATTTCAGCGTGTTACCGGGGTAGGGTCAGTGCAGGCCAGCACACTTGACCGCAATTGTAATAGTTCGCTGATGAGAACCATTATGCTGTTGCCTGCATCGACGTCCCCGCGCTCCACCTGCACCATTGACCGTAACAACAGTCGCCTTGAGCTTGTCGCCCACAGGATCCGCGTTACAGGAAAGTTCGATGCCTAGGCTTGACGTCGCCTACGACGAGGTCCGTCACGGAAACTTGGTGACCGAGAAATCACTAGACACGGACTGCGTCGAAGTTTACTACGTCCCCTCAAGGGAACAGCTCGCATATGCCGGCCTGGACCCGGAGAACGCCTCCTCCTACCGTGTGAAGCTCTTAGAATGGGGCCTCACCGACGGAAGTGATCGCCTTACCGTCTTCCCAATCAACACTTTCGGTGACCGGCCCGCCTTTCTCAAGCCAAAATACAAGAAGATCGAACGGATTACCCTAGCCGGCGCTAAACCAGTCCTTTCGCGGTCTCACGACGACGATGGCGAAGCGCCCAAGTACGCCAACTCCATTACGTTCGGCCCCACTAGACCTATGGACCGACCTATCGATGACGTCCAGATTGAAGAACTTCCAACGTCACGCGAACAGGTCATCAGCATACTCGAGACGTTGCCGCCCGTATTCACCAAGGACTACGACTATGGACTTGGGTTGGCGAAGCCCTATCGATTCATTGTCGAAGCAGTTGAACACCTTTGTGACTGTACCGAACTCGTCATATCAGACGACCACCACACGGAGGCCGTTGAGAACGTGTTCTATATTTCAACTGCTGACTTCGAGCATGTCCGACGATTTTTGAATAGCACTACCACCAACAGTCAAACAGCGACGCGATCAGTGAAAACGGCCGAAACCTACAATTTCTTCGCAGAAAGGCTAGGGAAACCAACGGTTCCGGCCAGCATTGGACGCCACCCCTTGCGCAAGAAACTAACGGCCCTTCTTCAACGAAAGGAGCCCGAACTGTCAGAGGAGGAACAAGAAGAACTCCTTGACACCATGGTGAGAAACGTCAAGACAATGTCGCAGGAGAACCCGCAACGGTTGGCGAGCCTGCAACGCGATATTGACCTCGTCAATCTGGAGGGGCTGATATCACGGTTCGAGGCAATGCTGACGAGTCCTCACAAAGAGGGAGTATGGCAAGAGTTTCTTAAAATAAACCCTTTCATCCTCAGTTTAGCGTTCGGTTACCCCATTATCCAGATCCAGGAGAAAGCCTCCGTAGGAGGACGCACCATTTCTGGCAAGGGCGACAAGTTTACGGACTTCCTCGTCACAAACAGCCTTACCAACAATACCGCGATAATCGAGATTAAGACACCGGAGACAAGGTTGCTGAGCAGCAAGAGTTATCGTGACGCTGTCTTGACGCCGTCGGCAGAACTATCAGGCGCAATCAACCAAACATTGGACCAGAAACACCGCCTAGAGAAGGAAATTGTCCAGATCAAAGAAAACAGCGGACTGCACAACCTCAAATCGTACTCTGTAAACTGCTGCCTCATTATTGGTACTATGCCCACGGAGGAACCCCGTATGAAGTCGTTCGAACTCTTTCGGGGAAACTCAAAGGATGTAGAAATAGTGACTTTCGATGAATTGCTAAAAAAGCTACGCAACCTTCAGTCTTTTCTAACGGCCCCGCCAGGGGACAACGACGTGCCGTTCTAGCCGGTCAACGGCCAGACACGGGCGTAACTCGGCAGCCCTGTTCTGGGCACAATCTGGGCTCTTTTCACATCCCCATCGCCTTCCACACCACCCCCTCGTGCAGGGGCGCGCCCATTATCACGATAAAGACGAAGTAGACGAACGCCCACGTGACGGCGGTGATGGAGAGGGTCATGAACCAGCGCTCCGCGGAGCGCAGGCGCATGAACAGGATCATGAAGAGCGGGATGGCCGCGAGGTAGCCGATGAAGTAGATCAGCGCCACGAGGAACAGGAGCCAGGCGGCGAAGCTGATCTCGCGGCGGAAGACGTTGCCGGAGGGGCGGCTTTCCTCGGACGGCGCGGCGGCGCGGCCGGTGTCGATGCCGAAGAGGTCGTATTCCTGGAAGAAGCTGAAGCGGCGGCCGACGGCGGGGATGGCGTCGATCAGGAACTGGAACAGGGTCAGGAGCAGCGTCGGGACGGCGATGATGAGCGGCACCAGGCGGGCGCGCGGCTGGTAGTCCAGGGCGAGGATGAGGAACAAGAGGACGAGGACGAAGACGCCGAGGGTGAAAAGGGTGCGGTCGTTGAATTTCACGAGTGCTCCCGTTCAGGATATCGCGGGTGCCGGTGACGCGGAGGCGCTCAGGCTTCCCGTTGTCCGAGATGCATCGACAGGTCGCCCCGACGAACGTGGACCTGCCGGAGCTCGCGGGCGCCGGCGAGCTGCTTGAGCAACGCGGAGACCGGGCGCCCGGCGTCGAGGAATTCCCTGGGCGCGCCGGCGTCCAGCATGGCCTTGACGGACTCCGCGCCGGTGATGACCCGGAGCACCAGTTCCTCGTCCGAGACGCCGGGGCCGCCGAACTTTTGCCGCACCTCGTCCAGCGTGGGCTCGGGCCGGACCCAGGACCGCCACTCCGCCGCCCGCGGGCGGCTCAGGATCCTGTCCTTCACGTCCGGGTCCATGAGGCGTGCGCCCTCCTCTCCCCAATACCCCAGGGCGTACTGGATGCTCTGGTCGGTGACCTCCTTGTAGCGCTCCCCCACCATGACGTTGACCGCCGCCTGAGTGCCGACGAACTGGGCCAGGGGCGTCACCATGATGGGGTAACCGTACTCCTCGCGCACGCGGCCGGCTTCCTCCAGGGTCTCTTCCAGCCGGTCGCCCATGCCCACGGCGCCGAGCTGGTAGCGCAGGTTGGAGATCATGCCGCCGGGCACCTGGTGGCGGTACTGCGCGTGGTCATATTCCCGCGGTGCACCGAAGGGAAAGTTCTCCTGCCGCGCCACGCGGGTGAAGTGTTCCTCCACCGGCTCGATTGCCTCCAGGTCCACCAGCGGCGTCAACCCCATGGCCCGGGCGTTGGCCGCGACGTTGAAGATGGAGGGTTGGGCGGAGCCGTTGGCCAGGGGCGGTATGGACGTGTGCAGCGTCTTGACCCCCAGTTTCAGGGCTTCGACGTAGTTCAGCGGTGCAAGACCGTTGTTGCAGTGGGCGTGGAACTCGAGCGGGATGTCACCGACGTTGGCCATGACCAACCGGAGCATTTCCCGGGTGCGGTCCGGCGTCAGCAGACCGCCGACGTCCTTGAAGCAGATCCGGTAGGGGCGCAACGCCGCCAACTCCCGGACCTTGCGCTCGTAGTACTCGTTGGTGTGCTTGGGAGACACCGAGTAGATGACGTTGGCCACCACCTCCATGCCCATGCTCCCCAGGATTTCGATCTCCTTGGCGAGCACGGTGTAGTCGTTCCACGGGTTGGACGAGCGCGTGAGGGTGATGCCGTGGGCGATGACGCGCTCCAGCACGAGCCGGATCACGCACGCGGGTATGGGCTCGAACCCCGAACCCAGACCGCCGTGGTAGCGCAGCCGCGTCCTGGAAAATTCCCTGACCCCCAGCCGCACCCAGTCCCAGGGGTTCTCCTTGAGCTCGCGCACCTGCTTGATGATGCTGGCGAAGCCGAAGAACTCCATGGACTCGAAGCCGCAGCGGTCCATCTGCCGGGCGGCGCCCAACATGTGGCCGATGCGCATGCGCAGCGCCCACAGGCTCAAATGCCCGTCCCTGAGGGTGGTGTCGATGAATCGTATCTCGCTCATGTCCAACGCCTCGAACCGTCATTGATATGAAAACAAAAACTCGTCCAATGATTTCTGGTAGTTACGGAATCCTGCTACACCCCGATGAGTCATTCCCGCGAAAGCGGGAATCCAGGCGGGGTGGGGCCGGGCCATGAGGCCGCCACACCCCCCACCCCTGGATTCCCGCTTCCGCGGGAATGACTCATTGGGGGCCGCCGCTCACGGACGCAGCCGCCGCAACCACCGCGCCAGGGAAACGACTCTCTCCAGCGACCAGAGTTCTTCCACGAACTTCCGCAGGCTTTGCCCCTTCCCCATGCCCGCGTAGGCGGCGCATTCGTAAAATTTCTGTTCCAGCGCCGCCCGGCCCGGCCGCTTCGCCGGCCCCGTCGGCGCGGCTTCATAGTACCGAACGCCGCCGGCCAAAACCAGTTCCACACCGGCCGCGGCGCCTTGGCCGTTCGGCGACTCCGAACCACCATCACGCACGAGTTCCACCTTGCGCATCAGCGCCCGGATCCGGGAGTCCCGCACCCGGGCGTCCGTGTATTCGCCCAGCGTCAGCCGACCATCGGTCCAGGCCGCCGCGAACGTGAAAGGGAGGCTGAACTTGCCCTGAAGGCCGCCCTCGGGACGGTCGTATACGAGCGGCAGCGCCGCTTCGGGAGAAAGGTGAATGCGCAAGCGGCTCACCTCTTCCGGTTCCACCGGGTGGCGCCGAAGCACCGCAAACAGGGCGTCCAGTGCCGGATGCATGACGCCCGCGCAGGGGTAACGCTTGATGACGATGCCCGGTTCGCGCAGGAACCACGGGCTGCCGAATCGGAGCAGGTCCGGGTCGTAGCGATTGCGGCAGGCCGCGCTGAAAAAGCCCATGGGATCCTCGAAGACTTCGGCGGAGGCGGTGAAGCCACCGGCCGCGAGGGTCGCGGCAACGACGCCGTTCTCCGCCGCCCGCCCGGCGTTGAGCGCCTTGGCCATGGTGCCCCGGTGGGCGCGGAGCCCGGAACTCAGGGTGCCGGCAATACCCAGTGCCCAGACGGTGCGCTCGCGGTCGAGCCCGACGAGGTGGCTGCACGCCGCCGCCGCACCGAACGTTCCCAGCGTACCGGTGGGATGGAACCCGTCCATGTAGTGATCCGGCGCAATCGCGTCGCCCAAACGGCAGGCCACCTCCACGCCTGCCGCGTAGGCGGCCAGCAGGCCGGCGCCGCCGGTGCGGGTCTGCTGCGCCAGCGCAAGCGCCGCCGCCAGGACCGGCGTCGTGGGATGGGTCTGCTGGCCCAAGGGCCGCCCCGGCGCCGTAGTGCGCTGGGCATCGTCGTAGTCGTGCACGTGCCCCTGCACTCCGTTGGCCAGGGCCGCCGATCGGCACGGCACCTTGAAGCCCGTCCCGACGATGCCCGCCTCGCCCCGGCCGCCCATGGCGCGCACGTGCGCGCGCACCCGGCGGCTCGCCGCTTCCGGCACGCCGCCAAGCATGTTCGCGAAACCGTCGAGCAGGTGCTCCTTCGCGGTCTCCCGGACACCGCGTGGCACGCCGCGGCTTCGGACCCTCCGGAGAAACGTGGCGATCAGATGCGAAAGCGGTTCCCCTGAAACGATCTCGGTGCTGCGTTCGGTCTCCACAACCTTTCCTGCCGCGAGCCTCACCGCCCGATCAGTGAAACACCGGCAAGGCGGACTTGCAATTCACCGCATAACGTACTACGTTTCTGCCATGATCCGGTCTTGGCGCAACGCCGCGACCCGCAGGGTCTGGGACGGCGAACAACCCAAGGCGTTCCGAAGTCTGGACGTGGACATGGCCACGGACCTGCTGCTCGCACTCAACGCGGCCGAAACGCTCCGGGACTTGAGCCCGCTCAGGAGCGTCGGCCTCCACAAACTCAAGGGCGAGCGCAAGGCGCAGTGGGCCATGACCGTAAACGGCCCCTGGCGAATCTGCTTCGAGTTCCGCAAGGGCGATGCCTTTAACGTGGAGATTGTCGATTATCACAAAGGATGATGCCATGCCCCCTGTTGTCCATCCCGGAAGACTGCTGAAACGTGAGATCGAGGCCCGCGGACTGAGCGCCAACCGGCTAGCCCTGGCCCTCGGCGTTCCTTCCGGCCGTGTCACCGACATCCTGAACGGACGGCGTTCGATCACCGCGGAAACGGCGGTGCGGCTGGGGCGCTACTTCGGCAATCGCCCCGGTTTCTGGCTTGCACTCCAAAGCCAGTACGACATCGCGCTGGTGGAGCGGGACCGGGGCGCGGAGATCGACAACCAAGTGAGGCCGGCGGCCTCGACCTGACCGCGGCTTGAAGCGGACCCATCACCGCCGGGAATGCCTGCAAGATCTCTCGAATCACGCGCGGGATCCGGTCGCGCGGCAGGACCCTGTCTGATAACATGACGCCTCTTTCGGGTGCGCATGGAAACCCCGCGGAGCGCGGGAAAGGAGATGCCGATGGCCGATCGAGTGACCCTGGAGGTCTTCTCGGACTTCGTTTGACCGTGGTGCTATCTCAGTACCGGGCGTATTGAGAAACTGAGGCACAATTTCGATCTCGACGTCGTCTACACGCAGTTCCCCTTGCATCCCGAAACCCCGACCGAGGGCCAACCCCGCAACATGAGCGGACCGAGCCGGGTGGATGCCATGCTCGCGCGCGAGGGCCTGCCGTTCACGGAACGGAAGTTCAGCTACAACAGCCGGCTGGCCCAGGAACTGGCGAAATGGGCCAAGCGCGAGGGCCGGGAAGATGCCTTCAACGATGCGGTGTTCCGCGCCTACTTCGTCGGCGCGGTGAACATCGGGGAGCCTGATGTCCTGCTCGGACTGGCGGAAGAGGCGGGACTGCCGGTGGAAGAAGCGCGCCGGGTCTTGTCCGACCGTCCCTTCGAACAGGAGGTCAACGACGACTGGCAGCGCTGCCATTCCCTCGGGGTGCGCGCGGTGCCCACCTACCTCTCGGAGGGCCTGGCCATCGTCGGCGCGGAGCCGTACGACAGGCTGGAGCAGCTCGTCACGGAAGCGGGCGCCACCCGTTTGACGGATTCCGCGGACGCTTGATCGGCGGGCGTCCCGGCCCGGAAGCGTAGGGTCGGAACTTGGACAACGAACCACAACTCGCTGGTGTTGTTGAGTAAACCTGCTTGACCGAATAGGTTTTGTGACGGACGAGCCATGTCATCCGGCATTCCGGAAGTCGATTTCGAACCGTTCCTGAACGGGGACGCGGCGGCGCGCCGCCGGGTCGCGGAAGAGATCCGCGCGGCCTGCGGCGAGTACGGCTTTCTCAATGTCGTCAACCTGCCTCTGCCCAACGGGTTGGTCCAGCGCGTTTCCGCCAAGGCCAAGAAGTTCTTCGCCTTGCCCGCGGAGGTCAAGGACGCCATCGGCCGGTCCGACCTCGACGTCATCTCGGGCTACGTCGGCATCGCCGTCGAACACCTCGACACGCAGCAGCCGGGGGACCTCAAGGAATCCTTCAGCCTGAACCAGGCCAGCCTGAAGCTGCTGGACCGCTGGCACATCCCGGTGGCCGGCTTTCGCGAGACGGTCCTGGAACTCCACGAGGCCGCCGCGCACGCGTGCGCGGCGCTGGTGCGCGCCATGGCGCTGTCCCTGGACGCGCCCGAGGATTTCTTCGAGGACAAGCACGCGCCCCACGCCAGCACCGTGCGCTTTTTCCACTACCCGCCGCTGACGCGTCCGCCCGGAGACGGGCAACTGCGCGCGGGAAGCCACACGGACTACGGCACCGTCACGCTGGTCTTCCAGGACGAGGTGGAGGGTCTGGAGGCGCTGGTGGACGGCCGGTGGGTGACGGTCCCCGTGGTGCCCGGTACCGTCACGGTCAACGTGGCGGACCTGCTGTCACGCTGGAGCAACGGCATCTACCGTTCGCCCAAGCACCGGGTGGCCCTGCCGAGCGCCAACGCGGACCGGTCCCGGTACTCCAACGTATTCTTCTACAACCCCAACAGCGCGGCCACGGTCCGGTGCCTCGACTCCTGCTGCGACGCCGGCCGGCCTGCCCGGTATCCACCCATTGCCGCCGGGGAGTTCCTCAGACAGCGGCGCGCCGCACAGTATCAGTAAGACGCTCCGCTCTCAAGGACGAAGATGAGGTCGCTCGGTACCGAGGGTTGGAAGCATGAGCGACTGATAGTCACGGATCGGCGTCGATCACCACTCCGTCACGCGACCGACTGTCCGGGAGTGACACGTGGCCGGTAGGCCGGCGCCAGGCGGGATTTCTGCGAACGTTCCTGGAACGGCACCGGGAACAACTGTTGGGGAAGCACTCAGTGGATGCGCACCAGGGGTCCGGGGTGCAGCACGTATCCCGTTGACTCCACCGGTCCTTTCGCCGCAAGGTCGACCAGCAACTCCAGGGTTTCCGGGGCCACGCCCAGGTCCATCATGAAGCGGGGTCCGGCCACCTGGCTGCAGGACAAACGCTACACGGCCAATTTTGAAACCCTCCCGTTTATCCATTGGAACCGGAGGGTGGCAACGACGACTCCGTTTCGGTACATTGTAGCGTAGAGGGATTATGATTCCCGGTTTCGTGACAGGCTCGACACGGTATCGGGCGATGTTGCGGCACGCATGAGCAACGCTACTCTTCCTCGCTACGACGTGGCCATTGTCGGCGCGGGTCCCGTGGGCAGCCTGTGCGCACTCGCTCACGCACGAAAGGGCGCCCGGGTGGCCCTTCTCGAAGCAAATCCCCAGGCTTCCAGCCGAATGGCGGGCGAATGGCTGCATCCGCCTGCCGTGCGGATGCTGCGCGATGTCGGGATCGGGTTCGATACCTGGCCCCGCAATACCACGGTCAAGGGTTTCGCGGTGTTCCCGGAGGATGCCTCGGAGCCCATCGTGCTTCCTTATCCGGACGGATCTTACGGCAGAGCATGCGAGCATGGGGAGCTTGTCTCGCGTCTGCGTGAAGCCGCCGAGAACGAGCCGGGGATCGACTTCCTTTGTGACGCGCGAGTACGTAAGGTCGAAGACAACCGGATCGATTTTTCCCGCAATGGCGGCGATGAATCCCTGACCGCCGCGCGTATTGTCGGCGCCGACGGCCGATCCTCGATCGTTCGTCGATCGTTGGGGGTGTCGACGAGCCCGATGACCTCCTCGCGGATGGTAGGGGTCACCGTGAGCGGGGCGAGTTTGCCGCTGGAGAGTTACGGGCACGTGTTGTGTGGTGGACCGGGTCCGATTCTCATGTATCGTCAGGATGAGCATCGCGTTCGGATACTTGTCGACGTCCCGCTGAGTCGCTGGACATCCGGCGACCTGACGGGCTTCGTGTTGGCCTCGTATACCGGTTTGGTGCCGGAAGCGCTCAGGCCGGCGTTTGTCGAAGCGTTGCGCGCAAGAAAATACCATGTCGCGGCTAACGGGCTGAGGCCGCGCTTCACGTATGGAGAGCCGCATCGAGTGCTCATTGGCGATGCCGCCGGACACTACCATCCCCTGACGGCAGTGGGGATGACGCTCGGTTTCGGGGATGCGCTTGCCCTGGCCGAGAGCGAGGATTTCCGCGACTTCACCGCCAGGCGGTTCCGGACGACCCACGCGCCGGAACTCCTCGCCATGGGGCTGTACGAGATCTTCATCGATCATCGGGCGGAGGCGGTAGCGCTCAGGCACGCGATCTACCGGCGTTGGCGGGGAAGTTCCGCGGTCCGCGACCGGACCGTGAGTCTGCTCAGTTGTGAAGAGACCTCGGCAACCCGCCTCGGTTTCGAGTTTTGTGCGACGGTAGCCCGCGGGGTCGCCATCGAGATTCCGCGTTCCTGGGACCGAATCGCCTGGCGGCGCAACCGCAGCATGCTCCAGTCCCTCGCCGGTCGTCTCGGTTGGTTCCTGCGCGGCTTTCAGCGGATGAAGAGGGCGCGAAACGCGGACGGCGGGGAAGGCGAGCGGGCCACGGACGCTCTGGCTCGCGCGTTCCCGGCCTCCCTGCCATCGAGAGTCCGTGATCCCGACCCCATCCGCCCGAGGGAAGCGTCGCCCGATGCCGGCCCGGCATTGGGCCGCGCGAGCGCGCGTTTGTCGAGTCTCCAAAATGAGGATGGCTCTTGGGAAGGTGAGATGGTCTGGTGTCCCATGCTCACCGCGCAATACGTGCTGCTGCACTACGTCATGGGCCGGCCGATGGAGCCCGCCCGGCGCCGCAGTGTGCTGCGCTATTTCGAGCGCTCCCGTCTCGAAGGAGGCTTGTGGGGTCTGCACGAGCACTCGGCGCCGCACTTGTTTGTCACCACCCTGGTTTACGTCGCGGCAAGACTGTCCGGCATCGAGCGGGATGATCCGCTGGTCGAGCCGGCCCGTCGATTCCTGCAAGCGGAGGGAGTTCTCGGTATCCCCAGTTGGGGGAAATTCTGGCTGGCGCTCCTCAATCTCTACGACTGGCGCGGCGTAAACGCCATACTACCGGAGATGTGGAGCTTGCCGCGCTGGATGGCGCTGCATCCCGCGAACTGGTACTGCCACACGCGGCTCATCTACATGTCAATGGCGGCGATTTACCCGCATCGGTTCCAGGCAACCGTCACCTCCTCCATCGCGGCGTTGCGAGAAGAGCTGTTTCCCCAGGGGTTCGCCAACGTCGATTTTTCCGCTGGCCGCAATCGTTTGCGGGACGCCGACCTCTACGCGCGACCCAACGGGTGGCTCCGAGCCGGATATGAGCTTGCACGGTTGTTCGAACGGTTCCACGGCAAGCGCCTGCGCGCCCGATGCATGGAAGAGCTTGTCCGGCAAATAAAATGGGAACTCCGGACCACCGGGCATGCGAGCATTTCTCCGGTCAGCGGGTTCCTCAATATTCTTGCCCTGTGGCTGCATGATCCAAACGACGCCGACTGCCGCCAGGCGCTCGCGCGGCTGGAGGGATGGATCTGGGAAGACGAGAAGAGCGGCGCGCGAGTCACTGGAGCGAGAAGCAGTTCATGGGACACCGGCTTCTCCCTGCAGGCTCTGGCGACGGTGCCCGACCTCAACGGGAATCGAGACGCCCTCCGACGCGGAGCCGCCTTCCTGCGCCGGCAGCAAATCGCCACCAGCTTCGAAGGATTTCGCGAGGCCTACCGAATCGACCCCAAGGGCGGCTGGTGTTTTCCCGGGGGATGGCATGGCTGGCCGGTGACGGACTGCACCGCGGAGGCGGTGCTGGGCATTCTTGCCGCCGACCGCGGGGCCGTGAACGCCACGGTGCTCGACGATGCCGTGCGGTTCATGTTGCGCGGCCAGAACCGCGATGGCGGGTTCGGCAGCTATGAGGCGCGGCGCTCTACGTTGGGTCTCGAATGGCTGAATCCGGCGGAAATGTTCGGCGACTCGATGACCGAGCGTTCCCACGTCGAATGCACCGCGTCTTGCCTCCGGGCGCTCGCGGCTTGCAAGGAGCAATTCCCGCAAACCGCGAATGAGGCGGTGGCCCCCGCGATGGCGCGGGCCGACGCTTGGCTTCGCCGGACCCAGGCAAGCGACGGGGCGTGGCGCGGCGCGTGGGGCGTGCACTTCATCTACGGCACCTTCTTCGGCGTCCGGGGTCTGCTTGCGGCCGGGGCCGGTCCGGGCGATCCGGCGCTGCGCTCGGCCTGCCAGTGGCTGTTGGACCGCCAGCAGAGGGACGGCGGGTGGGGCGAGCACCACAGCGGTTGCTTGACCGGCCGATACGTCGCGCATGAGGAAAGTCAGGTCATCCAGACCGCGTGGGCGTTGATTGCGCTCCTCGAGGCGGGCGATCCGAACTGGACCGCCATTTCGCGCGGCGCCCGCTTTCTGATCGACACCCAGGCCGCGGATGGATCATGGCCCAGGCAGGACATGGCCGGCGTCTTCTTCCGCACGGCGCTGTTGGACTATGTGCTGTATCGACAGTATTTTCCCCTGCACGCGCTCGGTCTCCATGAGCAGCGGCGCCGGTCCGGGGCGTGAGACACAATCAAACCGCCAGAAACGGGGGCCGTTGACATGGTACCGAAGCATTCGTTGAATATTCCTCAAGAATTCCTCGTGACGCTTCTCAATGAACAGACCGGCTACTTCCACCAAGTGGAGGGCTGGACTTTGAACTGTGCCGTCATCGGCGCCGTTCTCGCCGATCTCTCTCTGAAATCGCGCATTGATACCGATGAAGAACACCTTTTTCTGCTGGATTCAACCGAAACCGGTGAAGCAGCACTGGATTTATGCCTCGCGGAGCTCGCCGCTCAGCCCAACCCGCAACCACCGCGATACTGGATCGAACGGCTTGCCGTTCATTCCGAAGACGTCATCAACGCGACGCTGGCGGATTTGGTGAAGTTGGAGATTCTGACACACCACGAAGGCGAGTTTTATACCACCAACCACTGCGCCTGGCATGCCGATTTGCACCAATATCCCCGAGGCGAGAGTGTAGGAACGTACATCAAATCACGAATCGAGGAGTTGCTTTTCACGGACGTCGTTCCAAACCCGAGGGATTCCCTGATCGTCGGCCTCCTGAATGCATGCGATGTCATTAAATTGATCTTCGAGGTGGATGAGGACGGGGAACGGCGAATCGAGCTGGTTTGCAAAACAGAACTGATCAATCGCATGCTGTCGGCTGCCGTCGCGGAAGTCGCCATTGCCTCACCCACGTTGCGACACTCACCCCTCACAAAACCCATTCCGAAGATTCCTCTGAAAAGCCTGCTTTCCAGCCCGCATTTGCGGGACGGTAACCTGCCGGCACTATTCGGGAATCTCGCCGCCCGGTATGGTCCGGTCTTTCAGATCGCCGCGCCGTTCCAAAAGCCGCGAACATTCCTGGCGGGACCCGATATCAACCAGTGGGTACGTCGAAACTCCCGGCAGTTCATGACGTCCGGGACCTATTTTCGCGAGATGGAGATGGTTTGCGGCGCCAACAACCTGCTCCCGTCCACGGATGGAGCCGACCATTTTCGACTACGCAAGTTGATGGGAAGGATTTACTCGACAGCCAGCTTCCAGGAAAGGCTGGGCGACATGTTCCGACTGACTCGCCAATTCATGGCACGTCACAAGTGGCGACCCGGCTCGGAACTGGAAGTACAGCGAGATACGCGGTTGATGGCCAGTTTCCAAATGTTCCAAATTCTTCTCAGTACCGATGCCCAGGACCTGTTTGAAGACCTCGTCAAGTGGAACGAGAGAGCCATCGTGTGCTACGTCGCGGATTTTCTACCAAGATTCCTGACGCGCACTCCCGGGATGAACCGCCGTTTTCGCCTTTACGAGAACCTGATGCAGCGTATCAGGCAAAACCATACCCCCAGTCAGCGCGCGGGAGCGGCCCGGGACCTGGCGGACGAACTGATGGCGTTGCACGGCAGCGACCCGCAGTTCATACCGGAGCAGAACCTGCTGTTCATGCTCGCGGTGACGCCCGTGTTTCAGAGTCTCTATCTCGGCGACATGTTGGGTTTCGTACTTTTTGAAATGGCCAGGCAGCCCCACATTGCCGCCAGGATTCATGAAGAGGCGGCCGCACTTTTCGATGGCGGCGACCCGGGTAAGGACGAGTTGTCTCTCGATAAATTCGACGTGACCCATCGTTTCCTCATGGAATGCATGCGACTGTATCCCATTATCGCGGTGAATCTCCGTAATGTCGCGAACACCTGCGTGGTGGACAATTATTCACTGCCGCTTCGGGAACGGCTGTACATCGTGCAGACCGCCGCTCATTACATGAGTGAGTGCTTCGCCGATCCCTACAAGTTCGATATCGATCGCTACAGGTCGCCGCGCAACGAGCATCACGGTCCCGGATACGCCCCGTACGGGCTGGATACCCACACGTGTGCAGGACGGCCGTGGATGAATTTGCAGTTGGCGGTGAGCGTGTTGGTCATAGCGTATCATTTCGAATTCGCGCCGCTGCCGGCTGACTATCGACTGAAGATCAACCCTTTACCGGCATTGTCGGTCACCAGGAAGCTCAAACTGCGCATCGCGACGCAGTTGCACGACTTGCCCGGGTGAAGCCGCTCGCCCGCGGCGGACCGGTTCGCCTGCGACGTCGGCGGTCTCTTCCGCCGGCCTTCAGCTTCGTTTTGTCTTGTCGAGCGCCAACAGAAGCGGCGGGAACAAGAGAAAGTCCGCGGCCAGCGCAATGACGATCGTCATTCCGACCAGCACCCCGAGCGTCTGATTCGTGTCCAGGCCGGACGCGCCGAAGACGAAGAATGTGGCCGCGAATATCAAGGTGGTGCTGAACAGCGCCCGGCCGACCGTCATGAAAGTGGGCGCGATGGCCTCGGCGGGCGAGGTGCCCTCGGCGCGCGATCTCAGGTATCTGGACAGGAGATGGATGGTATCGTCCACGACGATGGCGAAGGCTATGACCGTGACGATGGATGCCGCGATGGTAACGGTTCCCACGGCGTAACCCCAGGCCCCCATGGCGACGATTGCCGGGACGAAATTGGGGACCAGGCTCAGAAGCCCGAAAAGAAGGCTTCTGAAGGAGAAAATCAAGAGCAGGGAGACGATAAACATCGCAATGAAGGTGCCGATCAACATATTCACGATGTTTCTCATCACCGAGTAGGCGCCGACGATGGTGACCCCGGTGGCCCCGCTGGCCATTTGTGGCGCATTCTCCCGCAGCCATCCCGAAGCGCGCCGGTCCAGCTCGATCTGCTCCTGGACCGACATCTCCTCGACCACCACGGTCATGCGAGAGGCCGAGCGGTCGAAGTTGATGAGGTTGTTCAGGTCCCGGCCCACCGGCAGGGACAGCTCGTATAGAAGCAGATATTGCGCCGCAAGGTCGGGGTTCTTCGGCACCGCATAGGATCCGTCGGCGTCGTTGTGCAGTTTCTGATTGAGCCGCTTCATGATATCGGCGATGGACGTGACATGGGAGACTTCAGGCTGTTCGCGAAGCCACAGAGCAAACGACTCCACTTGACGCAGGTACTCGGTGTCCTTGATTCCCCCCTCACGCCCGGAATCCAGTGAATACTCGAAGGTATCCAGCCCCGCGAAATTCCTGTTTATGAAATCGCCGGATCGGCGCAACTCGTAGCTCTCGTCGAGCAGCTTGGCATTATTGTTGTCATCGAACTTGAGCCTCGAGATACCGATCGCGCTCAGGACACACAGTATGACAAAAAACCAGAGCAACGACGTGCGGTTGGAAACAACGAAGCGCGCCAACCGCCCGAAAGCTTCCCTTCCGGCTCGCCGTTGGGCCGGCGCGCGCATGGGCATTATCGCCAACAATGCGGGCAACAGCGTGACCGAGTAAACAAATGCACACATGGCGCCGAATGCAACGATGTTTCCCATCACCCGGAAAGGAGGCATCTCCGAGAAGTTCAGACTCAGAAAACCGATCATGGTGGTGATCGAGGTGAGGAAGATCGGGTATGCGTGGGTTTGAAGCGCCCGGACAATGGCGGCCCTGCGCTCCAGTCCGCCGAGCATTCCTTCGGTCATTCCCTGGATCAGGTGGACCGAGTGGGCGATGGCAATGGCCATCAGAACGAATAGCGCCGCGCCACTCTCCGCATAGAACCTCAACCCGGACCAGCCGGCAAATCCGAAACTCGAGGCCGTTACTGCGATCAACATCGCAAGTATCCCCAAAACGCCCCAAACCGACCGCAGTAACCAAAAGGCGACCAGGATCATCATCGCGAACGCAATGGGTGCCAGGACGGACATATCTTCGTTCAGGGCATCGCGCACCGCTCGATTCAACAACAGCTCGCCGTAGACGTGGTAGTCGACGTCACGGTTGGCGGCGCGCTGCTCGTTGATCAGACCGTAAAGAGCGTCGACGACCTCGATTCTGCTCTGTGCCCGTCCCTCATCGGGAATCGCCAGGCTCACGATCAGCCCGGCGAGACGACCATCGCGAGAGACGAAACGGCCGGCGGTTTCGTGCGCGGTGAGCGCGATCTCTCGAAGACGGTGGATTCGGGCGTCGTCCAGCACCTCGGCGTCCTCCACCAGGTGGGCGACAATCAGGCCCTCCTCGGTTGCCTCGGTGTGCAAGTAATTTGTCAACGAATCGACGCGGACGGAATATGGCGTTTGCCACAACGCCTCCGTGAGTCGCTCAATCGCAACCAGTGCATCGCGCGTGAAGACGGTGTCGTCCGGCGGAGCGGCAATGACGAGCACACTGTCCGACACCGCGTAGGTCTTTTCGAATTCTTCCAGTTTGATCAAAAGCGGATCATCTTCATTGAAGTGATTTCGGACGCTGACCTTGACGGTGGTCAGATGCTGCGCTCCCGCGGCGAGAACGGCGATCACGACGACCGTGACGGCAGTGGTCCACAAGTAACGACCCACCACCAGTTCGAAAAAACGGAACCGGGAGTTCGAGCTCATGTTCTATGCGCCTTCCCGCATGGTTCGAATCATGTTCGAGGTCCGGACTCGGTCCCCGGGCGTGCCAGGTTGCGCTCCAGGAAATCGAGCAGCACCGGCGCCACCGTGACGTTGGGCTCCTGGTCGACGCGGCGGCGGTCGGGCTCGCCCGGCAGGTAGGTGAACCACGAGTGGCCGGCGTCCGGGACGAACAAGGTCTCGACCTCGGCACCGGCGGCGCGCAGGGCGGCGATGAAGCGCTCGGACTGGTTGTGGTGGACGATGGGGTCCTGCTCGCCGTGGATGACGAGGTAGGGAACCCCGGGCGGCACCCCCTGGGCCTCGACCCCCTGAAGCGGCGAGAACCGGCGGTAGTCTTCCGGAGCCTCGGCGGGCGTGCGGCCCATGAGCCTGCCCACCGGGTCGTCCTTGCGCTTTTGTGTTACCTCCCACCAGTCGAAGAGGTCATAAATGCCGTAGACTCCCACCACCGCGCGCAGGTGCGGCCCGATCCAGTCCTCCAGGGAGAGCAGTGCCGCCATGTGCCCGCCCGCCGAGTCGCCCACGAGCCCCAGCCGCGTGGGGTCGATGCGCAGCCCGGGCGCCTCTTCCATCAGCCAGCGCAGAGCCCGGCGGACGTCCTCGTGCACGCCCGGCCACGACGGCGAGACGTTTCTCGACAACCGGTAGTCCACCGCCACCAGGGCATAGCCGCGCGCCGCCAGCCACGGTCCCCACTCCTGGTACTGGCGGTGGCTGCCGTGGGCCCAGGCGCCGCCATGGAAGCACAACAGCGCCGGATGCGGCCCCGGACCGGCGGGCAGGTACACGTCGTTGCAAAGCTTGCCGTCGGGGCCGCCCCCGTACGGAACGTCGAGCCGGACTTCCACTTGTGCGTTCATCGCTCGTACCCTCGACAACCCTATCCCACCGACAGGAAGCGGCGAACGGCCTCCGCGCAAGCCTCCGGCGCTTCTTCGGCAATGAAGTGGCCGCAGTCCAGAGCCGCCTCGGACACCTCATCGGCCCATCGCTCCCAGACGGGGCGAAGCGGTTTGGGCCGGCGCGGCGACCCGCGCACCACCAGGACCGGGCATCCGAGCTTCCTTCCCGCCTGCCGGTCTTGCCGGTCGTGCTCGAAGTCGATGGTTGCACCCGCCCGGTAGTCTTCCACCATGGCCTGCCGCACGCTGGGTATTCGAAACGCCGCCTTGTATGCTTCCACCGCCGCCGGGTCCAACACACCAGGCCGTCCGGCCCAGCGGTCCAGCAGGTGCATGATGAAGAAGTCCGGGTCCGCGCCGATCATGCGTTCCGGCAGGGGCGCGGGTTGTGCCAGGAAGGACCAATGGTACCTCCGAATGGAGACCTCCATGTCCGTCGCCTCCCAGGAGTCCAGCGTGGGGACGGTGTCCAGGCTCACGAAATGGCTGACCCGCTCGGGACAATCGAGCGCAAGCCGGTAACCGACCCGCGCGCCGCGGTCGTGCGAGACGATTCCGAACCGGTCATGCCCCAGCTCCGCCATGAGGTGAACCATGTCCTTGGCCATCTCACGCTTGGAGTAGTTGAGGTGCTCGGGATCGGGCCCGGGTCCCCGACTCGCTCCGTAGCCCCGGAGATCGGGGACGACCAACGTGAACGCATCCATCAGAAGCGGCGCCAGCCGGTGCCATTGAACGTGGGTTTGCGGGAATCCATGCAACAGCAACAGGGGGTGGCCCCGGCCGCCGCTACGGCAATGGATCGTCGCGTTTCCGCAACGAATGTCATGTGTCGCCATTCCCTCGAACATCGTCGTGCCTCGCAAGAGTCCGTTGCCAGAAAGGGGCTGAAAATGCAAAGCCCGTTGCCTTCAGCTATACTGGAGGCGCTCCCGCGGACGCTACGCCCGACAAACGACAACATCGAGAACGATTCAGAGCCATGAAAACACATTCCGCAGTACTCATCCCCGGGGACGGCATCGGCCCCGAAATCACGGCGGCGGTGCGGCGCGTCATGGACGCGGCCGGCGCGCCCGTCGAGTGGGTCGAACGCAAGGCCGGCGTGGCCGCCCTGGAACACGGTTCGGACGTGCTTCCGGCGTCCACCGTCGAGGCCATCGAGCACCATGGGGTCGCTCTCAAGGGACCGTGCACCACGCCGGTGGGCGAGGGTTTCACCTCGGTCAACGTGCAACTGCGGCAACGCCTGAACCTGTACGCCGCCGTGCGCCCGGTGCGCTCGCTGGCGGGCGCCAAGACCCGGTTCGACGACGTGGACCTCATCATCGTGCGCGAGAACACCGAGGGCCTCTACAGCGGCGTCGAGAACCAGGTCACCGACGACGTGGTGATGAGCATGAAGGTGGCGACCAAGAGCGCCAGCCTGCGCATCGCCCACTGGGCGTTCCGCTTCGCCACCCGGCGGCAGCGCCGCAAGATCACGGTCTTCCACAAGGCCAACATCATGAAGGTCACGGACGGCCTGTTCCTGCAATGCGCCCGCCGCATCCACCAGCACGAGTACCCGAACATCGAGTACGAGGAGAACATCATCGACGCAGGCTGCATGAAGCTGGTGCAGGACCCCGGCCGCTTCGACGTGCTGCTGCTGGAGAACCTCTACGGCGACGTCATCAGCGACCTGTGCGCGGGCCTCGTGGGCGGACTCGGCGTGGTGCCCGGGGCCAACTTCGGCGACGATCGGGCGGTGTTCGAGGCGGTGCACGGTTCGGCGCCGGACATCGCGGGAACCGGCGCGGCCAATCCGCTGGCCATGCTGATGTCCGCGGTGATGATGCTCAACCACCTGGCGGACACGCGCGAGGACGAAGGCTGCCGCCGGGTCGCCGAGCGCATCAAGGCCGCCTACGACCTGGCCCTCGACGAGGACCGCAAGACCCGCGACCTGGGCGGGGACCTGGGGACGGAGGCATTCGCCGACGCGGTGATCGAGCGACTGGCGGACTGAGCCCGGTCAGCGCCCCTCCCCCCCGGATGCCAGGACCACACGTACCTCGTTTGACATCCGGTCTTTCCTGGCCATAATGCGGCCTTGGGGTCAAACCTTGAACTCCAGGGGGGCGTCATGGCACGGCCTTTACGGATCGAGTACCCGCACGCGCACTACCACGTCACCTGCCGGGGCAACGACCGCAGGAAGATCTTCGTTGACGACGACGACCGTGAGGCGTTTCTCGAACGGTTGCGGAAGTCGCTGGAGATCTATGCCGTCCGGCTGCATGCCTACGTGCTGATGCACAACCACTTCCACCTGATGGTGGAGACCCCCGGCGCCAACCTCTCCGGCTTCATGCGGCACTTCAACGTCGCGTACACATCCTTCTTCAACCGGCGCCACCGGCGCACCGGCCATCTCTACCAGGGGCGGTTCAAGTCGATCCTGTTCCAGCCCGACGCGCATTTGCTGACGCTGAGCCGGTACGTGCACATGAATCCGGTACGTGTCCTTCGCCGGCGGCTCGCGGTTCCCGACCAGGTGCGGCAACTGTGGCTTTACCGCTGGAGCAGCCTCGGGGGATACGTGTCGGCTCGGCGCCGGGAGTCGTGGGTTCACTACGACTCCGTGCTCGCGGAAGTGGGGGAATCACGGCAGCGCTATGGCCGGTTCGTGCAGGACGGCCTGGAACAGGGCGTGCCGACCCCTTGGAGAGCCGTCCGCGGCCAGGTGGTCCTGGGGGACGACCGTTTCTGGGCCGCTGCCAGGGAAGGGTGGACGAACGCCGGCGGGGCGGCGCCTGAGGGTGAGTTGTGGCGACGCGCCTCGCGCGTGGCGCCCGCGCGGATCACCGCCGAGGTGGCGGACTACTTCCAACTGCCGCCGGCGCGGCTCCAGCGAAAGCGGGGCCGTTGCCGGGACCAGCGCGGCCTGTTGATGGAGCTCATGTACCGCTATGCCGGAATGACCCAGCAGGCCATCGGCGCGCACCTCGGCGGGCTCGACTACACCGCCGTGAGCCACGAACGCCGCCGGATCCGCGAACGGATGGCGCAGGACCCGGCCCTCACCAAGAGCTGGCGTGCGATCGAATCACGCCTGTAAGACGCCGCTCATCCACGAACTGACCCAACACCCCGAGTCGCCATTCTCCCGCCGAACAGGCTGCGTCAAGGCTCCGCTTGGATAGTGATCAGCACCAACCCCGCGGTTCGTCATTCCCGCGAAAGCTTGCCCTCGACCCCGATCGGGGGCAAGCTTTCGCGGGAATGACGATTCGGGGGGTTGCTGGGACAGGTTGTAACGGCAATGCCGTAGCCTTCACCGTAGCGCCGGCATCACCTCGCGCGCGAACAGGTCAAGGGACAACATGGAGGCCTCGCGGGAGATGCCGGGGACGGAGAAGCGACAGATGAGGTGGGTGAGCCCCAGTTCCCGCCGAAAGCGCGCGATCTCCCGCGCGCAGGTTTCGGGATCGCCCAGGATGATGCGGTTCTCGGCGAGGCGTTCGATGGTGAGGTCGCCGGCGGGCCGCTTGATCACCGGGTGGGGCCAGCGGAAGTACATGTTCTCGTAGGCCTGGATGAAGGAATCGCCGGCGGACGCCAGCGCCTGCCCGGTGGTGTCGGCGACGAAGACGTAGCGGAACGCGGCAATCTCCCCGGGCTTCTTGTCCAGGTCGGAGCATGCCCCGCGATAGGCCGCGACGCAGGACTTCAGCTCCGACAGGGCGGCGGACGGACCGGCGAGCCAGGCGTCGCCGAGACGGGCCGCGCGCTCGATGGCGGGGGCCGTCCAGGCGCCGAACCAGATGGGCGGCGCCGGGTCCTGCACGGGCCGCGGCCCCACCGTGGCGTCCTGGACGTGGAAGTAGCGCCCGTCGTGGGTGACGTGGGTCTCGGTCCAGAGGCGCCGCAGCAGCGCGGCGCCTTCGTCGAGGCGGCCGCCACGCTGCTTCACGGACAGGCCGAAGGCGGCGAACTCTTCGGGAGCGTACCCGGCCCCCACCCCGAGGATCAGGCGGCCGCCGGAGATCATGTCCACCATGGCCCCCTCCTCGGCCACGCACATGGGGTGGTAGAGCGGTAGCAACAGCACGCCCGTGCCCAGGGACACGCGGCGGGTGCGCGCGGCGATGGCGGCGAGTCCCAGGAGCGGTGCCGGATAGAGCACGGGGTTGTTGTGGTGTTCGCCGAGCCAGACCGAATCGAACCCGGCCTCCTCCGCGCGCTCGCATTCCCGGATGGTTTCCTCGAAGCTGTCGGTGCCCTGCAGCGGACTCAGTCCCAGTTTCATCGTCGCCCCCGTTTCATGACCTCTGACGTGGCCTCGGTGGGTCCGGGAAGGCCTCGGGACTCACATCAGGCCGACAACCCCCGACCGCTTTTCGCCTGGGCCTCCAGGGCGGCGAACGCCGCCGACGCACGGGACACGAAAGCCCGCACCCGCGCAGGCTCCTTGCGGCCGGTGCGATCCTCGACACCGGTGTGCACGTCGACGCCCGCCGGCCTGACGGCCTCGATGGCCCGCGCCACGTTCTCCGGCGTCAGTCCTCCAGCCAGTATGACAGGTCGCGGGCTCAGTTCCACCAGCCGGCGGCTGACTCCCCAATCGTGAGTCTTCCCGGTGGCGCCGGACGCGCCACTGGCCGGATCGAAGGTGTCGGTGATGAAACCGTCCACGTACGCGGCGAATGCCCGCGCCCGCTCTTCCAGCTCCGCCACGTTGTCGTGCCGGACAACCAGGCTCTTGATCACCCGAAGGCCCGGACGAAGCGCCTTGAGCCGGCGCGCCCGATCGAGACCGGCGGCGCCGTGCAGTTGCACGCCGGCGCAACCGAGCCGGTCACACAACGCCGCGACGGCGCGCGGGTCTTCCAGATAGGTGATGAGCCACGCCCGCGAGCCGATGCCGAGGTTGCGGATGACCGTGGCCGCCTCCCCTTCCGGAAGGTCTTCTTCGTGCACGTCCAGGCCGATGGGAAAGCCGAGCCGGTGGACGCCGCTCGCCACGAGCATCCGCGCCTCGGCCTCGTCCTGGATCCCGGCGATCTGAATGATGGGCTGCGACATGGCTCGGGTCGTGTTCGTACCGTGAATCGGCGCTCATGAACAAGGGGCACGCGGCGTGAACGTGTTGCAACGCGGACACCGGGTCTGGTACGTGTCGACGGAATTCGGAGCCCGCGGCCTCCCGGGACCGTGGTCACGGTGTAGACAGGAACGGCGAGGACAGGAGCTTTCCATGCGCGGAACGACACCCAGACGAATGCAGGGACTGGCCGATCCCGTGCTGTCCACCATGGTGCACGACCTCGGTCTGGAAGAGGTGCCCCACTACGCCAGCCGATCGGGGAAGGTGGTCGGATACACCGATCGCTGGGTGGAGAACGCCAAGTTCCGCGACGGGCCGGTGAACCCGCAACGCGTCGAGGTGACGGACCGCGCGGCCATGACCGCGCAAGTCAAGGCCAAGGCGCGCGAGCTGGGCGCCGACCTCGTGGGGATCTGCCGGCTCACGCCGACGATGATCGACCTGGGCGAAGAGGTCCCCCACGAGTTCGTCATCGCGGCCTGCATCGCCGAAGACTACCACAAGGTGCTCGATGGCGCCGACGCGGTGGAGGAAGAGGCCATGCGCGTCTACGCGGCGTGCTCCGATCTGGCCACCGAGCTGGCGGCTTACGTTCGCGGCCTGGGGTATCCCGCGTGGGCGCACCACAACGGGGTGCGCGAGGTCCAGGCGATCCCGGTGTTCTACCAGGTGGGGTTCGGCGAGCTGGGCCGTCACGGCAGCCTCATCAACGAGAAGTACGGCGCCGACTTCCGCCCCGGCTTCGTCACCACCGACCTGCCGCTCGACGTCGACGAGCCGCGGGAGTTCGGCGTCCAGGACTTCTGCATGAACTGCAACGTGTGCATGCGGAACTGCCCGGGCGACGCGATCCCCAAGGAGCACGTGGTCACGGAGGGCATCAAGCGCTGGCTCATCGACCTGGAGAAATGCTACCCCTACTCGCGCCTGCGCGACGAGTACTGCCACCTGTGCGTGGATGTCTGCCCGTTCAACGTCGGCAGCCATCGGACCACCTTCAAGACGTTCATGAAGCACCGCAAGCGCATCGGCTACAAGAGTCCGAAGTACTGAGGGGCCTCTTGGACAAGTACTATCTTCACGAGCGCCGGCCCGACGGCGGCATCAGCACGGTGGGCCTCTACTACTCCCGGGAGGAGGCCGAGGGCATCATCGCGCAGCTTCGGGAACTGCCCGAGAAACAGGACTGCGAGTATCTCATGACCCGGCCCGGCGAGGCCGCGCCGGAACCGACGCGGAACCATCCTGAAGACGGGTAGCCCCTTCGGCTCCCCTCACGGCCCCAACCCCAGGTTCACCGGTGTCACCACGGAGCGAAGCGTGTGGGTGCGGTACCCCCCGTTGGCGGGATAGCGCGGATCTCGCTTGCCGGTCCGCGTGGTGATGCTGATCCTCAGTCTCCGTATGGCCGAGTGCACCGTAGTGAGGTTGCCGGCGGCGTCCAGGTGCTCCACGGCGAAGGCCTGCACGTCCTCCACCACGGGTTGTCCTCCGCCTCCCGTGCCGCGGCGCAAGAGCATTCGCGTAGCGTCGTGGTAATACGCGACGATGTCGTTGGAGTCCGACAAGTCTCCGTCGCCGTTGTGGTCGACCGCGATGCGCAATCGCGCAGGATCGTAGATGATACCGGCGAAACCCACGCCCGCGGGATCGTGACCGGCCTTCCGCGCCTCACGGACGACCATGGTCATGGCCGCGCGGGCGTTCTGATGCATGGCGGTGATCTGCTCCTGGAGGTCGTGGGTGGCGAGCTGGCCGGTGAAGCTCGTGACCACCGCGGCCAGCAGGATCCCCTGGATCGCGAGCACCACCAGCAGCTCGATGAGGGTGAAGCCTCGGGCGGAGGGCCATCCGTCGCGCGCCCACCCGGACTTGCCGGAACGGCGCCGCCCCGGGAGGTGGAACAGGCGCATCACCGGCTCACAAGAGTCCGGAGGACCGCCGATCGCTCGTCCCCATCCCAGGAGACCGTCACCGTGACGGTGCTCAAGCCCCCTTCGGGCGCGTCGCGCAGCACCTCCGTCACCCGCTTGAAGCCGGGGAAGCCGGGCATCGTCCCATAGTCCTCCGTGGTCGAGGCGGCTGCGCCTCCACGCCCCCTGAGACTCTCGATGCGGTCCTGGGCAAGGAACGTGGCGACGCCGTGGTCGCGGCTGCGGAGGTTTCCCTGGATCACTCCGATGGCGACGCGGCCGAGCCCCAGAAGAGCGGTCGACAGGATCAGCATCGCCACCAGCAGTTCGATCATCGAGAAACCCTGCTGCCGCGAAGGCCGTGAAGCGGATCGTGTCATGGCGTCTCCCGTCACCGGATGCGCACGCGGCCCGCGATGCTGATGCTCACGCGTTTCGTGCCCGCCGGGTTGGTGAGCGTGATCGTCGCCAGATGGCCGGCCGTGCCGCGCGGGCTGAACACCGGGTTGTTGTTGGAGCGGACCACCACGTCCCGGTAGTCCGCCCGGAGGTCCCGCGTGAACGTCCACTCGCCGGGGTCCGCGGTACCGTCATTGTCCGCGTCGTCGAGGATGCGGTACTCGTGGTCGTTGAGGAAGAAGACCCGGTAGCGGTTGTTGCGCTGGATCGCCTTCATGCGCGCCCACATGAGGTCCCCGGTCACCTGGCGCGCCGCGCCGTGGAGGCGGTGCCTCGGCATCGCCTTCAGGTAGCCCGGCACCGCGATGGCGAGCATGATGCCGGCAAGGCCCAGGGCGATCATCTGACCGAGCAGGGAAAATCCGGCGGTGCGGGCGGACGCGGGTCGCATGTCGGGTCCCTCGATGACTCGGTCGAGACACGGCGGAGGGCTCAGTAGAGGCACACCAGCGCCCCCAGACACAGAAACGGCCCGAACGGCACGGGAGTCCTCAAGGAAACGTCCTTCCTGACGCACGCCAGGCCGATGCCCCACGCCAAGCCCGCCAGGGCGCTCACGGCAAGGATGTCCGGCACCCGTTCCCAGCCGGCGAAGGAACCGATCATTGCCAGCAGCTTGATGTCGCCTCCGCCGAGGCCGTCCCGGCCGGTGACGGCGCGGTAGCCGGCGGCCGTGGCCCACAGCACGCCGCCGCCGCACAACGCCCCCAGCACCGAGCCGCCGGGCGACGGAAACCCGTCGATGGAGAGGGCGGGCGCGCACCACGACAGCGCCAACCCCGCGGCCATGCCGTTAACGCTGACGGCGTCGGGAATGATGCCGGTTTCGAGGTCGGCCACCGCCGCCACCGCCAGGGCGCAGACGAAGGAGAGCTGGACCCCCAGGCGCGGGCCGGCGCCGACCCGGCGGTAGCAGGCGAGCGCCGCCACAGCCGCGCCCAGTTCCACGAGAAAGTAGCGGGCCGGGATACGGGCGCCGCAGAGGACACACCGCGCGCGCAGCAACACGTAGCTGATCAGCGGCAGGTTCGCCCGGAATGGCAGCGGCTCCCTGCACGAGCGGCAGTGGGACGCCGGGACGAGGACCGACTCGCCCGCCGGGAGACGGGTGATGCAGACGTTCAGGAAGCTCCCGATACAAGAGCCGAACAAGAAGAGCAGAAGTGCGCGAAGGCCTTCCGGTGGTGCGCCCATGACCGTTGATCCCTCCCAAAGGGAATCATCGGCAACGGGCAACCCTCCTTTAGCGCGGAGGGCTCGAAAAATCCCGCCCTCCGGCTTTCGCTTCCAGCCACCTCCGGATGAGCGGAAAAACCTCGTCCTTGGCCTTCCGGCCCAGGATCAGGTCGAAGTGGCCGTAGCTCACGTCCTCCGCCGGGTCCGGCCAGAAGATCATCAGGTCCCTGTCCTCCGACCCCAGCTCCCGGTAGAGCTGTTCGAGGGCCTCGGGCGGCGCGATGGAGTCGGCGCCTCCACCCACCAGGAGAACCGGCAGGGTTATCCCGGACAACGCGTCCCGGTAGCTCGCCTTGCCGTCGGCGCTGACGAACTCGTCGCGCTCCACGGCGGTAACGATCTGGTCCAGGACACCGGGGTTGACCGGGGTGAGGGCGGTGTCCAGGAGTTCCTGCCGAACCGACTCCGCCATGTTCTTGCGGTTGTAGAACGCGTCCTCGAACCACGGCATGAGGAACAACATGCGGCTCAGCCCGGACGAGTTCATGTGCAGCAGGGTGGTGCGCAACAGCGGCACCCGGTCAAGCTTGAGCAGGGTGTCGAGCCAGTCCTGGTCGGGGCTTTCGAACGACATGGGCGAGGCGATGCCGACCACTCCGGCGACGCCGTGCCCGGGGGCCCGGCCGACATGGGCCAGGGCCAGGGCCCCCCCAAGCTCGTAGCCCACCACCAGGACATCCCTGCCGCCGGCCTGCCTGCGCACGTGCTCGATGACCGCGGGAAGATCGCTCTTCAAAATGTCGTCCAGATTCCAGGGCTTCTTTCCCCAGCCCAGGGGGTTGAGGCTCCGGCCGGTACCGCGCAGCGACAGGTTCCAGACGTCGAACCCCGCCTCCGCCAGGTACTCCGCAAGGCTGGCGCGCCCGAAGTCCAGGAAAGAGCTGTTCACCAAGAGCCCGTGAATCAGGATCACCGGCAGCGGCCGCGTCTCCCGCTTGTACAGCCGGAACCGCTTGAGGGACAGCTCGAACTTCTCGTCGGTGACCACCCACTGCCGCTCGGAGGAGACGAACGGGTCGTCGAGCGACGCGGCGGCCAGCGGGACGGGCGAAAGGCACAGCAAGAGCCCCAGCAGGCTGACGAGAACGGACAGTGCTTGTTGCCCGATGCGCATGATTGACAGTCGGATACACTTATCGATACTGTCGCACAAGCTTCGGGAACAGAGGAGGCACCCCATGGCACAGGAAGAGGCAAGGTTCTTCTCCGCGGACTCGCACGTGAACGAGCCGCCGGAGGCTTGGGAACGGATACCCAAAAGGCTGCGTGAGCACGGACCTCATTTCGTCCAGGACCCGCCCGGCAAGAAAGGGCTCTACATGGTTTTCGACGGCCATGAGCCGGACCCGGTCGGCATGACCTTCACGGCCGGGGTGCAAGCCAAGGGTGGGAAGATCATCGACGTGATCGAGAATTTCCAATGGGAAGACTGGCCCGGCCCCTGGGACCCCGCGGCGCGTATCGGCGACATGGACCTCGACGGGGTCAGGACCGAGGTGCTCTACCCCAGCCTGTCGCGCAACTTCTACTCGCTCAAGGGAGAAGAAACCGAGCTCCAGAAGGCGGGGCTCACGGCCTACAACGACTGGATCATCGAATACGCCAACACGGCGCCGGACCGTCTGGTGGCCGTGTGTCTGCTCTCGGCGCTGGACGTCGAGTGGTCGCTGAAGGAGATGGAGCGCTGCGCCAAGCTCGGCCACAAGGGTGCGATGATACCTTCGGGTCTGCCCGAAGGCATGAGCTATTCCGATCCGGGTTTCGAACCGCTTTGGACCAAGGCCGAGGACATGGACTTTCCGCTCCACATCCACGTCAACATCCTCCAGGGCGTGGACAGGATGCGGGCACGGCTCAAGAACATCTCCCCGGTCCAACAGGGCCGCAACTCGCTGCAACGCGGCATCCTGGAGCCTCTCGGGCTCCTCACGGACCTGACCTTCGGCGGGGCCCTGCAGAATCATCCCAGGCTGCGCATGGTCTTCGCCGAGTATGATCTCTCGTGGCTGGTTCCCTACCTGAACTGCATGGATACCGCCTTGCGCCGGGCCCGGTCCGAGTCGACGGTGGGCAGCCACGGCAACGCGCTTCCCAGCGAAATCATCAAGCGCCAGGTTTACGTGACGTTCCAGGAAGACCGCGCCGGTATTCTGGGAGCGGGAGCCTTCGATATCCTGGACAACGTCATGTGGGCGAGCGACTATCCGCACGGCGGCGCCACGTGGCCGAATTCGCGGGACGCGGTCGAGCGGCAGTTCGCGGGCATGTCCGACGCCGTGGAACGACAGCTCACGTGGGACAACGCCGCCAGGTTTTACGGCTTGGCGTAGTCTGCGAGCTTCCGGGATCCGATGTGCTCGACCAACGCGGACCCGGAGGGGGGTCCCCACGAACGCCAAGGGACCGCCCTCCGGCCGTGACTCGCAGAACGGTTACGGGCGTAGCGCGCGCATCAACGGCTCGATCGAGGGACTGTGATTCAGGCGGTCCACGAGATCGGGCACCTGCGTTCTTTGCGCCTCGGACAGGATCCCCTCCACGCAGTCGTTGAACTTGCTCAGCACCGCGTCGCGCCCCTTCAGGTCCGCGGGCGGCTGAATCGGCTCCGTGACCGTCGTGCCGTCCTTCAGATGCACCACCAGCGCCTCCGAACCGGGGACGTGGCGGACGCGTCCGATCAGGTCGCGCAGCTCCGGCTCCCGGGCGCGGTCGTCCGTGAAGCTCTCGGGCTCCAGGCCTCCGTAGAGCAGAGCCAGGGAGAGGCAATAGGCCATGCTGAACCGGCCTTCAAAGCCCCGTTCCGGCTGCATCCTCACCAGCGGGTACGGGCGCACGTCGCACTCGATGAAGTCTATCTCGGAAGGCGCCGGCACCGCCTTCGCCTGAATCATCCTCAGCATCGCCTCGACTCCGTCATGCGTGGCGGTACAGGAACCGAAGCGCTTCAACCGGACCTCCTTGCCCAGACGGTAGTCGGTCCCCAGCCCTTTTCCCAGGACATCCAGTATGTCGTCCGGGAGGGGGCCGACGGCATCCAGCAAACCGTAACGGCCCTCCACGGCGGTCTCGTCGCTCGTGAACCCTTCCCGGGCCAGAAACGCGCACGTGATGCCCGCCGACGCGGCGTGGCCGACGCGAAACGGTTTCGCCATGGTCCCGCCGTCCCGGGTCAACGCCCCGCACGAACCGGTTGCCAGCCCGATGGCGGCAAGGGTCTGCGACAGGTCGAGGTCAAGGACCTTGCTGGCGGCACAGGCGGACGCGATGGGGCCGAGTATCCCGTTGCTGTGCCACCCACGGGCGCCGGGCCCGATGCCGCTGCTTCGCCGGGCGAACAGGGGCTCCAGGGTCATCATGGCTTCCCGGCCCGCGATGAACGCCTCCAGCGTCCTGACGCCGGACGCGCCGCAGGCCTCGCTCGCCGCCAACGCCGCCGCCAGCGTGTAGGTGGAGGCATGGCCCCGGTCGTCGAAATCCAGCCCATGGGCCAGCGTTCCGTTCACCAGCGCGGCGTCTCTCGCGTTCAGCGTGAGATCCGAGCCCCAGACCGTGCAGGTCCCCGGCCCAAGGTTCTTCCGCGCGTAGCGCAGCAACCGCTCCCCGATTTCCTCCCCCGCGGCCAGGACGGACACGCCGAGACAGTCGAGCATGGCCAGCTTGGCGTTGGACAGCACGTTGGCGGGCAGGCGTTCCAGACTCAGAGACAGAGTGAACTCGGCGATCTGACGGGACAGACCCCGCGTGCTCGTACTTGGGCATTCGTCCACGGACTTCTCTCCTTTGAAACCAGCGGCGGGCGCGATCGAATGGAGATCACACTCGCTGTCATCCCTTGACAATAGCGCCACGGGGAAAGAGGACGGCTGTCCCCGCTCCCCGGGACGACCGCGCACCTAGTTTTCCTTGACGATCCTGGCCATGGCCTTCCTGGATTCCTCCGGCGCCGACACGATCTTCGCGATGAGCTGCTGTACTTCCGCCCCCTTGAGCGGCTCATCGTCCACGTAGCCGATCTTCTTCGCCTCCGCGAGGTACTGCGGGTCATGGACAGTGGCCCAGAAAGCGTCCCGCAAGGTCTTCACCACGTGCTCGGGCGTCCCTGGAGGAGCCAGCATGGGGTAGGCGTTACGGTACGTGAACGTCAGCATCTCCGCCACGTCTTTCGATTGCTTGTCCGGTGCGAGTTCGATGAGCGTCGGGATGTCGGCAAGCTCGGGATGCCGTTTCGTCGCCACCTGGACCAGCACCGAGACGAACGGCGTCTTGCTTCCCAGGCGCGCGAACCACTGCCTCTTTCTCGTCTTGGCCGAGCTCCAGACGAAGCCGCAGCGCATGTCCGCCTCCCCCTTCTCGATGGCGAGGTCGATGGCCGCGCCCCCCTGGTAGCCCACCACCTGCCTGGTGTTGAGGCCGGTGAACTTCCGCACCATCTTGCCGATGGCCGCACCCGTGCTGGTGGCGCCCGCTTCGGCGTCTCTCAACTGGGTCTTCTTGGAACGCGCGACAGCCTCCTCCAGGTTCTTTCCGACCCGGTCGATGCGGCCCACGCAGATGGCGGTGGCCGTGGTGAGGTTTCCGATCCAGTTGAACTTGTCGGCCTCGAAGCGCGCGGCCGGATCACCGATGGCGTGCTGGAGACCGGTGCCCCTGATGATCTCCGCGATGGTGAGGCCATCCGGTTTGGCGATGTTGTAGAGGTAGTTGCGCGCGCGCAGACCGCCGCCTCCGCTCCTGTTCTGCACTATAAGCTTCGGATTGCCGGGTATGTGCCGGGACGCGTGCCTCGCCCACAGCCTCGTTCTGATGTCGTTTCCGGCACCCGGCCCGGAGCCCACGATGATAAGGATCGTCTTGCCCTCGTAGTAGGGCTTCGTCTGGGCCTGGGCCGATTCCGGAACGCCCGGAATCACGCCCTGAAGCAACCAGACCGCAACCGCAAGCACCCGTATCCTGTTTGCCCGCTTCATGGTGTGCCTCCTTTCACTATCGCCACTCGACGGCCTTCGCCGCCGAACCCTCCTATTCCGGCTCCACGCCGCCCTCAACCGCCTGACCGTGGGTTCTCATCCTCTTGTACACGCTATAGGAAACGGTCCCCAACAATATCACCGTCATGACCACGATGGGGGGGTGGAGGAGCCAATCGGTCCCGTAGGCCCCCAGCGAAATTCCCAGGTACCGCTCCGCGAGGCGTCCCAGGACGAGACCCAGCACGAACGGGGCCCTCGGCCAGCCGAACAGGACCATGAAGTAGCCCAGCACGCCGAACACGAGGGCCACCACGATGTCCGCGAAATCGTTGTTCGCCGCAAAGGCACCGAGGAACACGAACACAACGAGAAACGGAATGAGCAGATTGCCGCGCACGAAAGTGAGCTTCACCAACTGGCTCAGGAAGAGGAACGCCACGCCGGCGGCCAGGACATTGGATATGACCAGGATCCAGACCATGGCCAGTGTGACGTCGAGGTGTTTGGTCAACATTTCCGGACCGGGCGTCAGGCCGACGATCAGGAACGCGCCGAGGAGGATCGCCATGCCGGTCGTGCCCGGAACCCCGAAGGCGACGGTGGGGATGAGGTTTCCCCCCTCCTTGGAATTGTTGGCGGCGCCCGGTCCGAGGACTCCTTCCACCGCGCCCTTGCCGAAGCGACGCTGGTCCTTCGAGCTCTGCACCGCGTGCGCATACGCCATCCACTGGGAAACGCCGCCCCCCACGCCAGGCACCGCCCCGACGAGGACCCCTATCATGCCGCAACGCATGGTGAGCCAGAAATGCCGGAAAGTGTCCTTGACCCCCTCCATGACGCCGCTGATCTTCTCCACCCGGGACTCGGCGATGCTCGATCCTCTCACCGCGAGATCCACGATCTCGGGAATGGCGAACAGCCCCACCACCACGGGCGCCAGACTCAGTCCCTCCCACAGGTAGATGGTCCCCATGGTGTAGCGTAGCGTCCCCGTATGGTTTTCGATGCCAACGGCCGAAACCGCCAGACCGATGCCGCCGGCCAGGATGCCCTTGCTCAGCGACGCGCTGCTGAGCGTGGCGAGAAACGTGATTCCCAGTATGGTGAGCATGAAGAGTTCGGGTGCGCCGAAGAACAGCACGAGAGGCCGCATGATGGGAATCGAGATGGCCAGGATGAGAGCGCCCTCGAGGCCGGCCACGAGCGAGCTCATGAGGGCCGCGCCCAAGGCCCTTCCCGCTTCGCCGTTCTTGGTCATGGGGTAGCCGTCCATGATGGTGGCGGCCGAGGTTCCCTCGCCGGGTATGCCGAAAAGGATGGACGTGATGTCGCCCGTGGTCCCGGTGATGGCGTGCATGCCCAGGAGGAAGCAGAAGGCCGAGATGGGTTCCTGGATCGCGTAGGCGAAGGGCAGCATCAGGGCCAGGGTCGTCAAGCCGCCCAGCCCGGGCAGGATACCCACGACGAAGCCGATGCCGCCTCCAATGAGCAGAAAGCCGAAGGCAGGCCAGGTCAGCACCTGGAGCAAACCGCTGATGGCGGCGTCAATCACGGGTACCTCGCACTACGAAGTCCGGCCGTCGCGTCGAGGAGCAGTCGCACATGGTCATGATCCCAGCCAGGAATGGATCTTCCCCTCGGGCAAGGGAAGGTGCAGCACCTGGTCGAAGAGACCCCAGTACAGGAGCCAGACGGCGCCGGTCAGCGCGAGGGAGAGCGGCCACCCCTCGCCCGACTTGACCTTGAGGTAAAGGAATACGAACGGCGGGATGGTCCACGAGAGGCCGATAAGCCAAGCGGCCAGGACGAACCCGAATATCCACGCGAAGATATCGAGGGTTCGCCGCCGCGCGATGACCGGATCGACCTCCTTGGTGAACTGGATGTCGGCCGGCGTGGGTGCCGGAAGGTCGTCGGACGCGGGCGAAGAAGTTTTTTTCCCGCTCCCCTCCCGCAAATCCATGGCGAGATGGAAGGCAGCCATCACCAGCATGGGGACGCCGATCACCAGAGGATAGAGCTTGGCCTTGACCGGCCAGCCCCATGCGCCCCATATCACGAGGCCAAAGAACAGTAGAATCAGGAAACCGAAGACGGTTTGCGGCCGAATTTTCATGAGAGCCTTCTTGGCCACGAACGTTGATTAAGGCAGCGGCGATTGTATAAAGACCTGAACGAAGCGGTCAAGGAGCAATTTGGCCGCGATGGACTCAACGGGAGTCCGCAACGGACACCCACGAGGAAGGAAATCCCATCATGCGCGCACGCACTGAGAGGAAGACGAAACGCTGGCAGGAGCAACGCTGGGTGCTGGACCAGGTCATCAAGGTGAGCGGACTCGACTTCGACCAGGGGCGCTCGCACAAGATGCTGCGGAACTGCGGTCCGGGCATCGCCGGGGAGTTGCGCGGCATCGGCCAGCGGGTGCAGAAGTTCACGGACTTCCCGCGGGAGTTCTCCCGAGCCGCGGAGAGCCGCGAGAAGAGAGGGCGGGCGGCCGAGGCGCTGGGGCACACGGTGGAGGCGCGCGAGCACTACTACGTGGCGGCCACCTACTACACCGCCGCCCAGTGGGGCATCTTCGAGGACGGCAACCCCAAGCGCATGGCCTGGGCGGAGAGCAAGCGCGACTGCTATGACCGCTACATCGAGTTCGCCGACCACCCCATCGAGCGGGTGGACCTGCCGATGCCGGGCGGACAGATGGCGGCGCTGCTGCACCTGCCGCGCAAACCGGCGCCGGGGGAGCAACTGCCGTGCATCCTCTACCAGCCGGGCATGGACGGCGTGAAGGAGGACAACCCGCTCATGGGCGACCCGCTGCTGGACCGCGGCCTGGCGATCCTCTCCATCGACGGACCGGGACAGGGCGAGACCCGGGAGCGCGGCATCGCCTGCACCGCCTCCAACTGCGAGGACGGCGCCAGGGCGGCCTACGCCTGGCTCAAGGACCGCCCGGAGATCGACGGCGAGCGCGTGGCCGTGTTCGGCTCCAGCATGGGCTCCTACTGGGGCACGCGCATGGCCGCGGCCGAGCCCGGCTTCAAGGCGTGCGCGGTGGCCGGCGTGTGCATGGAACCGAGCCAGTACACCATCTTCAACACCGCCGCTCCGAGCTTCAAGCTCAACTACATGTACATGTCCGGGTACGACGACGAGGCCGAGTTCGACGAGTTCTGCCAGACGCTCACCCTGGAGGGGGTCGCCGCGAAGATCCGCTGCCCCTACATGGTAGTGGCGGGAGAGGACGACGAGCTCTGCCCCATCGAGTTCGTCTACGATGTCATGGACGAGGCCACCTGCCCCAAGGTGCTGTACGTCTACGAGGGCGAGCGCCACTCCATCCGCAACCCGGCGGCGCGCACCATCATCGTGGACTGGCTCAAGGACTGCCTCGACGGCAAGCCGGTCACGTCCGAGAAGATCTACGTGGAGATGAACGGCAAGGAGACGCGGACGCCGTTCTGAGGTGTTCAGCCGGCGACCTGTCGTCGTAGATCACGCTGAACCGGCGCCGGCGCATGAGAGACCTTATGCGCCGGCGGCCTGGGTAGTGCGCTCCCGTAGCGCGCCCATTTCTTCGCGCAGGTTGCTTACGTCATGCCGGAGCTCACGTACGTCCCCGCGCAGTTCGGCAATGCTCTGATCCACCTGAGCAAAGCGCTGGTCCACCTGGGTAAAGCGCTGATCCACCTGGGTAAACCGCTGATCCACCTGGGCAAACCGCAGGTCCATTTCCCGGTGCATGTCCGCGCGCAGGGCCTGAATCATGCGGCCCAGCGCGATACCCACGCCGATGACTGACAAGATGATGGCGATTGCCGAAATGTCGACGTTCATTCTTGACAACTCCCTAACGGATCGATGATTACAACACCGGCCGGAACGCGTCAACGCGCTTCCTTGACAGCCCTCTCACGACGTGTTTCATTCTGCGTCAGCCTTCGACTGACGCAGATTCGCCGAAACCGCCCCTTCATCGGTTACGACGCAAAATACCGGCCAAGTCCCGCGGGCTGAAAAATCTTATTCATACACGAGGAGAGTTCGTCCCATGCAGATGTTCATTGCAGGCGAGTACACGGATACCGCGAGCGGCGAGACCACCACCATCTACAACCCCGCCACCGGCGAGTTGGTGGACACGGTCCCCAAGGGCACGGCGGAAGACGTGCAGCGGGCCGTCGCGGCGGCCGAAGAGGCGGCGGTGGAATGGGGCAAGTTCGCCCCGTCCAGGCGCGGCGAGTGCCTGTCCGAGGCAGCGCGTCTCGTGCTGCAGAACGAGAAGGAGCTGACCGAACTGCTCACCAAGGAGCAGGGCAAGGCGCACCGGGAGTCGGTGCTGGAGATCCGCCGTTTCGCGCACACGCTGGAGCACTACGCCGGCATGGCCAAGACCCTGCGGGGCGGCTACGTAAAGCTCGCCGACGGCCGCTACGGCCTCATCATGCACAAGCCCATGGGCGTGGTGGGCTCCATCGTGCCGTGGAACTTCCCGGTGTCGCTCATGGGCAACAAGGTGGGTCCGGCCCTGCTCGCCGGCAACGCCATGGTCATCAAGCCCGCCAGCACCACGCCGCTGACCGCCACCCGGTGCGTCGAACTGGTGCAGCAGGCCGGGCTGCCCAAGGGCACCATCAACATGGTCACCGGACCCGGCGGCGCCGTGGGCGAGGAGATCCTGCGCAACCCGGTCATCCGCAAGGTGGGCTTCACCGGCGCCACCGACACCGGCAAGCGCATCATGGAAGTGGCCTCCCAGGAGGTCAAGCGGGTCACCCTGGAGCTGGGCGGCAGCGACCCCATGATCGTGTTGGACGACGCCAACATCGACCGCGCGGTGAGCGCGGCCTCGGTGGGCCGCTTCTTCAACTGCGGCCAGGCCTGCCTGGCGGTGAAGCGCCTCTACCTCCAGGACAAGATCTACGACGAGTTCGTCGAGAAGCTGGTGGGGAAGGTCCGGAGGCTGCGGGTGGGCAACGGCCTCGCCAAGGGCGTCATGCTCGGACCGCTGCACACCAAGGGACAGCGCGAGGAGGTGGAGGAGCAGGTGGAGGACGCGGTGCAGAAGGGCGCCAGGGTGCTGGTGGGCGGCGACCGCCCCAAGGGCGACGAGTTCGACAAGGGCAATTTCCTCAATCCGTCCGTCGTGGTGGACGTCGACCCGAAGTCCAAGCTGTTGAGCGACGAGGTCTTCGGCCCGGCCCTGCCGGTGGTGCGGATCAAGAACCTCGAGGAGGGCTTGGCCCTGGCCAACGACTCCATCTTCGGCCTGGGGTCCTCGGTGTGGACCCAGGACATCGACAAGGCCCTGTTCGCGGCCGAGAAGCTCGACGCCGGCTACACCTGGGTCAACTCGGCGCAGATCATCTACGACGAACTGCCCTTCGGCGGCGTCAAGCAGAGCGGCGTGGGCAAGGAGCACGGCAACGAAGCGGTGGAGCACTACAGCGAGGTCAAGTCCGTGGTGGTGGCCACCGAGCAGCGCTCCGAGATGGTGGGCGGCGAGTAGCAGCCGCCCTGTCCCGCTCCGCGGCCGCGGTCCCGGCGGCGGAGCAGTGTTTCCCGGAACCGAGAATGGCATGAGCGCTCCGCGACTCGATCTGCCGGACCCATACAACGCGGCCACCACGTTCGTCGACGACAACATCGCCGCCGGCCGCGGCGGTCGCACCGCCATCCTGTACGAGGACCGGCGTTTCACCTACGCACAGGTCCACGAGGCGGTCAACAAGGCAGGCAACGCTTTCCGCGGCCTCGGCCTCGACACCGAGCAGCGCGTGCTGCTGGTGCTGCCCGACAGCCCGGAGTTCGCCTTCGCCTTCTTCGGCGCCATCAAGGTCGGCGCCGTCCCCATTCCCGTCAATCCCTGGATGCACGCGGCGGACTACGAGTACCTGCTCCACGACAGCCGCGCGCGCATCGTGGTCGTGCACGAGTCCGCGCTGCCCGAGATCGAGGCCATCGGCGAGCGCCCGCGCTACCTGAAGCACGTGGTCGTGGTGGGGACGCCGCGCGGCGACGCCACCGGGTGGGACGCGCTCATGGATGGGCAGTCGGCGGCACTCGAAGCCGAGCCCACCGGACGCGACGACGTCGTCATGTGGAACTACACCTCGGGGAGCACGGGCAACCCCAAGGGCGCGGTCCACCTCCAGCACGACATGATCACCATCACGGACCTGTTCGTGAAGCCCGTGCTGGACATGACCGAGGACGACGTCTGTTTCTCGGCGTCCAAGCTGTTCTTCTCCTACGGGCTGGGCAACTCCCTCTACTTCCCGTTCCGCTTCGGCGCCGCCGGCGTGCTGTGGCCGGAGCGGCCCGAGCCCGAGAAGATCCTTCAGACCATCGAGCGCTACCGCCCGACCTTCTTCTTCTCGGTGCCGACCCTCTACGCGCGCATGCTGCGGGTGGAGAAGGAGTACGACCTCGGCTCATTGAGAGTCTGCCTGTCGTCGGGCGAGCCGCTGCCCCCCGCGCTGTTCCACCAGTGGCGCGACAAGGTGGGCGTGGAACTGCTGGACGTGGTGGGCTCCACCGAGGCCACCCACGACTTCCTCGCCAACCGGCCCGGCCGGGCCAAGGCCGGCAGCAGCGGCGAGGTGACGCCGGCCTTCGTGGCCAAGGTGGTGGACGACGACGGACGCGAGGTGCCCAACGGCGAGGTGGGGAACCTGTACGTGGCCGGCGACGCCACCGCCCCATACTACTGGAACAAGCACGAGCAGACCCAGCGCACCATGCAGGGCGAGTGGCTCAGGACCGGCGACACGTACTATCGCGACGACGACGGCTACTTCTGGTACTGCGGCCGCTCCGACGACATGCTCAAGGTGGGCGGCCTGTGGGTCTCGCCCATCGAGGTGGAGAACGCGCTGATGGAGCATCCGGCGGTGCTGGAGGCCGCGGTCACCGGCGAGGCCGACGGCGACGGGCTCATCAAACCCAAGGCCTATGTCATACTCCAGGCCGAGCACGACGGCACCGACGAGTTGCGGCAAGCACTCCAGGACTTCATCAAGGACGGCCTGGAACCTTACAAGTACCCCCGCTGGGTGGAGTTCGTGGACGATCTGCCCAAGACCGTCACGGGCAAAATCCAGCGGTTCAGGCTCAGGGAAGGCAACTCGTGATGTCGCGGACCCGGACCCGTCAGGCGGCCGGGACCCGGATGACGGACCAGGGACAGCGAACGGGGGTTTCATGGACGACTTGGTAGCGTTGCGGGACAAGGTGGCCATCTCGTGCAACATCCTGGCCACCGAGGGGCATTGGGACAACATCCTGGGGCACGTGTCGGCGCGGGTGCCGGGCGAGAACGCCATGCTGATGAAGCCCCACAGCTACGGCTTCGAGGAGATCCGCCCGTACCACATCATCAAGGTGGACTTCGACGGCAACAAGATCGAGGGCGACTACGAGCGCCACTCCGAGGTGTTCATCCACACCGAGATCTACAAGGCGCGTCCGGACGTGAACTGCGTCATCCACAGCCATCCGCCCTATGCCACGGCCTTCGGCTCGCTGCGGCAGCCGTTGCGCCCGGTGAGCCACGAGGGCTCGATCTTCCACGACGGGCTGCCGCTGTTCGACTACACCACGGTCCTCATCCGCACGCCGGAGCTGGGCGTGAAGGTCGCCGAGAAGCTGGAAGGGGCCCGCGCCGTGCTGATGAAGAACCACGGCACCACCGTGGTGGCCGAATCGGTGGAGACCGCCACGCTTTACGCCATCTTCCTGGAGAAGGCGTGCCGCATCCAGCTCCTGGCCGCGGCCGCCGGAGACCCTTCCTGGAGCAGCGACGACGAGGCGCGCGAGAAGTACGACCAGATCTACACGCCGCACCGGCTGGGTAGCATGTGGGACTATTTCGTGCGGCGGGCGAAGCGGCTCGCCATCGACTGAACCGACCCCGGCGTGACCCGGAGCCCCGGCTCCGGCGACCGCGCAGGTTTCCCCCTCGGTTGATTCCCGGGCGGGACCGAATTTCGGAGGTAAGACAATGGCCGAGAAACTTCATCTGACGCTGGCCTGCGGCGACTACGAGAGCATCCGCGCCCTCAAGGAGGGGGTGATCCAGCCGGACGGCATCGAGCTGACCGTGCTCACGGACATGGACTCGTCCACCCGGCACTGGCGCATCGCCCGGTACCGCGAGTTCGACGTGGGCGAGCATTCGGGCTCGTCCTACCTGCTGGCCAAGGACCGCGGCGAGGCGGACGACCTCACCGCCATCCCGGTGTTCCTGCACCGCCGGTTCCGCCACGGCTTCATCTTCGTCAACGCGGACAAGGGCATCCGGGAACCCAAGGACCTCGTCGGCAAGACCGTGGGGCTCAAGAACTGGCAGGCCACGGCGCTCCTGTGGATCCGCGGCACCCTGCAGGACGAGTACGGCGTCTCGTTCAAGGACCTGGAATGGCGCGCCGAGAGGGAAGAGGACGTACCCTTCGATCCGCCGGAGGGGCTCCGGATGGAGCGCCTGCCCAAGGGCAAGCGCGTCGAGGACATGCTCGTCGAGGGCGAGCTGGACGCGGTCATCCACCCCGACATCCTCGCGCCCATCCTGGAAGGCGACACCCGGGTCAAGCGTCTCTTCGACGACCCCAAGCAGGTGGAGATGGACTACTTCAAGCGCACCGGCATCTTCCCCATCATGCACACCACCGTCATCAAGCGGGAGATCGTGGAGAAGCATCCCTGGGTGCCCATGAACATGATGGTGGCGTTCGAGAAAGCCAAGCAGTGGACCTACAACCGGATGAACAATCCGCGGATCGTGCCGCTGGCGTTCTTCCGGGACTCCTGGGAGGAGCAGCTCGAGAAGCTGGGCGATGATCCGTGGGTGTACGGGCTCAACGACACCAACCGCAACAACTTCGGCACGCTGGCGCGCTACTCCCGCGAGCAGGGCATGATCAAGAAGGAACCCGACCTGGACGAGCTGTTCCACGAGTCGGTCCGCGGCGAGGAGTGGAAGCTGGCGCGCTCCCGCGGATAGCGCCGCCTTCCGATGATTCCCCCGCCCTTCGAGTACCGGGCGCCCGATTCGCTCCCCGAAGCGCTCGCGCTGCTGCGCGAGCACGGGGGCGACGCGCGGCTCATGGCCGGGGGACAGTCGCTCCTGCCGATGCTCAAGCTCCGGCTCGTGCGTCCGGCGGTCATCGTCGACATCGGCGGCCTCGGCGAACTGACCGGCGTGACGGAAGAGGCGGACACGGTGGGCATCGGCGCGCTGGTCACGGAGCGGACCCTCGAACGCACGCTCGGGCAACGCCTGCCGCTCCTTGCCGAGGCCGCCGCCGGTATCGGCGACATCCACATCCGCAACCTGGGCACCCTGGGCGGCGCCCTGAGCCAGGCCGACCCCTCGGGCGACCTGGCCCCGGCGGCCCTGGCGCTCGGGGCGACGCTGACCGCGCAATCGACCGATGGAAGCCGCGCCATCGACGCCGGCGATTTCCTCACCGCACCGTTCGAGACCTGTCTGGGCGAGGACGAGATCGTAACGTCCGTGCATGTCCCGTGTGCCGGCGGCATCCACGGCCACGCCTACGTGAAGATGGCGCGGCGCGCCGGCGACTACGCGGTGGTGGGAGCGGCGGCGCTCGTGAGCCTGGCGCCGGACGGGACATGCGAGGATGCCCGCATCGCCCTGTGCGCCGTCGGCCCCACGGCTTTCGTCTGCGGGGACGCGGGAAGATCGCTGCAGGGCACGCGCCTCACCGACGCCGATCTCGCGGAAGCCGCCGCCCTGGCCGGCACGGCCGCCGACCCGGTGAGCGATGTCCACGCATCGGCGGAGTACCGCAAGGAGATGACCCCGGTCGTCGTCGCGCGCGCCCTGACGAAGGCGCGGGAAAGAGCCGGCAGGCAGCTACGGGAGGGGCCGGGGCGATGAAGGGAGCGTTGCCACATCCCCGCGGACCGGCTGTGCGAAACTCGTCAGAGGGAGGCGTTACGAATACATCATTCACGCGAAACAGGCTGTGCCAAAACTCCACACGAGCAGGGAATGACGACTCGGGCTGTAGCGGGCTTCTGTAACTAACTGAATTCATCGAACGAGAAACCAACCATGCAACGGATCACCGTAAGGACCACCATCAACGGCAAGGACTACTCCTTCGACGTGGAGCCGCGCCTCCTGCTGGTGGACCTCATCCGCGACAAGGCCGGGCTCAAGGGCACCCACGTGGGTTGCGATACCGGCAACTGCGGCGCGTGCACCGTTGTCATGAACGGGCTCACCGTGAAGTCCTGCCAGGTGCTGGCGCCGCGCGCCCACGAGGCGCGGATTCGCACGGTGGAAGGTCTGGCGCGTGACGGCGCGCTCCATCCGGTCCAGGAGGCGTTCTGGGAATGCGACGCGCTGGAGTGCGGCTTCTGCACGCCGGGGATGCTCATGACCACGGTGGCGTTCCTGGAGGAGAACCCGCATCCGTCCGACGCGGACATCCGCCGGGCCTACTCCGGCAACCTGTGCCGTTGCACCGGCTATCTGAACATCATCAAGGCGGTGAAACGCGCGGCGGAGACCACGGAGTCCTAGTGCCCGTACCCTGTTGCAAGACGGAGGCGCCGCACCCTCCGGCCGCGGGAACACCTGTTCGGTTCGCCCAGGCGGATGGCCGCGCCGGCATGCGGGGACCGCAACCTCCGGCCGCGGGACTGCCTGTTTGACCGCCATGGCCACCTACGTCGGCAAGAGCATCAAGCGCAAGGAGTCCTTCGACTCGATCCGGGGGAAGAACATCTACGTCGCCGACGTCGACCTCCCCGGGATGCTCCACGCCTGCGTCCACCGGAGCCCCTACGCGCACGCGCGCGTAACCCGGGTGGACCTGTCGGAAGCGCTCGGGATGCCGGGCGTGGTGGCGGCCCTGGGCGGCGAGGACATCCGGCGGCTGTCGCGCCCCATGGCGCCCTTCCCGTTCACCCGCACGCGCCCCTACACCAGCGACTACCCGAGGGTGCGCTTCGCCGACCACTACTGCCTGGCGGTGGACCGCGTGCGCCACGCGGGCGAGGCCGTGGCGGTGGTGGTGGCGGAGGACCGCTACGCGGCCGCGGACGCGGCCGAGGCGGTACGCGTGGAGTACGAACCGCTGCCGCCGGTGGTGGACGTGGAGGCCGCGCTGGAACGGGGGTCCGTCCGGCTCTACGAGGAGTGGCCGGACAACGTCCAGTACGAGTTCCGCTTCAGCGAGGGGCCGGTGGACGAGCTGCTCGAAGCGTCCGCGGTGGTGATCCGCGAGCGCATCGTGCAGCACCGCTACACCGGGACGCCGATGGAAACGCGCGGCGTCATCGCCAGCGTGGACCAGCGGGACAACCTGCTGACGCTGTGGTCCTCCACCCAGGTGCCGCACGCGCTCCCCAACCTGGTGCTGGACACCCTCGGCCGGGGCGACCTCAAGATCCGCGTGATCTCCCCCGCCATGGGAGGCGGCTTCGGCATCAAGTGGGCCTTCTATCCCGAGGAAGTGCTGATGCCGCTCCTGTCCCTCCAGCTCGATCGCCCGGTGAGCTGGCGCGAGAGCCGTAGCGAGCACATGACCGCGTCGCACCACTCCCGCGCCCAGGTGGACTACGCGGAGGCGGGGTTCGACGAGTCCGGACGCATCACGGCCCTCAAGACCAAGGTCATCGTCGACCTGGGCGCCGCCTACCCCAGCGGCGGCACCTCCCTGGCCTTCGTCACCGCCAACTTCATTCCCGGGCCCTACCGCGTCGAGAACTACGCCACGACCTCCTTCGGGGTGGTCACCAACAAGACCGCCGCCGGCCCCCACCGCGCCAACGGCAAGGCCGAGTCCAACTTCATCATGGAGCGGGTGATGGACCGGGCCGCCCTGGAGCTGGGTCTGGGCAAGGACGAGATCCGCCGGCGCAACCTGGTGCAGCCCCACGAGTTCCCCTATACCTGCGTCACCGGCTCCACCTACGACAGCGGCGACTACCCCGCGTGCCTGCGCATGGCGCTGGAGAAGTCGGACTACGCCGGCCTCCTGGCGGACCGGGAGCGGAGCCGCCGGGAGGGGCGCTACCGCGGCGTCGGGCTCGCGTTCATGCTGGAACCGTTGAGCTCGCTCCGCCCCAACGCCTACAACGCGGGCTACGAGACCGTGACCGTACGGGTGGACCCGGTGGGCAAGGCCTGGGTGTTCTCGGGCGACATGAACATGAGCATGAGCCACAAGACCACCCTGTCCCAGGTGGTGGCCGACGAGCTGGGCGTGCGCTTCGAGGACGTGCAGGTGTTCGAGGGGGACAGCGCGCTGGTGTCGTCGTCCAGCGGCTCCTACGCCAGCCGCTTCTCCACGGTGACCGTTTCGGCCGCCATCAAGGCCTGCCAGGCGGTGCGCAGGAAGATTCTCGCCATCGCCGCGCACGTGCTGCGCACCCATCCCGAAGCGCTCGAATGCACGGGCGGCATGGTGCTGCACACGGAAATGACCGGCACCGGCCTCAGCATCAAGGAAGTGGCCAACATCGCCTACTACTCCATCAACCGCCTGCCCGGCAACATGGACCCCGGCCTCCACGACACCCACTACTTCATCAACCCCAACACCAGCTTCGAGCCCGACGCCAAGGGCCGGACGTCGAACTTCTCCACCTTCCCCTACGCCGTGCACGTGGCCTACGTGGAGGTGGAGCCCGGCACCGGGGAGACCACGATCCTCAAGTATCTGACCGTCGACGACTCGGGCAACATGGTGAACCCGATGATCGTCGACACCCAGATCACCGGCGCCATCTCCCACGGCGTGGGGGGCGCGTTCCTCGAAGAGCTGGTGTATGACGAACAGGGACAGCTCCTGTCCGGCACCTTCGCCGACTACCTGATTCCGTCGGCCGCGGAGATGCCGGACCTGGAGATCCACCACATGATCACCCCGGCGCCCTTCACCCCGGGGGGCTTCAAGGGAGTGGGCGAGATCGGCGCCATCGGCCCGCCGGTGGTGCTGGCCGGCGCCATCGAGGACGCACTGGCGCCGCTGGGCGTGAAGATCATGAGTCTGCCGCTCAAGCCGGAGAACATCTGGCGGGCGGTACGGGAACGGCAACAACGCACAAGAGGAGACAGCACATGAGCGACGCGGGGAACGGCTTTACGGAACGGGCGACGCGGGATCTGGCACGGGTGTCGGCGATCTTCGCCGCTGGCGAGGCGGAGATCGCCGACACCTACTTCAACTGGGACCGGCGGGACACCGAGAAGGAAGTCCTGTGGCTCACCAAGCAGGCGGGCCGGGAGATCGAGAGCACCTTCACCGGCTTGAAGGAGATCGTCGAGAAGGTGGGCGGCGACCTCACCGCATCGGACCAGTACTGGGTGGACAAGTGGGGCGGCGACGTGGACCGCAACTGGCTGGAGGAGAACCTCTGGCGCACCAAGCAGGAGCTCAACCACGGCAACCTGTGCGTCGACATCGTCGAGTGGCTGACGGGCGAGCCGGTGGACATCAAGGAGGTGGTGCGCCGCTACAACCGCTGGACCCCCGACCCCTCGCTTCCCGACATGAAGGAGTGGGTGCGCCTGGCCGAAGTGTTCAAGGAACAGGAAGCCCGGCAGGAGCCCTGGGCGCGGCTGATCAACTCCCAGGGCCTGCTGGAAGGCGGGAGCTGCGGCCTGTTCTACGCCGCCACCCGGTTGAGCGGCAGCGAACTCAACGACCGCCTGGCCAAGGCCTTCGCGGTGGTGCTCGACGACGAGCGCGGCCACGGCCCGGCCAACATCTACCAGATCGCCGACGCCTTCACCACGCAGGAGGCGGTGGACGGCGCCCGGGAGCTGATGGTGGAGCGCGGCATCCAGCGCCTGCGTATGCGCAACGAGCAGTTCAGCTACCCCATCGACGAGGCGCGCATCCAGGACATCGCCGCGGGCAACATCAGCCTCGACGTCACCAAGGCCATCTGGGGCGAGACCCTGGCGAAGTTCATCGACTGACGCCACGAAGGGAAACGGCCGTGGCATCCCACATCGACCTTGAAAACAGGGACGGCGTCGCCTTCATTACACTGAACCGGCCCGAGCGGCTCAACGCCATGAACGAGGAGATGTGGGCGGAGCTGGGGTGCGTGTGGGACGCGTTCGCGGCGGACCCGGCGCTCCGGGTGGCGGTGGTGAGCGGCGCCGGTGACCGGGCCTTCTCCACCGGCATGGACCTGAAGGAGCGGGCGGTGGCCGGAGACCCCCGTGCGCGGGAGTTCTGGACCTCGGCACTGGCCCGGGACCCCGGGCGCCGGGAACCCGTGTGGAAACCCATGATCGCCGCGGTGCAAGGCTACTGCCTGGCCGGAGGCTTCGAGATCGCCCTGTCCTGCGACATCCGCATCTGCAGCGAGGACGCCACCTTCGGGCTACCGGAAATCAAGCGGGGCTTCTTCCCAGGCAGTTCGGGCACGGTGCGGCTGCCCCGCCTCATGCCGCTGGGCATGGCCCTGGAGATGCTCTACACCGGCGAGTCCATCTCGGCGGACGAGGCCTTCCGCTGCGGCCTGGTGAACCGGGTGGTGCCGCGCGACGAGTTGCTGCCGGCGGCCGAGGAGCTGGCCCGTTCCATCGCCGAGGGGCCGCCGCTGGCACTCCAGGCGGTCAAGGAGGTGGTCCTGCGCGGCCTCGACCTGCCGCTGGCCGACGCCATCCGCTTCGAGGCTGGTTTCCGCGCCATGGTGGGTGGGACCGATGATGCCGCCGAGGGACCCCGGGCCTTCAGCGAGAAGCGGAGGCCTGGTTTCAAGGGCCGTTGAGACATGGAGTACCGCCTCACCTCGATCCAGGATCATCCGCAGAGCGTTATTTCCGGGGAGGTGGAGTTTATGAAGATCATCTACTCTCGTGACGCGGATGTGCTCACCATCCAGTTGAGCGAGGGACAGCCCTCCGATTCAACGGACATGGCCGAGGGGATCATCGTGCACCTTTCCGAGAAGGGACGACCTCTGGAAATCGAGATCCTCGACGCCTCCACGATCATCGACAACAAAGGGGTCGAGGTTTCTGGAAACGCTGTTTCCTGCCGCTTGATCTGACTGCCGAAGCTGAAACATTGATTCAGGGTTGACCATGTACCAGGATCTAAGGGGGTATCTCGACCTGCTGGAGCGCCAGGGCCTGCTGATGCGGGTGGGCGCACCGGTGGACAAGGACACGGAGCTGCATCCGCTGGTGCGCTGGCAGTTCCTCGGGTTGCCGGACCACCAGCGCAAGGCGTTCCTGTTCGACAATGTGGTGGACGCCAAGGGGCGGCGCTACGAGACCCCGGTGGTGCTGGGGGCGCTGGCTTCCAACGAGGCCATCTACGCCCTGGGCATGGGCTGCGAGCCGGGCAGGAGTTTCGAGAAGTGGTCGGCGGCGGTGGCCGCGCCGCTGGCGCCGGAGATGGTGGCGACCGGTCCGGTCAAGGAAGAGGTCCACGTGGGCAAGGGTCTCCTCGAGCACGGCGGGCTCGATGAGTTCCCGGTGCCCATCTCCACGCCGGGGTTCGACAACGGGCCGTATTTCACCGCGTGCCACTGGATCACCAAGGACCCGGAGACCGGCATCCGCAACGTCGGCAACTACCGCGGCCAGATCAAGTCCCCCACCAAGACCGGCGTCTACCTCATCAGCGCGCAGCAGGACCTAGCCGTCCACTGGAACAAGGCCAGCGCCCTGGGGCAGCCGCTGCCCGCGGCCGGGGTCATCGGCGCGGTGCCGTGCCTCTCCTACGTGGCGGTGCAGAAGATCGCCTACGGCGTGGACGAGCTGGGGGTGGCCGGCGCCATCCTGGGCCGGCCCATGCCGCTCGTCAAGTGCGAGACCGTGGACCTGGAGGTGCCGGCCAACGCCGAGATCGTCATCGAGGGCTATATCCGCACCGACGTGCTGGAGCCCGAGGGCCCCTTCGGCGAGTCCCACGGCTACATGGACCCGCGCAGCCTGAGCCCGGTGTTCGAGGTCACCTGCATCACCCACCGCGGGAACCCGCACTACGTGGGCGTGCTCAGCCAGGTGACGCCCAGCGAGAGCAGCAAGATCAAGCACCGGGGCTGGGAGTCGCTGGTTCTGGACCACCTGCGCAACCACTGCAGCCTCAAGAGCGTGGTGCGGGTGGGCATGCACGAGCCGCTGGTGAACCTGCGCCAGTTCGTGGTGGTGCAGATGCGCAAGACCCACAAGCTCGAACCCTGGCAGGCCATGATGGCGGTGCTGGGGTTCCGCTATGACTTGGGCAAGGTGGTGATCGCGGTGGACGACGACATCGACCCGGAGAACTTCGCCGCGGTCAACTGGGCCATCTGCCACCGCTCCCAGCCGCACAAGGACGTGCGCATCATCGAGGGGCGCCAGACGGTACACTCGCCCATCAACCTGGTGCGCATGCACGGCCACCCCGGCGACTACGACAGCGAGGACTCGTCGCTCCTCATCGACGCCACCAAGAAGGCCGAGTTCCCGCCGGTGTCGCTGCCCACCCGGGAGTACATGGAGCGGGCGCGCAAGCTGTGGGACGAGTTGGGGATGCCGGAACTCCAGTACGGCAACCCGTGGCACGGCTACTCCCTGGGCCTGTGGCCGGCGGAACTGGACGACGAGGCGGCGCTGGCGGTCCGGGGCGAGCACCACCGTATCGGCGCCAAGCTGGACGAGCGCGCCGTGCCCGTGGCCAAGGGCGAGCGGCTGCAGGACGTGCAGAAGCGATGGAAGCCCGAGTAACCTCTCCTACCGTTCCAACCGGCCGTAGGGGCGCCCCGCCGGTCGCCCCCGCCCCGAACCGCTGCCTCCCGTACCGACATCGCCGGCCGGTGCGCGGCGCAACGGTCCGTCGCGGAGAATCGCCGCGGACCGGGTTCGCCGGGCTCCGGAGCCTGATCCGTGGAACTTGACGGGACCCTGGCCCTGGTGGCCGCGGCCATTTTTTTCGCCGGCTTCGTCAAGGGCGCCACCGGCATGGGGTTTCCCCTCATCGCCACGCCCATGCTGACCCTGCTGCTGGACATCCGCATGGCCATCGTGGTGCTGCTGATCCCCAGCGTGGTCATGGACCTGAGCCAGATCTTCCGCCGGGGCATTCCCGTCGAGATGTTCCGGCGCTTCTCGTCCATGTTCCTGTCCGCGCTGGCGGGTGTGTTCCTGGGCACCTGGGAATTGACCCAGCTCCCGTTGTGGGTGCTGAACCTGATCCTGGGAAGCGTGGTGGTGGTGTTCGCGGCATCGGGCCTGTTCGCCTTCACGCTGACCACGCCGCCACGCGCGGAGCGGGTCATGTCGCCCGTCATGGGGTTCGTTGGGGGGCTCTGCCTGGGGCTCACCAACACCATGGGGCCGGTCATGGCCGTGTACCTCCACGGCCTGCGCCTGGACAAGGCCGAGTTCGTCAAGGCCATCTCCACGGCATTCATCATGGCCAAGTTCTGGCAGGTGATCGCCATTTCCACCTGGGGGCTGTTCACGGTCGAGGCGGTGAAGCTGTCGCTGTTCGTCACCGGGTTCATTCTGGCGAGCTTCTACGTGGGCCTGCGCGTTCAGGACCGGGTGCCGCAGAGAACGTTCAACCGGGCCATCCTGGCGCTGCTCATCGGCACCGGCATCATGCTGGTCTACCGCTCCCTGAGCGGGGGGTAGAATCCACCCTCGCGCCGGCGCCGGGATGACGCCGGACGGTCGGGCCGTTTCGTGGCCGGCCGGCGTCGGGCACGGCGGCTTCGGTGAATGCAATACGGGCGCCTTGCCTCCCGCGTGACATCGCCACGCCCAATCTGCTATGCATGCTCCGACGATCCGCCATCGCATCGGCCACATACGGTTGTTCCGTAACCCTCAAGCGACAGGCTGGAGCGAACCAACACCTCATGCAGCCTTTCGACTATGACGTCATCGTCATCGGCAGCGGTCCCGCGGGCTTCACGGCGGCCATCCAGGCGTGCGAGATGGGCGCCCGGGTAGCCATCCTGGAGCGTCGGGAAACCCTGGGTGGGATTACGCTCCTCTCGGGCACCATCCCGAGCAAGACCCTGCGCGAGGCGATCCTCTACCTGCGCGGGGTGCGGCAGCGCCAGTTCTACGGCACCGACTTCACCCAGAAGAAGGACATCACCCTGTCGGATCTGTTCGTGCGCGTGCGCAAGGTGGTGGACCGGCGCATCGCGACGATGGAAGACCAGCTTCAATCCTACCGCGATCGGAACCGCATCGACGTCTACCGCGGTTACCACGCCACCGTGGACGGCCCCAACTCGGTGCACGCGTGGGTGCTCAAGAACCCCATGGAGTCCATCACCCTGAAGGCGGGAAAGATCATCATCGCCTCGGGATCGAGGCCGCGTTTCGTTCCCGACATTCCGGTGGACAACGAGGTCATCTACGACTCCGACTCCGTGTTCACGCTGGAATTCAAGCGCAAGACCCTGCCCGAATCGCTGATCGTCGTGGGAGCCGGCGTCATCGGCGCCGAATACGGCTCCGCCTTCGCGGTGCTGGGGTGCAAGGTGTCGCTGATCCAGCGGGACCATTCCTTCCTCACCTTTGCCGAAAAATCGATCGTGGACCTGCTCATCCGGCGCATGGAGGACTCGGGCGTCGAGTTCGTCTGGAACGCCTGGTACGACAAGATCGAGCGGTTGCCGGGACCGCCGGAAAAGGCCCGCGTGACCCTGGTCGACGGCCGGACGCTGGAGGCGGACGCGGTGATCGTGGCCAGCGGGCGCGAGGTGGCGTCAAAGGTCCTGGGGTTGGAGGACGTGGGGGTCGAGACCACCGAGCACGGGCTCATCAAGGTCAACGAGCTCTTCCAGACCTCGATCCCGAGCATCCATGCCGCCGGCGACGTCATCGGCTTCCCGGCGCTGGCCTCCACCAGCAACGAGCAGGGCCGCATGGCCGCGAGCTACGCCCTCGGCCACCGGGCGGGCGGACGCCGGGCGCGCTTCCCCATGTGCGTCTACACCATCCCCGAGATCGCCATGATCGGCTACACGCAGGACGAGCTGGCCGCCAGGGGCATCCCCTACGTGAAGGGCGTGGCCACCTACGACGAGGTGACCAAGGCCGGCATCATCGGGGACCCCCACGGCATGCTGACCCTCCTGTACGAGCCCAACGGCGGACACCTGCTGGGCGTGCACATCATCGGCGACCAGGCGTGCGAGCTGATCCACATCGGCCAGGCGGTGATGAGCTTCAACGGCACCATTGATTACTTTATTGACAACGTGTTCAACTTCCCCACCCTGGGGGAGGCCTACAAGATCGCGGCCCTGAACGGGGTCAGGCAACCCGTGGACTGAGCACGCGAACGATGTCTGCCGCCGTCGTCCCGGAACCGGGATGATCGACCGATTTCATTATCATAAAATATCGAGACCGGCATAACTGTAGCAATTACAAAGAGTTTGCCCATACTTGCTCGTCGGAACCGCTCATTGTGGGCAAGTGTTGCAAAACGGGAGACAACTCGGCTAAGGTCTGGCCAACATGCGGTTCCCAACCAAGGAGGTCGTCATGAAGAGGTTGATTATTGCCATTCTGTTCATTGTCATGAACGCCGGTGCGCTCTATGCCGCCGACGTCAAGCTGGGCGTGGTCTTCGGGTACACCGGACCCATCGAATCGTTGACACCCCAAATGGCGGCGGGCGCCGAGCTTGCCATGAAGGAGGTCAGTGACAGCGGCGCGTTGCTCGGCGGCGCCAAGGTGGTTTCCGTGCGCGCCGACTCGACCTGCGGCGACTCGGCCGCCGGGACCGCGGCGACCGAGCGGATCGTCACCTCCGACAAGGTGAACGCCATCGTCGGCGGCGACTGCTCGGGCGTCACCATCGCCATGCTCGAGAACGTGGCCAAGCCCAACGGTATCGTGATGATCTCGCCGTCGGCCACCTCTCCGGCGCTGTCCACCATCGACGACAACGGTCTCTTCTTCCGGACCGCGCCGTCCGACGCCCGCCAGGGCGCGATCATTGCCGACATCCTCAAGGAGATGGGGGTCAAGGAGGCCGCGCTGACCTACACCAACAACGACTACGGCAAGGGTCTGGCGGACAGCATCGCCGCCAACGTAAAGAAGAGCGGCGGCAAGATCACGATCTCCGCCCCCCATGAGGACGGCAAGGGCGACTACAGCGCCGAGGTGGCGGCGCTGGCCGCGGCCGGCGGCGACATCCTGATCGTGGCGGGTTACGCCGACCAGGGCGGCAAGGGCATCATCCAGGGCGCCCTCGACACCGGCGCCTTCAACAAGTTCTATCTGCCGGACGGCATGATCAGCGATTCCCTGACCAAGGCCATCGGCAAGGGCCTCGAAGGCGCCATCGGCGCCCATCCCGGCACCGACAGCCCGGGAAAGGCCAAGCTCGACGAGATCGCCAAGGCGGCCAAGGTCAAGTCGGACAGCCCCTTCGTGAGCGAGTCCTATGACGCCGCCGCCCTGATCATGCTGGCCATGCAGGCGGCGAAGTCGGCGGAGAGCGGCAAGCTCAAGGACAAGGTCATGATGGTGGCCAACGCCCCGGGCGAGAAGATCTATCCGGGCGAGCTGGGCAAGGCGCTCAAGATCATCGCCGGCGGCGGTGACGTGGACTACGTCGGCGCCTCGGCGGTGGAGCTGATCGGCCCGGGCGAGAGCGCCGGCAACTACCGCCAGATCACCGTCAAGGGCGGCAAGTTCGAGACGGTGAAGTACCGGTAGTCACCTGGATTCCCGCAATCCAGGCTGTGTCGAATTCGCGTGGCCGACCCCCTGCCCCCCGAGGGGAGGAGGTCGGTCTCGCGTGGATTCCCGGCCCCGGCCTGTCGGCTGTTGAGGCAAACGCGCCGATGATCGCCGTAGAGGACCTGCACATGCACTTCGGCGGTATCCGGGCCGTCGACGGTGCCTCCCTGGAAATCGAACCCGGCGCCATCACCGGCCTCATCGGCCCCAACGGCGCGGGCAAGACAACCCTCTTCAACGTCATCGCGGGCGTCCACAAGCCCACCTCCGGAAAAGTCTACCTCGACGGCGAGGACATCACCGGGTTCACCCCCCACGAGCTCTTCGCCAAAGGGGTGCTGCGCACCTTCCAGATCGCCCATGAGTTCTCCACGCTGACCGTCCGCGAAAACCTCATGACGGTGCCCGCCGGCCAGTCCGGCGAGAGCCTGGTGGACGTATGGTTCAGGCCGGGCCGCATCCGTGCCCAGGAAGCCGCCCACCGCGCCCGGGCCGACGAGGTCATCGAGTTCCTCAAGCTCGAGCCCGTGGCGGGGGAGTTGGCCGGGAACCTCTCCGGCGGACAGAAGAAGCTGCTGGAGCTGGGCCGCACCATGATGGCGGAGCCCCGCGTCGTGCTGCTCGACGAGGTGGGTGCGGGCGTCAACCGCACCTTGCTCAAGGACATCGCCGGCGCCATCCTGCGCCTCAACCTGCACCACGGTTACACCTTCTGCATCATCGAGCACGACATGGAGCTGATCTCGCTCCTGTGTGATCCGGTCATCGTCATGTCCGAAGGAAAGGTGCTGACCCAGGGATCCCCTCCGGAAGTGCAATCCGACGAGCGGGTCATCGAGGCCTATCTGGGCCGGGGACTGGTGACGCGGGGAGAACGCGATTCATGAGCTTTCTGGCGGGAGCGGACCTCGTCGGCGGTTATGGCGGCCCGGATATCCTCCGGGGCTGTGCCATCGCCGCCGAGCGCGGGGAGATCACCGTGGTGGTGGGCCCCAACGGCGCCGGCAAGTCCACGGCCATGCGCGCGCTCTTCGGCATGCTGACGCTGCGCTCCGGGGCGGTGCGCCTGGACGGCGAGGACATCACCACGCTGGCGCCGCAGGCGCGGGCGCGCAAGGGCATGGGGTTCGTGCCGCAGACCGACAACGTGTTCCGCTCGCTGACGGTGCAGGAGAACCTGGAGATGGGCGCGTTCGTCCGCACCGACGACATCGCCGGGACCCTGGACGAGGTCTACGGCCTGTTCCCGGCGCTCAAGGACAAGCGCCGTCAGCCCGCCGGCGAACTGTCCGGCGGGCAGCGCCAGCAGGTGGCCATCGGCCGCGCGCTGATGAACCGGCCGCGGGCGCTCATGCTCGATGAGCCCAGCGCCGGGGTGTCGCCCATCGTGACCCACGAGCTCTTCGAACGCATCCTCGACATCGCCCAGAGCGGCGTCGCCGTGCTGATCGTGGAACAGAACGCCCGCCAGGCCCTGGAACTCGCGGACAAGGGGTACGTCCTGGTGCAGGGCCGCAACCGCTTCACCGGCACCGGAAAGATGCTGCTGGCCAACCCGGAGGTCCGGCAGTCGTTTCTCGGGGGGTGACCCGTTGGAAGACGTCGTCAACGCGGTCGTGCTGCTCACCAACTTCCTGGTGGTCCCCGCCACCGCCTACGGCTGCCAGCTCGCCCTCGGCGCCCTGGGGGTGACGCTGGTGTACGGCGTGCTGCGTTTCTCCAACTTCGCCCACGGCGAGATCATGGCCTTCGGCGCCATGGTCACCATCCTGTTCACCTGGCTGCTGCAACACTGGGGCGTGACCCTCGGGCCGCTGCCCACGGCGCTGCTGGCGCTGCCCGCGGGCATGGCGGTCACCGCGGCCCTGTGCCTGCTGGCGGACCGCTGGGTCTTTCGGTTCTACCGGCGCACCCGGGCGCAGCCGGTGATGTTGCTGGTGGTGTCGGTGGGGGTCATGTTCGTCCTCAACGGGATCATCCGCTTCGTCATCGGACCGGCCGACCGGGTCTTCACCGACGGCGCCCGCTTCCTGTTCACGGTGCCGGAGTTCAGGGCCTGGACCGGGTTGTCCGAGGGCCTTGCCGTCAAGACCACCCAGAGTCTCAGCGTGGTGGTGGCGCTGGCGCTGGTGGCGGCGCTCTTCTGGTTCCTGGAAAGGACCCGCACCGGCAAGTCCATGCGCGCGTTCTCGGACAACGAGGACCTGGCGCTGCTGTCCGGCATCAACCCGGAACGGGTGGTGGCGGTCACCTGGCTCATCGTGGGCTGCCTCGCTGCCGTGGCGGGGACCCTGTACGGCCTGGACAAGAGCTTCAAGCCGTTCACGTTCCTGTCGCTGCTCCTGCCCATCTTCGCCGCGGCCATCGTCGGCGGCCTGGGCAATCCCCTGGGCGCCATCGTCGGGGGTTTCGTCGTGGCCTTCTCCGAGGTGCTGCTCACCTACCCCTACCGGAAGTTCCTGGCGTACCTGGGGCCGGAGGGCTGGCGTCCCGACGGCCTGGTGCAGTTCCTTTCCACCGACTACAAGTTCGCCGTGTCCTTCTTCATCCTGGTGGTGGTGCTGCTGGTGAAGCCCACCGGCATCTTCAGCGGGAAGTCGTCATGAGCGATGCCTCCGAGCCCCTCGCCGTCCGCGTGGTCCGGGCGCCGCGGACCCCGCGAAAGGCGGTCCTGTTCGGCGCCATGGCGGCGCTCATCTGTCTCGTGGGCGCCGGCCAGAGCTGGTCGCTGGCGCTCACGATCCTCAACCTGTGCCTGATTTCGGCCATCATGACGCTTGGGGTGAACATCCAGTGGGGCTACGCCGGGCTGTTCAACGCCGGGGTCATGGGCTTCGCCGCCCTGGGCGGGCTGGCCGGGGTGCTGGTGTCCATGCCTCCCGTGGGAGCGGCGTGGCAGGCAGGCGGCGCCGGCGTGGTGCTGGCCCTGGCCCTGGCGCTGATCACCATCGCGGCCGCGATCATCGTCCACCGCGGGATGCGGCGGCCGGCCTGCCGCAAGCTGGCCGTGGCGGTGGTCGTGGCGGTGGGGTACTTCGCGGCTCGGGCGTTGTTCGAGCCGGCGGTACGCGCCATCGAGGCGGTGGACCCGTCGAGGACCGGCTACCTCGGCGGGTTCGGCCTGCCCGTCGTCCTGTCGTGGTTCGTGGGCGGCGCGCTGGCCGCGGGCGCGGCCTGGGCGGCGGGCAAGATCAGCCTCGGGCTGCGCGCGGACTATCTCGCCATCGCCACCCTGGGCATCGCCGAGATCATCGTCGCCTTTCTCAAGTACGAGGAGTGGCTGGCCCGGGGCGTGAAGAACGTCACCGGCCTGCCCCGTCCTGTCCCCTACGAGGTGGACCTGCAAGCCGCCGCATGGTTCCGGGAATGGGCGGACAGCCTCGGCGCATCCCCGGTGGAACTATCCTCCATCGTGGTGAAGCTATGCTACGCGGGCCTCTTCGCGCTGGTGCTGCTGGTGCTGATGTGGCTCTCCGAGGCGGCCCTGCGCGCGCCCTGGGGACGCATGATGCGCGCAATCCGGGACAACGAGACCGCGGCCGAGGCCATGGGCAAGGACGTCACGGCGCGGCACCTGCAGGTGTTCGTGCTGGGCTCCGCCGTGGTGGGCATCGCCGGCGCCATGCTGGCGACCCTGGACGGGCAGTTCACACCCACCACGTATCATCCCTTGCGCTTCACCTTCGTCGTCTGGGTGATGGTCATCGTCGGCGGGTCCGGTAACAACTGGGGGGCCGTCCTCGGCGGTTTCCTGGTGTGGTACGTCTGGGTGGAAGCCGAGCCTCTGGGCCTGTGGCTGATGGGTTGGCTCACGTCTCCCCTGGCCGCGGACCACCCGCTCCGGGTCCACCTCATGGACAGCGCCGCCCACATGCGCCTGGTGGTGATGGGCGCGGTGCTCCTGCTGGTGCTGCGCTTCGCGCCCCGGGGCCTGATACCGGAAGAACGCCGTTGATGCACTTGCCCGGGGGGCCGAGGGCCCTCGCCGAGACACGCCTTCTTGCTGCCGTGGCCGGACAGCCGGCGGATTGTTGCTTTTTCGCGTATTTTCTCTAGAATATATTTTAATCCGTTTGTTCAATAATTGCTGATCGGCATACTCTATGCCTACTTTACGCCAAGAAGGAGGATCTTCATGAGAAGTCTGTCACGCGATATGTTCGCCGGTCTCGCAGCCGTGGTCGGCTTGGCAATGGTCGTGTCCGTGGCGTCGGCGGGAACTCTGGACGACGTGCGCCAGCGCGGCCACTTGATTTGCGGCATCAACACCGGCCTGGTGGGCTTTGCCGCGCCGGACGACAAGGGGGTTTGGAAGGGTTTCGACGTCGACGTGTGCCGGGCGGTGGCGGCCGCGGTGTTCGGCGACGCCAACAATCTCAAGTACAAGAACCTCACCGGAAAGACGCGCTTCACCGCGCTGCGCTCGGCCGAGATCGACATGCTGTCGCGCAACACCACATGGACCTTCAGCCGGGACGTGGACCTGCAGCTCACCTTCGTGGGCATCAACTACTACGACGGCCAGGGCTTCATGGCGCCGAAGAAGCTCGGCGTCAAGTCCGCCAGCGAGCTGGGCGGTGCGTCGGTGTGCATCCAGACCGGCACCACCACGGAGCTGAACCTCGCGGACTTCTTCCGCGCCAACAACATGAAGTATGAGCCGGTGCCCATCGAGACCAACACCGAGGCGCGCACCAACTACCTGGCCGGCCGCTGCGACGTGTACACCACCGACCGCTCCGGTCTGGCGGCCACCCGCGCCGCCACCGACAACCCGGACGACCACGTGGTGCTGCCGGAGATCATCTCCAAGGAGCCGCTGGGACCGCTGGTGCGCCACGGCGACGACCAGTGGGCGGACATCGTGCGCTGGTCCCTCAACGCCATGATCGCGGCCGAGGAGATGGGCGTGACCTCCAAGAACGTGAAGGAAATGGCGTCGAAGGAGAACAAGAACAAGGAGGTCAACCGGCTGCTCGGCGTCGAGGAGCTGCAGGGCCGGGAGCGGCTGGGGTTGTCCAAGGACTGGGCGGTGAACATCATCGCACAGGTGGGCAACTACGGCGAGGTCTTCGAGAAGCACTTGGGCAAGAAGACCCCCATCGGCCTCGACCGGGGGCTCAACGCCCAGTGGACGGACGGCGGACTGCTCTACGCCCCGCCGTTCCGGTAGAGCGGTTACGTTTGACACAGCATGAGCCGTGTGGGGCCAGTGTCACGCCATCGCGCGTGACACTGGCAATCCATACGGCTCATGTCGTATAGACTACCGGGCGTGGTACAATCCGACGACAGACCCGGTCCGCCTCCAGGTCCCGTGTTCAGCCTGGGCCGCCTGTGGTACGACGAGGCCGTCCGCGGTGTGGCCATACAGGTCCTGGTGCTGCTCGGCGTGTTCGCGACGGTCGCGTGGATGATCGCCAACGTCGTCGCCAACTTCGCCATCCTCGACAAGACCTTCGGCTTCGACTTCCTCTGGCTCCCCGCCAACTACGACATCAACCAGACGCTGATCG